>NZ_CAJUCP010000072.1 GCF_910585425.1 uncultured Acetatifactor sp. | reverse complement strand
AGTCAGCGTTATGCAGTCTGGTTTCACGGCAAGTGAAATCGTTAAGCAGTATATAATGCGGATCATACTCCGGTGTCCTACGGGCCCGCCAAAGCCATATTCTGCTCAAGAGGAATGGCCATCGCTGATGCCGTGATCAGAATGTGCTCCCGCTTCACTGATTGACGGCATTTGGGAGGTATGGTACAATGCAGAAAGCGAAAGTACCAGGAAGATGATAGGGGGAGGGTTTCCATGAAAGAGAAGATGACGCGCATTGCAGGGATGGCTGTGGCGCTGGGGCTGATGGTTTTGGGCGCCGCCTGCGGAAATCAGGCAGCGGCTACCACGATGAAGCTTGCGGGAACGGAAGGCGAGACATTCGTCCGCAACGAGGAGAAGGAGCTGGAGCCCGTGGCGGACATGAATCTGTACAGCGGCTATCTGTTGGGGACGGAGCAGGAAGGGTATCTGTGGATCGACCTGGACAACGTGAAGCTGGCGAAGATGGACGAGAACAGCCGGATCGGCATCCGGAAGTCAGGAAAGGAACTGGAGATCGAACTGGATGCGGGGAGCCTGTTCTTTCAGGTGACGGAGCCGCTGGAGGAGGACGAGACCATGTACATACGCAATTCCAACATGGTAGTGGGAATCCGGGGGACCTGCGGCTGGGTGGAGGCTCCGGACGAGGAGCATCTGCGGGTTTACATCCTGGAAGGCGTGGTGGAGTGCAGCATAACGGATCCCGATACCAAAGAGGTAATCGCCTCCCAGGAGGTGGCCGCGGGCCAGTGGGCCCAGGCGGTATGGAAAGACGACAAGGGGGAGATCACCCTGGAACAGTTCACGGAAGAGGGGATTCCTGACTTTGTGAGTACGGAACTGGAGAAGGATCCAAAGCTGCAGGAAAAGATTTCGGAGGTTTTGGCTCCTGTACAGCAGGATGACGCTGACGGGGAGGGCAGCGGGGACGGCACAGCAGAGGATGCCCCGGGCCAGGAGGAGCCTGCCGATGGGGGAGAACAGGCAGTGGGGGTCATCCGGACGGAGAAGGCCAGTCTGGAGTTTGTGAACGGAAACGCGCCGGGAGGCGTCATTGTGACCCTTCGGGACGGATTGTACGGCGCCGTGGATCTGGAGGGGGAGGAGATTGTCCCCAACAGCTATTCTTCCTATCTCCGCACGCCCAACGACCAGGGGCAGTTTGCCCTGGGAGACGGGGAGAACGCCACGGTTTTTGACCGACAGGGAAATGTGCTCCTGGAGGTGCAGGAGCTTATCTGCATGGGCATTTCCGAAAATGCGGTCACATACGGACATATGAATGAGGCAGGGAAGCCGGAGGTATGCTGTTATGATATCGCGGAGGGCAGGCAGACCGCCCGGATTGAGCTGGAGCAGAGGTATGAGCTGATCGGTTACGGGTACGGCATCGGCATCGCCAGCCTGCAGGATGGAGAATTTCTGTATTCCGACGCGGACGATCTGAACATGCACCGGGTCAGGAAGGACGGAACCATTGTATGGACGGATGAGGAGCAGGAAGCGCGTCTGCAGGAAATCTGGGTAGAGGAAATGCGCGCGGAGGGGGCGGCCATAGAGGTGACGGAAGAAGGGGCCTACGCCACTTTTTCCTCCAACGGCTCGGCGGGCACATCTATATTTGGGTATGATCCGGGATGCCCGGTGCAGAGCGCCAGGGACGGATATATAGTGGGTACGCCATGGCTGGAGGCCTCTCTTTTGAGGATACATGACCTGAATGCGGGGGACTCCATACTGCTGGATATGTATTCGCTGGAGGGAGATCCGGCTGACTGCATCTATGACTTCTGGCCCCAGTCCTACTATGACTGCGGCCAATGGTACATCAACAGGGGAACCAGCCTGGTGCTGCGGGGATCCGCGTACGACGGTACGGAGGAGCAGATGGATTTCCTCATTGATTTCTCCAGAGCCCAGACGGATGCGTCAGGGGATGTGACCAATGAGCAGGAGCTGGTGCTGGCGAAATATCCGTATATCAAGCTGGCGGGAGACGGGTATTATACGGCAAGCGACGGAGAGGCATGGTTCTATCTGGACGAGCAGGGCAACCGGGTGGACTCCCCGGAATGGGCCGACTGCTCCGGATTTTACCAGGGATATGCCCTTGTGCTGGAAAAGGACGGCATGGCGTATCTTGTAGACCGGGATTTCAATAAGGTGACGGAAGGATATCCGGCGGATTCCGTATCCCAGGCCGGCGGGATGTTCTGCATCGCCAAGGGGGACGAACAGACATTCCTCTACATGGGACTACAGGAGACGCCGGAAGGCGACTGACGGTGCACGGATTACAGATATGATATTTATGGAAAAAAGGAGACCAACATGCCCAAAGACAACATCCTGCTGATCACCACCGACCAGCAGCGCTTCGACACCGTGAACGCCTGGGGGAACCAGAGCATCTTCACGCCCCACCTGAACTACATGGCCGCCATGGGCGCCAGCTACACTTCATGCTACGCCGGATGCCCTATCTGCGTGCCCTCCCGCACGACCATCATGACCGGTCTGGAAGGCTATGAGAGCGGCGTGACCTCCAACGGCTCCCACGCGGCTTTCATGCAGAAATGTACGGAAAACCGTACTACTTTACCCGCCCTGCTGACTGATTCCGGCTACCAGACCTGTGCCAAGGGGAAGATGCACTTCGACCCCGCCAGAGCCCACTACGGTTTCGAACACATGAAGCTGCCCCTGGATTACATGCGGGAATATGATAAAAAGCAGCCC
Source organism: uncultured Acetatifactor sp. (assembly GCF_910585425.1). Classification (GTDB taxonomy): domain Bacteria; phylum Bacillota; class Clostridia; order Lachnospirales; family Lachnospiraceae; genus Acetatifactor. The sequence continues at coordinate 26,088 of NZ_CAJUCP010000072.1, read as the reverse complement.
CTTGCCCGCCCGAAAGTCCACGGCATCGGGGAGTGCGAGATGGAGCCCGTGCTCTCCACCGTGGAGGAAAAGGACAGCATCACCACCTGGATAGCCGACGAGGCCATCGATTTCCTGGAGACCAGGGACGCCACCCGCCCTTTCTTCCTCTGGGCCAGCTTCACCAAGCCCCACCCGCCCTTTGACCCCTGCCGGAATTTCTGGGAGATTTATGACGGCATCCCCTTGCCGGAGCCTGTGACCGGGGACTGGTCGGAAACTGTGGAGACCACCCCCCAGGGATTCCTGGCGGGGGCTTACGAGAATACCAACATGCACCTGCTGGGCGCCCGGCAGAAGCAGGCCAGCCGTCGTGCCTACTACGCCTGCATCACCCAGGTGGACTACCAGTTGGGGCGCATTTTTGGAGCCATGCGGGAGAACGATCTGTTCAAGGATACCTGGGTGATCTTCACCTCGGATCACGGGGAAATGCTGGGCGACCACCACATGTCCCAGAAGAACCTGTTCTTCGAGGGCAGCGCCCATGTGCCCCTGCTGATCATGCCTCCCCAGAGACTGGGAAATCCCCAGAGACAGGGGAATCCCCAGTCTCTGGGGATTCCTCAGGGCGGGGGGCTGCCCCAGAAACTGGGGATTTCTCGCAATATCCGGATTGACCGCCCTGTGACCCTGGCGGACATCTACCCCACGATTCTGGCCATGGCGGGGCAGGACTGCCCGGAGGGGCGCTCGGGAAGGAACCTGCTGGCGGTATCTGACCTGCCGGAAGACAGAGTCTTCTTCGGCAACAGCCTGAACCGGAATTTCTGCGTCATGGAGGGGAAGAAGAAGCTGGTCTACTCCGCCACAGGCGGCCACGCCCTGCTGTTCGACCTGGACAGGGATCCCATGGAGCGGCATGACCTTTCCGCCGTGCCGGAATACAGGGATGTCTTCCAACGGCTCTGGAAGCTCCTGCTGGAGCACACCCGCCGCTACACCCCGGAGGCGCTCACGCCGGAGGGCGGCTTCGTCACCTATGACGCCCCCCGCTTCCCCGGCGACATGCCAGGGCGGTGGTTCGGCTTCCATTATCATGACTACAGCGTGGACACCTTCCACTGACGGCCTCCGGAAGGAACTGCCTATGGATAACTGCTGCCAGCGGACAGGGATTTGCCAGGAGCCGCTTCGCGCACCCTGGAATCAAAGGACACTGGCAGCAGTTATATCACATACCGCGGAATACTGTCTCATGTAATCATGGGGTTCAACCAGCCACCAGCCAGCGTTATGCAGTCTGGTCTCACGGCAAGTGAAATCGCGGAGCAGTACACCTCCCCACAGCCACAGGCCTCCCCCGTTCCCCCTGTCAATCAAATGCCCTGTCCCGTTCGTCCATTTTTTCAAAACTGACAGAATCTTCCTGAATGATAATTGTTATGTCATCGTTGCTGTATTCCGCTGCAATCTCTTTCAGCCTGCCTACAATATCATCTTCTGTCATACCTAACATTTCCTCGATATCCGTTCCGTTCCAAAAATCCTGTATCTCACTTATCATATTGCTGATACAAGCGTCCCGCTCTCCGACAGTGAGCGTCTTTTTGTCTGCGATATGATAGGAAAATGGGTAGAACAGATTGCACCAGGCGCCGTATCCATTTTCTTCCGCTGTTTTTGACGGAAGATATTGATTCAGGATAGGGTCTTCCTCTTTCCGTCCCGTGTTGATGCTTTGCACATATTTTCCATTTTCCACTCCGGAAAGCCATGCGGTTATTGCTACAAAAGAAAGCTCGTCACTGTCCAGGTTCACGGAAAAATCCTGCTGGGCAGTATCGATATTGATCCGTTCCATCCGTTCATAATTTTCATTTGCCCATTCCAGCAAATCCATGTTAAAATCCGCAACTGACCTGCTCTGGTAATCGGCTGTTCTCAAATCCAATAAGGAACGGTAATCTTCCTCTGTGCCATTGGGATATTCCCGGGGCTCCCGTTCTTGCTTTATCTCTTCCTGTCCACCCTCTCCGCCGCCCGATTCCGAAAGGGGCAGGAAGGAATATTCCACGGAAATCCGCAGTTTATCTGTATTCCATTTCTCGTTCAGCTCTTCGATTTCAGCATCAATGGCTTCCTGCATGAAGGAACGATTCTGCAACTGCTCTTTCGTTTTGCCATGCATGATATTCCGCATCCCGTCCACAACGCCCAAACGTGCGGCATTGTACGCGCCGACAGTAAGCGTATCAGCATTTTCAATGGTAAGGCTGAAAACAAATTCCAGCATGGCATTATCAGAAGCGCCGGGATAATCCGTTGCGATGCCTCCCCCGAAATCCCGTGTCTGCCACTTCTCGGCCGTGAGGGGTTCCAATGTGTAGAACAGAAAAGCCGCAATCTCATTGCTGTCCTTTTGTTCATAGAGAGCCGTATTTTGAGAGAATCTCTCCAACAAATCGCGATATTCCTCCGTATCTGTTAATTCCCATACTTTATTATGAAATTCCGAAACACTCATATCTTCATAACCGTCAAAGCGCAAGGCGAGCAATTTGCCGAATTCTTCCTCCGAAAAGCCCGCAAAATCCGAAAAATCTGTAGAATCTGAAGAAGCCGCAGAATCTGAAGAACCTGAAAAATCCGCAGAATCTGAAAAATCCGCGTCATGGATCCCGTCCGTTTCTCCCATGCCCGCTGCGGAAGTGGCAAAAGCGGTGGTCACGCCCACAATGAGCACCGCGGCGATACAAATTGCAAATAATGAGGTTTTTTTCGTTTTCATGACCGCTGTAATCCTTTCTTCGATTGCATTTTTACTAAAGCTGTTACAAAATGGCAGCAGACCGCTTTTGGCCGCTTCCATGTCGATAAGCATCAGCGAATAGGCAGATTTCGATTTTTCTCCCAATTGCCGGATGACGCTTTCATCACAAGCCAGTTCTATATCACGGTTGAAAAGAAGATACATCACCCACACAAAGGGGTTGAACCAATGGATACAGAGGGCAAGTGCCGCAACCAGCTTTGTTACAGTATCATAGCGACAGATATGCACATACTCATGTGAGAGGACATACTGCAGCTGCTTTTCCTTTTTCCAGTCCATCTTTTTCGGCAGGAGGATGACCGGACGGAAAATGCCATAAGTCAATGGGGCGGAAATCCGGTCAGATTGCCTTACCGAAATCCTGCGCCTCAATGGGCGCTCCCCCAGCCACTTTTCCACATAATGGCTGCGGACGGGCAAAGCTGTCCGAAATTCCGTCAGACAACGCAGATAAGATATTACGAAAAACAACCCGGTAAGCAGGATTCCCGCACACCATACCATAAACCAAACAGAAACAGACGGTGAAACATCCGCTGGCGGCCGTTCTGCTCCCTGTGCCGTAACAAACAGCCCCTGCATGGCGGGAATGTCGTAACCTGTCCCGGCTTCCGGCCATGTTGTGGAAGATATGCTATGATTTGCCAACGTATAAACACTGAACACGGACGGAATCGAAAACGGGATAAGCAGCCTGAACAGCACCAATTCCCATAAAACAAGAAAAGTCTTCTTCGGCAGCTTATGGATCGCCGCCCCACGGATAAGCACTACCGCAGTAATGAAGACAGCCCCCGAAAAGGTCATTTGCAGTACATTCATTTGCAGTATATTCATTTGCAGCAAATTCATTTGCTTCACCTCTATTCCAAATCGTCCACAATCTGCCGGAGCTTCCGAATCTGTTCAGTGGAGAGCTTCTTCCTGCCTAACAGGGCCGCAAACAGCTTGTCCACGGAACCGTCATAAATCTTGTCGATCAATTCATCTGTTTCCGCCTCCTGTACTTCCTCTTTGGGAATAAGGGCATGGCACATGAAATTGGGTTCGGAACGCGCAATCGCCCCCTTTTTGATACATCTTTTTATCAGCGTGTAGGTGGTGTTCATGTTCCAGCCGATTTCTTTTTTCAGAACATCAGATATATGCTTTGCCGTGGTGTCGCCCTCGCTCCAAAGCACGCACATTACCTTCAGTTCGGAATCGAAAAGCTTGATATCCATTTTGATCCTCCTTTCCATAAGACCACAGTAGTTTCCGGTTGCTTCTACCTTACACCCTTCTTGCCGGATTGTCAACACTACTGCAGTAGTGTTAAGAAAAAATTCAGAAACGCCGGGGAATCCTTTTACGCAATCAGTACCGTCCCCATATTGATTTCTGCGGAAAAGGGGACTATACTGGAAACAGCACTAAAATACATAAAAATAAGGAGATATCCACATATGGAGAAGAAGATTTTATTCCCTCAGATAGGCGGCTTCGTCCACGGCGGCGACTACAATCCCGAGCAATGGCTGGACAGGCCGGACATCCTGGAGCAGGACGTGGAGCTGATGAAGAAGGCCGGCATCAACAGCGCCAGCGTAGGCATTTTTTCCTGGTCTGTGCTGGAGCCTCAGGAGGGAAAGTACGATTTTGACTGGCTGGCGCAGATCATAGACAGGCTCTACGAGAACGGCATCTACACCGTGCTGGCCACGCCCTCGGGAGCCCGCCCCGCCTGGCTGGACGCAAAATACCCCGAGGCCATGCGGGTGAACCGGATGGGCATGCGGGAGCACCACGGCGGGCGCCACAACCACTGCATGAGCTCCCCCGTCTACCGGGAGAAGGTGGCTCTCATAGACAGAAAGCTGGCGGAGACATTCGGCTCCCATCCCGGCGTGATCATGTACCATATCTCCAACGAGTTCAGCGGAGAATGCTACTGCGACCACTGCATAACGAAATTCCGTAAATATCTGAGAGAGAAATACGACAATGACATCGAGAAGCTCAACCGCGCCTGGTGGACTTTCTTTTGGAGCCACCGCTACAACGATTTCGACCAGATAGAGCCCCCCTTCGTCCACGGCGAGACCAGCGTCATGGGCCTGAACCTGGAGTGGAAGCGCTTCACCACCTGGAACACCAACGATTTCATGAAGGCGGAAGCCGATGTGCTCCACAACGTCACCCCCCACATCCCCGTGACGGCCAACCTGATGCGCATGTTCGGCGGGCTGGACTACCGGAAGATGGCTCCCCACATGGACGTGGTGTCCTGGGACAATTATCCCCCCTTCCACAACGACTGGGAGACCCTGGAGGACACCGCCTTCGAGACCGCCTTCCAGCATGCGCTGATGCGTTCCCTGAAACGCGGCGTACCGTTCATGATGATGGAGAGCGCCCCCGGCCTGGTGAACTGGCAGAACGTGAACAAGGTAAAGCGCCCCGGCATCCACAGGCTGGCCTGCCTCCAGGCGGTGGCCTGCGGCTCCGACTCCGTGCAGTATTTCCAGTGGCGGAAAGGCCGGGGCTCCTACGAGCAGTTCCACGGCGCCGTGGTGGATCACATGGGGACGGACGACACGAGAATCTTCCGGGAGGTGGCGGAGGTAGGGGAGCTGCTGCAGCAAATCGCCCCGGCAGCGGGAACGCTGGTGAAGACAAGAGCCGCCATGCTCTTCGACTGGGACAACCGCTGGGCCATCGAGGACATGCAGGGTCTGGGGCGGAATACCAAAAAATTTGAACAGACCTGCATCGGCATCTGGAAGGAATTCTTCCGGCTGGGCGTGGACATGGACATCGTGGGCTCCGACGAGGATCTGGACTGCTATGACCTGGTGGTGGCGCCCATGCTGTACATGCTCCAGCCCGGGACAGCGCAGAATCTGAAAGCCTTCGTGGAAAGGGGCGGGCAGCTCCTGGCCACCTACCTGTGCGGCTATGTGGACAGCGAACAGCTCTGCTACCTGGGCGGCTTCCCCGGGGACGGGTTGAAAGACCTCTTCGGCATCGTCAGCGAGGAGATCGATTCCCTGTACCCCACCGACAGGAACGGCATCGCCCTGACGGAGGAAGCCCTGGGCAGAGCGGCCGCGCCCGCCCAGGCCGGGGAAACCCCTTCCCGGAACCGGCAGGACACCCGGGAAGCGGCCGCGGCGGACAGCCTCCAGGGCAGCTCTGCATCTGCAAAAGAAACCGGAGTCTGCCAGGAAGCAGTATCCGCAAAAGAAACCGGAGCCTGCCAGGCAGCAGTATCCGCAGAAGAAACCGGAACCTGCCAGGCAGCGCCATCCGCAGAAGAAACCGGAGCCTGCCAGGAAGCGCCATCCGCAAAAGGCCAGACCGAAGCCCGTGGCGACTGGGAAGTATTCGACTACGCAGAAATCTTACGAGTGCAGGATGCCCGCGTGCTCGGCACCTACACCGATGACTTCTACCAGGGCAGCGCCGCCGTGACCTGCAAGAGCCACGGAAAGGGCAAGGCTTACTATGTGGCCGCCAGAACCAGTGCCGCCGCCATGCGCCCGCTGTTCCAGCGGATGCTGGAGGACGCGGAGATTACAGTGCGCAAACTCCCCCAGGGCGTGGAGTGCCATGTCAGGAGCGGCGAAGAGGGCGTGTACGAGTTCTATCTGAACTGGACCAAGGAGGCCGTCGCTGTCCCAGGCGTGAAGGGAACGGATATCCTGTCAGGCGAGACATTGGATGGAAGCCTGGAGCTGTCCGAATACGGCGTCGCTGTGGTGCGTTTGCCATAAGCCTGTAGGGCGGGAAAAAAAGGGTGGAAAATATTGGCGGATTTTGCTGGACTCCGCGATTGGCCTGTGTTATACTGAGTCTCAGGAAAGGAGGAATGTGCCTATGACAGATAGTGAAAAATTAGACCTAATCCTATCTAAGATGGATCAGATGGAATCCCGTATGGATCAGATGGAAGCCAAGATGGACCGGATGGAATCGGATATCAGGAACATTGAGCTGACGATTGAGAATGAAATTCGCGCCAATATCCGGCAAGTAGCAGAGGGACATCTTAATCTGTCAAAAAAACTGCATGAAGCATTAAAAGCAGGGGCAGAGAATGAAATGCTCTCTATCCGCGTGAACGTGCTAGAGTCAGAAATGCGGAGAGTAAAAGAACACCTCCAGATAGCATAGGGGCCCGGATTTCATCTATACAAGTGCGATAACCCGGCTTTAGCCGGCAACGATATACATAAGCGGCTGCAGATACCCGGTGGTATATGCAGCCGCTTTGCTGTTGCTCTGTCTGGTTTCAGGTCGATGCAAGGCAATCCGCCACATAATCCAGCACTGCGAAATAGTCCTCAAAAGTCTTGCGGCAGCACCCGGGATTGGAGATGGAGATGCCGGGGCTGCGAAGCCCGGTGAGGGCGAAGCCCATGGCCATGCGGTGGTCCTCATAGGTCTCCACGGTGGACGGCTTCGGGGAGCCCGGATAGACGGTGATGCTGTCTGCCCGCTCTTCACAGCGGATGCCCATCCTGGTCAGCTCCGCGGCCATGCCGGCGATGCGGTCGCTCTCCTGGAGGCGGATATGCCCGATGCCTGTAATCGTGGTAGGGCCGTCCGCAAAGGGGGCGATGGCGGCCAAAGTGATGGCCTGGTCGGAGCACGCCGACATGTCCGCTGTGATGCCCCGGAACGTCCTGTCCGCCGGAGGCTCCAGCACGATTCCACTGGTGCTGTCCGCCGCCCGGCATCCCATCTGCTCCAATATCCGGATGAACCTCACATCCCCCTGAAGGGAATCGAAGTGCACATCGTCCACCCTCACCGGGATGTGCAGAAGCGGGCACATGGCATAGAAATAACAGGCCGCCGAGACATCCGGCTCTATCCGATAATCCAGCGCCCGATAATGCTGCCCCGCCGGGGTCAGGAACGTCCTCTCGTCCCGTTTCAGGGTCTCTACGCCGAACTGGCGCATCATCTTTCTGGTCATTTCGATATAAGCCATCCCGTGGGTGCCCTCTATAGCAGTGGTGAAATCCTGGCTGCACAGACAGGACACAATCAGCAGGGCGCTCAGGAACTGGCTGCTCTCATCGATATTCACGCAGATGCTGTTCTTCCGGAAGCCGTGTCCCCGCAGCGTGAAGGGAAAACTCTGGGGTATCCGCCCTTCCGCCCCGCTCCCTTCATATAAGACTTCGCAGCCCAGCTCTGTCAGGGAATCCAGCAGCGGGGCCATGGGCCGCCTGCGCATCTGTTCCGAGGAATCCATATGGTAGACCCCCTGGCTCAGCCCCAGGAATGCCGTCAGAAAGCGTGCGGCGGTTCCGGCGCTGCCCACATGCTGGCTGGCCTCAGAGAGGGGAACCGCGCCCCCTGCCCCTTTGACCGTGACTGTCCGGGCTCCTTCGTCCACAGCCGTCTCGAACCCCAAATCCTGGACGCATTTCAGGAAATGCCTGGAGTCGTCGGAGAAGAGGACGCCCCGCAGGGTGGAAGTCCCCTGAGCCAGCGTAGCCAGCAGCAGGGCACGGTTGGTGATGCTCTTGGAGCCGGGGACGTTTACTGTCAGCGGCCGGGAGAGCCCGGGTGCTTTGGCGGATAATGTTTCATATAAATATGGGACAGAGTAGGTGTTTTCCATGGGCATGATTTTCGTTTTCTCCTTGCAAAGTGTATGTAATGGTGAATATATATACGCGTTATACCAATTACTGGCATGACTTCAGGGTGTGTCTGCCGCAGCTAGGGACATTCTATCACATTTCGCCTTGCTTTTCCATTCTATTTTGCTTATCACCCAGCTGCATTCTCTCTTCTGCGGCATATCCGGAATGATTTTGCTATCCCTATTCTCAAAGGTTCCTCTAAACGTTCCCCAAAAACATCATTTGGATGACCGAATGCTGTTTGTAGATTGAAATGCGGATGTATCGAATCAACTTTGAGAAATACTATGAAGAAAGTGTTGCAGCAGCTTTATCTGCTCGTTGGTGAGCATTGAGACATCAAGGGATTTGTCCTTCTCTTCCTTGTCGAAGCCTAACAGGTAATCCGTAGAGCAATGGTACAGCCGGGCCAGAGCCATAAGGATTTCCACGCTGGGAGTGCGTTCGCTGCTCTCATAATTTGAGATGATGGAAGCAGACACGCCTACAGAACCGGCCACTTCTTTTTGAGACAGATTTTTCAGCAATCTTTGTTCCTGTAATCGTTTTCCTAATCCATAGACCATATACAGACACCTCCTTATTTTCTTTCTCTAATTGTATTGTGCCGCATATTGCTTTAGGACAACAAAACTATGCTTAAAGCATTGTCAACTCTGCTTAAAGATGATATAATGGCACCTGTGTTACGGGAGGATGATAAGATTTACGCCAGAAAAAGAAGGAGATATACATAAGTGATTGAGAAAGTGAGAGAGGGAGTCACGGTTTTAGGTAAAAAACCTTTGCGGCTGCTGGTTTCCGCAGCCTTGATGATTGCGATGTGCATCCTGACGGCTTTTGCCTGGGACGGAATCCCGAAGAGGCTGCTGATCTGTGCGGGCATGACGGTCTTGAGCGGTTTTCTGGTGCTGCTGCCCAGGCTGCCGAACCGGATATCGGTTCCGCTTTTGGCGGTTTACCTGTGCTATGTCCCAACGAAGGTTTTTCAGAGGATGGAGCTGCCGGTGCATGATATGACCAGGCTTGTGGACGGGGCAGCGCTATTGGGGGTGACGCTTGTCCTGTGCGTCTATCTGCTGGTGTTTTTGTTTACCCAGAGCAGTGCGGCGGCGCTGGGGGTGGGGAACGGGATTTTCCTGGTGCTGTTCCTGGTGGAATACTATATCTGGGTGTTCAGAGGAGACTTCCTGACGCCCAATGACCTGAGGGCCATGGGCACGGCCATGTCCGTCATGGGGAGCTATCGCTATCATTTGTCGCCGGAAGCGCTGTACTCGGTGCTCTGGTTTCTGTTTTTTATCGTGCTGGGCTCCCGGGTGAGGGTACGGATGCATAAATGGGTGCATGTGGGAGCCTCCCTGGCAGCGGCATTGTCCATCGGGGGATGGTATTATATCGTGATGGAGACGCCGGAGCCTTTCGGAAAGACATTCCCCATCAACTACTGGGATATGGCGAGGACAAGGGAAATTGACGGAACCTGCCTGAGCTTTTTCCTGCTTGCGAAGGACAGCAAGGTGGAGCGGCCGGCCGCGTATTCTGTGGAAGAGCTGCAGAGGATCGCACAGGAGGCGGAAGAAGGATACCTGCCCTCCCGGAAGGAGACAGGGCAGAAACCGGATATCATCATGATTATGAGCGAGGCCTGGAGCGACCTGCGCGTGCTGGGGGAATTGGGGACCACCGAGGCGTATATGCCTTTCGTGGATCGGCTGGAAGAGAACACGATAAGGGGAAACCTGTATGTACCTATCCTGGGCGGGCTCACGGCGAACACAGAGTTCGAAGCGCTGACAGGAAACTCCCTGTCGCTGCTTTCCCCGGCAGTGGTCCCCTATCAGAACCAGGTGCAGCATGATATGCCTTCCCTGGCCAGGGTGTTGGAAAACCAAGGATATGAGACCATGGCCATGCATCCCAGCGGGGAGAATGCGTGGAACAGGAATCAGGTATATTCCCACTTCGGATTTGACGAATTCATCCATCAGGGCGTCTGGGAGGTGCCCTATGAACACATCAGGTTGTTTATTTCTGACGAATGCAACTTTAAGGAAATTGTCCATAGATATGAAAACAGGAATCCGGAGGCTCCCTTTTTCCTGTTTGATGTGACGATACAGAACCATGGCGGTTATTATAAAGAGATTCCGCTGGATATCGATATAGTCAACGTCGGCAAAACCGATGCCGGGGAAATGGGGGATGTGTGCGAGGTACAGACCTATCTCAATCTTCTGAAGACATCGGACGATGCCTTCGGAGAGCTTGTGGCATATTTTGAAAAAGTCGAAGATCCGGTCATTATCTGCCTGTTTGGCGACCACCAGCCTATCTTGGGGGCTCGCTATTATGATGCTGCGTTTGAGGGGAACGAAATGTCGGAACAGGAGAGGAATCTGCAAAAATATATTGTGCCCTACGTGATCTGGGCCAATTATGACGTGGATTGGGAGGCATACGGGGACATGAGCGCCAACTACCTGTCGGCGGCGCTGACAGAAGCTGCCGGGCTGTCCCTGCCGCCCTTTTACCAGTATCTTATGGAGCTGCATGAGGAATATCCGGTCTTGACCAAGAGGGGCTGCTATGACAAGGACGGAAATTTCATAGATATGGAAGAGATATGGGATTCTGAATGGATTTACCAATACAGGATGCTCCAATATGACCAGCTCTATGTGGAGGAGTATCAGAAAGGGATTTTTGAGGAGGCGGGTTTGATGAGATGAAGAGGAAAACCCCCATGGCTGTCCCGCCGGATAAGCATGGGGGCTGTGGACTGCATGATATTTATACTATCCGGCAGTATCGGAAAGGATTGCCAGCTTGCAGAAAGCCGGTTCTCTATCCGAAATGGGGTTCTGGCGCGGACATCAAGCACTGATTACTCGGAAATTCAAGCACCGGCGTACTAACCCTGCAGCCCCCTGGCCTGCCTGTCCATGTCCTCGATGACGATGTCATGGATCTCCCCCAGGGAAGCGCAGTATTCCAGCACCTTCCAGGGCTCATTGGTGTGGTAATGGATCTTGATCAGCTCATCGTCCCCCACCGCCAGCAGGCAGTCGCCCTTGAAGTTCTCCGTGAAATAATCCGTAATCGTATCTTCGTTCAGATTTTCACCCTCTATCAGCAATTGCGTGTCGTATCGAAATTCCAGCATGGTCTTCCATCCTCCTGTTTTTTGAAGTCCCGGCCCCAAAGCGCCACCCCCATTATATAATGGAACGAATCCATAACGCAAGCTTCTTTTTCCAGGGTCCTGCCTGCCTTGCCAAATCCTACCGGTTCAGCGGCTTCCTGGAAAAGGCCTCCCGGTAGGCGGTGGCGGTGACGCCCTCATAGCGCTTGAAGAGCCGCATGAAATATTTCTCGTCCCCGATGCCCACCTGGGTGCCGATCTCCGCCAGGGTCAGCTTCGGCGTGGAGGTCAGGAGGTTCTTCGCCACTCGGATGCGCTGGCGGTTCAGGTATTCGGTGATGGTGCACCCGCTGTAGCGCTTGAAGACGGAAGTCAGGTAGGAGGGGTGGTAGCCGAACTTCTCCGCGATGCCCGCCACGGACAGGGCAGTGTCGAAATTGAGCTCCAGCCATTCCATCAGGTCCGCGATACCCAGGGGAACTTTCTCGTTCTGCTGCATCAGGTGACGGCGGAAGAAGCATTCATGGGTCACCTCCAGCAGCAGGGTGCTCTGGGCATAGCTGCACTGGGTGGAGGACAGGTCCCCTAAGCGCTTGGCCAGGTCCAGGAGCTGCACGAACAGTACATTGACCCGGCTGTTGGCGGACAGCGTGCCGGTCTCCGGAAGGATGTACCGGGGGCGGCTCTCGTCCGGGAACAGGGCGGCCTCCGGGGTTTCCTCATAGACGGCGCTGACTTCCGCGTCGAAGTGGAAATGGGTCCAGTAGAAGCCCAACTCCCCCTGGGAGGCCCGGGTGCCGAAATGGCATTCCCCGGGGAACAGCAGCACGAACTGTCCGGGGCTCAGCGCATAGTCCCGCTGGCCGGACTGGATGTGCAGGGTGCCCCTGGTGACGGAGATCAGCTCATAGGACTGGATGGTGCGCTTGGAATGGAGGAACTGGTCCTCATTGTTGAGATTGCCTGCGGACAGGAAACGGACCGGCCTGGAGGCGTCTGATACCAGGTACAACATCTATGATTTGTCCACCTTTCATTGAAAACTGTATGTTGCGTTTATTTATGAAAATGATAACATAGTTCTTGGGAACAGGCAATTCCCGTTTTGTAGATATTCGTATTTGTACACATCTGAATATGAGACAGATCGCGAGGATACATGCCGCCTGGCGGCAGAATGGAGGATGGACATGAAAAAAACGGCAAAAGAGGTAAATGTCAGCCAGGTGAAGGTGGCGGACGGATTCTGGAGCGGGATGCAGGAGAAAGTCATCGACGTAGTCATCCCTTTCCAGGAAAAGGTCCTGAACGATGAAGTCCCGGGGGTGGCGAAGAGCCATGCCATCGAGAACTTCCGCATCGCCGCTGGCTTAAGCGAAGGGGAGTTCTACGGGATGGTGTTCCAGGACAGCGACCTGGCGAAATGGTTGGAGGGCGTGGCCTATTCCCTGTCCGTGAAGCCGGATCCGGCGCTGGAGAAGCGGACGGACGACATCATCGATATCATCGAGAAGGCCCAGCAGCCCGACGGCTATCTGAACACCTACTTCACTATCAAGGAGCCGGAGCACCGCTGGCAGAACCTCCACGAGTGCCATGAGCTCTACTGCGCCGGGCATATGATGGAGGCCGCCGTGGCCTATTTCGACGTCACCGGGAAGGATAAGCTCCTGCATGTGATGGAGCGCATGGCCGACCACATCATAGACCGCTTCGGCCCCGAGGAGGGCAAGGAGCACGGCATCCCGGGACACCAGGAGGTGGAGATCGGCCTGATGAAGCTCTACCGGGCCACGGGGAAAGAGAAGTACAGGGACATGGCGAAATATTTCCTGGAGGAGCGGGGGAAGAACCCTGATTATTTCCACCAGGAGAAGCTGAAGCGCGGCTGGCAGCACTGGGGGCAGTACAGCATCGAGGCCATGGACGTGACCTACAACCAGGCCCATGAGCCCATCTACGACCAGAAGGAGGCCGTGGGCCATGCGGTCCGCGCCCTGTATATGTACACCGCCATGGCGGACGTGGCAGGGGCCGACGGGGACGAGAGGATGTATCAGGCCTGCCGGACCCTGTGGGACAATGTGGTGGACAAGAAGATGTACATCACCGGGGCCCTGGGCGGGAACCCGGAGGGGGAGGCCTTCTCCAACAATTACGAGCTGCCCAACGACATGGCCTACGCGGAGACCTGCGCCTCCATCGCCATGGTGTTCTTCGCCCACAGGATGCTGGAGATGGAGATGGACGGCGCCTACGCGGACATCATGGAGAAGGAGCTCTACAACAGCACCATCAGCGGCATGCAGCTGGACGGGAAGAAGTATTTCTACGTGAACCCCCTGGAGTGCGAGCCGGGAGTGTCCGGGAAGCTCTTCGGCTATGGGCACGCGCTGCCCGTCCGGCCCGGGTGGTATGCCTGCGCCTGCTGCCCGCCCAACCTGGTGCGGCTGGTGACCTCCCTGGGGCAGTATTGCTGGAGCGAGAACGAGTCCACGATCTACTCCCACCTGATGATCGGGCAGAGGGCGCAGCTGGAGAAGGCGGACGTCACCGTGGAGACCAGCTACCCCTGGGAGGGGAAGACCAGCTATGCCGTTGCGCCCAGGACAGAGGAGGAGTTCACCCTTGCCATCCACATCCCCTATTATGTGAAGCCGGATGACCGGCGGGTGTCCCTGACCGTGAACGGAGAGAAGCTGGACATGCAGAAGCTGGTGAAGAAGGGCTATGCCTACATCACCAGGAGATGGGAAGACGGAGATGTAGTAGAAGTGGAGTTCCCCATGGAGGTGCGCAAGGCCTACGCCAACCAGCATGTGCGCGAGGACGCGGGCTGCGTGGCCCTGCTGCGGGGGCCTGTGGTGTACTGCTTCGAGGGCGTGGACAACGGGGAGCTGATCCAGAGCCTGCGGATCCCCAAAAAGCTGGAGGCCAGGGCGCATCGCTGTGAGGAGGGCGTGCTGAAAGGGAACGTGCTGCTGGAGTTCGAGGGCATCCGCATGGTGGGAAGCCAGGCGCTCTACAGCGAGGAGCCCCCCGTGAAGGAGAAGGCCCGGATGACCGCCATCCCTTACTACGCCTGGGCCAACCGGGGCGAGAACCAGATGCGGGTGTGGATGCAGGAAGAGGTCTGAGAATAGGTTAGGAAAGAATAACTGCAATGAAAGGGGCTGTCGGCTGCGCGCGGACGGCTCCTTTTTCAGACCGGTACTGCAGAAATTTATGATTGAATTCCGCAGCGTTTTATATTAAGCTGGAAGTAGCGTAAAAAGCGGAGAGCGGGAAACACGGGATACATAATCCGAGAGAAGGAGACGAGGTGCGTGACATGAGGAAGAGGATGGCGGCGCTGCTGATGACGGTGCTTCTGATCGTGCAGATGACGGGCTGCCGGAAGGACACCGGAGGACGGGACGACTATTATACGTTCATCAATCAGCCCATTCTTTCGCGGATCGAGCTCGAGCCCACGGAGGCGGGCTGGGACTGGTTCGGGGAGCTTCAGGCCGCCGCCAGGAACGAGATGGAGGAGACCATCCGGGAGCTGGCAAACGACAGGAGAACCTATGAAAAAGGCAGCTCCGAGCAGAAAATAAAAGATATGTACGAATGCGTCTCCGATATGGACAACCGGAACGAGACAGGCCTGGGCCCGCTGCAGCCCCATATGGACCGCATACGGAACGCCGCGAGCATAGAGGAGTACGTGGAGGCCCTGGCGCGCCTGCGGGGGCAGTACGGCTTCAGCAGCATCCTGGGCGGCTACAGCGTCATGCAGGACATGGCGGATTCCGGCAGGTACGCGGTATACATGATGTACGCGGACACTCTGATCGGCAAGGAGTATGTGGAGGGCGAGGACACCCGGGAATATATGGAGGCCTACTTTGCCTATGTGGAGGACATGCTGCTGGAATTCGGCATGACCCGACAGGAGGCGGCGCGGAGCGCGGATTCCATAGAGGGGCTTTTGCGGGACATCTGCGGATCCACATTGACCGCGGAGCAGTATCAGGATCCGGCCCTGATCTACAATGTGTACACGGAGCAGAAGCTGCAGGAGCTGTACAGCAATGTGGACGTCCGTAAGCTGCTGGAGCTTCTGCGGATAGACGGGCAGGACAGGTATATCGTGATAGACGTGGGGCAGGCGGAGAAAATCAATTCCCTGCTGGTGGAGGAGAACCTGCAGGCGCTGAAGGACTACTCCACCTTCGCGCTGCTCAACGATGTGGCGGAATACGGGAGCGCCGCGTATGTGAAGCTCTATACGGATATGCAGAACGCGCTGTATGGCATTACGGAGAGCTGGGACGACGAATTCGTCTGGATGAATCTGACCCAGGAGCTGCTTCCGTGGGATTTCGGGAAGATATATGTGAAGGAGCATTTTTCCCGGGAGGACAAGGAGGCGGTGGAGGAGATGATTGGCCTCATCCTGGAGGAATACGAGGAGATCATCGACAGGCAGGACTGGATGAGCCTGGTGACCAAGGAGAGGGCGGTCAGGAAGCTCAGGACCATGCAGGTCAAAATCGGGTATCCGGACGAATGGCCGGCGGCCGGCGACATGATGCAGGTGACGCCCGTTTCGGAAGGCGGGAGCCTCATGTCCAATCTGCTGGCGGGCATAGAGGTGTCCATAGAGGACGACCTGGACAGGCTGGGGCGGGAGGTGGACCGGACGGAGTGGGACGTGACGCCCCAGACAGTGAATGCCATGTACGACCCGCTGAACAATGAGATCATCTTTCCGGCGGCCATATTGCAGGCGCCGTTTTATGACAGCGGGAGCAGCCAGGGGGCCAATCTGGGGGGAATCGGCTTCGCCATAGCCCATGAGGTCAGCCATGCCTTTGATTCCAGCGGCGCCCTTTATGACGAATACGGAAATTATAATGTCTGGTGGCTGGAGGAAGAGCTTGCCGCCTATGAGGAGCTGTCGCAGTCCATCGTGGAGTATTATGACGGGTATGAAGTGATGGGCATGCCTGTGGACGGGGAGCTGACTCTGGCGGAAAACATCGCCGACCTGGGAGCCATGACCTGCATCACGTCGATCATCGGCGACGACAGGGAGATGCTGGAGGACGCCTTCGAGCAGATGGCCTACAACTGGGCAGACGTCACCACGGAGAGCTATGCGCTGTACCTGCTCAAGGTGGACACGCATGCGCCGAACAAGGTGAGGGTGAATGCGGTGCTGAGCTCCTGCGACGCCTTCTACGATGTGTACCGCATCTGGAACTGGGATGATATGTATGTCGCGCCCGAGGACCGGGTGGGCATCTGGAAATAGGGAGGATGCCCACGGATGGGGAAAGGCGGAGCAGCGCATGGGAAGCCGGCGGGGACAGGCCGGGCGGATGAAAACAGAGAGATGAGGAGGGACGGCATGAAGAGATTATTGGTGACAGGGGCATCGGGATTCATGGGGGGCAGGGTGGTGGATTTCTACCGGGAAAAATATGAGATCTGCGCCCCCGGGCACGGGGAGCTGGACATCACGGACGAGGCCGGGGTCATTGCCAGGCTCCGGGACTGGAGGCCGGACTATGTGGTGCACTGCGCGGCCATTTCGGACATCGGGCAGTGCGACAGGGAGCCGGAGCGCTCCTGGAAGATCAATGTGGACGGGGCGGTGAACCTGGCCAGGGCCTCTGCTTTGGTGGGCGCGAAATGCCTGCTGTGCAGCTCGGACCAGGTCTATGCCGGAAGCGGCGTCAGGGGCCCCCACCTGGAGACGGAGGCTGTGGTGCCCGGCAATCTCTACGGCAGGGAGAAGCTTGCCGCCGAGGGGCTGTGCATGGAGGCGAACCCGGACAGCGTGCACTTGAGGCTGTCCTGGATGTATGACGCGCGGACCCTGAACCCGGGGGAGCACGGGGATTTCCTGCGGACGCTTCTGCCGAAGGTGGGGACCGCGGAGAAGCTGCACTACCCTGTGAACGACATCCGGGGCATCACGGACGTGAACCGGGTGGCCGGGAACCTGGAGGCGGCCTTTTCCTTAAAGGGAGGCGTCTACAATTTCGGCGCGCCGGGCAGGAAAGCCATGTTCTACATGGTGCATTCCCTCTTCGAGAGGCTGGGCTGGGATACGGGGCGGCTCGTAAAGGAGGGGGAGGCAGGCGAGGAGAATCCCAGGGACCTGACCATGAGCCAGGAGAAGCTCAATGCAGGCGGCATCTTCTTTGAGGACACGGAGGAGCGGCTGCTGGCTGTCCTGGCGGCAGAGATGCATGCCGGATGAGAACAGGAAGGCGGCAAGGGCGGTATGACATGGCCCTTGCCGCCTTTTCGGCTACTGTGTTCTGTTCAGGTCTGCGGCCGCCTGGCAGGCGCCCTGCAGCAGGGGCAGCGCCACGTACATCCGGTGGAGCCTTCCGTTGGAGCGGATCTCCAGCAGGATGTCCGTCCTGCCCCGGACGGGTGCCTGGGGCGTCACGGCGAAGTCGAACTCCGTGATGCTGGAGCCGCCGTGGGTCTGGTTCAGGTTTACGCAGATGGTATCGGAGGGGTCGCCGCTCCAGCCCTCCGGCAAGTGCAGGCGGCACTCCAGCCACTGCTGGCTGTGGAGGCGGTTTTTGGCCTTTACATGGAAGACCTTCGTCTGTCCCTCCCGGATATCCAATTCTCCGTCATATTCTATACGGATATCCATGAGGCAGTTGGACCTGCGGACGCACACCGGGGACACGGATATCTCCCGGGAGAAATCCTCCCTGTCGAAGACGCCGGTCCTGGTGACGGCATTGGCGATGCCCTCCACCGGCTGGAAGGCGATGGCGCCGGTTTCGTCCAGGTCGAAATGCCCCTGCAGGAAGGTGGGCATCAGCCGGATGATTCGGGCGGTGAGGGCGCTGACGGTCTCGGGCACGTCCAGGCAGGCCTTGGTGCGGTCGATGGACACGGTCTTGATCTCATCGCCTATGGGCTGCAGCCATTTCTCATCGATGGCAGAGGTGCCGCCTATGATGCCCAACAGCGCTCCCAGAGTGCCCGCGGTGCAGTCCCCGTCCTCGCAGCAGCCTGCGGCGATGCAGATGCTCCGGGAGAAATCCCCCTCCCCGTACACCCAGCCCAGCGCCATGATGCCGATATTGCTGGGGGCGTCATAGCCCAGATTGCCGATAGGAACGTCTTCCTCCGGTTCCTGGTCCCTGTATCCGTGGAGCATGCCGAAGGAGCCCGGGAATTTCTGTAGGATGGCCTTGCGGGCGGCCTTCCAGTCCATGCCCTTCTCATGGCATTCCAGGGCGGCCCGCACCGCCCCTGCCACGGCGCAGTCCTTCGGGATATAAGAGAGGGCCGCGTCTATGAGCGCGTGCATGTCCTTCTCCACGAAAGCCGCGCTCTGGAGGGCGGCGCAGAAGATTTCGCCGTACATGCCCTCCCCCGCATGGTCGCATATGGCGTCCTCATAGGCGTATCTCACGGCGATTTCCGGGTGCCCCGGGGCCAGGCAGGCCCAGATCTCGCTGCGGATGAAGCAGCCGCAGCTATCCTTGTTGTGGTTCCTGTACCAGCCGGAGATGGGGGGCACCAGGCCGTAGCGCAGATTGTTCTTCCCAGCGCCGTACTCCGACCAGTCCGCCACGATGTAGGAGAGCCAGTACTCCCCCAGGATCTCCGCGTCCACGCCGCGGCCGTATTGCTCCGCCGCGTTCAGCCACACCAGCTGCAGGTCCAGATCGTCATTGGGCAGCACGCCCAGGGACAGGTCGTGGGTGTAATAGTCGATGTCATAGACCCCGCGGATGCACTCAAAGGGCGCGCCCAGGGTCCCTCCGATGTTCTTGCCCAGAAAACAGGCCTTTACCTTGTCGCGGTATTCCTTGAAAGATAGCTGTGTTCCCATAGATGGCCTCTCCAATCTTTTTTTGTGATTGTTCTCTGTATACCATATTCCGCGGGGGCTGTCAATAAGGAAAATATGGCCGCTTCGCCCGTCCGGGAAGCGCTTCGGGTATCGGCCGCCATACCCTGTTACGCCTGGGCCAACCAGGGCACGGACCGGATGCGGGTGTGGATACAGGAAGAGGTCTGAGAATAATTGAGAAAAGGAAAGCCAGGGGAAATCCCTGGCTTCAGACCGCCCACGGTATTGCGCCGAAACCGGCTTGTGGGAGTAGTCAGAGACAGTATATGCGTATGTGCGGATAATATTACAGCATCTGCTGCCAATCGCCGCGGAAGCCATAGTAATCCATCCGTACAAATGGATATTTTTTTGTCAGCATAATGATGGAATCTTTTAATTTCCTGAATTCATTCGGGGAAAGCATCCGTCTCATAATTAGAAGGAAACCGTAAAAATGTGCATTGTCAAGCTCACCTTTGCTGTTTTTTATTAACAATGCCTTCTCTTTTTTGTTAAGGGAGGGCTTCTGCTCAAAAAGGCGGTTATATATTCTGCATCCATGTGCACAGAGATTACGGATAATTGTCATGCTGTGCATATAGCTTCCCAGGATGAATGAGCCTTTTCCCATGGACAAGCCAAAGACGCGGGCAACGGCATCCTGGATGGCTGGCTCAGAGATGGCATATAAAAAAGAGATGTCGGATATGGTCAACAAATCGACATATGCCCACAGAGGAATGTCTTGTCCGAGGTCATTTACAAAATGCTTCAGATAAGCCTCATGGGGGAGGCGCTGTGCTTTCTGCTTTTCTGCTTTATCGATGATTTCCCTGTGCTTGGCTTTGTTGGTAAAAAAGGTAGGGATGAGGTATCCGACAGGACCATGGTTTTTTGCAAATTCGTGTGCGTAGACAGATTTCATCTGTACTTCAATTATCTCCAGGTATTGGAGGATGATGTGCCTGAACTCGTGGTCGAAACGGTAGATATCCACAATGTTCTGGAAAGTAGCGGACCGGAAGAATATGTCGTTCTTGCGGAGTGTGAGAGAATAGCCGCTGAGCCGGTAATAATTATTGTGGAGCAGAAAGTCTCTTGCGCTGGGCACATCCTCAATGGTGAGGCCGCGGGAACGGAGGATTTCCAGTTGTTCTTCGATTGTCTTAAACTCCTTGCCAGGCATAATTCGGCTCCTTATAAACAAAACGCCCTCAAGTGTGCATACGTTTCCGCAGAGGCCTGAGGGAGATGTTATCTGTATCTTACCACAAAACAAAAAAATGTCAAGGGGCAAATCTGCCAAAAACGCAGCGTTCAAGCGGGCCGCAACAGGAAAATGCAGACCCCCTGCGGATTACACGCCGCGATAGACGCACAGTGCATCGGACAGCTTCAGGGTGTCCACGCATTCCCTGCCTCCTGTCCCTTTCCGGAAGAGCTGCAGCGTGCCGATCCCTCCGCCGCCTGCCCACAGGGGGCGACTGTCCTTATATCCGTCCGGATCCTCGTACTGGAGCTGCAGCATCTCCCTTTTGGTGCAGCTCCCGGAGAGCTTGACCACCACGTTCTTGTTCTGGGCCAGCACATGCCAGACGAACCGCTTTCCGGTCTCCTTGGTCTCCCATTTGCAGCGGGCGAACTGGAAGTCCTCCCCCATATAGGTCAGCTGCAGCATCAGGCGGGGCCGCAGGGGGAAGAGGAGGAGCCTGGGGTGCAGACAGTTCAGGGCCACCACGGAATGCCGCAGCTCCCTGTCGGAGCGTGCGCTGAGGAGCTTCCCGCAGGCGAACTGGAACCACGGCCTGCCCGTGCTGCGCCCCCAGTGCTTGTCCGCGTAGCCGTAGCCGGTCTCCGGGGCCACTTCATAGGACACCCCGTCCAGCTTCACGGTGCCCTGGAAAAAGCTGCGGATGCCCTCCCCGTGCCAGAAGCTGTCCAGCCTGCGGAAGGTTTCGGCGAGCCTGTTGCAGAGGCCGCCTGTGTGGCAGGAAACGGCTTTCTGCACCTTTACGTCCCACTCCATGGCGCCTGCCTGTGTCATGCGGGAGCGGTGCCTGGCCTCCCCCCGCGTCACCTCCAGATTGCCTACAATCCTGTCTTCGCTGTACAGGAAAAGGCCTGTGCGGGGATCCACTATCTGCATGACCAGAGGGCTGCCCGTGGCCTGCAGCGCGGAGATTGGGTAGAAGGCGTGGAGCTGCCTGCCGCCGTTCCCCTCCGCATCGGGAAAGGCCCCGGCCTTTATCATCACATAGGAGGGCCGCATGCCCCGCTTCCTGAAATAGGGGTGCTGGCCTAAAATGGGCCTGGCTGCGCCCAGACCGGGATTGACGATGAAGAATTCCACGAAAAAAGTGCGGGCCTCCCCGGTCTCAGGCTGTACGCCGGAAAAGGAATGCCACCAGCGCATGTAACCTCTTTTGGCCAGGGAGCCTCGCAGCATATGTGAATTTCTCGTCAGGTCAGACAGGTTCATCCTTCGTTCTTGCCTCGCTTCTCTTCCTGCGTGGGGATTCCTCGCCCCGATCCATATGGGAATCATAACAATATTTAGTAGCAGATAAAGGTATTATAATACCAGATATAGGAAATGACAAGAGTGTTATAAAAATTTCCCCGGTATTTCCGGACATGAAGGGACTGCCCGTGAAAAATACGGCCGCCTGCAGTCCGTCTGCAGTGCGGCCGTATCGAATATCTGTGTTCGGTTTTGTGTTTATGAACCTTCAGGTCCTATTTGGCCTCATCGGGAAGCTCTACCCCAAGCTTCTCGGCCTGGGCAGTCAGGACATCCCTTCCGCCTCTGTCAAGCCATTCCTTCACATAGTCGTCCCACTCGTCCATGCTGCGCTCGCCTACCACGAACTTGTACAACTGCTGGATTTCATACTCGCCCAGGTTCGGAGCGATGGTGCTGGTGGAAACGGTGCTCAGGAGCCCGTCGTTGGGCCATCTGTCATAACCGGCCATGGCCTTGATGCCCTCGTTGGTCTTCTCCTTCTGCGCCTTCAGGTCAGGATCCATGTCATCGGTGACATATTCCATCTGCCACTTCAGGGTATAGCCGAAGTTCTGCCAGGTGGCAAGGGCCAGATTGGTGGTGCCATAGGTGCCGTCGAATCCCGGATGGCTGGCGTCCACGTAGCAGTAGTTGGTGCCGTCGGGCAGATATTCCCTTACGTCGGCCTCATATCCCTCGTGGACCTCATTGCCGCCGCCCTGGACAGTGGCGAAGTAGCTGTCGCCGCCATAGCACATGGAATCCAGGATATGCAGAATCCTCATCAGCTTGCCCTGATCTCCTTCCACCTTGCTCTTGGGAATCGCCCAGAGGGGACCCGCATTGCCGCCTGCGCCTCCCTTTGCGCCGTCGGGCAGGCTGGGCAGATAAGCCCATGTCTTTGCGGCGCCGGCGAAATCGTTGTCGTTGGCCAGGGCCTGCTCATTGTAAAGGGCGCCGGAGGGATAGTTCACCATGCCCACCCTGCCTTTCAGCATATAGGCCTTGGCGCTCTCCCAGTCGATGGTGAACCAGTCGGGAGCCAGCACGTTCATGTCATAGAGCTCATGCATGAAGGTGATCCAGCCTTTGTGGGAGCCGTCCAGCATGGGGGATACCAGCTTGCCGTCCTGGGCACGGGCAGCGGGATTGCCGAACCAGGGCTGGAATCCGCCCAGGCATCCGAAACCGGTGCCGTTTCCCGCGCCTGTCATGAACCAGGTGTCGTCCTGGCCGTTTCCGTCAGGATCGTCAAAGGTGCATGCCCTTGCGTATTCCTTAAGCTCGTCCAGCGTGGTGGGCATTTCCATGTTCAGGCTCTCCAGCCAGTCCTCGCGGATCGCCAGGCCCCAGATGTCTCCGTCCTGGATGGCGTACTTGGTAAAGACAGGGATGCTTCCGTCCTCCATGGTGGTGTATTCCAGCAGAGTGGTGGTGACGAATTTGCAGGTCTGAGGCATGTAGGGATAGATCTCCGATGCGTCCACCAGCAGGCCCTGTTCGCCCAGGGTAAAGCCGTAGTCGAGGCTGGGCAGCGAGAACAGATCCGGCACATCGTCTGATGAAAATCTGGTGGAAAGGATGCTCTCCAAGTCGCCGCCGGCGGCAGTGGTCAGGGTGATCGTCACATTGAACTTCTCATTCAGCCATGCCGCGATGGGATCGTTGGCCGGAAGCTCTTCCCCATAGTTGTAGGTGAGGAACTCCAGGTCATAATGTACGCTCATGTCATCGTAGTCATACCAGCCGTCCTCGGCCAGGGTGGGATTCGCGGGCATGGTATCCGGGAACTGGATGTCCTCGAAAGCAGGCACGTTTGCGGCTGCCGCTCCCCCGGCCGCCCCGTCGTCGGGTGCTTCGCTGTCGGATGCCTCGGCTTCCTCCCCGCTGCTCTCTTCGGCGCTGTCCTGGGCCTCTTCGCCGGATTCCTCCGCGGAAGACTGCTCTTTGCTGTCTCCGGACGCCTCCTTGCCGTCGCTGCCGCAGCCGGCCAGCATGGACGCGGACATGGCCGCTGCCAGACACAGAGCCATTAGTTTCTTTCTCTTCATTACTTTATCCTCCTTTTTTTCTCTATGTTAAGCCATTGCAGACGGAACCCATTCCCGTCTGCCGGCGTAACAATCCGATGAAATCTCAGGTCAGCCTTTCACGGAACCCGTGTACATGCCATAGATGAAATACTTCTGCAGGAACGGGTACACGCACAGGATGGGCAGCACCGCTACCACCACGCTGGCCATCTTCAGGGATTGGGGCGTCATCTTCACGTAGGTGGAGACCAGGTTGTTGCTGATGTCCGTCTGGGCGGTCTGGGTCAGCAGGTTGCGGATGATGTACTGGGCCGGATAGAGATTGGAATCCCGGACATACAGCATGGTGGAGAACCAGTCGTTCCAGTGCGCCACCGCCGCGAAGAGCCCCAGCGCGCAGAGGGTGGGCTTGAGCAGGGGCAGTGCAATATAGGACAGCTTTTGCAGCTCCGATGCGCCGTCCAGCTCCGCGGAATCCATCACGTCCTGGGGCAGCCCCTCCACGAACATCTTTACCACCAGCACCCCGTATGGATTGCCGAAGGCCGGGACGATGTACACCCAGAAGGTGTTGAGCAGGTGTAGCTTGCTCATCAGCAGGTATCCGGGAATCAGCCCGCCGCCCAGGATCATGGTGATGATCAGGTAGATCATCAGGGCCTTGCGGCAGGGGAAATCATAATTCGCCAGGGTATATCCCAGTATCAGCGGGAAGACCAAAGCCACCACCACGCCCAGCAGGGTGCGGATCAGGGTGATCAGCATGCCGTGCAGGAAATTGGTCCCGGTGATGATGTATTTGTATGCGCTCAGCACGGGCTTCCTGGGAATGATGATGAAATAGTTGCGCTCCAGCATCTCCCCCTCGGAGCTTAAGGACATACCCAGCACGTAGAACAGCGGAACCACGCATATCACCAGCACCAGCACCATGATGACATTGATGACGATCTGGTATGTCCATTCCTGTCTGGACATTTTGATCCGGTTCTCCTTGGGCGTTCTGAATTTTATAGTCTCTTTTTCTGCTTTCATGTGCGTCCGGCTCCTTTCCCTAAAACATGCCGCGCCCGGCCACCTTCTTAGAGGCGGTGTTCGCAATCAATATCAATACCAGGCTCACCACGGCCTTCATCATGCTCACGGCCGAACCAACGCCGTACTGCATCCTGCCCAGGCCTATCCGGTACACCCATGTGTCTATGACATCCGCCACATCGAAGACGCTGGCATTGTAGAACAGCAGGATCTGCTCAAAGTCGCTGTTCAGGATATTGCCCATGGCCATGATCAGCGAGAAGGAGATCACGGGGATCATGGCGGGGAGCGTCACGGCCCTGATTCTGGCAAGAGGCCCTGCCCCGTCGATCTTGGCCGCCTCGTACAGCTCCGGGTTCACGCCGGTCAGCGCGGCGAAATAGAGGATCGTGCCCCATCCGGCCTCCTTCCAGACCTGGGAACCCACCAGCAGAGGGACGAATGCCTTGCTGGAGGTCATGTACGGATAGGTACTGCCGCCCAGCTTGCCGATCAGGATATTGATGAAACCGCTTTCGCTGAAGAAGGCGAATACGATGCCGTAGATGATGACCCAGGAGAAGAAATGGGGTATGTACACCAGCGTCTGGCTGAATTTCTTGAACAGGGTGCTGCGCAAATCGAATATGATGATCGTCAGCAGAATCGGCGGGAAGAAGGTGAACACCAGCCTGGCGATGCTGATGGTCAGCGTGTTGCGCAGCAGCTTGAACATTTCCGGATCGCTGAGCACATATCTGTAATGCTCCAGCCCTACCCAGGGCGCGTTGGAAATCGTGCTCCCGACCTTCATGTCCTTCAGGGAGATCATGAATCCCCAGATGATGGGGATGTAGTTGAAGATAAAGTAGTACGCCACCCCGATCAGCACGAACGGTAACAGCAACCGGTACTTCTTCAGGCGGAATCCCAGCGGCCGCCTCCGATACGTCAGTTCATTTTTTCCCATGTCTGCTTATGCCTCCTTCTCCTTGGCGAAACTTTAGATTGCTTTGGCCTTCGACAGATTCGGGTTCGCTTTTGCGCCATAAAGTACACTTTTTGG
>NZ_CAJUCP010000071.1 GCF_910585425.1 uncultured Acetatifactor sp. | reverse complement strand
AGAATAAGTCTATAGCCTGTTCTGACTGGCTATAAACTTATTATACGAGGAGGGGACGGTAAATAACCTGCTTGCCCATCTGAAAAGGCAGGGGCGTATCGCTGAGGCGGAGGATGGGGGATTTTACCCTTATGGGGAGTGTCCCCGGGCTCCTGACAGCGGCATGGTGCGGGCGGTGTGGGTCCTGCTGGATTTCATGGACAGGGTGGAGTTCCATTCATCCGGGGACTTCCCGGTGAAGATTGTGTTCTTTTCCAGTGGGGAGATGTATGAGATTGTCCATGTGGCGGAGGGGCAGGAGGCCCTTGTGTGCCATGCCATGGGGCGGTGCCGGGAGGATGGGAGCCGCCGTATCGTGCTGGTGGATGTGCCGGGGCAGATTCCCCGGTTGGACTTCCCCGGGATAACCGGGTTCTGCACTGTGGATTCGGCGGGGGATGTGAGCTATTACAGGAAGGGATGAATTTAGATATACAGTAGGATATATAGTCTGGTTTTGAGATAGATGGGGCAGCAGCTGGAAACGGGATAATGTTTTTTGCCGAGATATAAAGCGATGCAGACAGATGCTGCAGAGGTATGTGGCCGCATTTACAGATAGCAGAATTTTACCGAAGGCATGAGGCTGCACGAAAAGATGCCAGAACTTTACCGTGTACATATGGCAGTGCAGGAAGGCAATGGATTTTTACTGATGATATGAGACTGTGAGGACACACAAGAGAATGCTGATTGGATATGAGACTGCAACGACAGGAGCCAGAAATTTACCGAAGGTTTGGTTACAAGGATAGCCAGCAGAATGTTATCTGGATGTATGGGCTGGCAAGGACAGACAGCAGTTCTTTACCGGGGCATGAAGCGGTATTATCGGGTGTCATTTTACCGGGGGATAAGGGCTGGGGCGATATACGCTGCAGCATGGAGCGCCGCATAGGGCTGTATGAAATTTACTGAAGGCGTGGAAGGAATTATGATGCTGTAGGAGTGTTGCCAGAAGAATAAAGATGCTTAGAAAAACATGAGGATTTTACCGAAGGGGATAAAAGACAGAAGCAGATGGTTCCTGCCACTGGAACCATATTTCATCAAAAAAGATTGGAGGGATACATTTTGGACAGAAAAATCATTTCACGCAGGATTGCGGATATCCAGAACAACATGCGGCGCCTGAACAGCAGCATCTGCGCCATGGACTCCGTGGACATACAGCGGTATCCGGAAAACTACGAGACCATGTCAACGGAGGCAGCGCTGTGTGCTGAGGGGATCGCCTGCCAGCTGCGGAACCTTTTGTATGCGTCCACCGGCGTGCCCAGGGCGGAATACCTTGTGAAGGCGGCGGGAGTCCACGGCATTGAAGTGGGATATGAGGAAGGCATCTTCCGGGTGGCGCTGCCGCGGCTGCTCCCCAAAAAGAAGATGCGCCAGAGCGGGATATTCCTGCTTGACCCGCTCCATGCGGCATTGGGGCAGTATGGGGAGGAGAACCCCCTGCCCAGGTTCCGGGAATGCGTGGTGTGCGTGTCCCATGTGTATGATCATGAGCTGCCGGACTGGCGCATCCGGGACTACGACAACCAGCAGCAGAAGCAGATTCTGGATGTGATTGCGCTTTATGTGATGGCGGACGACAGCGGCCTGCTGTGTGATGCGTACAACACCACGGAACTGGGGGACAAGGATGGCACCAACGTCTATATCATGGAGAAGAACCGCTTTGCCGGATGGCTTGCGGACAGGGAAAAGCAGGTAAAATCCATATCAGATTTTTGACGGTTTTGCAGATTTTTTACATCAGGTGCCCTGAAATGGCGGGAACGCCGGAAACAGGGCGTTGCCGGAAAGGCATGGCGGCTGAGCTTACCCAAGTCTTTAGCCGCCACGGTAAAAAGCGTGGAGGAGGTGAGATATCTGGCGGACAGGAAAGTGCTTCCCGGGCAGGAGACTTTGGGCTATCATCTGCTGGCACTGACCGCTGTGTGCGGCGAGTTCCCGGCTGGTCTGATGGGGCGTCTTCCCGGGAGCGAAAGTTACAAAAGCACGGTCGTATGGATGCTGAAGAAGGAAAAGCTCCTGCGGACTTATTACCAGGACGGGATCCGTGGCTATCGTCTGGGGAGGAGGGCGAAAAGGCTTCTGCTGGAGGAAGAACCGGAGAGGTTCGCTTTCCATCTGGCGGGGAAAGGGGACACGAACATGCTGAAGAGCGAGGTACAGAGGAGGCTGCGGCTGCACCGGATTGCGGGTTCTTATGTGGCTATGGGGAATGCGGGGGTGGCGGTGTTCCGGGATAAGAAGCCCCATGTGTTTGCGGAAGGGGAGGCCCGGGCTCCCTGCCCTGAGGGTGCGGCGTTCTACAGTTCCCGGGAGGTGAAGGAGATGGGCATAGATACGGTCAAGATACGCAGCTCCCGGATGACGGGGGTGCTGCTCGCCCCGTCCGGGGTCTTCCTTGTGTACAATGGCGGGCCCTGCGGTGCGAAATGGGACTACCGGGCAGAGCAGAGGGCGCTGACTTTTCTCAGGATGGTACTGTGCTGCCAGCGCTTACCGGACAGGTACGGGGGCATGGAAGTTTCAGGGCTTTTGTTTGGGGACGGGCTGGAGCCTTTCAGCAGTATCCTTACGGACGGGGACAGCCAGACACGCTGTTTTTTCCTGCTGGATGGGAACTATGGTCATTTCTATTACCTGACCAATGACCACCATGGCGATGTGCTGCTGAGGCTGCTGTGCGATGCCGGGCGTAATGCGGAACTGGACAGGATTCTGATGCAGGGACTGCATGAGCGGGACGGGGGGCTTACCGTGGAGAATGATGCCATGGACGAAAATGGTGACCCTGTACTGTTCGGGTATTTTTTGGATATCCCCCGTATCAACCGGTTCTGTACGGCGCTGCAGCTGCAGGACAGGCGGGGGACCATCATCTGTTTTGATTTCCAGAAAGAGGCACTGGCCTATTTCTGCGGCGGGCAGGTGGAGCTTTCCGCCATCAGTTTTGAAAAATTTGAAAGGAGGTTCTTCCCATAGACAAGAGGAAATTAATGAAAGGGCTGGTGGTTGCGCCCATAGCGGTGGCTGCCATCCTGTATGTGGGCGGGTACCTGGCCCAGTTTATCGGAAATTATGCCCTGTGGAAGGAGGGCGGGGGGAGCCCGGGGGACGGCACCGCTCCCTTGATGGCTTCCCCGGAGATTGCAGCCTGTTTCCGGGCGGCGCTGCATCCGCCCCATGGCATTTACGGGATTTTCATATGTATCGGACTTCTTGCGGTGCTGCTCCTGCTGGTCATGCGGATTGGCTACAGCGATGCCGGGGAGTATGACGAGGACAGGAACTTCACCTATTCCGCCAGGGGGACATACGGCACTTCCGGATGGATGGGACGGAAGGAAATGGAGGGCGTGCTTGACCTGGTTGGCGACCTGCGGCGCTGCAGGGGAATCGTGCTGGGGATGCTGGACAGGAAGTTTGTCTGTGTGCCGGAGAAGACCCGGCTCAACAGCAACCTGGCGGTGTACGGTGCCAGCGGCAGCATGAAGACACGGTCTTTCTGCATGAACCGTATCCTACAGGGAGTTGCCAGGGGAGAGTCGCTTATCATCTGTGACCCCAAAAGCGAGTTGTATGAGAAGTCAAGTGAGTATCTGCGAGACAAGGGATATACGGTGAAAGTGTTCAATCTGGTGAACGCGGAAAATTCGGATTCATGGAACTGCCTTGCGGAGGTAGAGGGGCAGGAACTGATGGCACAGCTTTTTGTGGATGTCATTATCCGCAACACGAAAGGGGACAGTAAAGGAGATCATTTTTGGGATTCGGCTGAGATGAACTTACTTAAGGCATTGGTTCTGTATGTTGACAAGGGCTATCCGGAAGAGAGCCGGAACATGGGGCAGGTCTACCAGCTGCTTACCCTGAATTCCGAGACGGCGCTGAACAGCCTGTTTGACGTGCTGCCCGCGACCCATCCGGCGAAGGCCCCTTACAGCCTGTTCAAACAGGCATCAGATTCGGTGCGCAGCGGCGTGGTGATTGGACTGGGGAGCCGCCTGCAGGTGTTCCAGTCGGAGCTGATCAGGAAGATTACGGCACGGGACGAGATCGACCTGGACCTGCCAGGGCAGGAGCCGTGCGCTTACTTCCTGGTGACCAGCGACCAGGACAGTACCTTTGACTTCCTGGCATCCCTGTTCCTGTCATTCGTGTTCATCAAGCTGGTGCGGTATGCAGATAGGAACTGCGAGGGCGGAAAGCTTTCGGTGCCAGTCCATGTGCTGGGGGAGGAGCTGACCGCCTGCGGCACCATCCCTGACCTGTCCCGGCGCCTGAGCGTGATCCGTTCTCGGAACATCTCCATGTCCTGCGTGTTCCAGAACCTTGCGGGGCTGCAGAACCGGTACCCGCAGAACCTCTGGCAGGAGATTCTGGGGAATGCGGACGTGCAGCTTTTCCTGGGGTGCACGGACCCGCTGACGGCGGAGTTTGTCTCCTCCCGCACCGGGCTTGCCAGCGTGGCGGTCTCCAGCAGGTCGAAGCAGCTGGGGACGTGGCGGATCTCCAACTATACGCCGGAGTTCCGGGAGACCAGCGGCGTGGGGAAGCGGCCTGTGCTGACCCCGGACGAGGTGCTGCGGCTGCCCATTGACAAGGCACTGGTCATCATCCGGGGGAAAAAGACCCTGAAGGTGGACAAGATGGACTACTCGAAGCATCCGGATTATCCGCTGCTGCGCTCCTGCAAGGCATCTGCCCATGTGCCGGAGTGGCGGCGGATGGAGATGGAGGCAGAGGGGAAGAGAGCAGGGACACGGAAAGAAGAGCCACAGAAGAAAATGGAGACACAGAACCGGGCGGGGACGCAGAAGACAGCAGCACAGAAGACAACAGTGCAGAAAGGTGCAGAGCCACAGAAGAACAAGGTACAGAATGCCAGGGAGGAAAAAGCAGGGACACAGAAAGCGGAGGCCGGGAAGGTTCTGCCTGAGGGTGGGGCGGGTGCAGTGTCGCAAGATTCGGGAAAGGAGACAAAGGCGGCACCCAGAACAGCATCAAAAGCATCACCCAAAGCATCGGCTAAGAATGCAGCAGGACAGACAGCAGAGAAAAAAGCATCAGGGGATGCAGTTACAGAGGGTACGATTCCGGAGGGTGCAGCTCCGGGGAAAGTGGGCAGAACCACGGGCAGGCAGAAACCGAAGACAGAGCCTGGCGCAAAAACAGGATCAGCACAGCCTGCCGGGGTAGTGCTTACAGATAAGGATTCTATTATGTTGTAGGCATCTGAGTGTACCGAAGAGGATGGCAGGCCCGGTAAGGGCTTGGTTCACGGGACATAGGGGCTCCGGTCCGCCATGGTGTATCGTGCTTTAAAATACAGTCTTGTTGAAGACAGCAAAATCCTGATTCCAGATTGCTGCAATCAGGGAAAGACAGAAAACGTAAAGCAGAACCAAAATCAATGTTTTAAAGAAAGAGAGGCAGATATATGGGCAGAAAAAAAGAAATAGTGGAAGTGGATAAGCTGGCAGTGGGAACAACAGGCATTAATGATGCTTTCATGGAAGACACGACACAGCAGGAAGAATTTGACTACAGGGAACAGGGGATGGAGCCTGAAATGGAATCCGGTGGAGAAGGGCCTGGGGATGTGGCTGACGATATAGATAATCCCGGGGAGGATGCTTTGTCAGATTATATGGAAGAGGAAAATGCTCTGATGGAATCCCCAGAGGATGCGGAGGAGGAAATGCCTGAAAGGGAACAGATGGATGAATCCGGGGAGCAGCAGGACACGGACGGAAGGGATATTTATGAAAATGGGGAAGGGGAGGAGACAGCTGTGATGGAGGAGGCAGGCAGCCTGGCGGAAAACGCCATAGAACCGGAAGATGTCCCTGCGGAGACAGCTGCTGAAGAACCTGTTCCGGCAAAACCTAAGCGCAGTTCCCGTAAAAAGAAAGCAGTACCCAATAAAGCAGAAATCGAAGCGGAGACCACAGGGGAGCCGGACGATGCGGGGATAGGGGTACAGCCAGAAATGGAAGTACAGCCGGAGACAGTACCGGAAGAAGGGGTGCTGGAGGAAACGCTTCTGTCGGCAGAAGAAAGCGATTCGGAGATGGCGGAAGACTTTCCGGATATGGATGCAGATAATGGCGGTACACTGACTTTGGATTCAGAGAACCCGGAAGAGGCGGATGAGTGGGATGAAGCATACGATGAAACGGAAGGGGAAAGCGTAACGGGAACTGCAGAGGTGGCTGTAGAAGAAACTGTAGATGATGCTTCGGCTGTGGCGAAAAGGGAAGCACCGCCCAGTATTGTTTCAGAAAAAAGCCCGGCAGACCCTGCGCCCCGCCGTACCACTGGTGGGAAAAGGGCAGAAGCACCCGTGCTGACACTGGAAGCCCGTGGGGAAGTGGAGACGGAGGAGAGCCGGGAGGACGTGATCTGGCATGAGATCCATAACGCCTACCGCACCAGGCGGATTCTGACCGGGCAGCTGGGCGGCATAGAGCAGACGGACAACGGCAAGACCATCGCCATCGTGGACTATAAGGGGTTCCGGATTGTCATTCCCCTGAAGGAGATGATGATCAATGTGGGGCGCAGCCCCTCCGGGCAGGAGTATGCGGAGCTGATGCTGCGGCAGAACAAGATCCTGGGGAACATGCTGGGGGCGGAAATCGACTTCATTGTGAAGGGCATCGACTCCAAAGCCAGGAGCGTGGTGGCCAGCCGCAGGGAGGCCATGCTGAAAAAACGCCAGATCTTCTATCTGGATACGGATGCCTCGGGGATGTACCGTGTCCATGAGGGGCGCATCGTGCAGGCCCGTGTCATTGCGGTGGCGGAGAAGGTGCTGCGGGTGGAGGTCTTCGGGGTGGAATGCTCCATCATGGCCCGTGACCTTGCCTGGGACTGGATCGGGGATGCCCATGAGCGGTTCTCCGTGGGGGACCAAGTGCTGGTGAGGGTGCTGAGCGTGCGCAGGGACGGTCTGGAGGAGATTGCGGTCAAGGCGGACATCAAGAGCGTGTCCCAGAACACGAGCCATGACAACCTGAAGAAATGCCGCATCCAGAGCAAGTACGCGGGGAAGGTTACGGACGTGCATAAGGGCGTGGTGTATATCCGCCTGTCCAACGGGGTAAACGCGGTGGCGCACTCCTGCTATGACTACCGGACGCCCGGGAAGAAAGACGACGTGAGCTTTGCGGTGACGCGGCTGGATGAAGAGCGCGGGGTGGCTATAGGGATTATAACCCGTGTAATCCGAAGAAATTTGTAGGTGGATATAGCAAAAGTACAGGATTCCTTTTGGGAATCCTGTACTTTTGGGGAAAGCATGTGGGCGCAAAACAATATGTAAGCTCATATTTTGCTAATGTCTGTCCAATTGGGTGGGAAACCCATTTCTCTTTCAATGGTTTGTAAGGAAATGGTGCAGAGACTGGTAGCAAGTTCGTCAGTTAGTTTCTTTAAGGCTGAGAAAAATGTATCAAATGACTTTTTAGGCAGCATTGTCTTGAATATAATAATAATGGCAAAAAGATCATTCTTCCCATAGATGGGATTGTTGCTTCTGTTTACTGGGATACCTAGTTTTCCATGTAAGGGAAGTGTCCGTATGCTGTTTGGCTTCATATTGTTGCGCAGTGATTTCAGGCTGTATAGCCGTTCATCGTGTGCGCAGGCATTGCGGTAGATAGTAAGTACTTGCAGAAAACTGTTCATTTCTTCTGGTTTGAGGAGGAAATGCCTGCCGATATCATTTTGATCCTTTTGTTTCAGGTATGAGTAAAATATGCCAATTGTACCGAGGGAGAGTGTATTGACCAGTACCCATAAGGGGACATATCCATATTCCAACATATAGTGGGAAATCATGGGATTGTTTTTGGACAGCTGCCTGGCGATTTCATGATGTAAGCTGGATATCAGTGAAGAGATTGCCCCAATTTTTTGCGCGGTAGTTATTTTCTCCCATTTCTTTACAGAGGTATCGAAATTAGCAATCTTTAGATAATTGTCATGACCATACTTTCCTGAAAAATCATGGGCAACTACACTTTTTACATTATTTTCCAGTTCCAGAATGTAGCGGATAAAGAGATTACGCAGTTCGCGGTCAAACGAGTATAAGGAATATAGTTCCTCGAATTTTGTCCCAGCTAAATATTGCTCATCGGAACCGGAATATGTGGAATCAAGGAACGGCTGTTTATATCCGTTTATCAGGTTGTAGTAATTCTCTAAATCAATGACCAGCTTTGCACTGGCGGTATTGGCGATTGTCATTCCCCGTGAGCGGAGAAGGCGGATTTGTTCATCTGTACTAAAATATATTTTATCCATTGGCATCTCCTATAAAAAAACCCCGGGCCCGTAGGACACCGGAGTATGATCAGCACTATAATATGCGAATATCTTTGCTTCTATTCTATTATAGAGGTATTTTCTGCTACCGTCAAGCCCTTTTTCTGATTTTTGTTTGTGTAGGTTTGCTTATCTACATAGATTAAAGAGGAAAATTGTGGTAATATGAAACTGGAAAGTGGCTGTGTAAAAATAAGAGCAGTAACTGTAAGGGGGATTGACCATGTTGGAAATCGAAAGCGGACATATTGCGGAATTGGATGATGAAATGCTGCGCAACTTGATGGGTCTCTTATGCGAAGAGGAACTAAAAAGTTATGGGATAAATGTCGGGAAGGTGTTATGGGGAGGCAACCAAAATGCATCAGACGGTGGGATTGACGTTTATTGTGAATATGAGGGTGAAATAGATAGTAATTCTTTCGTTCCAAGAAACAAAGTGGGTTTCCAGGTTAAGCTGTCTGATTATGCACCGAGCAAGATAAAAGGAGAGATGCATAAGGACGGAGCATTGAAAGATTCTATAAAGGAATTGTGCAAGGAAAACGGGGCATATATTCTTGCCTGCGGAAAGAGTTCCGTTTCCAAACCTGCCCGTAGAAGACGTGTCAATGCTATGAGGGAGGCTGTACAGGGAAATCCGGGTGCAGACAATATACGGTTGGATTATTATGATGGCAATAGGATTGCAACATGGGTTAGAAAATATCCTTCCATGGTAGTATGGGTGAGAGAAAAGATAGACAGATCTTTGCAGGGATGGAAATCGTTTGGGGAGTGGTCTGATATCCAACACAAAATATATAAGACATATATTTTGGATCAGGAAAAGCGGGTATACGACTATCTGGAGAACCAACAAATCACAGTACTGGAAGGAATCCAAAAATTTAGGGACCTTATTCATAAAGGTGCAGCAATTATCAGGCTTACAGGATTGTCAGGTGTTGGGAAGACCAGATTTTTGGAAGCGTTATTTGATAAAGAAGTGGGAACAGATGCAATATGTGCTACAAAAGTGATATATGCAGACGCTTCAAATAACCTGTGCCCAACGACAGAACAGATGTTGAAAGAACTTGCAATGAAAGAAGCTGATGTTGTTGTAATCATAGACAATTGCAGCTCGTCTATGCATAAACAGCTGATGGAAGTGTGCAGAAATGAGAATGTCAGGTTAAGCCTGATAACAGTAGAGTATGATGTCGGCGATGAGAATACGGAAGAAACGGCAGCCTTTGTATTGAAACCGGCGGCAGATAATGTCATAGAAGTTTTGATAAGCAAAAATTTTCCTGAAATTTCTCCAGCTGTTGTACAGCATCTGGTAGAGTTATCTGGAGGAAATGCCAGACTGGCTTTTCTGCTTGCAAAATGCGGCAGGGATATCAATGTAATAAATGATGTTGAACTTTTTAGGAGATTGTTTTGGCAGAAAGGGCGGGAGGATATAATACTGGAAAAAACAGCGGAAGTATTTTCTTTGCTCTATTCGGTGGATTATGAAGACGAGGGAGAAGACGGTGAGCTATTCAGGCTAAGTGAGATGGCAGACATAAAATTACGGGATGCTGTACGGAGCTTACAGGAGCTGAAAAACAGGGATATACTGCAAACCAGAGGAAAGTGGTGTGCAATCCTTCCGCACGCATTGAGCAACTATCTTGCCGGACGTTCAATACAGTATTATAGAGAAAATGAGATAAGAAAAACAATTATTATTGCTGGGACTCCACGGATGAAAGTCTCTTTCGCTCACCGCCTTTCTTTTTTAGGTAATGAAGAAATTGCAGGGAGAATAGCAGAAGACTGGTTGAAAGTAGAGTTTAGGGACTTGACAGTGATTCGTCAAAACCAGGCAGAGTGTTTCTGTTATCTTGCCAAACTGAAGCCGGATATCGCATTAGAATATCTTGAACGAGATTGGGATATGTTACGGGAGTATTCATATCAGACGAACAGGTTTATAAGTATGGTATCTGACATGGCATATTATCCGGAATATTTCGCACAATGTATTGAACTGCTCATTAAACAGGTAAAGGGTAATAACTTTCATACTAAAGCGAGAGATTATTTTCAATATAATTGTTACATGGACAAACATTGCACCGATGTAAGGCTTGAAAAGATGAAGCAATGGATGGAGGAGGGCAAAGGAGGATTGGCATTTGACTGCTTAGAAGCCACATTGGAACAGGGCTATGGAAATAGGGTAGAGTATAGCGATTGCTATATCCACAATAAACCAATAAAGCGAAATACAGACGAAGATGAAAAGTATTGGTTTAGCCAGTTTATCGCTTATATGGAAGAATTGGTCATGGATGGGAAGTGGGCTGATTTATTAGCATTGAAGCAATTTGGAGGCAGATTTCTGGCTTTGGCAGGCAAAGGATATGGTAGGGAAATCTATGGGGCTGTAACGGAGATTAGAAAGAGAACATTTTGGGGAGAAGGATTCACTGCAGTGCGGCGAAAGCTTCATTTTAAGAATAGGTATACTGACGAGAATGTTAGCACACTACAGGATTTGGCCAACATATTGGAACCTAAAAATATAGAAGAAGAGATTCTATACTGGTGCACCTCTGGTACATATGAATTGTATGATTTAGGCGAATCTATAGAGGAAGCAGAGAAAAAACATCATGAGACGGTAAAGCGCTACGGACATATATTGGCTGGAAATTTGGAATTGTTTACACATATATCTAAAAGGCTGATTTTATCTCGGGCGGGTTCGCTCTTGATTCTTATTGGCAGGGAACTGGCGAAGTCTGTGGAATGTGACAAATTTTGGGATATATCGTGCAATGTCTTAGCCGAAAATGAATATTTTTCTGGAAATGTTTATATCTTACAAGGGCTAATAGCAGATGGAACATATGATGAAAAGGTAAAAAGCAGGTTGGCAGGGTTGCTGGAAAATGATGCATTGATTCCAGCCTACATCAATATAGTTGCTGAAAGAAATTTCGTCCAGAAAGAATTTAAAAGATTCCTGCAGGTGATAAAGGAGAAAAAAGCAGATATAATACAGTTCAATATCTTAAGCAGATGCGGTGGATTTTTGGAATTACCTTTGGACGACTTTATGCTTTGTATTCATGCGTTGGGCGATTATGCTGATTGTGGAGCTGTGATTTTTGATTTGCTTTCATCAAAGCTGACTAATGAAAAAGAGATGAATAAGGAGATATCAGAAGAAACCAAATGTGCAGTATTGACATACCTATCCATGTCAACGATTTCTTTATTTAGTTCGATGAAAAATATACCAATGGAGATAGTGTATTCTAATGTAAAAACAATTATTACTTTAACTTGTGGTGGTGGGGTAAATTCCTCTCGGCATTATATTCCGGTATTTTATAACTGGATTAAGAAAGATATCGAAAACAATTATAGGGGCTTTTATGAGATATCTTCAATAGTAGAAGAATTGTATAACTTGCAGCCTATATTGTTTTTGGAAACCTTTCTTGAAACGGTAGAACGCAATTCAAATGTATGTAGTGCATTGAAAGACGGGTATCATATAGGACCGCTGTCAAGAATCGCATTAAATGATTTGATACCATGGTGTAATCAGAGACCGGATGAGAGGTATAATAAGGTTTTTGATTGTATTTCTGGATATGAAATTATCGAAGGAACATATCAGTGGAGGGACTGTGTTCTGGCGGCACTGAAGAATGTACAGGATAGAAAAGCCTTGGTATATAAATTGATGAATAAAATTGATCCCACCTTTACAGATTCCAGTTGTAGCGTGGAATATGAGAGGAGAGAGGTGCTATTTGATTTGTTTGAAAGAGACAAAGATGCTGAAATTGTGATGATGGTTAAAAATCGCAGAAAAGAGTATAAAGATATCACGGAGCAGTTTAGAAAGAGTGAGAAAGAACGGGAAAAGAACAAGCAGAGATTTGAATAAATGTGGGAGATGTAGCTGGATGGAGAACAAAATATAGTAATATTTTCATTGACCAATACTATATATTGTGTTAATCTATACTTGTGATTGATTTTGTGCGTATATCGGATGGATACATCTGGATAGCGGCCGGAAGCCGCATTGCACACGCTGTTAAGTTTGTATGTATGCGCTGACGGCACATTTATGCGCTATGGGATGCGCCCTGCCGTTTTCAGCAGCTGTAGGCTGGAATTATTGGAATAGTTGGAATTAGCAGGAATGGCTTTGGCTCATGGGGGACCATGGGCGCCAGGAGACTGGAGAGGAGCCGTTCCTGTTTTTTGTGCAAAAAATATGGAAGAAAGGGTGGTGAAAGAAGAATGGCAAGATTGAAGTGGCTGGAGGAATACTGCAACAAATGCGGGAACCAGCTGGGCAGCTGGGATGCCAGGCTGTCAAAGGCACTTGCGTACAAGTACCCATGCTGTGAATCCTGCATAGCCGCAGAATACGATATGACAGCTACGGAGTTGCGTGACCGCATGGAGGACTATTTCGGGATACGCCCCTGCCTGGGGATATGACAGCATGGGGGCGGGAAGTGAAGGGCATTTCCGTATGCCTGTACCTAATGGCAGTTGGAAATATCCCTGCCCTATGGTACTGTCCGGCCCTGCACGGGACTGCAAATACAAAATGGAGGAGAGCGGAATGGAAGAAAAGCGGAAATTCAAGCAGAACCTGCTGACCCGGGGGCTCCTGGCGGCAGGCTACACGGTGGATGACCACCCGGATTACGTTGTGCTCAAAGACGGCTATGGAACCAGGAAGAGCCTGGACAATTACCATGGCGGCTTCACTTTTGAGCGGAAGTGGATCCGTGAGCAGACATTCAGGACGCCCTGCGGGCTGTTGTGCAGGGGGCAGCAGTGCCAGAGCAGCTTAAGCTGCAGGGGCATCGACTGGACATTTGAAAATGACATGGCGACAGTGTGCTGCCCTTATGAGAAGCCCGAGTGCAGCCTCAGGCATGAGTACCTCCAGAGGAACCCGGCAATCCGTTTCTGGTGCGAGGTGCACATGACGGCAGAGGAATACCGCTATGAGGGAAGCGTGGAGGAGCTGCAGAAGATCCATGAAAAGGAGATTCGGGAGAAGGAGACGCAATTCAGCCTGCAGAGGGGTGGCCGCGTCTGTAGGGAGCACATGACCTTCGACAGGGACACCCAGGAATGGCAGATGCATTATGACCCTTACCGATGCGGCCAGATACGGTGCGGCGGCCTGTGCCCGGTCCTGGGGCATGAGCTGGACAAGAAGAAAGGGAACGTGTTCTATGACCTGAAGATAAGGCGCCAGAGGACCGACCTGGACGGAACCCTGTTCGAGGGACAGATGGACACCAGCATCACTCGCGGCCGGAAGCTGTTCCCCCATCCGGTGAGCATGGACATCTGCAGGGTCTGCGTGAAGCTGTGCCGGGACAGGATAGAGCGGGATGTCGGCCTGGAATATTCCCGCCAGCTGTTCAATGCCGAATACTATGGGAAGGAATTCTCCGTGGAGGTACTGAATGTCCGGGCAGAGCGCAGGGAGTCCCGTGACCTGATGCAGGACCTGGAGGACATCCGAAATGGTATCCAGGTGGTACATGCCTCTGACATGCAGAAGCTGGAAGCACAGGCGAAAAAGGAGAGGAGGAAAAAGACGCATGAGGCGGCGGTGAAGCGCCTGGAGAAGAAGCTCCTGAAGGATGGGTATGGAAGCCTGGAGGAGTTCAGCCTGGACAGACGCCATGCGGACGGATGGCTGGGAGAGGAGCGGATCGCACAGCTGGAGCGGCAGCGCCATGTACAGCAAGGGCAGCTTTGCATGGAGATGGAGAAAGAAAGGATGGAGCAGCCCGTCCAGATCAGCCTATTGGATTTGGAGGGAGAAGAGGCAGAAAGGGCATGACATGTAGCAGAAAGGAAGCAAGGAAGCCAAGGAACAAAAGGACGGCTTAAAAAAGACGTAATCAAATGGAAAGAGAGACGCCACCATGGTATGCTGTTTACAGCAGAGAAAACAGATGTCAGAGGTGCAGCACAGGACAGGAGGAGAAGACTTTGAGTGTAAAAGAAAACGTTATAACAAAATACATGGGCCAGAAACATATCTTTGCCGACCTGCTCAACTATTATATATATGGCGGCAGGCAGGCCATAGGCCCGGACAGTCTGGAGGAGCTGGATACCTGTGAGGCGGAGGCCCTCTATGGAGGAAAGGATGGGGACGGTCAGCCGGCGCAGAGGACAGGGGACGTGATAAGGTCACTGGTCGCCATGACGGACGGGCGCGCGGCGTACCTGCTCCTGGCAGTGGAGACGCAACCGGATATCTATGATGTGATATTGGCAGAGAATATGATATACGATGCTTTCCAGTATACAGAACCGGTGTCCGGTGCTGTGGCTTCCCACCGGTGTTCCAGCGATTGCAGGGGAGCCGACGGGGATGGGAGCCTGCCGGGTTTCATGAAGCAGGGTAGGATCCTGCCTGTAGTGACACTGGTGGTGTACTTTTCTGCCAGGGAATGGGTCGGGCCGATGTCCCTCCATAAGATGTTCGGGGAGCAGGATGCCAGGGTCCTTGCGCTGGTGCCGGATTATAAAATCAACCTGATCGCCCTGGCATCCATAAAGGACAGCGACTTTGAAAAATTCCATACATCCCTGAAAGAGGTGCTGTCATTCATCAAGTATTGGCAGGATGCCGACAGGCTTTGGGAAGCCATGGAGGCAGATGAAGGGTTCCGGCACCTGGGGCGGGCAGAGGCTGACGTACTGAAAGCATGCACAGGCGCAAATCTGGAGATGGAAAAAGACAAGGGGGCGATTGATATGTGTGATGTATTTAAAAATTTAGCGGAGAAATGGGTCGTAGAGGAAAAAAAGGAGTCTGCCCGTCGGATGATTGCAAGTGGCAGGCTGACTGAGGAGGAAATTGCGGAATATGCGGGCTTGCCTGTTGAAGAGGTAAGGGAGCTGGCAGGAGTGTAGCTGGCATAGAAATTTCTGGCTCCATTCTGTCCTGTTTTAGGGGTGCCTGTACCGGCATAACCAGTGCGGCCCAATGCCGCAGTAAAAAAGGAAGCGGATAGTTTTTCGGCGAAGAAAGCTATCCGTTCCTTATTCTTTAGGGACGGGAACCGGTTCACCAGGATTGATATCCATCGTTAAGCTATCTAAAAGCCATCAACATACTATATATTGTGCTTAAATATTGACAGACTCAATATATTGTGCTAAACTGTCCTTGTAATTGATTTTTGTGCGTATCCCCCATGGGATTTCGGATAACCCTCCGGAGAGCGGATATACATCCGCATTGCACACGCTGTCAAGTTTGTATCCATGTGCCAGTAGTACCACTCTGCCCTTTGGGCGGCGGGCTGCTGGCTTTCTTATTCAGCACGGAGTCCGTGCATAACCCAGAAGCTATCACAAAACGGCAGGGATGCCGCATATGGCAGGAATGGACCGGGTTCACGGGAAAACGTGGACAACAGGCTTTTAGCCCGGTTCTGTCCCTGCCTTTTTTGCGTGCGGTAATCCGGACAGCCATGCAGGTATGCCCGGAGACAGAAGCCACAGTGATGCCATGCAGCATACACAGCGGACACAATGAAACCGCCCAAACGCCCACAGCGGCTTTGAGGAATAAAAAAGAAAGGAAGGCAGAAAGAATGAGCAGAAACAGCAGGAACACGAACAGGAATACCAGCAGGAGCCGGCAGACAAAGGGGGTGCTGTCCCCGGAAAGGGAAGCAGCGCGATTATCCGCCAAGGAAGTTATCGGTAGGAAAATGCATACCGGAGCCGATCTGAGGCACCGCAGCCACTATGCCGCAGTAGGCGCCGCCTCCCTCCCCCGCAGGGCCGGAAGGAGGTACTGACCTATGGCAGAGACCGAACAGGAGAGGAAAAGGCACAGCCCCCTTGTGCTGACAGGGACGGAAAGCCTGTCCCGGGATCAGTGGCTGGAATACCGCCGCTTAGGGATCGGCGGCAGCGATGTGGCGGCCATTATGGGCATCTCTCCCTTCCGCACGGCAAGGGACGTCTACTATGACAAGCTGGGCATAGCGGAAGTGGAAGGATACGAGGGAAACTGGGTGGCCATGGAGATTGGGAACCTATTGGAAAACCTGGTGGCGGAAATCTTCCGGCGCAAGACTGGCTTTGAAGTCTATCAGGTCAAGAAGATGTTCCAGCACCCCGCCCAGCGATTCATGCTGGCTGACGTGGACAGCTTCATCACCATGCCGGACGGCGCGAAGGCCATCCTGGAGATCAAGACCACCAACTACAACGCAAAAGACCGCTGGTGGAGAGATGGAAAAGAAATTGTTCCGCCCTATTATGAGGCCCAGGGGCGGCACTACATGGCAGTGACGGACATTGACCGGGTATTCTTCTGCTGCCTCTACGGCAACACGGAGGACGAGGCCGTCATCCGGGAGATCCGCAGGGATGCCGTCTATGAGGAGGAGATGATATTCCTGGAGCGGCAGTTCTGGGAGGGGCATGTGCAGAAAAAAGTGCCGCCGCCCTACCTGGAGGACGGGGACGTGATCCTGGAGAGCATCAGCCGGCACTGCGGCCCGGCAGACAAGAAGCTGCCCGCAGTCTCACTGGAGGGGCAGATGGCATCCAACCTGATGCGTTATGTCCAGCTCCAGGAGGAAAAGAAGGATGCGGAGAAGGACACAAAGAAGCTGAAGGATGAGCTCCAGAGGCTGCAGGCCATACTGGCCGCGGAGATGGGGAGGAGCTGCACCGCAGTATGCGACAGGGACGGGAGGCGTTATACCGTGACCTATAACCCCGTCCGTAAGCCCATGGTTGACAAGGATAGCCTGATGAGGCTGAAGCTCCTGCACCCGGAAATCTACGGGCAGTTCGTCACCGTATCGGAATCCCGGAGGTTCTATGTGAAAGCCAGCGACATTGTGGAAGCCGGAGGCGAGGCCGCATGA
Source organism: uncultured Acetatifactor sp. (assembly GCF_910585425.1). Classification (GTDB taxonomy): domain Bacteria; phylum Bacillota; class Clostridia; order Lachnospirales; family Lachnospiraceae; genus Acetatifactor. The sequence goes on along the minus strand of NZ_CAJUCP010000071.1, from coordinate 11,706 downwards.
AGCAGGAAAACAAGGACGGAGACGGCGCAAAACAGGCGCCGGGAGGAGCCATGGAAAGTTCAGGCCAGCAAAACGGCCAATAAAACAGAAAGACAGGAAACAGAAATGAGGGAAATCAGAAAAGGCATATGTGCCGCCGGGGCAGCTTCCCTGCTGCTGGCGGCATTGAAGCTGGCGGGGATAGCCGGATGGGGGTGGATCGTGGTATCCGCCCCTCTGACCGGAGCCCTGCTGGCAGGAATCATCATAATGGTCAGCGGGACACGCTGGCCCAACGACACAAGGAGGTAAGAAAATGGGCTATATAGGGAAATATGAGAGCACCATCTTTTCCAACCCGGCGAACAGGTACTGCATCGTGTCGGTCAAGACATCCGACACATCCGTCCCGGCACAGGCCAGGGACAGGAGGCGCTACCGGGACCACCTGATCCGCTTCACCGCCGTGGGCTACAACATCCCCATGACGGACGCAGTGGAGCTGGAACTGGAAGGGGAATGGGTGGACAGCAGGTACGGCCTGCAGCTCCAGGTGGAGCAGTGCCGTGAGATCGTGCAGAAGACAGAGGAAGGGGTGCTGGCCTACCTGGGCTCCGGGCTGATAAAGGGCATCGGGGAGAAGACCGCTGCCCAGATCGTGGCCCGGTTCGGCGTGGGCATCCTAGACATCCTGGAAAAGGCTCCGGAGCGGCTGCTGGAAATCCGGGGCATCACAGAGAACAGGCTCCAGGACATCAAAACATCCTATCAGGAGAGCAGGATGCTCCGTGACATCATGGCGCTCCTGGCCCCTTTTAAGCTGACGCCAAAAACAGCGCAGAAGATCTATGAGCACTTCGGCCCTGCCTGCCTGGACATCCTGCGGAAGAGCCCCTTTGAGCTCTGCCGGATGCCGGGGTTCGGGTTCCGGCGGGTGGACGCCATCGTGCAGAAGACGGAAAGCAGGCCCCATGACCCCATGCGCATAACAGGCGCCCTCCACTGCGCACTGACGGAGGCGAAAGGGAACGGCGGCCACCTCTACCTTGAAAAAGAGGAGCTGTACAGGGAGGCCCTGCGGCTCCTGAATGAGAGGGCCCCACTGCCGGCGATGCGCGTCCGGGAAGGGGAGGTGGACAAGGCATTGGAAGAAATGATACTGGGCGGAAAGGCAGTCTCCGCGAAAGGGTGCATCTACTCCCCGGCGGCATTCGCCCAGGAGGACGCCACCGCCCGGGAGGTTGCAAGGCGCCTGGCAGGGAACCTCCCCATGGAGGGGGACCTGGACGCCGTCCTTGCATCGGTGAAGGCGGAGCTGGGACTGCAGACCGCAGAAAAACAGGAGACGGCAGTGAGGACGGCTTTCCAGTATGACCTGTCCATCATCACCGGCTCCCCCGGCACGGGCAAGACCACGGTGCTGAAAGTGGTCCTCGCGGCCTACCGGAAGCTGTTCCCGGAAAAGAAGATATCCCTGATGGCGCCCACCGGGCGTGCCAGCCGCCGCATGGCGGAGAGCACGGGCTTCCTGGAAGCCTGCACCCTCCACAGCGGCCTCAGGCTTGTCGGAGAGGAGGACGGGGGAAGGATGCAGAAGGACGCCGCCGCACTGGACGCGGACCTGGTCATAGTGGATGAGGTATCGATGGTGGACATGTGGCTTGCCAGCAGGTTCTTCACCTCTTTGAAGGAGGATGCAAAGGTGGTGCTGGTGGGAGACCCCGACCAGCTGCCCAGCGTGGGGGCGGGGAACGTGTTCAGGGAGCTGATACAGTGCGGGCTTGTGCCAGTGACGGTGCTGGACATCATCTTCCGCCAGGCAGAGGACAGCCTTATCGCCCACAATGCCAGGTTCATCAACGAAGGGAATACAAAGCTCTACTATGGGGAGGACTTCCAGTTCCTGCCCTGTGAGAGCCAGGAGACGGCGGCAGCGGCCATCATGGAGAGGTACTGCAGCGAGATCCGGGAGAACGGCATCGAGCATGTGCAGATACTCTCCCCTTTCCGGACGGACGGGGCGGTGTCCGCGGACAGCCTCAACGCCGCCATACGGGAGGCGGTGAACCCTTTCCGCTCCACGGAGGACGAGGTGCAGCTGGGGACGAAGGCTTTCCGGGTTGGCGACCGGGTCATGCAGACAAAGAACACGGAAAAGGTATCCAACGGAGACCTGGGCTTTATCCGCTACATCAAGGACACGGAGAAAGGGAAGCGGATCGGCCTTGACTTCGGGGAGAACCGGCAGATGGAGTACGGCGTGGAGGATCTTGCCAACTTAAGCCTTGCCTATGCCACCACCATCCATAAAGCCATGGGAAGCGAGTACGATATCGTACTGATGCCCCTGCTGAAAGCCCATTATGTGATGCTCTGCCGCAACCTGCTGTACACGGGGATCACCCGTGCAAAGAAGCGGGTGGTCCTGGTGGGGCAGAAGCAGGTGCTGCACATGGGCATCCACCGCAACGAGATCAGTAAGCGCAACACCCTGCTGGGGGAGCGCATCCGCCTCTATTATAAAGCGTTTGCCAGGAGCGCCGGGCTTCCGGTGCCTGTGTTCCCGGAGGAGCAGATGAAGGCGGCAGGCTGAGGCGGAATGTGCGTGGAGACGGCACCATGCCATGCGATGCTTAAGGAAGTAAATGTCTATCAGACAACAGACTGTGCAGATGGGCGCTGACGCAATGCCGGACAGAGGGCGGCAGGCGGATGCGCCCATGGTCATATCAAGGATTCCTGATGAAAAAGCAGCAGGATGGGTAATCCCTTACCGGCTGTAAGGGATATGGACCATAAATATATTATAGGAAGCAGGTACGGCTTACTATAATCGAATGCGGCGCAAAGGACGTGCCTTTTATCGGAAGCGAAGGGATTGCTCCCGATAAGTTATATTGCAGTGAGAAAGGAGATTGAAAGAATGAATAAGAACGGAGATTCGATAACCATGTATGGAACAATACCGGCGGTGGCAGGGCTCAACAGGGTGGAGGGCTTTGACCCGTCCAGCCTGCTCAGCCGTACCGTCTCCCCGGCAACCGGGGAGGAGGGGCTACAGCTCGGCCTTGCCTGCAAGAAGCTGTGGTTCCGCCTGGCCTGCCCCAAAGGGCGGCTCCAGACGGAAAAGATTTCCCTGACGGAGCAGATGGCGGTGTTTGAAGCCAGGGTCTATCTGGACTGTGGCGATACGAACCCGGTGAGCAGCTTCGTTTCCGGCTGTGCCAGGGAGGACGCTCCCGGAGGCCGCTATATCCAGGAGGCGCAGGACCAGGCCATGGACGCGGCCCTGACAGATGCGGGGTTCGGGCTGCAGTTTGCTGACGTGTGTACAGACAGCAGCGTGGCGGAAGATGGAGGAAAGCCTGTACATCCCGGAGCAGGGGATGCGGAAACAGAAAAGAACCCTGCCCGGAATGCCGGGACTGCAGGATCAGCGGTCCCCGCCGGGAACACTGTCCATACTGGAACCGTGGTGAGGCCGTTCCCCGGTGCATCAGCCGATGGAGGGACGAAAAAGGCACCAATGCCGGGGACACAGCCCTTTGGCGCCAGACAGACTGTGCAGGCAGCCACAATGCCGCAGGGACAGGTGGCGCCAGCAGGGATCGGACAGCCTGTCCGTACAGCCGCAATGCCCCAGAACCAGGGGAGACAGCCGGCAGGAACCGGACAGCCCATTCAGAAAGCGGCAATGCCCCAGAACCAGGGAAGACAGCCAGTAGGAACCGGACAGTCTGTTCAGAAAGCGGCAATGCCCCAGAACCAGGGAAGACAGCCCGCAGGAGCCAGGCAGCCCGTTCAGGTAGCCGCAATACCGCAGGGCCAGGGAGGGCAGCCCGCAGGAGCCGGACAGTCCGTTCAGGCAGCCGCAATGCCCCAGGGCCAGGGAGGGCAGCCCGCAGGAGCCGGACAGCCCGTTCAGGCAGCGGCAATGCCCCAGAGCCAGGGAGGGCGGCCGACAGGAGCCAGGCAGCCCGTTCGGGCAGCCGCAGTACCGCAGGGCCAGGCGGCATCGCCAACAGGAGCCAGACAGCCCGCCCAGGCAACAGCAATACCGCAGGGGCAGGTGTCGCCGCCAGTAGGAACCAGACAGCCTGCCCAGACAGCAATGCCACAAGCGCAGCGTGCCGCAGTGCCGCAGGGGCAGGAGATGCCGCCTGATGGAAACGGGCTGCCTGCCCAGGGTGTAATGCTGACAGATCAGGGAGTGCCGCCTGCCGGAAATAAGCTTCCAGTCTCTCCCGCAATGCCACAGGAGCAGAAGACGCCGCCTGATGGAAGCGGGCTGCCTGTCCAGGCTGTAATGCCACAAGGCCAGGGAGCGCAGGCTGTCGGGAAGGAACAGCCGGCAACTTCCGCAGTGCCGCAGAGCCAGGGAATGCAGCCTGAAAGAAATGGGAACCCGACACAGCAGGCACCAATGCCATCTCCTGAGAATAAGGGGACAGTGCAGGCTGTTGCAGATGCGGCATCCAGTTCCACGGACAGCCTGCCCGTCCCACCCATGGGAAAAGGCGGGCAGATAAGTGCGGAGCCAGCCGCTACGGCAGATGCCCTGCCCGTCCCTGCCGGCAGCCCCAGGAAAGACAAATCCCGGTCAGGCGTACTGGAAGCCATAGCGATGCTGAATGGCCAGACGCTTCCCGCAGGCACATCTGAAGACACAGCAGAAGGCAGCAAGGACAGCATTGCTGGAACCGCCACAGGAAATGCGGCAGCAGCTCCCACGGAAGCCGCATCCCCGGGCGGAAACCTGCCCGTAAATGGGGAAACAGCACAGGGCGGGCATGCCATGCGCTACACGCCTGACATGCCCGTGGAGGAGATCGTCAGCCTGATGACGCTGGAAGAGGCCGGGAGAGTGGTAGTGGACACCGGCGTGAGCAAAGGGCAGACCATTGCGGAAGTGGCGGAGAGGCGCCCTCCCAGCCTGAAGTTCTACCGTTATGGCGGGTACAAGGGGCCCAACAACATCCTCCGCGCGGCGGCCCAGGTCATGCTGGACTCCATCGAGGGGGGAAAAAGCCGGCTGATGCCGGGAAGCCGTTATCTGTAAAAGGCTGCCATGGGGAAGACGCCACAGCGGGTATTTCTGGCGGCGGGACCGGGCCACAGGCATGCAGCTGATGCATATGTGGCCCCCTGCAGCTGCGGGGGCGCCCATGGACATGCAGGGGACTGATGTGCCGGCTTATGAAAAGCAAGGGCTGCACTGCCGGGTGTATGGACCATGCAGCCCAAACGGTAGGAACAAAAAAAGCCTGCGTTGCAGGGGGACAGGAGGGAAGATGGATCTGCTGATGATATATGTGCTCCATGGGGCATGGCATACGCAGGACACGGATGGGGCCGAAGTCCTCGGGGTGTCATGTGAGACAGGGCCGCTGCTCGGAAAGCTGCGCGGAATCGCCGGCATGAAGGCAGGGGGCTATGTGGAACTGCGCGGCCATGTCCGGGAGGAGCATGGGGAAAGATATTATGAAGCCACGGACGGAGACGGGAGATATGCAGGGTTCTATATCACGGAAGAGCATCTCCGCATTTCAGGCAAGGCATTAGTGTTAGGAAGGGCCATCTTGAAATGGGGAACCGGCAAAAAGATGGCGTGCAGGAGATGTGGCTCAAAAGTGCGGCCGGAAAGGGAGGCGGGACTCCGGGAGGAGTACCCGTACTACTGCCCGCGGTGCGATGAGAATATGTATTCCTTTGAGTGCATGGAGACGTGCCTGAGGGACAGATGGCGGATACAGTGCCAGAAATGGGCTGCGGAAACAAGGAGAAGAGGGAAGCACCATGAAAGACGGGCAGATGGAAGGCAGCCGGATATGGGGACAGGAGGCTGCAGGGACTGAACGGATGGACAGAGGATGAAACATATGCCTTTTTACAGGCGGAAAGAAAGGAGGGCGGGCCCATGGGTGACCCGTATCCGCAGGGATTCCCCTTTGGGATCCGGGACGTGGCGGAGCTGCTCCACCTGAGGGTGCGCCGCCGCCAGCCGGACAGCATGTATACGGACTGCCCGTTCTGCGGAGACCGCAGGGGCAAGATGAACGTCAATTTCACGAAGGACGTCTGGCGGTGCAACTACTGCGGCGAGGGCGGCGGCATGCTGTCCCTCTACGCAAGGCTCAACAATACCACCAACTCGGACGCCTACCGGGAGATCTGCGACGCCCTCCTGGCGGGGGATACGACATGGGGGTATGAGGAACCGGAAAGGAAAGAGGCGCCTTATGGGGGCAGCGGCGGAACCTTGGCTGACACACTGCCCCAAAGAGCAGGAACCTCCCCGGAAAACGTGGGAGGGCGCAGGAAAGGGGCGGATCCCTGTCCGGCAGATGCGGGCAGGCGCAGGAATGGGCAGAAATCCGGCCCGGCGGACGCAGGTGGATGGGAGGAGATGGAACCCATGCCGCCACATGCAGATGCCAGGAAGGGACCGGAAATGGAAATTCAGCCTCCCCACACTGCGCTGCAAAACGATGTGGAGATGCCCCAGGCGGAGCGGGCCAGTGACCAGCAGGTGCACCAGGCCTATTCGCTGCTGTTGGGGATGCTGAACCTGACGCCTGCCCACCGGGCGCACCTGAAGTCCGAAAAACGCGGGCTGACGGACAGCCAGATCGATGCATTTGGCTTCAGGAGCACGCCGCCTGGCTTCCTGTGCCGCTCCCTGGCGGAGAGGCTGTTGAAGCAGGGCTGTACACTGGAGGGAGTGCCGGGGTTCTACCTGCACGAAAAGGGCTACTGGACTGTGCGGTTCAGCAGCCGTGCCTCCGGCATCCTGATCCCGGCCATCGGCATTGACGGGCTCATCAAGGGGATGCAGATCCTGCTGGATGCCCCATTCCGGGATAAGGATGACCCTCCGGGGAAAGCCGGGACGAAATATATCTGGCTGTCCTCGGCATCCAGGGACAGGGGCGTCACTTCCGGGAGCCCGGTGCATTTTGCAGGGGATCCGTTTTCCAGGACGGTCTACGTCACCGAGGGGCTGCTGAAGGCGGACATCGCCCACTGCCTGACGGGCAGGACATTCGTGGCGGTGGCGGGGGCGAACAATGTGAAGCCCCTGGAGCCGCTGTTCGCCCTGCTGGCGCAGAACGGCACGGAGCTGGTGGTGGAGGCCTATGACATGGACAAGTGCAGCAATGCGATGACCGCAAAAGGCAGCTCCCAGATATGCCGGATGGCGGTAAGGTATGGAATGGAATGCCGCCGCCTGGCCTGGAACCCTAACTATAAGGGGATTGACGACTGGCAGCTTGCCCTGCGGAGGGAGAAACGGAAAGCGCAGGAAAACAGGCAGGACAATGAAGCGCTGAATTTCAGGGAAAAGTATCTGTTAGGACAGTGCGGGATGGATGCCCTGGAGCAGGAGATGGAGAACCTGTGTAAGGGGATGCGTGCGTGTGATATGGATAGAGAGTCTGGCAAAGATGGTGAAAGCAGAGTCGCAAAGAGACTGGACAGGCCGCCAGTATCAGGGCTGGATGGCAGCAGAATGACTGAGAAGTTTGGGCTGACAGCAGAGGAATATGCCGTTTTCTGCCGTGATGGGGTGAAGGCGCTGGAAAGGATGCTGGATGCCCAGAAGCGTGACCGCAGGTTCCGCATTTACCAGCTTGCCTTTGATGCAGGGGAGACAGTCCCTTTTGCTTTCAAGGGAATCCTTGATCTGTATAAAGCGGGATATGAGCAGCCTCCGGCGGCGAAGTACAGGCTGGCGGCAGATTCCATACTTACCTGTCCGGCGGAATGGACAGATGCGGAGATTCTGAAACACCTTTTGGTGTGCTTTGGAAGCCGTGTGCCGGAGAAGGGGAAAGGATGCATGGAGCACCCGCTTGCACCATCGGATGTGGTGGAGCTGAAGGATGGGGCAGGCCGCCGTTATTTTTATGTGGACGGAACGGACTTTGAACCTGTCCGGTTCTCGCCGTTTCTTGCAAAGCCGATGCAGAGCAGCAGGGCGGTGGATGCAGGATGCCGTTCCTGATTGAGAAGGGCTTCGTTTCCCGCAGCTTGTTGTGGGGAGTCTCATTTAGATGCGATGTTTTTGGTACTTTGTCATAGGAAAGGACATAGAATATTTACTTTGGGACACTGCTTTGATTGTGGCTGTAATTGCAGCTTTACAACAAAGTAGGAATAAAAATGGCGTTTTTATAAGAAGCGATTATGCAGGCATGGAGGGGGGCAGTCCGTTTCCATGCCGTTTTTGGAAAGGAGATTATCATGGACAGCTTATCAGGAATGGATGTACGCCTTAATGAAACAAAAGGATTCGGAGAGGTACAGCAGGAGGGTTATGCTGGCATCGGTGAATCATTTGGAAGGGATTTCTTTTCAGATATGCAGGCGATAGGGTATAACCCTTTTGAAGAGGAAGATGAAAGTCAGGAAACGTATCCGGATGATGTGGGGCTGGAAGAGACGGAGGGATATCTGCCAGCCGGCCCTGCACAGATTCCGGATGTGTTTTCGGGAGAAGAAACCCAGCCGGTGGAAGAGGCCGGAGGGCAGCATGCAGGGGGGAAAGATGTCGGAGAACTGGAAGACCCGGAAAGAGGAGTTGGTTCCGAAGAACCAGAAGATTCGGAAGTGCCCGAAGACCCAGGGGATGATCCGGAAGAGCATGAAGATTTAGGGGAAGCCCCCGAAGAATCTGAGAAAAAAGCGCATACAGATGGCAAATCGGAGGAGACACGCAGGGTTGACGAGGCTGCCGCAGAAGAACGGAGGCGGGCAGAGCACGAGGCGTCCGAAGCGAAAAGGAGGGCCGAGTGGGAAGCCAGGCAGAAGGAGAAGAAGGAGGCGGTAAAGGCACAGCTGGAGCGGATCAGGGCCATGAACGATGAGGAACTGGCGGCACAGTCCATGAAAAGGGTGGAGGCCGACATGGAGAAGCTGACGCGCCGCAACATGAAGGAATGCGTCTCCGAGTACGTCCAGACCGCATGCCTGGAGGATGCTGGATTTGCACGGCAGGTCATGCTCCCCCAGAAGAACATGGTCCGCTGCTTCCAGTACATCAACCGGAAGGCCTATGAGTACGTCCAGGACGAGATGAAAGCAAACGGGATACAGCCGGGGCGTGACACGCCCTGCTATGCCAGCGACATCCCGGATGAGCTCTGCTACCACTGGGCAGAGGAATATTTCCGTACCATGGACGTGAAGGAGGACAGAGAGGAGGAAGAGGAGTTTGTCCCGAAGCCCTACATGGGAAAGGGCTCCCCGAATCCTTCTTCCAGGAAATCGGCCGGCAGAAAGGCGGCGGCTTCCCAAAAGACGGGCAAGGCGAAAGCAGGGACAGAAAGCCAGAACGGAAAAGGTGGGAAAGGCGCGAAGGACGGCGGAGGCAAGCCTGACGGCAGGCCCGCAGAAAAAAGGCAGAAAGCGGCTGATGACGGCCAGCTTTCTTTCATAGGGCAGATGGCATTCAGCGATTTTGAGGCACAGGAGGTGAAGGCAGGATGAAGACAGGGAGAAAGGCTGGCAGGAAGAAGATCGACAGGAGGGAATGCAGGAAGCATGCGGACCCCGGCCTGAGGATGCGCCGGGACAGCGGGCTGCTCAGTGTGGGGCAGCTGGATTATATCGTGCGCACTGCAGTGAGGGCCATAGGCCATGGCAGGCTGCTGGTGCTGTACGTCTATTCCCGGGAGGAGGCCGTCGGTGGCACCTTCCACCCTGCCTTTACGGTGTTCCAGGGCAAAAACGACTTCGCCACCCTTGCAAGGAGGGAGGACGGGAGCCTTGCCTGGAGGAAGGCCCCCTTTGAAGGACTGGGCGGCTATGGGAGGTTCCAGGCCAGGTGCGCGCTATATACACCGAAGGACGAGGAGCGTATGTGGCGCTTCTGCGGGGGAGGCCGCACAGGGGGGTCGAGCCCCTGCTGTCCCTCCAGAGGCGGATCTGCCAGGAAAGGAGGATGGAAAGGCAGCGGGAGCAGGAGCGGAAGGTCCTGAAGCGCATGGAGTCCCTTCCGGCGCTTCCCCGGGGCCTGTGGAACTGGGCGCAGAAGGACATCATGCCCGCATATTTTTTCTATGACTACCGGAAAGGCGCAAAAGAGGCGAAAGGAATCTGCTCCAGCTGCGGAAAGGAAGCGACGGTCTCTGGGGCAAGGCACAATGCCAAAGGCGTCTGCCCCGGCTGCGGGCGGGAAGTGACCATGAAGACCAGGGGCCGCAGGGGGAGGATGTATGACCGCAGTACCCTGCAGGTGCTCCAGAGGACAGGGCAGGGGGAGGCAGTGGTGAGGATCCTCAAGTGCTGCTGCGCCTATCGGGGGCAGGACATGCCGGAAATGACTCTCTGGGAGAGTGCACGTTTTTTCGTGAGGCTGGACGGGGATGGAGTGGAGTGCGACAGCTATTATGACTCCTACCATACATATGGCCTGACCGGGTGGAAGAAAGGCAGCAGGCCCATGCGCTGCTATTACCAGTACAGCTTTGAGGCGGATGTACACGGATGGCTCTACGGCGGGAACCTGCCGGATGCTTTGAGGGGCACGCCATGGCAGTACTGTCAGATCAAGGAGTATTGCGGGCATCGCGGGGAGCCCCTGGATGCCGTGCCGTTCCTGGCTGCCCATGTGCGCCATCCCAGGCTGGAGCATCTGGTGAAGATGGGGTTCTGGGAGCTGGCGTCCGGCCTGGCCTATGGCTGCAGCAGCGGGCTCCTGGATGAGGGCCAGGACAGGACCCACAGGGTGCTGCGGGTAGGCGCGGAGGATGTCGCTTTCCTCCGCAGGCTGGACCCGCTGCCATCAGAACTGGAGGCCTTCCAGGGATACTGCAGGCAGAACCTGAAAGGACGGCAGGAGCTCCTGCTCTGGCAGAGGGAGGGAAAGGCATGGCGGGACGTGCCGTGGCTGCTGGGCTATATGACGCCCCATAAGATGATGAGGTACCTGGAGGGGCAGCACCAGTCCCTGTGCCTGCGGAGGACGGAGCGCGGGGGCATGCGGTACGCCTCCATGCAGGACGTGGCCAGCGAGTACCGGGACTACCTGAGGATGTGTGCGGAGCAGGGCTATGACATGAAGAACAGCTTCGTCCTGTATCCGAAGGACCTGCAGGAGTCCCATGACAGGGAGGCCCGCCGCATCAGGCTGAAAGAGGATGCGAAGACGCGCAGGGCGTTCAAGGCCGTCTGCAGGAAGCTGAAAGGGAAGATGGATTTTGAGATGGACGGGATGAAGGTCATGGTGCCGTCGGTCCCGAAAGACCTCGTTTCGGAAGGCCATGCCCTCCACCACTGCGTGGGGAGCTATGTGGGCTGCATGGCGAAAGGGGAGTGCGCCATCCTGTTCCTCCGGCGGTGCGCGGAGGAGGGGAAGCCGTTCTATACCATCGAGGTGCGGGACGGAGAGGTGGCGCAGGTGAGGGGGATGAGGAACTGCGGCCCCACCCCCGAGGTTTCAAGTGTAGTCTCGGAAACTCTCAAGCCAGTATTTATCAGCATTTCCCAGTCTCCTAAACCATACTTTCACCTCTATTTTTTTGTAACATTTAGCCTTTTTCTTTCCAACCATAAAAATTTTTGACTTTTTTTAAAAAACTATTGACAAATTACTAAAAATGTGCGGCCGATTTCGCTGTAATTCAAGCGAAATCGGCCCCTTTATTGTGAAAGCAATTCGCGTTTCGCAAATCACAATAAAGGAGGACACATTTATGTTCAAACCCGAATTATGGCAGCGCCACG
>NZ_CAJUCP010000070.1 GCF_910585425.1 uncultured Acetatifactor sp. | reverse complement strand
ACATAGAAGCGAAATATGGCTTCAAAGTACATACCGCATATATCGCAGAGGTAAAGAGGGAGTTAGGATTGCCGATGTATGATGCACCTAATGCGGTAGAGGAATTGAAACAGCCGAGGAAACATCCGACAGCGGAGAAAGTGGAAGCGATAAAGGATGCGTTGAAGCATTTTGAAATTATTAAATGAAGCGATTACAAGAGAAGGTGAGTTGATGGGAAGAATAGCGGATTCAACAATCAAAGGATTTATGTATCAATTTAATTTGTCATTGAATGAAATATTAAAATCAACAAATGAGTTTGTTGCCCAATAATACCAGTGCAGTTGCTGATATTCTACCTACGTTACAACCAGGACAATGCCTTATGGTGGGAGATGCCAGCCCAATACCAGCGATTGTTCAATTAGAAAAACCTAATCCAGAACCTCAATCGAAAAATGTTGATGTTTATGATGTTTGGAAAGAAGATTGGAAAGAAATTGATAAGAATGAACCAATAACATTAAACGATGTTTTGAAAAGGTGGAGAAAATAAAAATATTGAGTAAGCTTGTAGTGGGTAATAATGATAGGAAGTGGAACGGGATATGGAGGTGAATATAATGGCGAAGAAAACAGAGATAATTATGGACGAATATATTGATGTTTTGGAAAAGATAAAAGAGCGAATTACGCAAGCACAGTATCGGGTAATGACAAGTGCAAATGTTGAACGCAATATTTTGTTTTGGAACATAGGAAATGTACTTTTCCAATACAGTCAATGGGGTAATAAATTTGTTGAAACGTTATCAAAAGATTTGAAAATGACTTATCCTAGCAAAGAAGGATATTCTGTTAGAAATCTTAATTATATGAAACAGTTTGCACGCCGAATACCGTCTGAAGAAATTTTGCATCATGGCGGTGCAAAAATTAGTTGGCGTGCAATAAAGTTGCTGATAGATAAGACGGATAATTTAGAGGAACATATGTGGTATACACAGCAATGTCTGGAAAATGGATGGTCTAGTACAGTTCTTTCACATCAGATAGAAAGCGGTTTGTATTACAGACAGGCATTAGCAGATAAAACAACAAATTTTAAGGAACAGTTAGCTAATCCATTCAGTGAGCAAGCAGAAGAAATTATTAAAGACCCATATATTTTTGATTTTATACCGAATGCGAAAAAACTTAGGGAGACTGAGTTAGAAGATGCCCTTGTCCAACAGATAACAAAGTTGTTATTGGAATTTGGGTCAGGTTTTGCTTTTATGGGGCGGCAGTATCCTATCCAAGTTGGAAAAAGAGAATTTTTCATAGACTTATTATTTTATAATGTGAAATTGCATTGCTATTTTGTAGTAGAATTAAAAACAGTAGAATTTGAACCAGAGTTTGCAGGAAAGCTATCTTTTTATTTATCGGCAGTTGATGGAGAGTTGAAATCGCCGAATGATAACCCTACAATTGGTTTGTTGTTGTGTAAGGGCAAAGATAAAATGGTAGCAGAATATGCTTTGAAAGATGTAAATAAACCAATGGGAGTAAGTGAATACAAACTTTCCAATCATGTTTCAGAGGAATTACAGGACAAGCTACCGTCGATTGAAGATATTGAAAAAAGAATCAATTAAAATTTTGCATCAAGGTGGTGCAAAATTTATATTAGCTATATATTTGTGGGAAAAGGGATGCACGAACGGTTTTAGTATTGTAAAAATATTGCCCATATTTCCGTGATTTTGTGGGGATATGTTCTAATTTGGTACGCATGTGGAAACCATTGTACTTTTGTCCCACAAATCACCAGATAGCCATATTAATGTAAAAGTAGAATTTGGAGAAGACGAAGGAAAGGTTCCGCTTGATGCAATAGCAGAGCGGGCAAAGAAATATCAGCCAAAACCGTAAATCATATATAAAATGATGCAGGAATATGTGGAGAAGAAATAAGGATTTAAAGTGCATGCTGCATATATCGCAGAGGTGAAAAGGTCTTTGGGATTGACAATGTATGATGCTCCTAATGCAGTAGAAGAATTAAGACATCCGAGGAAATGTCCACCGAAAGAAAAGGTAGAAGCAATAACGGATGCACTTAAATATTTTGAGGTAATTTAATGGATGAAGGGATTTATCAGATTGCAGAGCAGATAGTTGAAATACATCAAAAAGCCTATGAGGTTCATTTGCAGTTGGTTGAAGATGTGTGTGGTAGAAGCGTGTCAGAGGCTGAATTATCACATTTGCTTGATTATCTATTGGATTTTGCATGTGATGAAAAAATATTGGGGTTGTATAAAAAGGTGTGCAGAAAATATTTATATGTATATCCGAGGTGCATCAAATCTTATATTGAAGCGTATTGGGAAATGTGGGAAGATGAAAACAAATGACTATTTAGCAGAATATATCTAAGAGAAGTAATAGATACAATGCTTGAGAAAGTTTGTGATAATATTACAGGAGTAGTGGGAAAAATAATTAAGGATACAATTCATGCGAATGGGATAGATATTGGTATTTATACGCAGGATTTTGAAAATGAATTTATTTCATTGACGGATATTGCTCGATATAAGAGCGATGATCCAACGGCAGTTATTCAAAACTGGATGAGAAATCGGGATGTTATAGAATTTCTGGGATTATGGGAAAGGTTACATAATTCAGATTTTAATCCCCTCGAATTCGAGGGGGTTAAAAAGCAGTCTGGAGCGAATGCTTTTACAATGTCACCTAAAAAATGGATAGAAGCGACAGATGCTTAATTTGCCACTTTACTTCTAAAACGGTAAGGGTATCCAAGGGAAACGGATTGCTTTTGAGGCTAATTCCATTTGACCGAAAAAATAAATTCTTAAGTACGATTATTTGAAGTGGGGAAAATAAAAGAGCCGCTTGACTAGAGCATCTGTAAACAGACACCATCAAGAGACCCTGACTTCCGGTTCTTGAAGAAGATATGAGCTTAAGTTTGGAAGACGATAAGCATGTGTCGGAGATATGAGTCGGAGCAGGATTGTGGCATTAGAAAAGAGAGGGAACAAGCGTTACATGAGTTTTGCAGTTTTTTTGGACGTGGACGGCGTTTTGAACACCAGGAAGACAGTCATAAGCTCTCCCGATGGCCATATCGGAGTGGATGACGCCAGGATAGAGATTCTTGCGGGAGCCATTGAAAAGTATGGTGGCGGAGATATTGTCCTGACATCTGACTGGAAGAATGTCAGGATAGGAGGAGACCTTGATTATTTAAGAGATAAACTGATGGGGCATGATCTTGAAATATCTGCAGTGACGAAGGAACACTGGAATAAGAGAGGACAGGGCATTCAGGATTATCTGGAGGAGCACCCGAAGATAGACGAATATATCATACTTGACGACAACCGGTTCGACTTTGAGGATTTTCCCCGATTATGGGAAAGGCTGCTAATAACAGACGGAATTGAGAATGCCGCCTTCGCATCAAAAACGCCAGCGGTAGAGGCAATCATATTTCGGGAATATATAAAAGAGCTTTCATAGTTTGGATTGTTCTATGAAAGAGCATGGAGATGCTGTCTATGGATAAAACTTAGTCCAGCTAAGAAATGTCAATAGCTAATTTAAAACGGCGTCTGCCCCGTCCAGTGCCCATGCCCATGTCTGGGGACGGGGCGGGGCAGATGCGGAACTAAAAACAGGAGGAACATATGGAGAAAGCGGCTGCAATAGACACTTGCTTAGGTGTTTTGAATGGGCGAGATTGTATCTATCTGAATCAGGTGAAACGAGATGCCCTGGATAATCTGACTTTTACGGGGGACATCAACGGTCATCTAATCTCCCGGCACAAGGACGAGAAAGAGTGGTTTCCCTATACTCTCATCTTCCAACGGGTGTTGGCCTATTTTGCCTGCGAACTCGACACCTATGAAAATATGGCTATGTCGGGGCATCCGGACGACAGCTCCTTCGATTTGATTGAGGACAGTTCCTGGTTAAAGTCCCTGCCAGTTAGAGAAGACTTTGACAAAGATATTTATCAGCACTACCGGCTGTTTACATACGATGCTGTTTACGATATTATTGCAGTTTCTTATAAACTAGAAATTGATGTATAAATGGTTTTCCCTTTATCAAATCGAAGGAGGTAACTGATGTGAACCAAGAACAAATGAATGCCGCGATGGAGTCCCTGACCCAGTGGCTTGCCCATCCGGCGGAGCTGGGCAAGGCTCCGGCAAAAATCGAGTGCGCCGGGGAGTTTGAACTGCATGATCTGCACTACTACATTTTCAGGTACAAAAAGAGCCTGATGGGGAAATGGCTGCTGGGCGTCTGCGGCGGCTACGAGGGGGACGAACTGGAGCACTGCGGCCATGTGTTCAGCGAGATGGAGGACTATGACCCGGCCACCGCCCAGGAAAAGGCCATCGCTCTGGTGGAAGTGATGCGCTCCTACTGGATGGAGCAGGCCCGGCGGGCGGAGGAGCAAAAGGAGAACCCCGGCACCTTCGTCAATTATGTCCTTCTGAAAGAGGCCAGGTGGGACAAAGAGGCCCTTCTGCGGGACTTGAAGGAAACCTGGGGCATCGAGGATGAACCGGATGACAGCGAAGATGAGGACAGCGAGGATGAAGACAGCAAGAATGAAGACAGCGAAGATGAGGGCGGCGAGGACGAGGAAACCGATGAGGTTTTTCTTATCAGTTATCAGGGGGCTATGATTGCCGTATCCTTCATGCCCGCGCCCATCCCCGACGGCGAGGCGGAAGAGGCTGCGGCCAAAAACTTCATGTGGTGCAATGGCGCGGAACAGGTAAAAGACCATGTGGCCCATCTTCTGATTGCTGTCATAGGCAAGGAGATTTCTCCCATTGAATGCGGCACATTCCTCGTCAAAACAGTGGTCTCCGCCTGCAAGCAGGACGGGGTGCTGGGCATTTACACCGGCGAGGTGGTCTATGCCCCGGACTATTATCAGCATTTCTCCGGGATGCTGGAAGAAGATTTGTTTCCCATTTACAATCTGGTCTGGATCGGGATTTACAATGGCAAAAAGGGGCTTTGCGCCTACACCGGCGGAATGCGGTACTTCGGTTATGACGAAATGGAAGTGCTGGACAGTCAGGCCGATGTCCAGACCCTCCACGAATTTCTCTCTGACATTGCCAATTATGTGATTAGCGAAGATGTGGTATTGCATGACGGGGAGACCATTGGCTTTTCCGAGGATCAAAAGCTGCCCATCACAAAGAGCGGGGGTGTTGCCGTAGAGGGTGACAGCTTGAAAATCGAATTTTAGGTTCGGGCGAACAGCTTGTTGTTTTACGCTTTTGCGGCTGGGAATCACGCCCCGGGCGGTTAGCAAATGGGAGCGGGGACGCTATCGATGAGGGGACTACAGGCGCAGTATAAACAGGGGCGGAACTTCCGGTTCATGAACTGATAAGGACCGCACTTCGAATCCCTCAAATCTCTCCCAAAATATAACTGTTATTGATCCAAAAGCTCTGCGTAGTCATCCACTGCCCGTCCGGCAGCGGATTGGCGTCCCGCTCCACATTCCCGCGGACGATGCCGTTCGCCAGCCGATATGCCGACTTTGCCGCATGCGGGCGGATATGGATGATCCGGTTGTCGCCCTTCCCGGGAAGGTTGTTGGAAATGGTGCCGTTGGGGCTGACCGAGAACCTGACTCCTTCCCGGATGGTCCGCCGCACGGCCTCCCACCCTGCCCTGACAGTGACCTCCAGGTCTGCCCCGGGCATGTTCCAGAATCTGGCGCTGCGCAGGACATATTCGCTCCCCCGGCGCCTGTAGACCACGAACAGGAACCTTGTCTCGGAGAAATAGGCATACACATCAGAATCCTCCCACTCCTGGGAGGCAAGGTCTAGGAACCGGAAGGGCGGGAACGACATGCTTTCGCGCATGGCCCCATCCTCCTCCAGCCGGATGGCCTTCACCACGATATTGGCCTTCACGAATTCCTCCGCGTGGTTCCCCCTGATCCCCAGCATGCGGTAGGCGAGGTCGATCCACTGGGCCTTGTTGCCGTTATATTCCCTGCCATACTCTGCGCAGAGCTCCCTGTCGCTCTGGCCGAAATGCCTGGAGATTCGCTCCATGACGATCTCCTCGAAAGACCGCTCTTTTAACGCGGCGCTGTCCGAAACGACCCTCTCGCAGGGCACCGCGTCCCGGAGTATGTATGTGTGCAGGACATAGTCCATGTATTGGCGCTTCAGGCAGAAGTTTCTCTTTTTGGCCGGTACATGGTCTCCATAATACTGCGGCCGGAGGCTCTTCTCCGCCGTGGCGCCTTTGGTGCAGGCCCCGAGATAAAGGGTATCGCTTTCGGACAATTCATGCGCTTTCCCGGCAATGATCTTATTGACTATCTTCCTGTAGTCGCTGGTGATGACGTCAAGGTCGGCGACGGGCGGGGTGAATAGATTGACGTACAGTATCCTGTAGAGCATTCTGGGGACAGACTTGTCCCGCAGGTAATGGACAAGCAGGATCAGCCGGATCTTCTCCCATACATGGCTCCGGTAAAAGTCCTCCTCCACTGGCTCCTCATAGGAGATATTGGTGACGGACAGGCGCTCCCCGGCCGTATAGGTTCCGTCCTTCCTGACATCGATGCAGGTCTGCTTCAGCTCCACGCCTGTCTCCCGGAAATCGGCGGCCTGGTCGCCGTTGGGCTTATAGCCAAAGTAATATTCCTCCAGGAAATTGCCCAGCTGCCCCTTTGCTCTGGCGTCCTCGGACAGCGTTTGCGCATCAGGGATTCCCATGTGGGACAGATACTGATTCCTGATATCGAGGAATGTTTTCCCCTCCAGCCTTTTCGCGTATCTGAAGATGCTGTCAGCCGATGTCCTGTCGTAATCAAATAGCATTGCTACCCTTCCCGTCCTTTCCTTCTCTATAAAACCATACGATCAGGAAGATTTTCTGTCAAGCCAAAATCCACCCGCCCGATCCATTATTTGGATAACGCTCTTTTCAAATGCCCCAATATGTGATAAACTTATCTAAACTCCCATGGGGCCGCCGCATCGCCGTGCCAAAAGGCAAGGCTATAAAGAGAATCGCCCGGGAGTTTAGCCGATGCACACAAAATGGGCAGAAAAAGTTCGCTTTTGCGTACGGGAGGCGCAAACACACTTCGCGGCGCCGTAATGGGATAGGAGCTTTCAGGGTAAAAATGAAGAGGAACAGCGCAGATGACCGCGCTGGGCAGGAGTTATAGAGGATGGAAGAGAACGGATACAGGACATGGCAGGACAATGCCGCGCAGGACATGGACCGCTGGCAGCAGGCGGAAGGGACGAGAGAGAGGCAGGAGAGGGAGGCCCGGGAGCTTGCCGCCGCCAGGAAGCATTTCTCTAAGCTGGGAGGGATGTACCTTCTGGGCACGATAGTGACATTCGCGGTGCAGTTCGCCGCCTCCTTCGCCGCGATGCTCCTGTTCCCGGAATGGCTGAGGAACGGGAACCTCGCTCTGCTCCTGTCCATGGTGCCCATGTACGCGATCGGCATGCCGGTGCTGATCGCACTGGTGCGGACCATTCCCGCCGACAGGGTGGGGCGCAGGCCGATCAGGGCCGGGAGCTTCATCGCCGCAGTGGTGATGTGCTTCGGCGCCGTATACCTGACCAATATCATCGGCAATATCGTCACCACTGCCATCGGCATGCTCAAGGGCAGCGGGGTGCAGAACCAGCTGCTGAACGTGACGGAATCAGTCAGCCTGTGGATGATAGCCTTCTGGATGGTGATCTGCGCGCCTGTTATGGAAGAGTATGTCTTCCGCAAGCTGATCGTGGACAGGACGGTGTGCTACGGACAGGGGACCGCGGTGCTCCTGTCAGGCCTGATGTTCGGCCTGTTCCACGGCAACCTGAACCAGTTCGTCTACGCCTTCGTGCTGGGCATGCTCCTGGCCTACCTGTACGTGAAGACCGGCAACCTGAAGATCACCATCGCCATCCACATGATGATCAACTTCATGGGCGGCCTGGTGAGCTCAATGCTGATGCGCCAGATCGACCTGGATGCCTATCTGGAGATGGTGGCGGATATGGACATGGCGTCCATGATGGCATTTGTCAACGAGAATATGGCGGGGCTGCTGGCATACGGGGTCTTCCTGATATTCGTCTTCGGCTGCCTGATAGGGGGCCTGGTGCTGTTCATCGTATGCCTGGCCAGGAGGAAGTTCTCCTTCGCCAGAGGGCGGATAGTGATTCCCGCGGGGAAGCGGTTCCGCACAGTGGCCCTGAACCTGGGCATGCTGCTGTACGGGATATTCTGGATTGCGGTGATCGTCTATCAATTGCTGGCATAGAAAGGCGCCAGCGCCGGGGAGAGGAAGGAGCTGCGCCAGGGAGACGAAGGGCCTGGCCGGGGATTCGGAGGATTTGACATGTATACATTCGACAGCAGGATCAGATACAGCGAGACCGACAGCCAGGGGAAGCTCACCATGGCTTCCCTCATCAATTATTTTCAGGACTGTTCCACCTTCCAGTCGGAGGATCTGGGGCTGGGGGTGGAGAAGCTGAAGGAGATGCACCTGGTCTGGGTGCTCTCCTCCTGGCAGATCGTGGTGGAGCGCTATCCGGCCCTTGGGGAGAAGGTGGCCGTGGGGACTTTGCCCTATGGGCTGAAAGGCTTCCTGGGGTACAGGAATTTCTGCATGATGGACCGGGAGGGAGGGTATCTGGCCAGGGCCAATTCCCTGTGGAGCCTGCTGGACACCCGGACGAACAAGCCGTCGGCGATTCCGCAGAACATGATGGAGGGCTACCGGCTTGAGGAAAAGCTGGAGATGGAATACGCCCCCCGCAGGATTGCCCTGCCGCCCAACGGCGTACCGAGGGAGCCGGTGGTGGTAAAGCGCCATCACCTGGACACCAACCATCATGTGAACAATCAGCAGTTCATCGACATCGCCATGGACTACCTGCCGGAGGGCTTCGCCATAAGGCAGGTGCGGGCGGAATATAAGAAGCAGGCTTTTCTGGGGGATGTGCTGACGCCCCGGGTCTTTGAGGCGCCTGACTGCGTCTGCGTGACGCTGGAGAACCAGGAGGGAGACCTGTGCATGGCGGCGGAGTTCGGGGGAGCGGCCTGAAGCTGCGGCGGGACGCGCTGCGGGGGCATCGCCTGCTGACGACAAGGCGGTAGTGAAGCGGACGGCAGGTGCGGACCGCTCAAGGATGCATGCATCGGGGTACTGGAATAAAGAGAAAAAGATTTGATGGAGAGGTATCATGATAAACTTAGGTGAAAAGCAGAAACTGACAGTGGTGAAGAAGGTGGAGTTCGGCATCTACCTGGGGCTCTCGGCGGAGGAGGACGAGCCCCGGGTGCTCCTGCCCCGCAAGCAGGTGCCGGAGGGGTGCGAAATCGGCGACGAGATGGAGGTGTTCATCTACCGGGATTCCCAGGACAGGCTCATCGCCACCACCAGGGAGCCCAAGCTCATGATGGGGCAGGTGGCCGAGCTCACCGTGGCCCAGACAGGGAAGATCGGGGCGTTCCTGGACTGGGGCCTGGAGAAGGATCTGCTCCTGCCCTTCAAGCAGCAGCGGGGCAAGGTGGAGCAGGGGAACAAGGTTCTGGTGTCCCTCTATATCGATAAGAGCGACCGCCTCTGCGCCACCATGAACGTATATGACAACCTGCGCACGGACAGCCCCTACGGGAAGGACGACAAGGTAAAGGGCCGGGTCTACGAGATGAGCGACAATTTCGGCGCCTTCGTGGCTGTGGACAATCTCTACTCGGGGCTGATCCCCCTGACGGAGCTCTATGGGAACGTGGAGCTGGGGAAGGACGTGGAGGCCCGCGTCATCCAGATCCGGGAGGACGGGAAGCTGACCCTGGGCATCCGGGACAAGGCCTATCTGCAGATGGACAAGGACGCGGAGAAGATCATGGCCATGATAGAGGAGTGCGGCGGCATGCTGCCCTTCACGGACAAGGCCTCCCCGGAGCGCATCAAGCAGGAGACCGGCATGAGCAAGAACGAGTTCAAGCGGGCCGTGGGGCGGCTGCTGAAGCAGCGCAGGATAGAGATCGGGCAGTATTCCATCAGCAAGGTCTGAGCGGGGAAGCCACCGGAATCATTAAGAAATTGAAAACTTGCCGGAAGGACTGGTAAAACGGCTTTCAGTATGATAAAATAGAATGTATTCTGGGCAGGAGGTGTGCTTATGGATATTGCGGAAGTATCGATGGCGCTGGCGAATGCGTCTGTGCTGTCCCAGGTTGGAACCGCGGTGCTTGACAAAGCGCTGGACGCCAGCAGGGAGCTGGGGGCAGGGATAGTACAGATCATGGATGCTGCGGCCATGGAGCTGAGTGTGAATCCCAATGTGGGCGCCAATTTCGACATACGTGTCTGACGGATGCGGGAAGGCGCCCTGTCCTGATTGGAGGACTCATCTATAAAACTGCCTGGGGCCTTGCTTCAGGTGGTTTTTTTGTGAAAAATCATAAAATCCTATTGCTTTTTTTCCGTATTTTTTGTACATTTGTAAATGTAGAAACAAAAACGGGAACTGGAATCGACCATAACGACAAAAGGAGTGGGTTTTATGATCTCAAATCAAATTTTACAGAACACAATCGATGGATTGAAGAACATTGCTCGGGTCGAATTTTGTATTATGGATGTGGACGGCAAGGAGGTGGCCTCTACTGCCGACATGGGCAGCAGGGCGTCCGCAGTTGCGAAAGCCGTTGCGGAATTTGCCGCGTCTGTGGCGGATTCCCAGGAGATACAGGGATATCAGTTCTTTAAGATATTCGATGACCAGATTCTGGAGTATGTGCTGGTGGCCGCCGGGGCCGGGGAGGACTCCTATATAATCGGCAAGCTGGCGGCTTTCCAGATCCAGAGCCTGGTGACGGCCTACAAGGAGCGCCTGGACAAGGACAATTTTGTCAAGAACCTCCTTCTGGACAATCTGCTGCTGGTGGACATCTACAGCCGCTCCAAGAGGCTGCATATCCAGACGGATGTGCCCAGGGCTGTGCTGATCGTGGAGACGCCGGGAGGCAGGGACAGCAATGTGCTGGAGCTGGCCAGGACGTATTTCAGCGGCAACAGCAAGGACTTCGTCACGGAAGTGGACGAGAACAATGTCATCATCGTCAAGGAGCTGTCCGAGGCCGACAGGGCTAAAGAGATGGACAAGACGGCGAAGCAGCTCTGGAGCTTCCTGAAGAAGGAGGGCATCCGGGACGGCCGCATCGCCTACGGCACGGTGATACAGGAGATCAAAGAGGTGAGCCGCTCCTATAAGGAGGCCAGGATGGCCCTGGACGTGGGCAAGATCTTCTTCGACGAGCGGGAGATCATCGCCTACAGCGAGCTGGGCATCGGCCGCCTGATCTATCAGCTCCCCCTGCCTTTGTGCAAGATGTTCATCCGGGAGATCTTCGGAGGAAGGAGCCCGGACGAGTTCGACGAGGAGACCCTGGGGACGATCTACAAGTTCTTCGAGAACAGCCTGAACGTGTCGGAGACCTCCAGGCAGCTGTTCATTCACAGGAACACGCTGGTCTACCGGCTGGATAAGCTGCAGAAGAGCACGGGATTGGATCTGCGTGTCTTTGAGGACGCGATTACGTTCAAAATAGCGCTGATGGTAGTGAAATATATGAAATACATGGAAACCACGGATTTCTGAGAATAAAAGTCCGGGATGGAGGAAGACGATGGGCAAAAAGGAGCTGTCGTGGAGAAAGCGGGAGCAGTTTATAGAAGATAACGGCATCATATTTCTGGATAATGTGAGCAAGGTCTACTCCAAGGGGGCTCCTGCCATTAACGGGATCACGCTGGGAATCGGAAAGGGAGAGTTCGTCTTCATCGTGGGCGACAGCGGCTCGGGGAAATCCACCCTGATCCGCCTGCTGCTGCGGGAGCTGACGGCCACCAGCGGGAACGTCTATGTCATGGGCAGCGACCTGGCGAACCTGAAGCACAGGCAGGTGCCCAAGTTCCGGCGCAACCTGGGCGTGGTGTTCCAGGACTTCCGTCTGCTCAACGACAGGAATGTCTATGAGAACGTGGCCTTTGCCCAGCGGATCATAGAGGTGCCCGCGGGGGAGATCCGGCGCAATGTCCCCACCATCCTGGCCACCGTGGGGCTGGCCGGGAAGTACAAGGCCAAGACCAGGCAGCTCTCCGGCGGCGAGCAGCAGAGGGTGGCCCTGGCCAGGGCTTTGGTGAACAAGCCCTCGATCCTGCTGGCGGATGAGCCTACGGGCAATTTGGATCCGAAGAATTCATGGGAGATCATGATGCTTCTGGAGGAGATCAACCAGAGCGGCACCACGGTGGTGGTGGTGACCCACAACAGGGAGATCGTCAACGCCATGCACAAGCGGGTGGTCACCATGAAGCGGGGCATCATCATCAGCGACGAGGAGGGAGGGGAATACATCGATGAAGATTAGCACTTTGTTCTATACCATCAGACAGGGCTTCGTCAATATCTTCCGGAACAAATGGTATTCTCTGGCTTCCGTTGCTACCATAGCTGCCTGTCTGTTCCTCTTCGGACTCTTCTATTCCATCGTGATGAACTTCCGCAGCATCGTGCTGAAAGCGGAGGAGGGCGTGTCCGTGACAGTGTTCTTCCACTATGAGAATGACTGGTGCGACAGTCATGTGGAGGGCCAGATTCCATCGGATGCCCGTATAGAAGAAATCGGCCAACTGATAGCCAGCCGTGCCGAGGTGTCGGACGTGAAGTTCATCTCCGACGATGAGGCATGGGAGAACTATAGAAGGGACAACTGGGGTGAAAATTACGAGGCCTATTCCAAAGCGTTTCTGGAAAATCCCCTGGAGGGCGATGACAGCTATGAGGTCTTCATCAGCGATGTGTCGCTGCAAAGCGCTTTGGTCACATGGCTGGAATCCCTGCCGGAGGTGATGAAGGTCAACCATTCCGCCTTGACGGCAGACACGCTGAGCGGCGCGAACCTGCTGATTGCCTACGTGTCTGTAGGCATCATCGTGATCCTGCTGGCGGTGAGCATCTTCCTGATCAGCAATACGGTGGCCATCGGAATCTCGGTGCGCTCCGAGGAGATCAATATCATGAAATATATCGGGGCCACGGACTTTTTCGTCAGGTCGCCCTTTGTGCTGGAGGGGATGCTGATCGGGCTGCTGGGGGCCGCGCTGCCCCTGTGGCTGATCTACGGCATCTATAATTACACGCTGAATTATATCGCGGAAAGGTTCGAGGTTCTGACCAATTTCCTGGCCTTTATCCCGGCGGATGAGCTGTTCGGCGTGCTGACGCCGGTATCGCTGCTGGTAGGCGTAGGGATAGGGTTCCTGGGGAGCATTGTCACTGTGAGAAAGCATCTGCAGGTGTAGAAGAAGGATGATGAGAAAGAGCAGAAAGAAGGGCGGGGCGAGATGGCTGCTATGGGGCCTGGCGCTGGGGGCCGCGGCGCTGCTGGCCACAGGCGGGGACGGTCTGCAGGCACAGGCCACAGGCAGCAGGACGCCCACCGCGGAGAGCATCCGGGAGAAAGAGGAGGAGATCTCCCAGATCAAAGAGCAGAAGGAGGGCCTGAAGGACGGCCTCAGCAATCTGCAGGAGATCAAGAAGAACCTGGAGCTCCAGAAGGACGATCTGAAGAATTACGTGCGGGAGCTGGACGGGAACCTGCAGAAGATAGAGGCCAGCATCGCCGAGCTGAAGGCCCAGATCGGCGCCAAGGAGGCGGAGATCTCCGAGGCCCAGGCCCAGCTTGAGGCGGCGAGAAAGCAGGAGGAGAACCAGCAGGAGGCCATGGCGGCCCACATCAGGCTCACCTATGAGTCCGGGGACCCCAGCGTGGCGGATCTCCTGCTGGGGGCCAGAAGCCTGGGGGACTTCCTGAACAGGATGGACTATATGGAGAAGATGGTGGCCAGCGACGTGCAGATGTGGGAGGATTACAAGGCCGCCAAGGAATATGTGGAGCTGTGCAAGGAAGGCCTGGAGCTGGAGAAGGAGATTCTGGACGAGACGAAGGAGAACGTGGAGATCGAACAGAAGAACCTGGAGGAGTTGATAGCGCAGAAGAATCGTGATATCATAAGCTATGAGACGGATATCAGCAACAAGGAAGAGGCCATAAGGCAGTACGAGGAGGAGATCAGGGCCCAGGAGGAGGAAATCAGGCTCCTGGAGGCGGCTGTGGCCGAGGAGAGGCGGCAGCTGATCGCCAGCAGCGGATCCGCTCTCACCTACGACGGCGGCACGTTCAAGTTTCCCCTAGCGTCCTACACCAGGGTATCGGACGACTATGGCATGAGGATGCATCCCACTCTGGGGGTGGAGCAGTTCCACAATGGTGTGGACTTCGCCGCGGCCACGGGGACAGCCATCTTCGCGGCCTATGACGGCAAAGTGGCAGCGGCGGCCTACAGCCCCACCATGGGGAATTACGTGATGATAGACCATGGGGACGGGCTGGCCACCATCTATATGCACGCCTCGGCCCTGTATGTGAGCAAGGGGGACGTGGTGGCAAAGGGCGACACCATAGCCGCTGTGGGCAGCACGGGCCGCTCCACGGGCAGCCATCTCCATTTCAGCGTGCGGCTCAACGGCTCCTATGTGTCGCCATGGGGATATCTGAGCCAGTGATAAAGGATTGGATTGGAACGCAGGCCGCGGAGGGGGAGCGGCTTTCGATAGGAGGGAATAGCATGGACGAGAATCAAAGGTATTTTGACAATATCTCCGGCTCCGGGACAGGTGCGGATGCCGGGACAGGGATGGCTGCCGGGCAGGATCGCTACGGAAGGCCGCCGGGGAACGGCGCCTCCGCCGGAGGTTATATGCCCGGAACGGGCAGGAGGCCCAGGGGAGAGCGGGGCAGCGGGAAGGGCCTGTTCCTGATCGGCCTGGTCACGGGGATCTCGGGGGCGCTCCTGATACTGGCCATCTGCTATCTGGGGCTCTATGTCCAGAATGCGGTGGAGTCCGGCCAGAGCATGAAGAACGCCGCCTCCGGGGGGCCCTCGTTCCTGGAAGGCTCCGCCATCGACGCCTCTGTGCTGAACAAGATGCAGACCCTGGAGAATACCATCGACAATTATTTCTATCTCCATGACGTGACGGAGGAAGAGCTCCAGGACGGCATCTACAGAGGGATGCTCCAGGCGTTGGGGGATCCCTACTCCGAGTATTATACCGCGGAGGAGCTGACCGCGCTGATGGAGCAGACGGAGGGCATCTACTACGGTGTGGGCGCGTATGTCAGTCAGGATACCGCCACCGGCCTGCCGAAGATCAGCGGGGTCATAGAGGGAGCGCCTGCGGAGGAGGTGGGCCTGCGCGCCAACGACCTGATCTACGAGGTGGACGGGGAATCCACCTACGGACTGAGCCTGACGGAGGCCGTGTCCCTGATCAAGGGGCCGGAGAATACGGAAGTGACCCTGACCATCGTCAGGGAGGGGGAGTCCGACTACCTGGAGGTCAAGGTCACCCGCAGGAAGGTGGAGACCCCCACCGTGGAGCATGAGATGCTGGAGGATGGCATGGCCTATATCCAGTTGACGGAGTTCGACGATGTGTCCGTGAAACAGTTCGAGGAAGCGCTTGCATCCGTGCGGGAATCCGACATGAAGGGGCTGATACTGGATCTGCGGGGGAACCCGGGCGGGAGCCTCAGCGCCGTGGTGGAGATGGCGCAGATGATTCTGCCCGAGGGGTTGATCGTATACACGGAGGACAAGAACGGAAAGCGGGCGGAATACACCTGCGAGGGCGACAAGGAGCTGGAGGTGCCTTTGGTGGTGCTGATAGATATGAACTCCGCCAGCGCGGCGGAGATCATGGCCGGAGCCATCAAGGACTACAAGCTGGGGACATTGGTGGGCACCACCACCTTCGGCAAGGGCATCGTGCAGCAGATCATCCCCTTCCGGGACGGCTCTGCGGTGAAGGTCACGATCAGCGCCTACTACACGCCAAACGGCAACAATATCCACGGCCTGGGCATTGAGCCGGATGTGGTCTGCGAATTTGACGGCGAGGCCTACTACGGCAGCGAGGAGCATCCGGACAATCAGCTGGAGAAGGCCAGGGAAGTGCTCAGAGGCCTTATGGAAGAGTAGGGAAGAAGGGGCTCATATCTGCTCGTTCTGCCTGTGGATCAGGGGATCCTCATAGGCGTCCAGGAAATCAGGGCCAAGCCGCACGGCCTCGTCCGCGAACCGGATGCCCTTGACCTCCGTCAGGACGCCCACCACCTTCTTGAACCGCAGCCCCGGGAAGAAGTTCAGCATCTCCATGGGCACCGTGGCGTCGAACTGCGGGTACTGGGCGAATATGCCGCGGTAGTCCAGGGTGTCCCTGGGATGGGGTTTGAGGAAGATCGTGCCCTCCTTTTCATACATGCGGATGATGTCCCGGAAGATTCGCTCCCTCACGTCCAGGGTGCACAGGGGATCCGTGAGTATGAGGATTTTGTCCTCCATGCCATTGCCCGCGTCTATCTGGGCCTGCAGGCTGTCCATGTCCCGGATGAAGGCCCGCAGTATCAATGCTTTGTCTTCCGATGTCAGCCTGTCCACCAGGGCCTGCCTGGGCTGCTGGATATACTGAGGGCAGGGATAGCGGATGGCGGAGATGTCGTTCACCTCCATATCGATGCAGTATTTTCCGTAGCCGTTCTGTACGAAGATCAGGTTCAGCTTCCTGGACAGGAATGCCTTCAGGCCAAAGTGCCCCCTGTTGTCATAGCGGGCGGCATCGAAGTTCTTCAGGCAGTTCAGCCCGTCCTCCACCGCATGGTAGGGGATTTTCTTCTGGTTCAGATAATAGCCGATGGGGTCGGAGTCGCAGTACACGTAGATGTCCCCGTAGTCGCGGAAATCCACCGGCACATAGGGCTCCTCCAGCTTCGCGTAGAGCCTGGTAAAGCGGATCCGGCTCCACAGATGGCCCAGGAAGCCGCGGCCCGCATTGCGGAGCTTCACCAGCTCCGGGAAGAAATCCTCCCGCTTTTCATCGAATTCCATCACCTGTTCAAAGAGTCCCGTGGACTCCACCCGGCTCCCCAGCTCCTCAAAGTCATTGGACATTCTGCTGAGCACCAGAGTGGCCTGTCCCCTCTTCTCCCGGGGGAGGGCCAGCTCCTTCAGGAAGGTGACGTATACGTGGTAATAGGTATGGCAGACATAGATTCTCTCTCTCATCAGACAAATTCCTCCGGCACCCCCAGCGTCTTGAAACCATGCTCGAACAGCAGCTCGTTTGCCGCCAGGATAGACTGTCCGCGCTGAAGCGCGAACAAAATGACGGCATCCCGTTCATCCCTCGCATACAGCTCCCGGTTCTTCGACACCTTCAGCAGCGACTGGGCCTCATCCTCGGAAAGCCCCATGCCGAAGGCCAGGGCGATCAGCCTGTCCCGGGAGGGCGTCTTCTCCCCGGAAAAAATCTGGTACACATAGGCCCGGCTCAGCAGGGAGCCGCGCACCACCTCCGCCTTGCTGATGCCCTTGCGGGACAGCAGGAATGCCAGGTGCTCGGGGAGGCTGCGCAGGTTCAGGTTATCCCGGTTGCTCTTCAGATAGTCCTCGATCGCCGTCGCGGCCCTGATCTCATGTTTCAGTTCATCGGTAGTTTTCGTTTCCATATTGTCTCTCTTTCGGTCTGTGTGCTATACTGCAGACCGCCAGGATTTACAGTGGTGTCTCCGGGAAAGTACCTGGCTGGCGGTCTGCAGTCGGGTCGCACTGCAAATTTAATCGGTACGCAGTATATAATATTGACCCGGAAGGGAAGCCCATGATATTATTATACCAGAAGGGCGGCTGCAGGACAATCCGGAAAACACAGTTTTCCATGTGCAGGGAGCGGAGGATAAATATGGAATATGAAGAGATAAAGCTGCTGAAGCAGAGCGAAAAGAGCACGGTGCATCTGGTGCGGGAAAAGGGAGGGTCACAGGCCTATGTGCGGAAGAGGCTGAAAGGACGGCATGAGGTTTACCGGATGCTGCAGGAATGCCCCCATCCCAATCTGCCGAAGCTGTATGAGGTCACGGTCTCCGATGACTTCACTTGCGTAATCGAAGAATATATAGAAGGCCAGAGCTCCGGCGCCGCAGAGCTGTCGGAAAAGCAGTTCCGGCAGGTGGTCAGGGAGCTGTGCGCCGTGCTGGAGTTCCTGCACGGAAAGGGCATCATCCACCGGGACATCAAGCCCTCCAACATCCTCCTGAGGTCGGAGGGCCATGTGCGCCTCATCGACTTCGACGCTGCCCGCACGCCCAGAGAAGGGGCAGAGCAGGATACCAGGCTGCTGGGCACCAGGGGCTTCGCCCCGCCGGAGCAGTACGGCTTTGCCCAGACGGACGAGCGGGCGGACATCTATGCGCTGGGGGTGACATTGGAGCACCTTCTGGGAGAATCGATCCGGAGGCCGCGCTATCAAAAGGTCATACGCAAATGCATGAACCTGGACCCGGAAAAGCGTTACCAGTCGGTGCGGGAGGTGCGGCAGGCCTTTTTCCCGGGGGGGCGCAGAGGGCTGTGGACGGCAGCGGTAATCCTGGCAGCGCTCCTGGGGCTCTGCGCAGTGGGGCTGCCTGCGCTGCGGGACGGGCAGCAGGCTGAAAACCGGGACGGGGGGGCTGGACTCGCCGTCCTGCCCGTGCCGGGAAATCCCCACTGGCGGGGGGAGACAGGCAGCGTCGCCTGGGGCAGTGTGCCGGGTGCGGGCGAGGGGGATGAAGCCCGGTATCTGCTGCGGCTGTACAGAAGGGATACGGCGGATGTGCCGGATGTGGATGAGGAGGGCTGGTTCCATGAGGAGGTCGTAAGGTTCAGCGGAGATGTCATGGACGATGGAGAGCTGGTATGGAACGTGACGCCCAGCCTGGGGGAGAACGGATTCTATTATTTTACGGTGGCGGCTGAAGGGGACGGCGTCCGGTATGCCGACAGCCCTTTCGTGGTGTCGGAGGCGTTCGAGTATACCGGGGAATCGGCGCCTCCGCTGCCCGCCCCCACAGGGCTTGCGTGGAGGACATATGAAATCGATGACAGAAAGCGCCATTTCGCCGTATGGGACAATCTTGACGATTACGAGGATGCTGATTTCTTCAATGTGACGTTTTACGATGAGACAGGCGCTTATGTGATGAACAATACCTGGTCGAAGAGAATGATTGAGGAGAAGGGATATGGAGGGATTTCCATCCCGACAGAGTATCTAGTACCGGGGCCGGATAAAAAATATCGGTTTACCGTCCAGGTATATTCCTCGCGGCCCAACGAATATTCCTCCAGCCCCATGCCGGATCCCGCGCCGGAGGAATACTACGGTCCATGGCTGTCGGCTATACCGTTAGAATAGGAGCTGAATCAGGTCTGAGCGGCTGCCGCAGGAGATATCTGCGGCGGCTTCTTTTTTGCCCTGCGGGCCAAATGTCTGCTGGCAGCAGACCACAAATGACAGAAAATCCCTTATTATGATATAGAATGTCCAATGGGCCCGGAGGAATCCGGCCGGACAAGGGTAAGGGGGATGGTCATTTGAGGAAAACGATTCTGAAAGGGCTGCTGTTCGTGCTGCTCCTGCTGGCAGGACTGCGGCTGACGACGGTATTGCTGTATCCGCCAAACGACATCATACGCACATGGCAGCGATTCTACGCATTGGAGGAGGGGGAGGCCCAGATCCTGGTGGTGGGCAGCAGCCATGCCTATTCCACCTTCGACCCGGAGATCGTCTCCCGGATGACGGGGAAGAGCTGCTATATCCTGGCGACCAACTCCCAGAACACGGTGCAGGCCTATTTCAATGTAAAAGAGGCCCTGCGCTACCAGCGGCCGGAAGCGGTCATCCTGGAAGCCATCTCCCTGAATGGCAACAATAACTATAGGGACGGCGATACCCCTGACCGGGACTGGAAGAAGGAGTCCAACATCGATGGGATGCGCATGGGGCCCGTGAAGCTGGAGGCCGTGATGGAGCAGTACGAGGTGCGCAACTGGGGGTACGCCCTGTTCCCCATAGCCAGATGCCACGGCAACTGGGCGGATGTGGCGGTGTTCAATTCGAACCTGGAGTTCTTCACCAAAGGGGTGCAGGACTATTCCTCCTTCCGCCCCAGCCGGACGTCCATGTCCGGGGAGACGGCCGAGAAGTACCGGGAAGCGGCGTATGATCCCACCGGATGGGCCGTATCGGAGACCAACCAGCTCCATTTCAGCAAGCTGGCCGGGCTGTGCCGGGAGGAGGGGATTCCGCTGTACGTGGTCATGGCTCCCATGTACGACGAGTATATCCGCTCCATCAACTATGCCAGCTGCACGGAACAGATTTCCGCCCTGGCCGGGAACGAGGAGGTGCCCTTTCTGGACTGCAACCTGCATTACGATGAGATCGGCCTGGCTGCGGAGGACTTCGAGGACGCCTTCAACGGCTATCATCACCTCAACGGCAAAGGCGCGGAAAAGGTCACCGAGTTCGTCATGGAGACGCTCTACGGGCAAGAAAAAGAGTGATGGGGGGAAGGGGCAGTGTTATTTCATTCCGGTAGTTTTCTGATTTTTTTCCCAATCGTTGCGCTGGTGTATTTTCTGGTTCCCCGGCGGGGGAAGCATCTGTGGCTGCTGGCGGCCAGCTATTATTTCTATATGAGCTGGAATCCGGAGTACGCCATCCTGATCCTGCTCTCCACCGTGAGCACCTGGGGCAGCGCCCTGTTCCTCTCCGCCTGGAGGGAGCGGAGCGGGAAGCGCTGGGAGAGGGCCGGGCGGTGGTGCCTGGTGGGCTGCGTGGCGCTGAACCTGGGGATTCTGTTCTTCTTCAAATATTGCGGGTTCGCGGCGGACAGCGTGAAGGGGCTGTTCGCCCTGGCGCATGTGGAGCTGGAGTTGCCCGCCTTTGACGTGCTGCTGCCTGTGGGCATCTCGTTCTACACCTTCCAGGCCATCGGCTATCTGGCGGACGTCCGGCGGGGGGAGGTGGCGGCGGAGCGGAATTTCCTGCGCTATGCCCTGTTCCTGTCCTTTTTCCCCCAGTTGGTGGCAGGGCCCATCGAGCGCAGCAAAAATCTCCTGCATCAGCTCCGGGAACCACACAGGTTCGATTACGAAAGGGTGAAGGACGGGCTGCTCCTGATGGGATGGGGCTTTTTCCAGAAGCTGGTGATCGCGGACCGCATCGCCATTCTGGTGGACGGGGTGTACGGCGATTACACGGGTTATTCCGGGCTGCAGATTCTGTTGGCCACGGTCCTGTTCGCCTTCCAGATCTACTGTGATTTCGCTGGGTACTCCGACATCGCCGTAGGGGCTGCCAGGGTGATGGGCTTTTCGCTGACCAAGAATTTCAGGAGCCCTTACTTCGCCACCACGGTGAGCGGGTTCTGGCGCTGCTGGCATATCTCCCTGACCACATGGTTCCGGGACTATGTGTACATTCCCCTGGGCGGGAACAGACGGGGCAGGGCCAGGAAGTACCGCAATCTCCTGCTGACCTTCGGGGCCAGCGGGCTGTGGCATGGCGCGGGATGGAATTTCGTGGCCTGGGGGCTGCTCAACGGCCTGTACCAGGTGGCGGGGGACCTGACCGGGGCGCTGCGGCAGAGGCTGGGAGAGCGGCTGCATGTCCGGAGGGACTGCGGGAGCCACCGTCTGCTCCAGGGCCTTGTGACCTTCGGGCTAGTGGATTTCGCCTGGCTGTTCTTCCGGGCGGAGAGCCTTGCGGCGGCTCTGGGGATGCTTGCCCATGGGATGCGCAATATCGGGCTGTACGGGTTCTTCAGCCCGGACAATCTGCTGGGCATCCAGACCATGGCGCTGTCGGAGAAGGATTTCTTCGTCATGCTGCTGGGGCTGGCGGTGCTGATGCTGGTGGATTACGGGAAGAAGCGGGGAGTGGATTTCAAGGCGGCGCTGGCCAGGCAGAACGTGTGGTTCCGGTGGATGGTATACTATATGGTCATCTTCTCTGTTCTGATCTTCGGGGTCTACGGGCCTGATTATGACGCTTCTACGTTTATTTATTTCCAGTTTTGAGATGCGCCCGGGAGGGAAGGGAAGCGGAATGGCGGCAGGTTTGGAAAGAGTGGGGAAAAATCTGCCGGATTCTGCCGGCAGCATACCCAAAATGGACAGGCATCGTTTACAATGTCAGGGAGAAGGCGCGCTTTCGGTTCCGGGAAGGCGCGGATTCACGGATGACGGCAATCGAAAGGAGTATGGTGGAAGATGAAGAAAAAGGTGTTGAAAAGCATCGGCATCCTGGCGCTGGCAGCCTTTGTGGGGCTGCAGGGCAGCGCAGGGACGGTGTGGGCTGCGGAACCGGGGGCGATGAAGGCCGCGACTATGGCGGGGACGGATGCGGGAGAGGATCTGGCGTCAGGGGATTCGGCATCTGCGCCGGAGGATGGCGGAAGCGAAGGGACGGATGCCGCGGCGTCAGGTGATGGCGCAGCGTCCGATGCCGACGGCGCGGGAGAAGCGGCCCCGGAGGGGGATGGAAACGCAGCGACTGTGCCCGGGACATCGGAAGCGGACGGGAGCGCGCCGGAGGCAGGGGAAGAGACGCCCGGCTCCGGGGACGGAAGCGATGAAGGGACATCCGGCGTCACGGGAAGCGGGAACAATGTGTCCGGCGGCGAGAGCGAGGGGCCCGGCTCCGGCATCACGGGGAGCGGGAACAATGTGTCCGGCGGCGAGGACGAGGGGCCCGGCTCCGGCATCACGGGGAGCGGGAACAATGTATCCGGCGGCGAGGGCGAGGGGCCCGGCTCCGGCATCACGGGGAGTGGGAACAATGAGTCCGGCGGCGAGGACGGCGACTCTGGGCAGACGGGGAAGCTGGCCACGCCTGTGATAAAGTGGGAAGGGTGGATGCCTTCCTGGCCCGCTGTGGAAGGGACAAACGGTATGTATGGATTTGAGTCCCAGATAAGCAGGGACGGCGGGAATACCTGGGAGATGTTCGTTGTCCACAATCCGAGTCAGATGGGAACAGGCTCCGTCATCTACAATATGAGCATGCAGTTTCACATCGGAACGGATAAGGACGGGGCCATGTTCAGGTTCAGGGCGAAGGCTCTGGACCGGGAGAACGATGCGCGTTCCAGCGAGTGGTCCCAGTGGTCGGAGAGCAGGACCTATACGAAGCCGGAGAAGCAGCTGGCCACAGCGGAATGCTGGTGGGACGAGGCGAATCCCGGCCTGATTTGCTGGAATCCGGTGGAGGGTGCCTACGGATACATGACGGAGCTGTATGATGCAGCGTCCGACAGACTGATTGGGTACAGCAGCGAGTTCAACGGGAAGATGCAGGTTGATTATTCCGGCACCTTGGCATATTCCGGCGTGGGAAGGTATTATGCAAAGGTCTGGGCGCTGAGCGGTGATATCGATGCCTGCGCCAACGGAGATAAGGCCAAGTCCGAGGTCAATGGGACAGCCTCTGGAGAGTATGCAGCCCCCGTCCCTCAGTGGGGCTGGGCCGGAGACGGCTATAATGCCCCCAATGCCTGGAATGTCTCCTGGACCCAGGCGGGGATACGGGTGTATGACCTGGCGGCTGAGAAGCTGGACGAAGCCAGCGGAAAATGGGAATGGTTCGGCTCCACCCGGGTGGAGGGAAGAGAATATGATGCCTATATGACAAGGGCCAGGATCCTGGAGAGCGGGACATACAGATTCCGTCTGCGCGCATGGTACAGGCTGGAGGACGGCAGCCATAAGGCCAGCGATTGGTCCCAGTGGGTGGAGAAGACATATACGAAGCCGGAGCGGAAGCTTGGGAATGTGACGGGAGCCTGGGATTCGGACAGGCCCGGCGTGTTCCGCTGGGATCTGGTGGACGGAGCCGTGGGCTATTGGGCGGAGCTGCATAAAGTGGAGATGGACAGCCAGTATCCCAACGGCGTCAGCACCTATTCCATGTACACCTCTCCCGGCAAGTTCACGGAAGCGGACTTTTCCGGCGCCATAAGCAGCAACGGGCCCGGACAGTATTATGTCATAATCAGGGCCCTCAGCGATGATATCGATGCCTGCGCCAATGGCGACGGGACCAGATCCGGAATCTATGATACCAGGACCACCGCAGAAACCGTGGGCAGCGCCCTTCAGGAGGTCCTCTCCCAGGTGCAGCAGGGAGGCGATGCGGCAGCGGCCCTGAAAGGATTGACCGACAAAGTCAATCTTTCGGAAATCGCCGTGGCCATGCAGACAGACGCCAATGTGCTGAATCAGGTGAAGGAGCTGGAACAGATCTATACGGAGCAGAAGGGCGTGACGGTGGCAGCGCCTGTGGTGACGGAAGCGGCGGGAGCCCTGTTGGACGCGTCCAGGGTCAGCATAGCGGGCGCAGGGCTGAATGCCGCGGATGCCAGCGCCATATCGCTGCAGGTGGATGTGGCCAAGCCTGAGAACAGGGTGGACGTGCCCTCCAACAGCTACGCAGGGAGCGTGCAGCTGGACATCAGCCTGAAGAACGGGGAGACTTCCCTGCACGAGCTGAAGATGCCGGTGACCATCACCATGCCGGTGCCCGCTGGGCTGAGCGCGAGGAAGCTGACAATCGTACACTATTCCCAGGACGGACAGGGGGAGGACGTGAGCTTTAGGGACAACGGCGACGGAACCGTCACATTTACGGTGACCCATTTCAGCACCTTCCTGTTCGGAGAGAAGAAGAGCGACGGCGGCGGAAACAACGGGAACAATGGAAATAATGGGAACAACGGAAACAACGGGAACGGCGGCGGAAACAACCAGGGGACAGGCAATGCCCAGAACGGCGCAAATGCCCAGAATGCCCCTCTGTCGCCCCAGACAGGACAGGAGGCTTCCGCAGGATTTTCCACGGCGGCGCTGCTGGCAGTGCTCTGCGGCGTGGCAGCAGCCACCCTGCTTGTGGGGAGCCGGGTATGGAAGCGGGAACGCAGATAGGCAGGAGTAGAGGATAAATGTGATATCGGATGTCTTTGTCTGTATTTTAGGGCAAAGACATCCGGTATTTTTTTGTCTGCGCAGAGGGCATGGGTGGATGGATTTCAGGGAAATATTATTATGAGCTGCCCCAGGGGACTGTGCTTGTGTGGGAGGCGGCGGAGGCGGCACCGGAGTGAGGGGCCATGGGAAACGGTGCGCCGTCATCCCCTGGTGCCGGGCGGGGCGGACGGGTCCTGGAGTGTAAATCAGGGAACGGACTATGTAACGCATGTAACGCCATATGGAGAAACGGTAGTGCAATCTCCCCGGGTTTCTGCTATAATTGACTGGGCGGCAGGGATTTCCGATAGGCCGCGGCCCGATGATTATAGAAGGGAAAGGAAGAATGGGGAACGGGATGAAAAATTTCATGATAGAGACCGGCAGGGAACTGAAGGGGCTGAAAAAATATCTGCCTGTATTTGCGGGCAGCATGCTTTTTTCGGTGGCACTGTACTACCTGTTGATGGCCCACCAGTTGGTAAATTCCAATGACGGCATATGGGAATACAGCTATTACAAGGCAGGAAGATGGTCCCTGACTCTGGGAAGATGGCTCCTGCTGTATCTGGACAGGCTGCACTTTGGCATCAGCACGGATCCGCTGACGTCCCTGATCACATTGTCCCTCTATTCCCTGGGGCTGATATTCCTGCTGGATGTGTTCTGCATGGGAAGAAGAAAGGCGGGATATCTGGCGGCCATGCTGTTCACAGGCAGTGTGGCGATATGCAGCTCGCTGACATACCGTTTCACATCGCCCTCCTACGGGCTGGCGTTTCTGCTGGGGATGCTGGCGGTATGGATTCTGGTCAAGGGGAAGGGCAGAGCGCTGCCGATTGTTTCAGGGGGGATGCTCCTGGCCTGTTCCATGGGGCTTTACCAGGCCTATCTGGGCTGTGTCTGTATGGCGCTGCTGGGTTATTTTCTTTTTTCGTTATATAAAGAGAGCGTGAGCCTG
Organism: uncultured Acetatifactor sp.; assembly: GCF_910585425.1. Classification (GTDB taxonomy): domain Bacteria; phylum Bacillota; class Clostridia; order Lachnospirales; family Lachnospiraceae; genus Acetatifactor. Next base: position 3,924 of record NZ_CAJUCP010000070.1, on the reverse strand, counting down.
AGAAATGTCCTCACGGATATGGCAAGGGCAGCAGGGATGGGGGTACTGGGAGGCATCCTGTATGCGGCGGCGTTGCGCCTCCACTTGGCGGTCTTCCATCTGGAGCTGTCCGGCTACATGGGCGCCGAGCGGTATTCTCTGCCTAACACGGTCAAGTACCTCCCGGACAGCATCGCCAGGGCTTACAGGGAGTTTTTCAGATATTTCGGAGAAGAGGGCTTTATCTTGGATATGTTCCGGGGAACGCCGCTTCTATATGCGGTTCTGGGGCTTTTTGGCCTGTTTTTTGTCTACGGCCTTGTACGGCTTTTCCGGGAGGACAGGTGGAAGGCGGTGCTTGGCCTGTTTTTGGTAAGCATGATTCCGGTGGCCTGCAACATGGTGCTGCTGATCGTCACGGCGGCGGAGGTCAGCGTGCTGATGACGGTCTCCATGGCTTCCTGCATGCCTGTTCTGCTGTGTGTCATGGCGCAGACAGGATTCCGGGGCGTATTTTGCGCCTGGCTCCGCAGGCTGACGGTCCTGCTGCTGGGGGTAGCCCTCTACGGCAGCATCTATCAGATACAGATCGACCAGCAGGCGCTGCTGGAGGGCCAGAGGGCCACGATTACCATGGCGGAAGGAATCCTGCATCGTCTGGACCAGGAGGGCTGCCTGGATTCGGAGCTGGAATACTGCGTGGTGGGAGTGCCGGCCTACAATAGCCTCTTCGCGGTATCCCGGCTGTATGAGGGCTCCAATATGTATGCCCATTTCGGCGGGTGGTACAATGAGCCCTCCTGCACCAGGCGTTCCTGGCAGGGGGTATTCTCCTACCTGTGCGGGGCGAACCTCACCATGTGCTCCTCCGGGGACTATGGCGCGCTCTACGGGAACGAAACGGTGCGGGACATGCCGTCGTATCCGGAGGAGGGATTCATCCGGCGGGTTGGGGATATTGTGGTGGTGAAGGTGGCGGAGTATTGAAATATCAGCAATTTATTCCCGTGAGTGGGAGGGACGACAGGAGGATGATGTCTGTGGATTAGATGGAAGCAGGCTGGCCATATTTGATAAGATGAAAACGGTATATGAGAGGACATCGCTTAAGGCACAGTTTCAAAAAGCCGGATTGGAGGTGGTTTGGTGATTACGATTTTTAGGGACAGGAAAGACATACCCCGGGACAAAGAGTACGTGGAACTGAACGATGTGTTTTTCAACCAGAATACGGCAGCCAAGCTTGATGGGAGGGCAGACCGTATCATTGAAGAGATTGATGGGGATTCCGGAACCGGAAAGACGGCATCTTTTTCCTTCATCAGGGAATGTGCGGCGCTCAATCCTGATATCCTTTGTCTCAATTACCTTGATTATCAAAAGAATATCAGGGAAATAATCAGCCAGGTGGAACGCAATTCAATGTCTGTCCCTCCTACTGCATAAAGGCCCCATGCCGCTTGACAGGTATTCATCAGCAGAAACATACTCCGTAATTTCACATTCCGCTTTCTGCCCTTGGAGGGCGGCCTGCATATAAAATTCAGAAGGGTGAAGGAACCCTGTCCATCCGATTATGACGGGTGCCAGGAGCGTGGGGCAAGCAGAGAGCGCCAGGCCGTGCACTGTTTGTCATGCTTTTTATCCATGGAGGGAAAAAGCGGAGACAGGCGAAAGAAACAGATGTCACCCGTAAAATAAATCCAAAGCTGGGGTGTTTGGGGGTATTGGGATTTTTGGGGGTTGCCGGTTTCTGGACATATCCTGTGGATGGTACGGTTTTTCCGTTTGCGTTTTTCCTGTTCTTCGGTTTTTTTGGTTTTTACTATGAAGGAAAGATGTCAGGAACATTTATGGATGAGCGTTTCCGTGAGAACATTGTCCGCGCTAAGCTGAAAGCGTATAGGATCACTTTTGGGGTCATGCATGCCGCACTGATCATTCTCTGTCAGGGGAAACTTTTTGGAAACCTCGAGTACACCCTGATTGCTGCGATTATTAGCCTTTCCCTTGCATTGGGCCTGGGGATTTTCCTCTCTGAATACTTGCTGTACCGGTATGACCATGACGACCCGGCAGAGGAAGGCGGGGAATAAGATATGGCAGAATTTGAATGCAGATTAAAAAAGTACCGGCAGATGAAAGACCTGACACAGGAGCAACTGGCGGAAAAAGTAGGTGTGCGCCGGGAAACGATTATGCGTCTGGAAAAAGCGCAGTATAATCCGTCATTAAAGCTGGCAGTTGATATTTCCAGGGCTATAGAAGCCCCGATTGAAGAAATTTTTGTTTTTCAATAGAATTTCGCAAATTTATTTCCAGACAATTCCTGATAAAATCTAAAGGAGTATGGATATGAAAAAGATCTTGCTGGTAGAGGATGACGACCTTTTAAATAAAACGCTGACGTACAACCTGATTTCCGAGGGTTATGATACCGTATCAGCTCTGAATGCAGGCACAGCCGCCGCGTTATTGACGCAGACGGAATATGACCTGGTGCTTCTGGACATCAACCTGCCGGACGGCAGCGGCTATGACCTGTGCAGACTCGTAAAGCCGGAGAACCCGGACACGCTGGTGATCTTCCTGACTGCCAACGACCAGGAGAGCGACCAGATCCGGGGATATGAAGTCGGTGCGGTGGATTATATCACCAAGCCCTTTTCCGTCGGTGCGCTGCTGCGGAAGATACGGGCCATGTTCGCTATGCTGGAACACCGGGGAATGGCAAAGGATTTCTATGATGACGGCAGGCTGTTTCTGGACTTCTCGGAGCAGTCCGCCGCGCTGAACGGAAAGACCATTACCCTTTCCGCCATGGAGTATAAGATGCTGCACCTGTTCTGCAAAAACCCAAAACAGATTCTTACCAGGCAGCGGCTTCTGGAACGGCTGTGGGATGCGGAGGAAAACTATGTGGACGAACACACCCTGACCACCTCCATCAGCCGTATACGGGGCAAGATTGAGGCTGATGGCGACGCTTACATCAAAACGATTTACGGGATTGGGTATCAGTGGATGGGAGGCGAGAGGAAATGAATCTGGGGAGAATCTCTGTAAAAAGGATATTCCTGCTGGTCAGCGGCGGTATGGCGGTTTCCATGCTGGCCATCTGCGCGGTTTTCTTCGCGGTGACAGGACAGATGTGGATACTGGCCTTTGGCATGCTTCTTATGCTCTGCGCCTTTGCGTGGATGTTCCTTCTGTCGATTGCCTTTGGCAAACGGCTTTCCGTATTTACCCGGGAGCTGTGCCGGGCAATGGATCAGATGATAAGCGGAAGCGGAGAGCCTGTGCGCGCTGCGGACAGTGAAACACTCTTTGCCCGTATCAGCTACCGTCTGACCCGGCTGTATGGGATCATGCAGGAGAACCGGCGGAAGGTGGATGCGGAACGGCAGGAGCTGCAGAGGCTGGTGTCGGATGTCTCCCATCAGGTGAAAACACCGGTAAGCAACCTGAAAATGGTGACGGATACGCTGCTTTCAAGGCCGGTCACAGAAGAAGAACAGCGGGAGTTCCTGCAGGGCATCCGGAATCAGACGGACAAGCTGGAGTTTCTTTTTCAGGCTCTTGTGAAAACCTCCCGGTTGGAGACCGGGGCAATCCGGCTGGAAAAGAAAGACACCCCGCTGATCGACACGCTGGCTTTTAGCTGCAGCGGCATCGTATATGCGGCGGAAAAAAAGAATATCTCCGTAACGGTGGACTGTCCGGAAGACTTGCGCCTTTCCCATGACAGCAAGTGGACGGCGGAAGCCGTATTCAACCTGCTGGACAATGCGGTGAAGTATACCTCGGCCGGAGGAGCCATCCGAATTTCGGTAGAACGATGGGAAATGTATGTAAAACTGAGTGTGTCCGATACCGGCAAGGGTATCCCGGAGAGCAATCAGGCCGCTATTTTCCGGCGCTTCTATCGTGAGGAAGAAGTACACG
>NZ_CAJUCP010000069.1 GCF_910585425.1 uncultured Acetatifactor sp. | reverse complement strand
GACTGTAAATCTGCTGCAAATTGCTTCGGTGGTTCGAATCCACCTCCATCCATTTCCTTTCGGGAGAGCGGTTCGCCATCGGAAAGGATATAATCGAATAATAACGCGGGGTGGAGCAGTCTGGAAGCTCGTCGGGCTCATAACCCGAAGGTCACAGGTTCAAATCCTGTCCCCGCTACTCAATGCCCAGATAGCTCAGTTGGTAGAGCAGAGGACTGAAAATCCTCGTGTCACTGGTTCGATTCCGGTTCTGGGCATTTTTGGTGGATATATAGCATGAAAAGGTACAATTTCGGCCTTTTGATGCTATTTTTTTATGACAGGATGTGCTATAATAAGCTAAATGTGTTTATGAATAATCATTCATTTGGGGAGAGGAACCATGGAAGAGAGGCAGACAGAAGAGATGGCAGAGACGGGAAAGCTTCCAGAGGAGAATGCGCGGAATCCGGAGCACAAGGGCGGGAGGCGCAGGAGGAAGCGGTTTCTCCTTATCGCATTTCTCCTTATCGTTGTAGCAACATTGGCAGTGGCGGCATATCTTTATTACAGGGGAGTTGTGTACTATCGAACCCATTTTTTCCCGAACACGAAAATCAACGGAATGGATTGCGGCGATATGGAGGCAGCGCCGATCATCGAGGCGCTGGAGTCCCGGATCGACGGATATGCCCTGGCAGTGCTGGGCAGGGACTATGAGACCGGGGAGTCGGACGTGGTGCTTGGCGTCATTGCGCCAGAGGATATCCAGCTAAAGTATGTGGGCACCGGAGAGGCTGTGGAGTCGCTTCTGCAGCAGCAGGACGAGTTCTTCTGGATGGAGGCTTATCTGGACAGGCAGTATGACTACACCCTGGAGCAGGACATGACCTTCGATGAGGATATGCTGGGCAGCCTGGTGAAATCCTGGGAGGCCTGCAAGAGGAAGAACATGCAGATGCCCCAGGACGCGTATATCAGCGAGTATTCTGAGGAGACAGGCGGCTATGAGGTCGTCCCGGAGACGGTGGGGACATCGTTTGACGTGCAGAAGGCGATTCCGCGGATCGTGGAGGCGGTAAGCGCCCAGGAGGCGGCCATCGACCTGGAGGAGCAGGGATTCTACCGGGAGGCTGCCGTGAAAAGCGATGACAAACGGCTGAACCGCACGGTGGACGATGCCAATAAATGGCTGGGCACGAAAATCGTCTACGACTGGAACGGAACAGAAGTGGTGGTGGATCGGGAACTCCTGAAGGACTGGGTCTCCATTGAGGACGAAAAGGCCGTTCTGGACGAAGAGGCCGTGGATACCTTTGTGAAGGAACAGGCTGGGGCGTATGATACTTATGGGAGAAGGAAGAGCTTCATGACCACCTATGGGTATGAGATATCGCTGCCCGGCCGGAACTACGGATGGAAGACAGACGTGGCAGGGGAGACCGAGGAGCTCACCGCCCTGATATATCAGGGCAGCACTATAGAGAAGGAGCCTCTGTACAGCATCAGGGCCAGGCAGAAGGGCAGCAACGATATCGGGAGCTCCTATCTGGAGGCGGATCTGAACAGCCAGCATCTGTACCTGTATCAGGACGGGAACCTGGTGCTGGAGACGGACTTCGTATCAGGCACGATGATTTCGGATTTCGGCTGCGTGACGCCGGAAGGGATATTCGGTATGCTGTACAAGTCCACGGACGCGGTGCTGGTAGGCGAGACGTACCGAACGCCGGTGAAATACTGGATGCCCTTCTATGGGAATTATGGCCTGCATGATGCCAACTGGAGGGGTGCCTTCGGCGGGGATATCTTTGTGACCAACGGCTCCCACGGATGCATCAACCTGCCCCCCAGCATGGCGGCGCAGATTTACCAGTATGTGTCGGAGGGCTTCCCGGTGATATGCTATTATCCCCAGGGGATTCCGTACATAGGCCCGCCTGCGGAGCCGGAGCCGGAGGGCGGCGTACCGGAGGGAGAGCCGAATCCGGGGGAGGTTCCGGTAGGCTAGGCAAATATGATTCAAGGAAAGAAACGCGGAAATATGGAGAGAAGAATTTCAGGAAGACGAACGGAAAGACAGGCATTGAGATGGCAGAGGAGGCTGGAGCGCTTCCGCAGGGAGGAGCGGCAGATCCGGGAGATGGCCTCTGACATACTGGAGTCCCACAACTTCAACAGGATGAAAGCGTATGTCCAGCACGGGGATGTGACCGTGAACGCCCATGTGCTGAGCGTGGCCAGGTGCAGCATCGCCCTCAGCGAATATCTGCATATCCGCTGCAGCAGAAGGGAGCTGATCAGGGGGGCGCTGCTCCACGATTATTTCCTCTATGACTGGCATATTCCCGACAAGGAGAATCCCCATAAGCTGCACGGCTTCTATCATCCCGGCACGGCCCTGCGCAACGCCTCCAGGGAGTACCGCCTGACGCTCCGGGAGCAGAACATCATAAGGCGGCATATGTGGCCGCTGACTGTGGTGCCGCCTGCCTGCAGGGAGGCATGGATCGTGACGGCAGCCGACAAGTGGTGCTCGCTGCTGGAGACCTTGTATATCTATAAAGGACATGGCCCCCGTGGAACATTTATTTGAAGAGCTGCGGAAGCACTCGGAGAGCGACATCTACCCCTATCACATGCCGGGGCACAAGCGCAGGCCCTTCGGAATGCTTCCCGGAGAATTGAGCAGAATAGATATCACGGAGATAGACGGCTTCGACAACCTGCATCAGCCGGAGGGCATCCTGGATGGCCTGCAGCGCGAGGCCGCCGGGCTTTACGGGGCGGAGGAGAGCTTTTATCTCGTAAACGGGAGCACCTGCGGGATACTGAGCGCGGTCAGTTGTGCGCTGCCCGAGGGAGGGCATATCCTGATGGCGCGGAACTGCCACAGATCGGCCTATCATGGGGTTTATCTGCGGGGCCTGAGGGCCACATACCTGTATCCGCCCTATCTGGAGGAGTATGGCATATATGACGCCCTGGAGCCGGAGGAAGTCCGCCGGGCCCTGGAGCGGGAGCCGGATATCGGGGCCGTGCTGGTGGTATCGCCCACCTATGAGGGGCGGATATCGGACATCCGGGCAATCGCGGACATCGTCCACGAAAGGGGGATTCCGCTGATCGTGGATGAGGCCCATGGCGCGCACCTGGGCCTGGCCGACGGTTTTCCGAAAAATAGCTGCCAGCAGGGGGCCGACCTGGTGATCCACAGTGTGCACAAGACCCTCCCGGCCCTGACCCAGACGGCGCTGCTCCATGTGAACGGACAGCGGATAGACAGGGGGCTTCTCAGACGGTTCCTGCGGATATACCAGTCCAGCAGCCCGTCCTATCTGCTGATGGCGGGCATCGACAATGCGCTGCGCTATGTGGGCCTTCAGGGGCAGGAGGCTTTCGGAGCCTTCCGGCAGCGGTTCGAGGCCATGCTGGACAGGCTGAGGGGCTGCAGGCATCTCAGATTCCTGACGGACGCCGGGGACAGACAGGACACGGGCAAGCTGCTGATAGCCACGAAGCAGTCGGGGCTTACCGGGAAGCAGCTATATGACATCCTGCTGGGGAGATATCATCTGCAGCCGGAGATGGCTTCCACCGGCTTCGTGCTGGCCATGTTCACGGTGAACGACGGGGAGGAGGCGTACCGGCGCATGACGGAGGCCCTGCTTGCCATTGACGGCGCATTGGAGGAGGGCATGGCCCATACGCCGGAGAAAAGGGCGGGGGGACATGCGGCGGAAGCCCCGGGAAGCGGCGGATACCGCCCTGGGGCAGGAGCGCTGTGCGGGGAAGGCGCAGGGGGATCTGCCGGACATGGCAGAAACCGGGGAACCGGGCAAAGCGGCGCGATTCCCCTGGCGAAGGCCTGGGATATGCCCACGGAGCAGATAGCCCTGGCGGAGAGCGAGGGCAGATATATCGGAGAGTTCATCAACCTGTATCCCCCCGGCGTGCCCCTGCTGGTGCCGGGAGAGCGGATGACCGGGGAGCTGATTGGAAAGATTTCGGAGGCCGAAGAACAGGGCCTTGAGGTGCAGGGCGTGGGGAGGCGGAAGGGAGCCGGGGGCTTCCTTGCGGAGCTGTATGTCCCGGCCATTTCGGAGGAAATACAGGGTATTTTGGAACATATATAAACGGCATTGAATTCTTGCCAGTCACATTGCGCAGCAAGCCATGCCGTTTATCCGGTTTTGGGGCAAGATTTAATCGCTGTATATATAGAGTGAGGATTCTGGAAAACGGAGGTTTTGGATATGAGAAGGACGAAGATTATTTGCACCATTGGACCGGCCAGCGAGAGCGTGGAGCGGCTGCGGGAGCTGATGCTGGCGGGAATGAATGTGGCCAGGTTCAATTTTTCACACGGGACCCATGAGGAACAGCGGGAGAAGTTCAGGAGGGTGGTCCAGGCCAGGGAGGAGCTGGGGCTTCCTGTGGCCACCATGCTGGACACCAAGGGGCCGGAGATCCGCCTCAGGGATTTTGAGGGAGGCAGGGCCGAGCTGGTGAGCGGGCAGCAGTTCGTGCTGACCACCCAGGAGATCCTGGGCACGGCACAGCGGGCCACGATTTCCTATAAGAATCTGAAGGACGACATCCAGGTGGGGACGACGATCCTGATCGACGACGGCCTGATTGAGATGACGGTGGAGGAGATAGCCGGGGAGGATATCGTCTGCCGGGTGGTGAACGGCGGCTTCGTCTCCAACCACAAGGGCGTCAATGTGCCGGGAGCGGTGCTGTCCATGCCCTATATCAGCGAAGTGGACAGGGAGGATATCCTGTTCGGCATCGAGACGGGCCATGACATCCTGGCCGCATCCTTTGTCAGGTGCAAGGAAGACATACTTGAAGTCAGGAAGATCCTGGAGGAGCACGGCTGCAGCATGAAGATCATCGCCAAGATCGAGAACATGCAGGGCATCCAGAACCTGGAGGAGATCTTAAGCGTCTCCGACGGCATCATGGTGGCCAGAGGGGACATGGGCGTGGAGATTCCCTTCGAGGAGGTGCCCGTCCTTCAGAAGAAGATGATCAAGCTGGCCAACGAGCAGGGAAAGCACGTCATCACGGCCACCCAGATGCTGGAGTCCATGATCAAGAACCCCAGGCCCACCAGGGCGGAGACCACGGACATCGCCAACGCTATCTATGACGGCACGACGGCGATCATGCTCTCCGGCGAGAGCGCGGCAGGGAAATATCCGGTGGAAGCGGTAAAGACCATGGCGAAAATCGCGGAATCTGCCGAAAAAGATATTGACTACGGCACCCGGATGCAGTGCGACAAGTGCCGGGAGCGGGACATCACCACGGCGCTGGCCTACGCCACCTGCACAGCCGCCAGGGACCTGGATGCGGCGGCGATCATCACGGTGACCATGTCCGGCTTTACCGCGGCGGCCATTTCCAGGTTCAAGCCCCAGAGCCATATCATCGGCTGCGCAGTGCAGGAGAGGGTCTGCAGGCAGTTGAACCTCTTATGGGGCGTGACTCCCCTGATGATCCGGGAGGAGAAGAATGCGGAGACGCTGTTCGCCAACGCGGTGGAGGAGGCCAGGAAAGCCGGCCATGTGAAGAAGGGCGACATAGTCGTGATCACAGCCGGCGTGCCGCTGGGGATGGCGGGCACCACGAATATGATCCATGTAGTCGAGGTCGGATAAGGCATGGGAAAAATAATATGCCTGATGGGAAAGAGCTGCGCCGGAAAGGACACCATCTATAAACGGTTGCTGGCGGACAGGGAACTGAAGCTGAAGAAAATCGTGCCTTACACCACCAGGCCCATCCGGGAAGGGGAACGGGAGGGCGTGGAATACTTCTATACGGACGAGGAGGGCTTCCAGCGGCTTAAGGGCCAGGGCAAGGTCATCGAGGACAGGGCCTATCACACCTGTCACGGCCTGTGGCGGTATTTCACCGTGGATGACGACCAGCTGCGGGACAGGGACGCGAGTTGCCTGACAATCGGGACGCTGGAGGCCTACGGGAAGCTTCAGGATTATTTTGGGATGGACAGACTGCTGCCGGTGATGGTAGAATTGGAGGACGGGCTGCGGCTCCAGAGGGCCCTGGCCAGAGAGCTTTCCCAGGAATGCCCCAGGTACGGGGAGATGTGCCGCAGGTTCCTGGCGGACAGCGAGGACTTTTCCGAGGAGAAGATAGCCCGGGCGCATATTTCCAGACGTTTCGTGAACGACGACCTGGAGCGGTGCCTTGATGAGATCAGAGAGTATATCAGGGAGGCAGGCATATGGACATAAAGGTGACACAGGTAGGCCAGAGCGCTCCGGTGGAGCAGGTGCAGAACGTGCAGCCTGCGGACGGCAGCTTTAAATTCATGCTTGCCAGCCATGTGGAGGGGGCCGAGCTCCAGGCCAGGCTCCAGACCCTCATGGAGGAGATCACCATGCAGGGGGACAGGCTGGCCAAGCGCCGGGACGTGAAGGACATGAAGCACTACCGGAGGCTGGTGAAGGAGTTCATGAACGAGGTGGTGACCCATTCCCATGCTTTTTCCAGAGAGAATTTTCTGGACAGGAGGGGGCGGCACAGGGTCTATGGAATCATCCGGCTGGTGGACGAGAACCTGGACAGCCTGGCCCAGGAGCTGATGAAGGACGAGCAGGACCATCTGGCGATCCTGGGCACGATTGGGGAGATACGGGGATTGCTGTTGGACATATTTACATGAGGGGAAGCCGCCGGGTGGGAACCGGCAGCGGCGCTACGGACGAAAGGGGTATGGATTATGGCGGGATTTCGCGATGTCATCGGGCAGGAACAGATCAAGGAGCATTTGCAGGGGGCGCTTTCCACGGGGAAGATTTCCCACGCTTACATCATCAACGGGGAAAAATCCTCCGGAAAGGAGTTCATCGCCAGGGTGTTCGCCATGGCGCTGCAGTGTGAGAGCGGCGGGGAGGAGCCCTGCCAGGAATGCCATTCCTGCAGGCAGGCCCTGTCGGGGAACCAGCCGGACATCATACGCGTGTCCCATGAAAAGCCGAATACCATCAGCGTGGACGATATCCGCGCCCAGGTGAACGGGGACATCGCGGTGAAGCCCTACAGCAGCCCGTATAAGGTCTATATCATAAACGAGGCGGAGAAGATGACGGTCCAGGCCCAGAACGCCCTCCTGAAGACCCTGGAGGAGCCGCCGGCGTATGCGGTGATCATCCTGCTCACCGTCAATGTGAACAGCCTTCTGCCCACGATCCTCAGCCGCTGCGTGACGCTGAACATGAAGCCGGTGGCGGACAACCTGATAAAGGACTATCTGTGCAGGAAGCTGTCGGTGCCGGATTACAAGGCGGAGGTCTGCGCGGCGTTCGCCAGGGGGAACGTGGGCAAGGCCAAGATGCTGGCCACCAGCGAGGAGTTCGAGAACGTGAAGGCGGAGGCCCTGGCGCTGCTGAAATACATACAGGACATGGACCTGAATGAAATCGTGGCGGCGGTGAAGAAGATCACGGAGTACAAGCTGGAGATCAAGGATTATCTGGATATCTGCGCCATATGGTATCGGGACGCGCTGCTGTTCAAGGCCACCAGCGACATGAACCACCTGATCTTCCGGGAGGAGATCCAGGCGCTGCGCAGGACTGCCCAGCGAAGCAGCTATGAGGGCATCGAGAACATCATCAAGGCGCTGGACACCGCCAAGAGACGTCTGGACGCCAATGTGAACTTCGAGCTGGTCATGGAGCTTCTGATGCTGGCCATCCAGGAGAACAGTTGAATGTGGAATGGTGAAATTCCATTATTAACTATGGCCTTTTGGGGCAGGATGTGATAGAATAGCACTGCATCCAATGAGAGGACATGTTTTATACAGATATATGGCTTATGCCAGAGTGAGGTAGATAGATGGTTAGAGTGATAGGCGTCAGATTCCGGACGGCGGGCAAGATTTATTTCTTCGATCCGCTGGAGTTTGAGATAAAAAAAGGCGACCATGTGATCGTGGAGACGGCCAGGGGCATTGAGTTCGGCACGGTGATGGCGGGCGCCATGGAGGTCTCCGAGGAGAAGGTGGTACAGCCCCTGAAGCCTGTGATCCGCATCGCGAACCAGCGGGACGTGGAGCAGGAGGAAGCCAACCGGGGCAAGGAGAAGGAGGCATTCAGGATATGCCTGGAGAAGATCCGCGACCATGGGCTGGAGATGAAGCTGATCGACGCGGAATATACCTTTGACAACAATAAGGTGCTGTTCTACTTTACGGCTGACGGCAGGATTGACTTCCGGGAGCTGGTGAAGGATTTGGCCAGCGTCTTCAAGACCAGGATAGAGCTGCGCCAGATCGGGGTTCGGGACGAGACCAAAATCGTGGGGGGCATCGGCATCTGCGGCCGGCCGCTGTGCTGCCACAGCTATCTGGCGGACTTCGTCCCTGTGTCCATCAAGATGGCAAAGGAGCAGAACCTGTCCCTGAATCCGGCGAAGATATCCGGCGTGTGCGGCAGGCTCATGTGCTGCCTGAAAAACGAGGAGGAGACCTACGAGGAGCTGAACAGGCGGCTTCCCGGCATCGGGGATCCGGTCACCACGGAGGAGGGCCAGAAGGGCACGGTGCAGAGCGTCAATGTGCTGCGCCAGCTTGTGAAGGTGGTCATAGACGCGGGGGACGAGAAGGAGATCAAGGAATATCCTGTGGAAAAGCTGCACTTCAGGCGCAGGCACAGCAAGAAGGAGAAGATGGAGCTGTCCAAGGAAGAGCTTCAGGAGCTGGAGCGCCTGGAGGAGGAAGAGTGGCAGAGGCAGGAGCAGGAGCTGATGAGCAGGGCGGAGGAGGCCCAGCGGCAGAACGCCAGGAACAGGCAGGGGAGCCGCAGGCCGCCCGCTCAGCAGGGCGGAGAGGGCCAGAGGCCGCTCGTACAGCGCACGGAGGTCGATCGCAGGCCCGGCCAGCGCGCCGAGGGCAGGCAGCAGGGACAGCGCGGCGGGCAGCAGAGGCAGGGCGGCAGGCGCTTCGAGACGGAGCAGAGGCAGCAGGCCCAGCGCCCCGGGACGAAGCAGCCCACGGAGGAGCGTTCCGGCAACAGGCGCCGCCACGACACGCCCAGGCATCAGAACAGGAACCGCCAGAGCAGCCAGAACCAGGGAAACCGTGAGAACAACCAGAATGGAAAGAACCGCAATGACAACAGGAACAGACGGGAAGGGAGAGCCCCGGAGGGACAGCGGGGGGCAGGAGACGGCCAGGCTTAAAAAGGGAGAGCGCATCGACGACCTGGAGCGGAACGGCTACCGCATCATACAGCATCCGGAGAAATTCTGCTTCGGGATGGACGCGGTGCTCCTGACAGGCTTTGCCCGGGCAAGGGCCTCGGACAGGCTGCTGGACCTGGGCACCGGGACGGGGATCATCCCCCTCCTGATGGAGGCCAAGTACCATTGCGCCCATCTGACAGGGCTGGAGATCCAGGCCGACAGCGCGGATATGGCGGCGAGGAGCGTGGAGCTCAACGGCCTTTCGGACAGGATAGACATCGTCACAGGAGATATCAAAGAAGCAGACCATCTGTTCCCGTCTGCTTCTTTTGACTGTATCACATGCAATCCGCCCTATATGATCGGGCAGCACGGGATTGCCAATCCGGAGGCCCCGAAGGCCATCGCCCGGCATGAGATCCTCTGCACCTTCGAGGATGTGGCCCGGCAGACCGGGAAGCTCCTGAAGCCCGGGGGGCATTTCTTCCTGGTGCACAGGCCCTTCCGGCTGGCGGAGATCATGGTGTCGCTGGCGCGGCATGGGCTGGAGCCCAAGCGGATGCAGCTGGTATACCCCTATGCGGACAGGGAGCCCAATATGGTGCTGCTGGAGGCCGTGCGGGGCGGACGGGCCAGGATGACGGTGGAGAAGCCCCTGATCGTGTTCCGGGAGCCGGGGGTGTACATGCCGGAGATCAGGGAGGTCTACGGATACTGAGGCGCAGCTCCGGGATTTGGTCGGTCGGGCTTCGGGGCGCAGGCAATGCCGGAAGCCGGAGCAGGCGGCGGATGCGCGGAGCAGCGCCGGAAGGGAGGGGAAATGGCGGGAACATTATATCTGTGCGCCACGCCCATTGGGAATCTGCAGGACATGACGCCCAGGGTCGTGGAGACCTTGCGGGCGGTGGACGTGATTGCGGCAGAGGACACGCGCAACAGCGTGAAGCTGCTGAACCATTTCGACATCCATACGCCCATGACCAGCTACCACGAGTACAATAAGGTGGAGAAGGCAAGGCAGTTGGTGGGAAGGCTCCTGGCCGGGGAGGACGTGGCGCTGATCACGGACGCGGGGACACCTGCCATCTCGGATCCCGGGGAGGTGCTGGTGGCCATGTGCCAGGAGGGCAATGTGCCGGTGACCAGCCTGCCGGGGCCGTCCGCATGCATCGTGGCGCTGACCCTGTCCGGGCTGCCCACCAGGAGATTCTGCTTCGAGGGCTTCCTGCCCAGGGAGAAGAGGGAGCGGCGGGCCGTCCTGGGGGAGCTGGCGGGAGAGCCCCGCACCATGGTCCTCTATGAGGCGCCCCACCACTTGAAGGGGACGCTGGCGGAGCTGCTGGAGGCCCTGGGGGACAGGCGGGCCACCCTCTGCAGGGAGCTGACCAAGAGATTCGAGACCGTGATGCCCACCACGCTTTCCCAGGCGCTGGCCTTCTACGAGAAGGAAGAGCCCAGGGGAGAGTATGTGCTGGTGGTGGCGGGGAGGGACCGGGAGGAGCTGCGGCAGGAGGAGATCGCCTCATGGGAGTCCATGTCCATTGCGGAGCATATGGAATATTATGAGCGGCAGGGCATGGACGGCAAGGCGGCCATGAAGCAGGTGGCCAGGGACCGGGGCGTGGGGAAGCGGGAGATTTACGCAAAGCTCCACGGCCTGGAGCAGGAGACGTAAGAGGACAGGCCCGGCGGCGGGATTTTGGGCTATGCAGCCTAGGCGGCGGGCTCCTGGCCGCAGTGCCGCGCAGGCCTGGCGAGGAGGGAGAGAATGGCTGCTGAGAATTGTGACACATGTGTCAACTATGTGTACGATGAGGACGATGAATGCTATTACTGCCTGATGGATCTGGACGAGGATGAGATGTACCGGTTCCTGACAGGGAATCAGAGGGAATGCCCCTACTACAGGCTGGACGACGAATATGGCGTAGTCAGGCATCAGTTGTGACGGCTGCGGCAGCGGAATGCCGCGTGGGGCAACGCAGAGGATATCATCAGAAAAAGACCAGAATCTGACAATTTTGTCGGTTTCTGGTCTTTTGCATTTGCGGCCTTTGGCAGGTATATATTTTTGCGGAGGGACAATAATAAGCTTGTGCTCAAGCGGCGAAAGCGTCCATTGCAGGCTTTCTGCCGGGAGTGCAGCCCTGTTGATGGAAGAATGGTCAGATATAAGGTTCAGGGCGGCATGGGTCTGACGGAAAAGACTGTGCCGCCGGGAAGAGAGGTATGGAAAATGAGCAATATTTCAGAACTTGATTTGCAGAATCTGCGTCATCTCATCGGCGGATTCGACACCACCCACTGCAAGATGCAGGCATACGCGAAAGAGGCGGAGGATCCCCAGGTCAGGCAGTTCTTTGAGAAAGGCGCCAGGTCCGCCATGGACAACAAAGAGCAGCTTATGAAGTTCTTGAACTAACCCGAAGTTGAACGAATTCCAGAATGAGAGGTAGAGACATGCAGGAAAAGACAATGGTAGCAGATACACTGGCAGGCATCAACGGTGAGCTGACCCGCTACGCGGGCATGATCGCCCAGTCCGAGAACAAGGAGCTGAAGCAGACCCTGAAGCAGATCCGGAACGCCTGCGAGCAGTCCCAGGAGGAGCTTTACCAGATCGCCAGGGAGAAGTCCTATTACGTGCCCGCCAGCAAGGCCACAGCGGAAGAGGTGGCTCATGTGAAGAGCCTGTTCACTCAGGGGACGCTGTAGGCGGCAGATAGCCCCGCGGGAAGCGAACCGGAGAAGGACAGAAAAAGCGCTCTCGGGCAGATTGGCCTGGGGCGCTTTTTCGGGCTTTTTATTTGTTCTCATCGTCCTTAGACTTCTCTTTTTTGTCCTTTGCCCTTTTGGCCAGGATAGTGACAAACGTGGCCGCAGCGCATACCAGGAAAAGTATGTTCACGGCGGAATCTAAGAATTCATACATGTCTAAAATCTCCTTTCGTTATGTATGGACAATATTATACCAGACTCGGCCGGATATGAAAATAGATATGCTTATAATCATATCGAAATGTTTACATAGTTTACTTATGACATCTGCAATTTTGGATATTCCCGCGCATATGCTGTAAAAAGATATTTGCGTGGTATAGAATATGTTGAATGCAATCTGGGCGTGCATGATATTGCTGGCGGTGCTTTACGGAGCTGCCACGGGACACATGGCGGAGGTGACCAACGCGGCCCTGGACAGCGCGGGGGAGGCGGTATCCCTCTGCATCACCATGGCCGGGGTGGTGGCGCTGTGGATGGGGCTGATGGAGGTGGCCGGGAAGGCCGGGCTGGTTGAAAGGCTCACAAGGGGAATCCGGCCATTCCTGCGGTTCCTGTTTCCGCGGATTCCCCAGGGGCATCCTGCGGGGGAGTACATAGCGACGAACATCATAGCGAATGTCCTGGGGCTGGGCTGGGCCTGCACCCCGGCTGGCTTAAAAGCCATGGAGGAGCTGGCGAAGCTGGAGGCCCAGAGGGGGAACCCGGAGTACCTGGAGGCGGAATACGGAGAAGGGGGCGTCCGCCGAGGAAGGAGCTTAAAGGAATCCGGGGCAGGAGAAAGCTTCCGAAGGCAGGAGAGTGCAGGCCGGGGCGGCCCGGGAAAGAGCCGGGACAGGCGCGCCAGCAATGAGATGTGCATTTTCCTGATCCTCAATATCTCATCCCTGCAGCTGATCCCCGTGAACATGATCGCCTACAGGGCCCAGTACGGCAGCGCCAACCCCACGGCAATCATCGCTCCGGCCATCGCGGCCACGCTGGTGAGCACCCTGGTGGCGATTGCGTACTGCAAAATCAAGGACAGGGGAGGGAGGACGGCATGAACGCACTGGCGCATCTTTCGGACATCATCATCCCCATCCTGATCTTCTTCATCGTGGGCTATGGCTTCGTCTCCGGGGTAAAGGTGTACGAGACCTTCCTGAAGGGGGCAAAGGAGGGGCTGAAGATCGTGGTGGACATCGTGCCCACCCTCATCGGCCTGCTGGTGGCGGTGGGGATGCTGCGGGCCTCGGGCTTCTTCGAGATGCTGGGGACAGTGCTTGGCCCTGCCGCCGCTGCCGTGGGGCTGCCTGTCCAGTTGATGCCCCTGCTGGTGGTGAAGCTGTTCTCCTCCTCTGCGTCCACGGGGCTGGTATTGGACGTGTTCCGCACCTCCGGGCCGGACTCCTATGCAGGGATGCTGACCTCCATCCTCATGAGCTGCACAGAGACGGTGTTCTACACCATGAGCGTGTATTTCCTGGCGGCGAAGGTGACGAAGACAAGGTTCACCTTGGCCGGGGCGCTGCTGGCCACCCTGGCGGGGACGGTGATGAGCGTGGTGCTGGCCAGGTGGATGGTGTGATACGCTGGGGATATAAATATTATATTTTTAATGCGGATCAGGGCGAATTATGATACTATGATGAAGAAAGAAGGTGTGTGCAAGGCGATGATTGGACAGATGAAAGCGCTGGTGACGAACGGATGTTCATGAAAACGGAGGATTTCGGAGTGCACAGTGAAGGGGAGGCTGCCGCTCGCAATGCAATGGCGTTCAGGAAACAAAGGAAGCATCTGGAAAGGCAGGTGACAAGTATGGCGATAAGGAATTCATCCAAGGCTCTGTTGGTGTCGGAGGGGCGGATTCTGGTGAACAGGTGTGTATCCCGGACAGGCGATATATATTATGATCTGCCCGGCGGCGGGCAGCATGATTTCGAGACCATGGAGGAGGCGCTGGTGCGGGAGGTGCTGGAGGAGACGGGATATCATGTGCGGGTGCTGCGCTTTGTGGCCCTGGCGGAGGAAATCAACGATTATATGCTGCATGACCCTGCCATGGAAGCTTACAGGGAATATGCCCACAGAGCGGTCCATATCTTTCTGGCGGAACTCACCGGGGAAAGGCGCGAGAAGCCTACGGAGGCAGACTTTCAGCAGGAGGAGAGCCTGTGGCTGCCTGTCCGGGAAGCGGATGGGCTGATGTTTTTCCCAGTGCAGATCAATGGGAGGATATCCGAATTGATTCAGGACGAGATTCCGCGGTATCTGGGGTGCAGGCGCTGGGATAGTGATGTATGGTCCTGAGAAAGTCGTTTCCGCCAGGAGGCAGGGAACTGTTCATCTATAACTTATAGTTCCAGTTCCGAAAAGGACTACTGCTGTGATAGGGGAGCGGCCTCTTCCCTGCCCTCAGCCGTGGTGCCCCCATAAGCGTAGGACACCGGCAGACACACCAGAGGAGGCTTTACCGGCATGTTCTCCTGCAGGAGCAGCGTCACGCACATCTCTGCAATCTCTTCCACAGGCTGCACGATGGTGGAGCACACATAATCGTGGAACCCCAGATGCCGGATGCCGTCAAAGCCGATTATCTGCACGTCTTCAGGCACTCTCAGGCCCAGTCTGCGCAGCACCTTCAGGATGTAATACGCCAGGCTGTCCGTCACGCAGAAAAGCCCGTCGAATCCCAGCTTCCCATCCCCCATATGGGAGATCAGGAACCTGTCGAACTCCTCATAGGAATCCCCATCATTGATGATCTTCATCTCATAGGAAAGATTCCTGGAGAGACATCCGTTCTCGAACCCGGCCTTGCGCTTGTTGGGCTCATTGTCCAGGGAGGAACCCGTCCGCAGGAACGCCACCCTCCGGCAGCCCAAATCCGCCAGCTTCTCCGCCGCCAGCTGCCCCCCGGCGAAGTTGTCGCTGGCCACACAGGGGACGCCCGGCCCTGCGGAGCGGTCGATGGACACATAGGGCGTGCCTGCGTCTACCTTCAGATTCGGATCGTAAGTGAGACCGATGATGCCGTCCACCTTGTTCTGCTGCACCATGTTCACATACTCCTGCTCCAGCCCGCCGTGGAGGTCGGTGCAGCACAGCAACATCCGGTACTGGCGCTTCAGCAGGGAGACATTGATGTGGTTCACCAGAGAGCCGAAGAAGGGCTCCGTGGTGTTGGGAATCAACAGGGCCACCGTGCGGGTCTTGTTCAGCTTCAGGCCCTGGGCGTAGCTGTTGACCTGATAGTTCAGCTTCCGGATAGCCTCTTCCACGCGGACGCGGTAGGAATCGCCAACGGGCAGGCCGTTGACCACCTTTGACACCGTGCCCAGGGCCACGCCCGCCTCCGCGGCCACGTCTTTCATAGTAGGGGTAGAGTTCGTCCTGTTCATATCATTCTCCATAAAACGTTTCATAAGAAATCTGAAATTCCGGCATGATTTTCCGAAAAACAACTCTGTTTTTTCTCTTTTCCCCATTATAATCCAGAAATCAGAATCTGTAAAGAGAAATAGATAGTATGTTTACGAAACGTTATATGAAACGTTATGTGGAAAATATATGTGCATAATAGCCAATTATTGACACTATAAATTATGCAAAAAGACGAATTGACTAAGAAATAATAAAAAAACATAAACAAAGTATTGACTGAAAATAAAAAGAGTGCTATTGTGATGATAACGCAAATATAACGTTTCACGAATGGCGCGCACCGTGAGGCAGTAAAACACACCGGGCACTAGAGCCCTCTGACTTGGGACGCCGGAAGCTGAGTCCCTTGTAACGGAAAGGAGAGAACTATGAACAAGAACAAGTCGGCTGCCGCAAGGCCGGCGGTGATGGTGGAAAGGCCGCTGAAAAAACGTCTCCGGGATCACTGGCAATTGTACGCCATGCTGGCCATTCCCGTGATACTGACTCTCATCTATAAGTACATACCCATGTACGGCATCCAGATCGCGTTCCGGGACTACAAGGCCAGCCGGGGCTTCTCCGGCAGCGAATGGGTGGGACTGGAATGGTTCCAGCGGTTCTTCAGCGCACCCACCTTTGGCCGCATGATGAAGAACACGGTACTTTTGAGCCTCTTCAGCCTGCTCTGGAGCTTCCCGATCCCCATCATTCTGGCCCTGATGCTGAACCAGGTAAGGTTCCAGCGGTTCAAGCGCATCACCCAGACCGTGCTGTACGCGCCCCATTTCATCTCCGTCATGGTGGTCTGCGGCATGATCAAGATTTTCTTAAGCCCCTCCGGCGGACTTCTGAACCTGATAGCGGGGACGTCCATCGACTTCCTCACCGAGTCCTCCGCCTTCCGCACCATCTACATCGCCTCCGGCATCTGGCAGGACGCGGGCTGGGGCATCATCGTCTACATGGCGACCCTGGCCAATGTGGACACCTCCCTCTATGAGGCGGCCAAGGTGGACGGAGCGTCCATGTTCCAGCGGATCTGGAACATCGATGTGCCGGCGTTGAAGTCCGTGATGGTGCTGAACCTAATCATGAGCGCAGGCGGCCTGATGAACGTGGGCTTCGAGAAGGTGTGGCTGCTCCAGACGAACCTGAACAAGGCCACCAGCGACGTCATCGCCGTCTACGTGTACCAGCAGGGTATCGAAAACGCCAAGTACAGTTATTCCACGGCGGTGGGTCTGTTCAATACCATCATCAACATCATCCTGTTGATTCTGGTGAACAAGATGGCTGGCAAGATTTCCGAAGACACGAGCTTTATCTAATCGGTGTCTCTCGATAGGAACGCAAAAATTTTAGGAGGTGCGGCAGCATGAAAGCAAATGTGAAATACGGAAAGCTGACAGGACTTTCAGAGAGGAGCAGCGACATCATTCTGGTAGCGCTCTGTTCCATCTTCCTGTTTTTGGTGGCATACCCATTGTATTATGTACTCATAGCGTCCGTGTCGGATCCTTACGATGTGTACGCGGGCAAGACCTTCCTCCTGCCCAGCCAGCTCACCCTGGAGGGCTACAGGGCGGTGTTCGCCGATGCCAGCATCCTGACGGGATTGCTGAACAGTTTCAAATATACCGTCATCGGAACCGTGTTCTCCGTGGTGGTGCTCTACCTGGCGGCTTACCCCCTGAGCGTGAAGACCCTGCCCGGCAGGAGGTGGCTGAGCATCTTCTTCATCGTCACCATGTACTTCGGAGGCGGCATGGTGCCCACCTACCTGGTGGTGAAGCAGACCGGGCTGATCAACAATATCTGGTCCCTGTTCCTGCCGGGCGGCGTGGGCGTGGGGAACATGATCATCGTGCGGAATTTCTTTGAGAACAACATTCCCAAGGAGATGACGGAGGCAGCGGACATCGACGGCGCTTCCAAATGGGCCACCTTTATTAAGATTGTGGTGCCCCTGAGCCGCTCCATCATGGCGGTGATGGTGGTGTTCAGCATGGTGGCATATTGGAACGACTGGTTCACGGCCATGATCTACCTGCCCTCCCCCAGCAGGGCCCCGCTGCCTCTGGTGCTGCGCAACATCCTGATCAAGAGCTCGGCCAGCGCCAGCCAGGCCAGCACCATCTCCGGAGGGTTCGCGGAGCTGAACAGGATGACGGAGATGATCAAGTTTTCTTCCATTATCATAGCGGCGGCTCCCATGCTGGCGATTTATCCCTTCGTGCAGAAATACTTTGAAAAAGGATTCATGGCGGGCGCTGTGAAAGGATGATGGAGATAGATTCAGCCAAGGACGGCACAAATTGCCGGATACGAAAATCGTGCCGTCGCGCGGCGGCTTTAAATCAGGAGGTAAAAGCATGACAAAGCGGAAAATACACGGCTGCGGGAAAAGGCTTGTGCCCTGCGTGCTGGCCATGGGCCTGGCGCTGACCACGGCAGCCTGTGGGAATAAGGATTACGGACACCATGAAAAGGGGGTGGCCAACCCGGATACCACCCAGACGCAGTTCGCCATCATGGGCGGCCAGGGCGCGCTGAGCCCGGGCTATGACGGCAATCAGGTGCTGAACCGGCTCCAGGCCGATGCCGGGATCGGCATAGAATGGACCACTATGAGCGAGTCCCTGGGAGAGCAGGTCAACATCCGCATCGCGGGCGATGAGCTCCCGGACGCGTTCATGGGCGTGGGATTCAGCAATTACGACATCTCCCGCTACGGGGACGACGGCACCTTCATCGACCTGACCCCTTACCTGACGGAGGAGTACATGCCCAACCTGGCGAAGATCTTGGAGGAGAACCCGGACATCCGCAGCGCCATCACCATGGACGACGGCTATATCTACGGCCTGCCCGCAGGGGAGCGCATGGGCACCGGCGGCATCGGAGCCCCGGAGGACTACAGCATCTACTCCATCCCCCAGTTTTCCATGATCAACAAGGCATGGCTGGACGACCTGGGGCTGGAGGTGCCCACCACCCTGGAGGAGCTCCACGCTGCCCTGAAGGCCTTCCGGGACAATGACATGAGCGCCAGATATTACGGCAACGCGCCGGGCAGCACCATCCCCATGAGCACGGGCTTCGACCAGTGGTGCTGGGGGCAGAACATCTTCTACGCGGGCTTCGGCTTTACCAACTGGCCCAACGATGTGTGCAACGACCTGGTGCTGAACAGTGACGGAACCGTGGAGTTCATGAGCGTGACGGACGCCTACCGGGACGCGGTGACCTATTTCCACGACTGGTACGCGGAGGGGCTGATGGACGTGGAGATGTTCAGCCAGGATTCCACCCAGCTGATAGCAAAGTGCTCCCAGGGCTATGTGGGCGTGTCCACCTGGTGGTACATCGAGGAGCTGATGGGGGATTACGCCGGGGACTATGTGTTCCTGCCCGTCCTGGACGGCCCTGACGGCACCCACAACGTGACCGTCCGCACCGGAGGCGGCATCAACAGCGGACAGCTCAACATCACCAAGAAATGCAAGAGCCCCGCCAACCTGCTGAAGTTCTTTGACATGTGGTATGCACCCGAAACCGTCATGCAGCTCCAGTACGGCCCCATCGGCACCTACTTTACCGAGCAGGACCAGGACGGCGTATGGCTGAGCATCTCGGACGAGGAGAGCCGGGAGAAGTACGGAAAGGGCTCCGGAGAGCTGAAGGGCGAATACGAGGTGTTCGGGCCGAAGCTGATCCTCAGCGACTATTACCTGACCACCTTCAAGATGGAGGACAGGGCCATCGAGCGGCTGACGGATCTGTACGAGTATTGGATGCCCTACGTGTCGGATACCGCCACCTACCCGGTGGACTGTGTGTTCACCGGCAGGGAGCTGGACGACATCGACTGGTACAGGGCGGACTTCGAGAGCGCCGTGTCGGAGCAGGAGGGCCTGTGGATCAAGAACGGCGGCCCCACGGACGCGGAGTGGGAGGCCTATATCGAGCATCTGCGGAAAAAATGCGGCATGGATAAGCTGCTGAAGGTATATCAGGACGCCTATGACCGCTACTGCGGGAAGACAGCGGCTGAGTAAGCTGGCAGTGCTCTGGAAAGCTGTTGCGGAATCCGGAATTAAGTGGCATACTGGAGTAAGGAAAAAGTGTTTTACGCAGGACGGCTGGGCCATTTTCGGCTCGCTGCCGCTCTGCGGGGAAATCATAGAACAAAAAAGGGGCACGGAATCAGATATGACAAGTCAGACACTATGGGAAGCGCGCAAATATGAGGAGACCTTCGAGAAGGCGATACGGAAGGAGGAGAGGCCGGAGTTCCACCTCTCTCCCCGGGTGGGATGGATGAACGATCCCAACGGGTTCTCCTGGCATGACGGGAAATACCACATGTTCTACCAGTACCACCCCTATGACTCCCACTGGGGCCCTATGCACTGGGGCCACGCGGTGAGCGAGGATCTCCTGCACTGGGAATACCTGCCCGCGGCGCTGGCCCCCGATGAAATCTACGACAGGGACGGATGCTTCTCCGGAAGCGCGTTGACCCTGCCGGACGGCAGGCAGCTGCTGATGTACACGGGAGTGGTGAAGGAGCGGCAGGCGGACGGGAGCTGCCATGAGGTGCAGACCCAGTGCCTGGCCGTGGGGGACGGCACGGACTACGTGAAATACGAGGGCAACCCCGTCCTGGACGAGGGGGACGTGCCGGAGGGCGGCAGCAGGAACGATTTTAGGGATCCCAAAATGTGGCGGGAGGAGGACGGCTCCTACCGCTGCGCCATCGGCAACAGGCCCGCGGACGGCAGCGGCCAGATTCTGCTGTATGCCAGCCCGGATGGATTCAAATGGAATTACGTGAAGAAACTGGCAGAAAACGGGAACCGCTTCGGAAAGATGTGGGAATGTCCCGACTTCTTCCCCCTGGACGGGAAGTGGGTGCTGCTCACCAGCCCCCAGGACATGCTCCCCTCCGGCTTCGAGTACCACAACGGCAACGGGACGCTGTGCCTGATTGGGGACTATGACAGGGAGAAGGAAGAGTTCACGGAGGAGACAGACCAGTCGGTTGACTACGGAATCGACTTCTATGCTCCCCAGACAATCCTGACACCGGACGGCCGCCGGGTGATGATTGGATGGATGCAGAACTGGGACACCTGCAACCACAGGAGGAAGCAGGAGGAGGCCTGGTTCGGCCAGATGAGCCTGCCCAGGGAGCTGTCCATAAAGAACGGCCGCCTGTACCAGAAGCCGGTTCGGGAGCTGGAGCAGATGCGCTCCGGCCAGGTCGCCTACACGGATGTCACAGTCTCCGGCCTGGCGAAGCTGGAGGGAGTCAGCGGCCGCAGGATAGACATGGAGCTCACTGTCCGCCCCGCCGAGGGCTGCGACCTGTACCGGAAGTTCGCGGTCCGCTTCGCCCAGAACGAATCCTGCTACACCTCCCTAAGCTTCCGCCCTGCGGAGTCGGTGCTGAAGATAGACAGGAAGTTCTCCGGCTCCAGGAGGGCCATCATCCACCAGCGGCGCAGCCTGGTGAACCACCGGGCCGGGGAGCTGAAGCTGCGGATTGTCCTGGATCGGTTCAGCGCGGAGGTCTTTGTCAACGACGGGGAGCAGGTCCTTACCGCCGTGCTGTACACGGAGCAGGAGGCGGAGGGGATTTCCTTCATCGCGGACGGGACCGTGAGCATGGACGTGATAAAGTATGATTTATGCTGATTAACAGTCAGGATTTCCGAGTGATCCGACTACATAACGCCGGCCATATACGTTCAAACAGTGCAGTACGGTAAATTCTGGCGTTATGTAGGATAACATGATAGATTCAGGCATGAATGAGGCGCTGGCGGGCGGATGCAGTATTTTCCCGGCAGCGCCTGAATGCTAAAATTTACTCGTTATTGACTTTTCCGCCGGATTCGCCGATAATTGTCTTATCGGATCACAGGATCCGCGAAGCGGACACGGGAAGGCATGGCGAGGGCGAAGAGGATGGGGAAAATAGGACAACTGGGGAGGCTGGTGAACCGGAACCGGAGGGCGCTGGCGGAATTCGAGATCGTCTTCAAGCTGCTGACGTTCCTGGTGGCCGTGCCGCTGTTCTCTGGCAGCTTTCGCCTGGTCATGAAGATGACGGGGTACAGGTATCTGACGGTGGAGAACGTGCTGTCCTTCGCCGTCCACCCGCTGACCCTGTTGTCCTTGCTTGTCCTTCTCCTGGTCATGACGGCCTACACCATGTTCGACATCGCCACGGTGATCATCCTGCTGGATCAGTCCTGGCAGAACCGTAAGGCCTGTCTGCCGGAGGTGCTCCGCGTCTCTGCCCGTAAGTGCATGGGGATGCTCCGCCCCCGCAGCCTTTCTCTGGCGTTCCTGATTTTATTCCTCATACCCTTTCTGAACCTGGGCCTGGCATCGGGCGTGATTTCTACCATCCAGGTGCCCGGCTTCATCCAGGATTATATCGGGCAGAACCGGTTTCTGCCCGTGCTCTGTGCCGCGGCAGTGGCCCTGCTGGCAGTGCTGTTGTCATACTGGCTCTACTCGCTGCATTTTCTGGTACTGGAGGATCTCCCCTTCAGGGAAGCCAGGAAGCGCAGCCGCCGTCTGGGGGCGGGGAGACATGTCCGGGACATGCTCTCCCTGGTGGCCATGCAGGCGGTGATATCCATGGGATTTCTGGGCTGCGTCCTGATAGGGATCGCGCTGATCATGGCGGTGGACGGCATGCTGGAGCAATCCGCCCTGCTGGGCAGCCTCGTGTCCACCATCATCTGGATGTTCATCGCCCTGTCCGCGGCGGTGTTCATGTCCCTGTCCATGCCCTTTAGCTATGCGGGCATCAGCGTCCTGTTCTATGCCCACAAACAGGAGCGGGGCGAGGAGATCCGCAGCCCCAGGCTGATGGAGGGAAAGGGGAAGGGCAGGGAGAAATCCCGCGTCCGGGCCGCCTGCTTCGGAATGTTCCTGGCCGCCGTGGTCCTGGGGACGATATTCACCTATGGGCTGCATCTGGGAAAATACAACCTGAACATCGAGTATGCCCGGATCACTGAGGTCACCGCCCACAGAGGGGCGTCCGCGGACTATCCGGAAAACACCATGAGCGCCTTCCGGGGCGCAGGGGAGCTGGGGGCGGACTGGATCGAGCTGGACGTGCAGCAGACAAAGGACGGGGAGATCATCGTCATCCATGACACCAATTTCAAGCGTACTACAGGCCTGAATAGAAATACCTGGGAGCTTACCTGGGAGGAGGTGGCGGGGCTGGACGCGGGGAGCTTCTTCGGGCCGGAGCATGCCGGGGAGGGGATTCCATTGCTGCGTCAGGTGGTGGAGTTCGCCAGGGAGAACCTGATCAAGCTGAACATCGAGCTGAAGCCCACCGGCCATGAGACGGATTTCGAGAAAAGCGTGGTGGACATCGTGGCGGAATATGACTTTCTGGACCAGTGCGTGATTACTTCCCAGGTCTACGGCGTGCTGGAGCGGG
The DNA here is from genome assembly GCF_910585425.1 of uncultured Acetatifactor sp. Classification (GTDB taxonomy): domain Bacteria; phylum Bacillota; class Clostridia; order Lachnospirales; family Lachnospiraceae; genus Acetatifactor. The sequence continues at coordinate 7,110 of NZ_CAJUCP010000069.1, read as the reverse complement.
TGAAGGACTACAATCCGGAAGTCGTGACGGTCTATGTCATGAGCCTGGCCTACGGGAATATCACGGATTTGGAGGCGGCAGACCATTTCAGCGTGGAGGCGGCCAATGTGACGGAGAACCTGGTGGACAGGGTCCATGGACAGGGAAAGCAACTGTTCGCCTGGACCGTGAACACCCAGTCCGGCATCCGCAGGATGGTGGAGCTGAACGTGGACAATGTCATCACGGACAATGTGGCGCTGGCGAAGGAGACGATCTACGCGGAGAAGACCAGCGACTTGATCAGCGAATATATCAAGCTTTTGGAGAAGATTTTCTGACATGCTGACGGGCTTCGGCAAAGAAACAGAGGATTCGATAAAACGTTAAGATTAGAACGCGTTTCTGATGCACAGAGGGAGGGAAGGACATGGAGGCTTTGCGGTTTGGGGTAGTGGGAATCGGGAATATGGGAAGCGCCCACGCGGTGCAGCTTTTTGAGGGCAGGGTGAGGGGCGCGGCGCTGGCGGCGGTGTGCGACTGCCGGGAGGAGCGCCTGGGCTGGGCGGCCGGGCGCCTTGCGGGCGTATCCCTGTACGGGGACTACGAGGCGCTTCTGGACAGCGGGGAAGTGGATGCCGTGCTGATCGCCACGCCCCACAGGCTCCACCCGGTGATCGCCGGGGAGGCTTTCCGGAGGAAGCTCCATGTGCTGACGGAGAAACCGGCAGGGGTGGACAGGGCCAGCGTGGCTGCCATGAACCGGCAGGCGGAGGAGAGCGGGGCCGTGTTCGGCATCATGTACAATCAGCGGACCAACCAGCTATTCAGGAAGCTCCATGACCTGGTACAGGAGGGGGCGCTGGGGGAGATCAAGCGCTTCGTCTGGATCATCAACAACTGGTATCGGACGCAGGCCTACTATGATTCCGGCGACTGGCGGGCCACCTGGAACGGGGAGGGAGGCGGCGTGCTGCTGAACCAGTGCCCCCACAACCTGGACATCTGGCAGTGGATCATGGGGATGCCGGTGAGGCTGCGGGCGTTCTGCAGGGAGGGGCATTACCATCGGATTCAGGTGGAGGACGACGCCACCATCTACGCGGAGTACGAGAGCGGCGCCAGCGCGGTGTTCATCACATCCACCGGGGAGTATCCCGGCACCAACCGGATGGAGATCAGCGGCACCCTGGGCAAGGCCGTGGTGGAGAACGGCTGTCTGAAGCTGTACCTGCTGGAGCGGGACGAGCGGGAGATCTGTTATGCTTCCAGGGAGGGCATGCCCCAGGAGAAGGTGAACTGCCGGACCATGGAAGAGGAGGAGCCCGGCGGGGGACATCTGGAGATCCTGCAGAACTTCACGGATGCCGTGCTCCGGGGAGAGGAGCTGATTGCGCCGGGCCGGGAGGGGATACGGGGGCTGACGATCGGCAATGCCGCCTATCTGTCCGCATGGAAGGACGACTGGGTGGAGCTGCCCTTCGACGACCGGGAATTTTGCCTGCTCCTGGGCAGGAGACAGGAGGCGGAGGAGGAAATGGAGAGGGACGTGAAGCATGAGGAGCTGTCCGGGGAATATGCGGAGAGGTGGAACGTCAGGTGGTGATGGCAAAGCAAGCCATGGCAAAATAAGCCTTGCAAACCGCAGATTCCTAAGGTATCATGAATAGTATGGAAAGGAACAGGCCCCAAAAGAAAAGAGAAGGAGAATACCATCAATGAAGCAGGATTTAATCGTCATTCTTGACCTGGGCAGCACCCAGAACACGGTCCTTGCCAGGGACATCCGCGCCCTGGGCGTATACAGCGAGATCCATCCCCACGACATCACCGTGGAGGAGCTGCAGGCCCTGCCCAATGTGAAGGGCATCATTTTGAACGGCGGCGAGAACCGCATCGTGGACGGACAGGCGGTGGAGGTGCGCCCGGAGATTTATGAGCTGGGCTATCCCATGATTTCCGTGGATTATCCCCAGTCCGGATGCGAAGTGCGCCTGGAGGCCCTGCCGGAGCGGGAGGCCCTGGAGAAGTTCCTGTTCCGGGACTGCAAGGCGGAAGCGAACTGGAACATGAAGAATTTCATCGAGGATCAGGTAGAGCTGATTCGGCAGCAGGTGGGCGACAGGAAGGTGCTGCTGGCCCTGTCCGGCGGCGTGGACTCCTCCGTCGTGGCCGCCATGCTGATCAGGGCCATCGGGGAGCAGCTTACCTGTGTCCATGTGAACCACGGCCTGATGCGCAAGAACGAGTCGGAGAGCGTGGTGAAGGTGTTCCGGGACGAGCTCCATGCCAACCTGATCTACGTGGATGCCGTGGAGCGCTTCCTGGGGAAACTGGCCGGCGTGGCGGATCCGGAGCAGAAGCGGAAGATTATCGGCGGGGAATTCATCCGCGTCTTTGAGGAAGAGGCCAGGAAGCTGGACGGAATCGACTTTCTGGGACAGGGGACCATCTATCCCGACATCATCGAGAGCGGCACGAAGACGGCGAAGATGGTGAAGTCCCACCACAATGTGGGAGGCCTGCCGGAGGATCTGGAATTCGAGCTGGTGGAGCCCCTGAAGCAGTTGTTCAAGGATGAGGTGCGGGCCTGCGGCGTGGAGCTGGGGCTGCCCCATGACATGGTGTACCGTCAGCCATTCCCGGGGCCCGGCCTGGGCGTGAGATGCCTGGGGGCCATTACCAGGGACAGGCTGGAGGCCGTACGGGAGTCTGATGCCATCCTGCGGGAGGAGTTCGCCAGGGCCGGTCTGGATAAGAAGGTGTGGCAGTATTTTACGGTGGTGCCGGATTTCAAGTCCGTGGGCATGAAGAATAACGCGAGGGTATTCGAGTACATGGTGATCATCCGGGCCATAAATACGGTGGACGCCATGACGGCCTCCGTGGAGAAGGTGGACTGGGAGGTGCTGGAGCGGATCACGAACCGGATTCTGGCTGAGGTGGAGACTGTGAATCGGGTTTGTTACGACATGAGTCCGAAACCGCCTTCGACCATAGAATTTGAGTGACGAAATGGGATTGTATAGTCCTTCGCCGTAAGGTGGAGGACTTTTCCTTTAATGAGGACAAGCATGGGGGTATGAGAGGTAGTTTACATGGTTGAAAAAAATATTCAAGATATATTTTTAGAATATCCCGAAGTTATTTATGGATTTACAGATATTACGTATAGCGAATATGCAAGTACATATAAATCTGCTTTAGTCTTTGCAGTACCTTATGGGGAACAACTTACAATCGAAACATATTCTGAAGAAAAGTTTGAAAAGAGCATTCAAGATGCAAAAAAAGTATTGGAAAAAATTTTAACACAACTGCAAAAAATGCTTGATGGATATAACGTGAAATATTATATTCCGCCCGTAGCACAAAATAACGAGATGGATTTGACTGCCCCTTTTTCTTTTAAGTTTGCGGCAGTAAATGCCGGATTGGGTTGGATTGGAAAAAACGATGTTGTTATTACAAAACAATATGGACCAAGGGTAAGACTATCCGTAATCTTAATAAATGAGATATTTGTTTATGGTAACAAAATATTGAAGAGTAATTGTCCTGAAAACTGCAAAAAATGTATTGATGTTTGTCCCCATAAAGCGTTACATAATGTACAATGGAATATCAACTCGTTGAGGAGTGATATAATAGATTACAGGTTATGTAACGAAAAAAGGAGTGTATATCTTAATACACATGGAAGAAAAAATGCCTGCGGTCTTTGCATGGTTGCTTGCCCGTTTGGGACATGATAGCAATCTTGAAGGTTACCTATGAAGTATCGGGGGAATTATGAAATCAGATAAAAAAAGCGACATATTTCGATTGGAACAGGAAGTGGTAACGCAATGCGGCATATCGAGAGAACGCTTTCGTAAAGTCAGAGGAAATCAGTGGGAAAATATATATCAGAAGATTGCAGAAAAATATGCGGATAAGACAAAAATATGGAAAAATGGTCTGCATTGGGCAAATACCAATGGCTATAGTCCCAAAAGCATGAAAGAGCTTCTCGGATGCTATGCGGTTGATTCTTCGACCTGGTTTTATCTGCTGACTCAAATTATAAAAGAAGAAAATAAAATGGTCTATTTTCTGATTGACAAGGGTGGCAGGGACTGGCATGGGGGAGAAGAATTCTGGATATTTGAAAGCTATATACCTGAATTGATAAAAGCCCTTGATCTGCTGAACCATACTGCCTTTTTAGACAATGGCTGGTCAGATTATTATATTGTTTCCAAAAAATATCAATGGCTGATTGGATTTAATCACCACGATATAATTTCATGTATCGGAGAGGGATTGAATCTTGATTGCTTCGGGAACCAGGACAGAGTACGGCAGGAATAACCGAAGGGGGCGTTTTTGCCCCCCCTTCATTCCAGGACAGAATTATCCGCCAGGATATGCGGCCGATGCCGCATGCTGTCCGCCTCGGTAAGCGCACGTATCACTCTGCAGGGTACAATAGAATTCCGGCTCTGATTTTCTCTTCCTCTCGCATATCTGTATCCTCCTGGCGATTCTGATGTCCTATGAGCATATTTTACGCCCTCAATCCCGGCTGCGAAACAGGTCATAGAACATTGCGATCCATATCCCCTGAAATTATCATGTTGCATCTGCTCCAGGACTCGTCCTTATATGAGAATACACCTTTATCCATTTTTCTTTCAACAAAGCCGACTTTTTCATAACAGTGTCTCGCCGATGCGTTTTCATGGAAAACATTCAGTTGAACCGCTTTTGCGCGGGTTATCTGGAAGGCATATTGCAGAGCCAGATTCAGCATTTCTTTTCCGTAACCTTTTCCGCGTTTTGTTTTATCCACAATTACGAATTTCAGAAAACCGGTATTATCTTCTGTATTGACGGAATAACAGAAGAAGCCCACTGCCTGTCCGTTATTTTCGGTTGCTACATAAGCACTGTCTGTCCAGTCCATTGAATTTTTCGCTAATAATTCATGGAATGATTTTGGTGTCATGGGATAGGGCAAAAGATTTGCGCACCAAAAGGCATGCGTTCTTTCGTCATCAATCCATTTTGATAAATATTCATAATCTTTGTCCGGTATATACGGCCGGATTCTCATTAATGGAAAGTCCAATTCTACTGCTAACCTCCGATCATCTTTCGATTGAAATGTACAGCTCATATTCTAACAAACTTCAGATAACACTGCAACAAAAACATATCAGGAAACATCAGTCTTTCTGCTGGAAAATTGGATATAAAAGTGGTATAATCAGACATATCTCCGCAGCGTATCGAAGGATTGAGGGAAGGAATAGAGATGCCAAAACAAAAATTGATTATAGTAGCAGGCTCCCCCTGTGTGGGGAAGACGACAGTGACGCAGGAACTTTTCACTTCTTATGAAAACAGCGCCTTTTTTGACGGGGATTGGGCATGGTGCGTCAATCCGTTTTCGGTTGACGATTCCAGATTGCGGAATGGCGACAAAACAATGTCATTTGCGCTATCCACATATTTGAACTCCGGTTTCGATTATGTCTTTTTTTCGTCGGTGGTTGTGGTGGATAAAACAATCCGTGAAGCGATATTAAAAGATATAACGGCAAAAGATTACTCTGTCATTGGCATTACCCTGACCTGCTCGGAGGAAACCTTGCGTGAACGCCATAAAAAGCGTGGAGATGCAAATGAATGCTCTTTTTTCTGGCTGCATCTGAAACCATATGAAAGCGATTGTGTTATCAATACAGACAACAAAAGTGTTCGGCAAATCGTTGATGAAATGAAAGTGATTATAGACAGTGAGGGAAAGGAATAGCGGAAACTAGGCAATAGAAAATATGACCGAATGAACATATGCGATGAAGTAGGATGTGCCGCATATTTCAAATAGATACAGAAAGGGATGATAGAGATGAGGAAATCAGGATATGACCAGTACAAATCGAACAGGAGGGCGACTATACTATAACCCTCCTGCACTGTAATCGGAGGAAAAATGTATAACGAAAAGGACATAATAGCGCAATGGAATGCCGACATGTACGATTTGAACGAAACCTATACAGACGATGCTGAATTTGCATTAAAGCTTATGGGTACGGCACCGAAAAAAGTCTTGGAAATCGCCTGTGGCAGCGGGCGTTTCCTGGTTCCTGTGGCAAAAGCGGGGCATGATGCGACCGGGCTTGATTTTGATGAACATATGTTGGAAAAAATCGCGCGAAAAACCGCCGATGAAAAGATAAAATGGCATAAGGCGGATGTGGTTTATGACGACTGGGGGACTGGATATGACGTCATAATTTTAGGTGCTAATTTCCTGTTCAACATCGTGTCTGATATGGATTATGAACGAGCCCAGAAGTTGATGATTCAGAAGTCTGCGGATGCGTTAGCCGTGGGCGGCCACGTTTTTGTGGATTATGCATACACGCAATATCCGGAGAAATGGTTCCATAATCCCGAGGCGAATCTGATATGGGAAGGCACTGACAGCCACGGGAATTTCGGAAAAATGGCATTGCTGGACAACACTTATGATGCGGAGAGCGGAGTGGCCAGGTTTGTACGCAGGTTCGACATGAGGCTCGCGGACGGAAGCGCTCTGGTGCAGGAAATTCCATCGGAGAAGCACTTTGCGCCGCTTGAGCAGGTACATAAGTGGCTGGAGGAAGCGGGATTCGTGATTGAGCGGGAGTGCGGCGATTATCAGGGACATTTGATAAGCGAGACAACGGATCGGGCCATCATTTGGGCGCGAAAGGCCGGATAATCCCAATAAGATGTAAATAGCTGTGTGTGTTGTGGCGGCAGTCCTGGGGGATTGCCGCCACAACATCCTATATGAAAAGCAGAATGATTTGAGAGGGCAGAAATGGAAAATGAAATTCAAAAAAGTTTGGATAGCTATATTACCGCAGAAATGGACGATTGGGATTTTTCTGGCGTTGTAAGAATTATACAGAATGGAAGGATTCTATATGAAACTTGTCGTGGATATTCAAATATTGAGTTTGGCATTAAAAATACAATGGAGACAAGATTTACGGTTGCTTCCGTCACCAAACAGTTTACAGCCTTTGCGATTATGATTTTGGTGTTAGTCAGCAAATGGGTCGGTAAGGTTATATGGCCAGTAAACCAGAT
>NZ_CAJUCP010000068.1 GCF_910585425.1 uncultured Acetatifactor sp. | reverse complement strand
TATTATAACAATCCATGCCCCAGGTGTAAAGCCTTTATTCGATTGTCAATGTGCTGTCAATGTGCTTTGCGTGTTTTCTGTGGTGCCAATGGCTTGCTTGCGTTGATGCTACGGCTAAACCGGCAAGCCTTGATGCCATTCCGTTGTCATCCCCGCAGGGGCGGGGCGAAATTAAAATGGTGTTTCTATGACGTAATTTCCTTTTCCAAATTTCTCATTGCCGTATTTTTTCGGCTTCTTTCCATGTCGGAAAATCTTGCGGCAGATTATCTTTGTAGTCACCTATCGGAAACACTGTAACAAATCCACCTTCCCATGCATCGTCTAACATATCTTCCCTTCTTTCTCCTGGCGCGTCCCAGGTTATCGTTCTATCCTATCAAGGTTATAAAGCATATTCCCCGCAGATATATATGTAGCCGTCATATCGCATTTGATATCTGCAAAATTTTCATCGCAGAATTCTGAAACGATATCTTTATGTTTTTCTAACTGCTTTGCATACCATTCATCAATTTCGGATTCCAACTTTGCGGCTTTTTCTACTAAGGCGTTATGTCTTTCAATCTTTTTGACTATATAGTTTGGTATTGCCATTGTCTCACCTCCCTGTTCCAGAAAGCTATGTGGACATGAAGAGGAACGTGCTTTCCCCCGGACAATAAAGGAATACTCCGAAGTCGTAAACCGGTTCCCGTCTTAGATGGTGATGTGGTGCATATAAACAAGGCCCCATGACAAGATTCATGACAAGATTTTATATAAATACCATAAATACATCATAAATTGATGTTATAAAAGAACAAAAAAATAGCCGCAAATCCTTGATTTTACTGAAAAATCTCAGATTTGCGGCTATAATACGTCAATCGGGGTGACAGGATTCGAACCTGCGACTTCCTGGTCCCAAACCAGGCGCTCTAGCCAAGCTGAGCCACACCCCGAGATGCCGCAGACCTCTGCCCCGCATCCAGCGGCACAGCTCCTGCAACGTTCCTATTATATCCCAAAACCGACTTTCCTGTCAAGGGATTTACAGATATCCGATGGTAAAATCCGCCTTTTCCCCCTCCACCTCCATGACGATATAGGAGGGCCTGCGCCCCTCCTGCCTGGGGTAGGACAGGCTGCCCGGGTTCACCGCTATGACGCTGTCCCGCCTGTCCACCACGGGCTTATGGGTATGCCCGTACATCACGATGTCGAAGCCCCTGGCCCTGGCCTCCCTCCTGATGACCTCGCTCCCCATGGACACATAGTAGTTATGCCCGTGGGTCACCCATACCCGAAAGGAACCCAGCTCCAGTTCCAGCTCTTTGGGCAGATAGGAGAAGAAATCATTGTTCCCAAGCACGATCTGCACGGGGCAGTCCGTCGCATTGGTCAGGACGTACTCAGCCCCTTCCGCATCCCCGCAGTGGATCACCAGATCCGGCTTCACAAGCTCCAGGGCCTTGAAATAATTGTCGTTCTTCCTGTGGGTATCACTGACTATCAGCACCTTCATAGCTTCGCCAGCTCCTCTTTCATCAGCCGCAGCGCCTTGCCCCTGTGGCTCACCAGGTTCTTCTCCGCCTCCGTCAGCTCCGCCGTGGTCTTTCCCAGCTCCGGCACATAGAAGATAGGGTCGTACCCGAAGCCGTTTGCCCCCTTCTCCTCATAGCCGATGCGCCCCTCTATCGTGGCGCGCACCGTCAGCTCCCTGCCGTCCGGCAGCACCGCGGCGATGGCGCAGACGAACCTGGCCGTGCGCTCCTCCTCCGGAACGCCCTCCAGCCGCCTGATCAGATCCGCGTTCTTGATGCGGTAGGAGGTATCCTCCCCCAGATACCTGGCGGAATAGACCCCCGGCTCCTTTCCCAGCCAGTCGATTTCCAGCCCCGAGTCGTCGGCCAGCACCAGTTCACCCGCCTGGGCAGCCACCGCCCTGGCCTTGATCAGGGCGTTCTCCTCATAGGTCTTCCCGTCTTCCGCTATGTCCGTCCGGATTCCGGCCTCCTTCATGGAGAGGACCTCCGGATATGTATCGGCCAGGATATCCCTGATTTCCCGCATCTTCCCTTCGTTTCCCGTGGCGAATATCAATCGTTCCATTTCATCCTCTTATCCTTCTTTTCATATTTTCCTACACTACCCTGCCATCGAGATGCCAGACTGCCCGCTCCGCATTAGGACGGTTTTTCTGTCTTCATTCCTTCATATTTTCCTGTGCTGCCCGGCCATCGGGATATTCGGCTGCCCGCACTGCATCAGGACGACAGTTCCGTCTTTATCCTTCTGCCTCCCGCCGATTTCCGGACTCATTTTCGGCCTCATATCCCATAGCTATGCCCCATTCCCTTTTCCAATCCCGCCGCTACTGCTTCGCCCTGGGCGGCTTGGGCCCCAGGAACTGGTAGTAATAGGCCTTCATCATGCCGTTGTAGATCTTGCGGTTCCTGTCCGCCTTGCGCCCGATGTCCCGCTCCGCGCCCTCGTAGGCGGATATCAGGTACATGCTCCAGGTATCCAGCAGCCGGAACCGCTCCCCTATCGTCCGGTACAGCGCGGGCATCTCCTCCTTGTCGTGGAGCCTCTCCCCGTAGGGCGGGTTGGTGATGATAAAGCCGTACTTCTTCGGATGGCTCAACTGGGCCACGTCCCGCCTCTGGAAATGGATGAGCTTCTCCACCCCCGCGCGCTTCGCGTTCTCCCTGGCGATCTCCACCATGTGGTCATCGATGTCGTACCCCTGTATGTCCGTCTCTATCTCCAGGTTCACCAGGTCCTCGGCCTCCTCCTGGGCATCCTGCCATCGGCCCTTGCCTACGATATGCCTCCAGTCCTCCGCCGTGAAGTCACGCTCCATCCCCGGCGCGATGTTCGCCGCCATCATGGCCGCCTCGATGGGGATGGTGCCGCTGCCGCAGAAAGGGTCCACCAGCACCCGCTCCCCGTTCCAGGGCGTCAGCATGATCATGGCCGCCGCCAGGTTCTCCGCAATGGGGGCCTGGGCCACCAGCTTGCGGTATCCCCTCTTGTGCAGGGACACCCCCGTGCTGTCCAGCCCCACCGTGACCTGATCCTTCATCAGGAAGACCCGGAGTGGAAACTCCGCGCCATCCTCCTGGAACCAGTTTACATGATAGATTCCTTTCAAACGCTCTACCATCGCCTTCTTCACGACAGACTGGATATCCGAGGGACTGAACAGCCTGGATTTCACGCTGGCCGCCTTGGTCACCCAGAATCTCCCGTCCTCCGGTATGTATTCCTCCCAGGGGAGGGCCTTCGTCCCCTCGAACAACTCCTCGAAGGTCTCCGCGTGGAAGCTGCCGATCTTGATAAGCACCCGCTCCGCGCTCCGCAGGAAGATGTTGGCCCGGCACAGGGCCTCCTCGTCTCCCAGAAAGGTCACCCTGCCGTCCACCACCTCCGAGATGTCGTAACCCAGGTCGTCGATTTCCCGTTTCAGCACTGCTTCCATGCCAAAGTGGCAGGGAACGATCAATTCAAATTTCCGCATTTCTCCCCTCATCCCGCGCCCTGCGCGGCCTCCATCCTGATATGCTGCCAGCTCTTCCATGCCGCTCTTCTATGTAGACAGGGGCACTGTACCATGCAGTGCAGCGCCCCTGCCGCCAGAAAGGACTTAGTAGTTATTGTCCTGGTTGTTCTGGTTCTTGCTCTGGTTGTTGTTCTGGTTCTTGCTCTGATTGTTGTTCTGGTTCTTGTTCTGGTTGTTGTTCTGATTCTGGCTGTTCTTGCAGTTCTCAGAATTGTTGGCGTTGTTGTACTTATTGTTGTCCATTTCTTTCCTCACATCCTGCCGCCCTCTGCGGCGCTTCTGCCGGAATCCCCTTCTCCCTGCGATTCCGGGAAACGTGGGTTGCGCGGTTCCGGGAAGCGTAAGTCTCAGGCGGTTCCGTATTTTCAGTTACAGCAGTAGTATGAGAGGATTTCTGAAAAAATATGCATGTGATTTCCAATTTTTTAATTCAGCCAGTCCCGGAACACCTTTACCAGGAAAAGCACGCCCAAAATAGGCAGCAATATGGGCAGAAGGGCCGTGATCACGGAGAATATGGCGCTCAGGATCAATACCACCACCAACAGCGCCAGAATCAGCCACGCCCAGAGGGGAACCCTGGCAAGCAGGCTGACCCTGCCCCGGCCCAGGGGCCCCTGTGGCTGGTATCCCCCGTCCGCCTCCCGGCCGAACCATCCGCTGTCCTCCCCGTATCCGTCGTATTCCGCGTACTGCCCGGCCCGGCTGCCCTCAGACCGCGCGCCCGCCTCTCCATATCCGGACGCCCGCCTGCTGCCGCCTCCGGTCTCCACGATGGTCCGGGCAATGAGCCGCGGGTCGCCCAGCTCCGAGAGCACTTCCCCCTCCTCCCGCCCCTTGCGGGTCTCGGTATTGATGTAATCCTCGTAGTATTCCAGGTTCTCCGTAAGCTGCGCGGAGGTCACTTTGCCGCCAAGCGCCAGGCGCAGCGACTCCAAAAATTCTCTTTTCGTCATGTTCCTACCATTTCTTTCTGGGGCAGATGTTCTTCGCCACCACCGCCCGAAGCTCCACATAGCAGCCGCAGATACGGCACATCCCCTCCAGCAGAAGGTCGCACTCCTTGCAGGTCCCGAGCCTTTCCTCGTACAGCGCCTCGTCCGCTTTGATGTCCGGATCCAGGTTCGCGATGTACTCCCGCAGGGAGCGGAAATATTCTTCCTTTCCTACCATGTCCCTGGTGAGGCACTTTCTGCAATAGCGCTGGTTCCCGGTCTTCTGTTCCATAACTGCTCCATGTCTGCTCCTATGTTTCCACCGACTTATGACATTATACTTTCTTTATTGCATAAAATCAATATTCCGGGGCGGGTTTTTTCAAAAGATTCCCAGCGGAAGTTACTTTTCATGGGGTGGGGAAATAAGACATGATAAAAGGGGGCTCTCATGAGCCCCTCTTCCTGCTTTTCACGCAGGTAGTGCCGTATTAGAAAGTTCCCTATTTTCTGGTTTTGGCTTGCCCGGCTTTGGCCTTTTGAAGATTTCCTTTATGCATTGATAAAGGTTATTCGTCTCATCTGTTGCCAAATGGTCTATGACGCTCAGGCATTCGCAGAAATATTCCAGATGCCGGAAGCTCCTCAGCGAGATTGCCTGGTTTATCTTCCCTTTCAGTACCCGGGCTTTCCGCTCACAGAGGTTGTTATCGGGCTCCACAAGGGGATTGGATAGGAACAGGAGGTGGTTATGCTTATATTCGACCATCCGCAGGTACAGGTTGTACCCATCCCTGTAATAGTCCGTCGGAGGGGCATCTGCATATTCTTTTGCTGCCGTCTGCACGATGGAATCGTACCGTGCCTCGAACCCGGCGATTTTCTCCTGTGCTATCCCCTCCGTGGGGGCTGTGTTGTTCTCGTGTATCATCTCTTGTATGAGCGCAAGCATCTGTCCGTTCCAGGTGAGGCCCTTTTCATTCTCTATGCTGTCCCTTAAATAGCGTTCTATGTGCACCATGCACTCCTGATGGTCGGAGCCATAGCTGTAGAAGCACGCCTCGTGGTCATGGATCAGGATCCCGCCGAAAGCCTCCACAGGCGTGTCCCTGATCCCGGCATGCCCTTTGTTCTCTCTTGCGAAATACATGGTCGCCGCGCCGTTGCTGCACACGGCTACATTGTTATTGTTCCCGTTGACCCTTGCCGCTGTGCCGTCCACATGCATCACCGGCGCGTCGAGGAGCGCCACGAACAGCCTGTCCTGTTCCTGCCTGCTCTTCGATGAGAACTCCCGGCACAGCCCGTTTATCATCCCCACCGAGGGAGAGACCGCCCCATCCGTCACGTCTCGGACGAACTGTGCCGTCTTCTCCAGGGACACGTTGCACCTGCTGTTGAGGAGGAAGAGGACCGCTTTCATGGATCCGTCATAGTTCACGTCGTCTGTCACCCCGCACGGGAATGCGGAATGCACATTCCTCCCTTTCTTTTTGTCGTAGAATTCCGCGGTACGGTATTCGGTGACCACCGGTACGATGGAGATCCCTATCGCCTGCCTGGAGACCATGTTCCCGGTGGGGACATATCTTGAACCGTCCCTGAACCTTTCTTCCGCCGCTATCTCCACGACCCGGTCCGGCTCCATAGGCCTGCGCGGATGGTGGGGATGCCCCGCCTGCCCGCCCGGCTTCTTTCCGGTCTTTTCCCTGTTGTTCACGATCTTCTTGCGGCCGATGCATTTGGATGAGGGCAGGGACGAGTTCTCATAGTTATGGTTCACCTGTGCCGTGAGCTTCATGATCAGTCCCTGCGCCTCCTCCAGCTTCACCGCGACATCATAATAATCGGAAAGCGCTTTCTTCCTTCTTTTCATCCAGCTCGCTGTTGCGGTTCTTCAGGCTCGCGACCATGTCCAGGAGCTCCGCAATGACTTTCTTCAGCCTCGCCGTCTCTTTTTCATACTCTTTCCGGACATCTTCCAGCACGTCCAGCCACTGCTTCGTGATCTTCCTGCGGGAAAAAGAGAATTCGTCCCGCTCTTTCTGCAGCTTCTTGATGGCAAGGTCTTTCTCACGGATGATCCCCTCGTAATCCGCACGCATCTTCTGCCAGGCCTCCCCTGACCGGAAGCCCGCAAGCTCACGGCGGGCGGCCTGCAGCTGATAGGACAATGAAGTTGTCAGAAAGTATTCCCTGTCGTTCATGCGTCTGCTCCTCCTGCCTTACTCCCTCTCTTCGCGCAATGCCTCTGCGAACAGCGCCAGCGCCTGGTTCTGCTCCTCAATCAGCTGCTCCTGGGCCTTGAGCTGTTCCCTGCACACATCCAGCTGTTCCTCCAGGATCCGGATGTACCGGTTCTGTTCACGGATAAGCCTTGTCTCTGGACTCTCATGTTTCATTCCATATCCCTCCATACGTCTAATATAACAGAAAACGGGGGAAAAAGCGATTGTGGATAACTTTTGGTTTTGGTAAGAATTACCAGGTCAAACCTTGGGAAAATGGCCGACTAAATGAGCCGGGAGCAGAAAATACCAGGTGATTCCAGCCGGATTTGGCAAAAAGAAAAGCAGCTGTTCCAGAGGAGTGGATGGATATCCACATTTCCTCAAAAGCAGCCGCTTTGGAGTGGATAACTATTTTTTTAATTTCAGCGTTTTGCACAATTATCAATTATACTTTCCCCACCCCATGAAAAGTAACCAGCGGAAAGCTATAGGATTTTCCCACTGTCCATCTCGCATACCGTATCGCATAAAGTAGAAATATCCAGAGGATTGTGTGAAGACATCAATATAGTCGCTCCCTGCTCCTTTAATGTGGCGAATAATCGGCGCATATCTTCCACCCCTCTGTTATCCAGCCCATTCATGGGTTCATCCAGGATCAGGAGTCTGGGATTCTCCATTATGGCCTGCGCGATGCCCAGCCGCTGCCTCATACCCAGCGAATATTTTCCGACATGCTTTTTTGATTTTCCGTCAAGGCCCACCAGATTCATGTAGGAACAGACATCAACGTCTTTTCTGCCTCTCAGGCCCAAAAGCCATTTCAGATTATTGCTGCCGCTTTCCGTGGTGATGAATCCGGGCGTCTCGATCATCATGCCGGTATCGGGCGCAAAATCCACATCTTTTCCGATGGTCCTTCCAAAAACCCGGACGCTTCCCGAAGTGGGCTTTAAAAATCCCAGGATGCATTTCATGAAAACCGTCTTCCCGGATCCGTTGCGCCCTATGATGCCATGGATCTTCCCCGTCTCAAATGATATATTGATGTCCGTCAATACGTTCTCCTTGCCAAAGGATTTTGAGAGCGCCTTTACTTCTATTGCATTAATCATGAGAGCCTCCTAAAAAGATTCGTTCCGTTTTTTTCACGCTGAAACAGGAGCCGAGCAGCAATCCGAGATTGATGATTCCGAAGACCATGTGCGATTGCAGAATGCTGGGGAAGTTTCCATATCCGAATCTGTGCATCGCATAGGTGGCATGATTCAGGGGCGAAATCCACGCCGCGATCACATTTGCCACATATCTTACCTCCTCCGGCACATGAAGCAGAGCTGTCAGCTTATCCGGGTTCAGCAAATAGGCGTACAGGCTGACAACGATCACCGCGACGATACCTGCTTTTTTTCCGGATATCAGTGAAAAAATAAGGTTGAGCAGCGTCAAAAACAAAATATATTGTGCCATCAGGAAAAATATCGTTGCGGCGCAATCATATGGCGTTGTCAATTTTATTGTTTTCCTTACGACTGTAAGCGCCACCTCGAAATTTTCCGGCGCAAAGCTGAGGGTCGTGGCCGTGTCGCTCCATTGGTTGCCCCAGACCACATTGCTGCCACCCAGGGCGAGAAGCATGGACGAGCCCAAAAGGAACATGGTATAGGCAAGGCTTATGAGGACAGACGTCAGCACCTGTCCCAGAAGCCAATCCATCTTCCCTTTCCTGAAAATCAGATAATAGGCAGGCGTATCCAATCGCGGGACCTGAAAAAGGAACAGCAATATTGCCAGCGAGACGAACAGGATGCTGTCGGAATCCGCAAAGCACCATATGAACAGCTCAAAGATCTGGATATCGGTATGGAACAGCACCGAGCACTCCATGATTCGCTGCATCAGAAAATAGCATAGGCAGAACCCTAACAGAAAGCCGCAGAAAATGCGCGGATTTTTCCGCATGCTGTATAAATTCCATTGGGCGCAACTACAGATTCGATCCGCCTTACACATAGTTTCGTACCTCCCATGTCGTCAACAGCAGGGAAATCGCCGTCAGCAATAAAAAAGACAGGATTGCAAAAGGTATCGCAATTCCCTCAGCGGATAACCACATCATCGGATCCATATATGTGGCGTCAAAGAAAAAGCGCCAGCGAAACATGGAAAGCGCAAAAACAAATACAACGGGAATCGCATACGCGGATACAATGTCTTTTGTCAAAAGCGCGCTGATGTTTCCCGACATGGCAAAGCAGGACGCAACCAGCAGCCGCTGTGCCACAAGAGGCGCCGGAGCCAGGACAGGGAAGCCCGCAGCCCATGATATGATACCACCAAATAACATGACTCCCGCAAATTGCGATAACAGGGCAGACAGAAGGATTGCCGTAATCTTGCTGAGCACATAGCGTCCATATCCGCAGTAAAAAACCGCGTATCTTGCCGCGCCGGTGCTCATTTCCTTACATACGCTGGCAGAACAGGGCAGGACCGAGAGCAGCGGAAGCGATAGAAGGTTTCCCTTTCCGCTTAAAATCTCCGTCATCAGGCGGACGATTTCCTCTTTTTCACTGTATCGCAGAAGATTCACATCCGCACCCAGATCAAGCCAGAGCAGGAACGCCGTAAACGCGCCGGAAAGATAGAACCATTTATTTCTCCATAGCCGGATGCTGTCCGAAAAGATTGCCTTCATATTCAGTACCCCATATCGCGGTCTATGACGGTTCCGTCTATCGCGTTGATCGTAAATACAGGAGTGTCAAAGGTATCCGGATAGAACGTGGCGTTTTCATAAAGAGGCCAATGTCCCCCGTAAAAATCCCACACCGGAAGATAGCGGTAGCCCCCAATGCTCTCCGACTGCTTCACCGCCATATAGCCAAAACGGATTTCTCTGATATCCATCACATTCTCTACTAAGTTGTCGTAAATTTCCAGGTGCTTGATGCTTAGCATAGATACCTTTTCAAAGATATCTATGATCTCCTGAAAGGAGAGCAATGCGACATTTTCCGCCACGACCTCGGCTTTTTGTGTGGGGTCGGAATATCCGAGCCAGCAGACTCCAGCATCATTTACAGTAAACCAGAGCCTTTCCGTTCCCGCCGTATAGCCGGAGCCGTCGCCGACGCCACGGGCAATATCGGCATTTACCGGAATCCCATTGATTTCACGAGTGTATTTGAAGGCATAGTACCTCGGACTATTTTCAAGCCCCTCTCCATATGCCATCTGTCCATACTGGAAAAGGGTGAAATCAGGCGAAAGGAATTCCGCCTCCGCATCGGCAAAATGAGTCGCTTCTTCCAGGCTTATCGTGCAGCCGTCTGCCATGTTCTGTTCATTTAGCGGCACTATGATGCTGATTTCCGGATTTCCAGGGCTATTGGTATATGTCAAAGCAGGCGTATATGCAATTTCCCCTGTTTTTTCGTCAAGCCAGAAGCTGACATCTATTTCCCGGTATGCGCCTCCCTGGTCGAATTCCTCCCTATTGTTGAGCAACATGGAATAAGATTGGATTCCAATCGAATCTTCACCCAAAGCCTCTTTTGTAAAGCCCTGACCAGAATATGCTTTACCGGTCATCGCATCGTACCATTCAAAATCACCCGTATGCTGCTTAATAAATGCGCGGATTTCTTCTTCTGAGAATGTAACCGGAATGGCTTCTATGACATCTGCTCCGCAGACCTCGGGAACGATGATATCCGCATCCACCACAACCTTGCTTTTACCGGACTCCGATACGTTTTCAAAGGTATAACGATCCGGCACCCCCATGCTTTCCGCAATCAATGTATCTCCGTAGGAGCTCTTCGAGGGAGATTCCGCCCCCTTCTCTTTGCCGCACCCGCTTAGGACAGCCAAAAGCAGCATTGTGACACCAAGTACCTTTTTCCTCATCCTTATACCCCCATTCTTTACAACTTGTCACTTCCCATATATAAACGGCATTTAATTCTTGCCAGTCGCATAGCACAGCCAGTCATGCCGTTTATCCGGTTTTTGGGCAAGATTTAATCGTTACATATATAGAATAACAACTTGAGCGGACCAAAGTCCTACTCAAGTTGTATGTAAAGTGTCATCAAGTTGTAATTATCAGCGGCATGGTCTGGGCCATCGCGCTTGCAGTCACCGTAGTGCCCTGCCCGGGTTCACTGGATATGGAGAGCGTCCCTCCGTGCTGTTCACATATTTTCCGACAGATGGCAAGCCCCAGGCCAGCGCCTCCCCTTTTTCTGGAACGCGCCTTGTCCACTCTGTAAAAAGGTTCCATAATGAGCGGAATCTGTTCCGGGGCAATGCCGCATCCTCTGTCTGAGACGATGAACCGAACAATATTTTCGCTTTCCCTAATCAGGACTCTGACCTGTGGATTGTCATCGGAGGCCCTCAACCCATTCTCCACTAAATTCAATAGCATGCTGAGGAGCAATGCTTTATCACCATATATGCTCTGGACTTCACAGGTAATTTCAACCTGTGGCGGGACAAATGCTTTCAGCTCAATCACGAATTCAGATGCATCAAAGTTCGTTTTCTCTATCTGTCCGGGTTCGGATAATCCGACAAGCTCCATCATTTTCTGCGCAAGGCGTTCCGTATGCTTTCCGGCGTCATATATTTTCTTCGCGCAATCCTCTTTCTGCGCGTCGCTCAGGGGCATGCGCATCAGGCTGTCCGAATATCCGATGATGGCCGTCATGGGCGTTTTCATTTCATGGGATAAGGCTCCCAGCAGAAGCTGTCTTTTCTGCAGCTCTATATCAAGATGTGTTATTTTCTCTTCAATGGATTCTGACATTTTGTCAAAAGCAGCCGATAAGATGCCAATCTCATCATTGCTTTTATGATTCGTCCGTAAATGGTAATCGCCCTTTGAGATTGATATGGCGTTTTGCGTCAGTTTCTCTATCGGCGACAGGACATGCCGTACCAGCAATACCGTGACCATTACCGTGATGATACAGCCGAACAGAAGCACGATGACGCATGAAATACGCAATCCGTGAATTTTATTTTCCGTTTCGCTTACGTTCATGCTGATATAGCCTTCAAAAATCTGGTCTGAAAGCCGGAACGGGCAGTAGCCCACGAGCACCGTATCTTTCCCGGCGCGGACGCGCTTTATGATGACATCTGCTTCCCCCTGCGCAGGAAGGGCGCCTTCCTTAAATACCATGTATGGATCATAGGGCGACATATCATACAGATACTTTCCATCGAAGACAAGGGAATAATAAATATCTTCTGTCCCTATCAGACGCGAATACGTGGAGAAATAATATGCCGCCACGCTCTGCAGGGTGGTATTCTGCATGTCCACGCCCGCTGTACTGCTTGCGGAAGCTACATTGGAGCAATAGATGGCAAGCAGTTTTTCCGCATTCTCTTCATCCGCATCCCGCAGAGATTTTTCCTGTATCCGCAAAATAATGAGGAAGCCTCCGCTCATCACCGATACCACTACAGCGATGCAGATGGCAATTATTTTTCCTCTCAAACGCATTTATCTGACCTCTAATTTGTAGCCGACCCGATGCACGGTTACGATTTTCTCACTCCAGTTCAATTTTTTGCGCAATATCGCGATGTGGTTATCGACTGTACGCGTCTCACCGAAATACTGATCCCCCCATACCTCCTGGAGCAGCTGCTCCCTTGAGAATACCATGTTGGGGTGCCTTACAAGCATAAGCAGAAGAGAATATTCCATGGGCTTCAATTCTACCGGATTTCCGTCCAGCAAGACCATATGCTCCTTTTCATGGATTGTGACATTGTCCATCCGGTAGACATTTTGCCTGCACTCATTGCGCTTCAGCACTTTTTCCACCCGCACCAACAGCTCAAGCACTTCAAAAGGTTTCGTAAGGTAATCCTCAGCCCCGATCCTCAATCCCTTTACTTTGCTCTGAATGTCGTTTTTTGCCGAGAGATAGATCACCGGAATGCCCTTTGCGCTCATGTGTTCATATAATGCAAAGCCGTCTATCTCCGGAAGCATGATGTCAAGTATGGCCAAATCATAGGAGCTCCCATGGATCATCTGCACCGCCTGTTTTCCGTCCTCAGCCGCGTCGCAATGATATCCCGCGACGGAAAGGTTCATACATAATAAATCAGATATTGATTTATCGTCTTCGACTATTAAGATCCGATATGTCTTTTCCATTCATTATTCCATCGCTTCCTTGCATGATATGGCTTGGCTGCGGGTCAGGCAGGATTCGCAGGGTCTGATTGGAGAGGGCCGATCAGGTACGCTATCTTTTGATAATATGTTTCCTTACTCATTTCATGGCCTAGCTTGTAATCAATCAGCATTTCCTTCAAGGGCAGTTTTTCAATGATTGTTCTGCTGCGCTCTTTACTCATAAAATGAATATATGCATACATCCAGCCTACCCAATATAACTGCATATGCTTATATTCAGGCTGTCTGCCTTTTAATCGGAACATCTCTATATCATAGTTGTTATCTACCTGTATGAAGTCCCTGACTGTATCATATGCCGCCTGCGACAGCAGCGTCGGGTGTCCCACTTCCATCAGCGCCCGGCAGTCCGATTTCATGAACGCTTCTATGAACTTTTCCTTATCCAAGACAATCTTGTCATCTTCCAGGATTTCTTTACAGTATATATCGCAATATTCAAAGAAATATCCCATATTTTCCATATCCTTGCTTAGCCAAAATTCATCGTAGCAGGTGAAATCTTCCAAGCCATCCAATACCGCTCTCATGCCCACTCCTATATATACTGCACACCGGTTAAATTTGCAGTACAACCCGACTGTAGACCGCCAGCCAACTACTTTCCCGGGGACACCACTGTAAATCCTGGCGGTCTACAGTATAAAATCATAGATTGTCTGTCTTCCCGCTCTGCTTCCCTGATTGGTGCGCAATGACCTATAGGTATCACGCGCGCTTTTATCTCTTTTTACAAAGTACCCTCTGTACTTCTCCGGCACTTCCTCTACCGCTGTTTTCTTTAAGCTTTGAAATGCCTTCTCACTTTTCAGAAAGACCTGTATTCCTAATTCCCCTGTCCGCAATGCCTTTTCCAGTGTGTCTTTGTAAATCGTGCCGGATACAAATGCTTCAGCATATGCAAAATAACTGTCATTTGCCCTGTATCCTATGATGATATCGTAGCCGCTTGTGTCTAATTTGTATCTATCGAGAAGTATCCTTATATTGTCTTGTACCACTTCCTTGTCCTGGATATTCAGCTTTCTATTGTATACCAGCTCTGCAATCCAGTGTATACTGTCCAGTTCTGTCAGATTCAGTATCTTTAAGCTTTCTGCATTCAGTTCAAAGGTGTGTACATAGCCCTTTTTGCCGGAGGTATAAGTCCCCCATGCCCATTCTTTGGCCAATTCCATGCTTGGCGTGGCATAAAATCCTTTTCCGTAATCGTTGTCCGGATTGCCCGACCCAAATTTAGGTGTCAGATTCTCAGTCTTGTTTCCATGATATACGGTCATGATCTGATTGCTTAACAATTTTTTCACTGACTGTATCTCAGAATGCTCTATTGCATTCGGCCTGTCCTTATACATGATTTCTGACAATCTTATTTCCTCCCGCCAAAAGGTGCCCATTACCCAGGGCTTCCCCGCCGCCTCAACCAAAATATGCGTATACGCATCCATAAAGCATGCGCATACGCATATCACAGCGTGCGTTAGAGGATTCGAACCCCCGACCTTTTGGTCCGTAGCCAAACGCTCTATCCAGCTGAGCTAAACGCACACAATGTCACAGACATTATCATCACCTGCAACACTGACTATCATACCCTTTTTGTCCCAATAAGTCAAGTATTATTTTGGAAATTTTTCATTATTTTCTACTATTTGTTTTCCCGTTCTATTTATTCCGTTTTTCCGTTATCTCTTCGGCCATCGCTTCCACAACCGCCCCAATCGCCCTCTCCAGCGCCCTGGCAATGGTCCCCAGCTCCATCCCCGGCGTGCCAGAGGGCTTGTCCACCGTCTGCTCCGTGGCGTAGGGCACATGGATGAATCCTCCCTTCATGGCGGGACGCTCCCGGGCAATCAGGTGCAGCAGGGAATACAGGATATCGTTGCAGACGAATGTCCCCGCGCTGTAGGAGAGGAAGGCGGGAATCCCTGCCTCCCGAATGGCCGCCACCATCCGCTTCACAGGGACGCTGGAGAAATAAGCCGCAGGGCCGTCCTCCCGCACCGCCTCGTCCACGGGCTGTCTGCCCCCGTTGTCCGGTGCCTTAGTGTCCCGCAGATTGATCGCCACCCGCTCCACCAGGATTCCGGAGCGGCCGCCCGCCTGTCCCACGCACAGCACCGCGTCAGGCAGCTCCCGGCGCACCGCCTCCTCCAGGACTTCCCCGGCCCGTCCGTATACCGTGGGCAGCTCCACCTTCACGATCTCCGCCCCGGCCACCCGATCCGGCAGCCTGCCCACCGCCTCCAGGGCCGGGTTCATGGATTCCCCTCCAAAAGGTTCAAAACCTGTCATCATGATCTTCATAACAACCTCCACTTGGTCACATCATTTGTCATATGATTGGTCATATTATACTATATTCCCTCCAAAATTTCTATTTGCATTTTGAACTATCTTCCGATATACTGTTGCCATGTTGTTTTTTTCAGGCTTCCGGCGCTGTCCGGTTCCAATCAGATAAAGGAGACGAAACTTTGAATCTATTTACCCATAAATATGACCCTGCCCTGTATATGTCCCTGACGCCCATGGACGAAATCGAGGGCTTTCCGATCCGTCCCGGCCTCTTTGACGTGCACGGGGCCATGGCGCTCTCCGTGGGCGTGAATTTCACTGTCCACACCCATTACGGGACCTCCTGTACCCTGCTCCTCTTCCACCGGGACGCTTCCACCCCCTATGCAAGGCTGCCCTTTCCGGAGGCCTATAAGATCGGGGATGTGTATTCCATGATCGTCTTCGGGCTGGACATCGAGGATTTCGAGTATGCCTACCAGATAGACGGGCCCTATGAGCCGGAGAACGGGCTTCTGTTCAATCCCCATTCCGTGCTCCTGGATCCGTACGCCCGCTTCGTCACCGGCCAGCGGATCTGGGGCAACCGCAAGAGCGGCTGCTACCACGCCCGCGTCATTAAGGACGGTTTCGACTGGGGCGATGCGCCGCAGTCCACCCGCACCATGAGCGACCTGGTCATCTATGAGCTCCATGTGCGCGGCTTCACCTACCATCCCTCCTCCGGCGTCTCCTACCCGGGCACCTTCGCGGGCCTGATGGAGAAGATTCCCTACCTGAAGGAGCTGGGAATCAATGCGGTGGAGCTGATGCCCATCTTCGAATTCGACGAGGCCATCAACGCCAGGGAGGTGGACGGCAAGAAGCTCCTGGACTACTGGGGCTACAATACGGTGGGCTTCTTTGCCCCCAACACCAACTATATCTCCGATGAGGAAGCCAACAAGGACAATGAGCTGAAGGTGCTGATCAAGGCCCTCCACGACAACGGCATAGAAGTAATCCTGGACGTGGTGTTCAACCATACCGCGGAAGGCAATGAGAAGGGGCCCACCTTCTGCTTCAAGGGCTTCGACAACAAGGTTTACTATATGCTCACGCCGGGCGGCAATTACTATAATTTCAGCGGCTGCGGCAATACCCTGAACTGCAACAATCCCATCGTCCGCCAGTTGATCCTGGAATGTCTGCGCTACTGGACGGTGAGCTACCGCATCGATGGCTTCCGCTTCGACCTGGCAAGCATCCTGGGGCGGCATGAGGACGGTTCTCCCCTGAACAATCCGCCTCTGCTGGAGCTTCTGGCCACCGACCCTATCCTGAGGAACGTGAAGCTGATCGCGGAGGCCTGGGACGCAGGCGGGCTCTACCAGGTGGGGAAGTTCCCCGCCAGCAAGCGCTGGGCAGAGTGGAACGGACGCTACCGGGATTCCCTGCGGGCTTATCTGAAGGGGGATTACTGGCATTCCTGGGAGGCCTCCTGGAGCATCTCCGGCTCCGGCGACCTCTACGGCGGCTTCTATTCCGACAACAACAACAATTACGCAGGCTACAATTCCTGTGTGAACTTCCTGACCTGCCACGACGGCTTTACACTGTACGATTTGTATTCCTACAATGAGAAGCACAATGAGGGCAACGGCTGGAGCAACACAGACGGCTCCAATGACAACCGCAGCTGGAACTGCGGCATCGAGGGCGATACCGACGATCCGGACGTCCTGCGCCTACGCTTCCGCATGATCCGCAATGCCTGCGCCGTGCTGATGTGCAGCCGGGGCACGCCCATGTTCCTGGCCGGGGACGAATTCGGCAATACCCAGTACGGCAACAACAACGCCTACTGCCAGGACAATGAAATCTCCTGGCTGGACTGGAGCCTGCTGGACAGGAACCGGGAGCTGTTCGAATTCTTCAAGTTCATGATCGCCTACAGGCACAAGCATCCTGTGATCCGGAAGATGCTTCCCGATGCGGTCTGCGGCATGGAGCCTCTCCTGACCCACAATGTCAACGCGGAGGAGGTGTTCATCCCGGGCGATGCCAGGACGCTGGCCGTGAGCTTCGCAGGCTACGATAAAGCGACGGGGGCGGACGACCTGGTATATGTGGCAGTGAACCCTCACTGGGAGGACGTGCGGATCACATTGCCCTCCCTGACCCCCAGCCAGGCCTGGTATCTGAGCGTGAACACCTATGGGGACGAACGGAACCGCTACTGCTACCCGGAAGGGCAGGAGGTGCGCATCGAACATGAGTTCATCATGCGGCCCCGCTCGGTGGCAGTGTTCACCGGAAGAGACATATAAGAGCTTTCCCCCGGAGCCCGATTCCCTCCGGGGGTTTTCCATGGAAAAATAAAATTTCCATAACCAGTATTGATTTTCGGATTTCTGTGCTATACTGTAAGGCAGAGCCTTTGTATACACAGGCTGTCTGCGGGCGGCAGGACATGCTCAGGTAAGGTCACGAAAGCCCACGAGAGGAACTTTCATGAGTGCACTTTCAAATGAAAGTTTCTCTCATATGGTGTGCGCTAAAGGGACTTTACCCCTTTAGTGCTGTCGCGCAGCGACGTATACTGCAGACCGCCAGGATTTACAGTGGTGTCCCTGGGAAAGTGCCTGGCTGGCGGTCTGCAGTCGGGTTGCACTGTAAAGTTAACGGGTGCGCAACATAAATTAGGAGGACATATATGCTTGAATTACGCAATCTCAGTTTCCAGGTATCGGATGATGCCAGTGAACACATAGAAATGGAAGAAGGACATTCCAGGGAAGAAGAGCATTCCAGGGAGATCATCCGGGATATCAGCCTGACTTTTGAAGACCATGCCTTCATCGCCATCACAGGCCCCAACGGCGGCGGCAAGTCCACGCTGGCCAAGCTGATCATGGGCATCGAACAGCCCACCTCAGGCCAGATCATATACAACGGTACGGACATCACACGGATGGACATCACGCAGCGGGCAAAGCTGGGCATCAGCTTCGCTTTCCAGCAGCCGGTGCGCTTCAAGGGCATCAAGGTGCGGGACCTGATCCAACTGGCCGCAAGGCATTCCATGGAAGAGGCGCATTCCAGGGAAGAAAAACATTCCAGGGAAAAAGGGCAGCCCCTGGAAGATAAGCATTCCAGGGTGAAATTCCCCGACATCTGCGACTATCTGTCCAAGGTGGGCCTATGCGCCAGGGATTATGTGAACCGGGACATCGATGCCAGCCTCTCCGGCGGCGAACTCAAGCGCATCGAAATCGCCACCATCATCGCCCGCAACACGCCCCTGTCGGTATTCGACGAGCCGGAGGCGGGCATAGACCTCTGGAGCTTCAACAACCTGATACAGGTCTTCGAGGAGATGCACCGGGAGAGCGATAATTCCCTGATCATCATCTCCCACCAGGAGCGCATCCTGAATATTGCAGACGAAATCGTAGTGCTGGCGGAAGGCACCGTACAGGCAAGAGGACGGCGTGGCGACATCCTGCCGGAGCTTTTAAAGGGTACGGAAGGGTGCAAGTTCTACCAGAGACAATCTGCCGCCGGGCAGTGACGCATATGAAATCCAATCATCCCGGCCCGCATCAGGGGCCATGAAAAGAAACGAGGACATTCCATGGATCAGATACAGAAAAACCTGTTGGAACAGGTGGCCGGGCTCCACGAGATGCCCGCCGGAGCCTACAACATCCGGGCCAACGGCGCAAGCGTAGAGCGCTCCACCACCGCCCATATCGACATTGTCACCAAGGAAGACAGGCAGGGCATCGACATCATCATCAAGCCCGGCACGAAGAAGGAGAGCGTCCACATTCCTGTAGTCTTAAGCCAGAGCGGATTGACGGAGATGGTCTACAACGACTTCTACGTGGGGGACGACTGCGACGTGACCATCGTGGCCGGATGCGGCATCCACAACAGCGGCGACAGCGACAGCCGCCATGACGGGCTCCACAGCTTTTACATAGGAAAGAACTCCCATGTAAAATACGTGGAGAAGCACTACGGCAGCGGCGACGGCACAGGCGGACGCATCATGAATCCCGAGACCAAGGTGGAGGTGGGCGAGAACAGCTTCATGGAGATGGAGACTGTCCAGATCAAGGGCGTGGACTCCACGAAACGCCTCACCAGCGCCAGGCTGGCGGACGGGGCGCGAATCGTGGTGACGGAGAAGCTCATGACTCACGGCAGCCAGTTCGCCGAGACCTCCTTCCAGATAGACTTAGACGGGGCGGACTCCAGCGCCAACATCATCTCCCGCTCCGTGGCCAGGGACGATTCCCGCCAGGTCTTCTACTCCAAGATCAACGGCAACAACCGCTGCAAGGGCCACTCCGAATGCGACGGCATCATCATGGACAGGGCCCACATCAGCGCCGTGCCGGAGATCACCGCGGACCATCTGGACGCAGAGCTGATCCATGAGGCCGCCATCGGCAAGATTGCCGGGGATCAGATCACAAAGCTGATGACCCTGGGGCTCACGGAGGCCGAGGCCGAGGCCCAGATCGTGAACGGATTCCTGAAATAACGCGCGGGGCCCCGCATCCGGTTCCTCTTTTGATTCCGGCACCAGCAAAATAGCATAAACGGAAAGCCTCCGGGAAATGATAGTAGCAGCGAAACTTCTATATCAGATTCCCGGAGGATTTTTTATGCAGAATATGACATCTAACACGACAACCCATACCCCGTCCCGCCCCTTCCAGACCATGGACGGCTGTCAGGCCGCGGCCCATGTGGCCTACGCCTACAGCGAGGCGGCGGCCATCTACCCCATCACGCCCTCCTCCCCCATGGCGGAGCTTGTGGACGAGTGGGCAGGGCAGGGACGGAAAAACATATACGGACAGGCCATGGTCATCTCCCAGATGCAGTCCGAGGCCGGTGCGGCGTCCGCCGTCCACGGGGCGCTGCTGGCCGGTTCCCTGGCCACCACCTTCACCGCCTCCCAGGGTCTTCTGCTCATGCTGCCCAATCTCTACCGCATGGCGGGGGAGCTGCTGCCGGGCGTGATCCATGTGGCCGCCAGGACCATCGCCACCCATGCCCTGTCCATCTTCGGCGACCATTCGGACGTCTATGCCTGCCGCCAGACCGGGGTGGCCATTTTCTCGGAGAGCAGCGTCCAGGAGGTCATGGACCTGTCCCCTGTGGCCCATCTGGCAGCCCTGGAGGGGCGGATTCCCTTCCTGAACTTCTTCGACGGCTTCCGCACCTCCCATGAGCTGCACAAGATACAGGTCTGGGACTACAGTGACTTAAAAGACATGCTGCTGGATGGCGGAAGCGCTTCCGGCGCGGAGGAGAACTTGCCCCTTCCCGAGTCCCTGACCCGGTTCCGGGCCCGCTCCCTGCACCCGTCACACGGAAAAGTGTACGGTTCCGCACAGAATCCCGATATCTTCTTCCAGGTCAGGGAGGCCTCCAATCCCTACTATCAGGCCCTGCCCGGAATCGTGGAGCGGCAACTGGAGAAGATCAATAAAAGGCTGGGCACGGACTACGGCCTGTTCGACTACTATGGCGCTCCTGAGGCGGAGCATGTCATCATCGCCATGGGCAGCATCTGCGAGACCATAAAGGAATATATCGACAGCGTGCCGGAGGAAAGGTACGGCCTGATCAACGTCCATCTCTACCGCCCCTTCAGCAGCCGCCATCTGGCGGAGAAGCTGCCGAAGGGCCTGCGCCGGATCACGGTGCTGGACCGCACCAGGGAGCCGGGCTCCGCCGGGGAGCCTCTGTATCTGGACGTGGTGGCGGCGCTGGTGCAGCAGGGGATTCCGGTGTCAGGCGCGGCGGCGAACTCCGGCTCGGCAGCTCCCGGCGCCACAACGGCTTCCGGCCTGGGGGCAGAGGCCTCCGGCGGTGCTGGGTATTCCGCGGGCCGAGGAGCCCACGGGCCGGTTCAGATCTTCTCCGGCCGCTACGGCCTAAGCTCCAAGGACACCACCCCGGCCCAGATTGCGGCAGTCTTCAAAAACCGCACAAAGCCCTTTTTCACCGTGGGCATCACGGACGATGTGACCCACCTGTCCCTGGATGTTGCCCCCATCCACGACACCGCGGGTCAGGACATCGTCTCCTGCAAGTTCTGGGGCCTGGGCGGGGACGGCACGGTCAGCGCCACCAAGAATGCCATCAAGATTATCGGCAACCACACGGACATGACCGCCCAGGGGTATTTTGAGTACGATTCCAAAAAGTCCAGAGGTCTGACCATCTCCCATCTGCGCTTCGGGAAAAGCCCCATCCGCAGCGCCTACCTGGTGCACAGGGCCCACTTCGTGGCCTGCCACAACCCCGTGTACCTCCACAAATATGACATGGTGCAGGAGCTGAAGGACGGCGGCTCCTTCCTGCTGAACTTCCGTTTCCGGCAGCGGCCCGCAGAACCGGACGCGTCACCCCTCCCCGCCGGGAGCCTGCCCTCCGGCTGCGCGGCCGATGCCACCGGAACCAATGCCTCCGGCAACTCCCCCGCCCTCGCCGGGACAGATTCGCCCGACCGGCCGGACACTGCCCTGACAGCAGAGCTGGAAGCATATCTGCCCGACGCCATGAAGGCCTATATAGCGGCCCACCACATCCGCCTCTATGTCATAGACGCCCTTGGCATCGGCAAGGAGATCGGCCTGAACAATAAAATCAGCACCATCCTCCAGGCCGCCTTTTTCGCCGTATCCGGCCTCCTGCCCGCGGAGGACGCAAAGAAATGGATGTTCCAGGCCGCGGAGAAAAGCTATGGGAAAAGCGGCGGGAAAATCCTGGAGATGAACAGACAGGCAATCCAGCGGGGATTTGCGGAAGTCCGCAAGATTGCCGTGCCGAATCGCTGGAAAACTATTGAAGACAACACCATCTCCAAAATGGACGGCTCTTCCGATTCAGCCAAGGGCAGGCCCCAGAAAGGCGCACCCTCTCCGTCCCCTGCCCAGGCCGCCCTGGACAATGCCCCGCTCTCCGACCGGCCGGAGATGATGGATTTCGTCAGGACCATCCAGCAGCCCGTCACCGACCAGCGCGGGAACGAGCTGCCCGTATCCGCATTCCTCCCCTACGCGGACGGCTATACGCCTCCCGGGAGCAGCGCCCATGAGAGAAGGGCCGTGGCCACGGAAATCCCCGTGTGGAAGCCGGAGAACTGCATCCAGTGTACCCGCTGCTCCTTCGTCTGCCCCCACGCGGTCATCCGCCCTGCGGCCCTGGACGGCCAGGCCCTGGCCCACGGGCCGGAGGGCATGAAGACCCTCCCCATGACAGGCCTGGACGGGCATTCCTTCGCCATCACCATCTCCCCGGCAGACTGTACCGGCTGCGGCACCTGCGCCGCCGTCTGCCCCGGGAAGCGCAAGAGCCCGGACCAAGAGCCCGCAAAGGCTCTGGAAATGGTACCTGTGACCCGGCTCTCCGAGCAGGATTCCTCCCTCTGCCAGCGGGCCTTCGACTACTGCAAGCCCCTGCTGCCCTGCCCGGAGGCTCTGGAGAAATTTGCCCCCGGCACCCTGAAGGGCAGCCAGTTCAGGCGCCCCCTGATGGAATTCTCCGGGGCCTGCGCAGGCTGCGGGGAGACCGCCTATGTAAAGCTGCTGACCCAGCTCTTCGGCCCCCGGATGTATATCGCCAACGCCACGGGCTGCAGCTCCATCTGGGGCAATTCCGCGCCCTCCTGCGCCTATGCCGTTGACGGGGAGGGACGGGGCCCCGCCTGGTCCAACTCCCTCTTCGAGGACGCGGCGGAGTTCGGCTACGGCATGCTGATGGCACAGGAAGTGCTGGCCAAGCGCTCTGCTCCCCGTGGCAGCCAGGACGGCAGCGCCGCAGATCCCGCCAAGGCAACCGCCTCCACAGCCCCCGCCAAGGCAGGCACGGCCCCGGCAACCGCCTCCACGACCGAATCCGGCACCATCCAGTGGGTCATCGGCGGCGACGGCTGGGCCTATGACATCGGCTTTGGCGGCCTGGACCATGTCCTTGCCAGCGGCAGGAACATCAATATCCTGGTGCTGGACACGGAAGTCTACTCCAACACCGGTGGGCAGGCCTCCAAGGCAACCCCCACCGGCTCCACCGCCAAATTCATCACCGGCGGCAAGCAGACCCGCAAGAAGGACCTGGCCTCCATGGCCATGACCTACGGCAACGTGTATGTGGCCCAGATTGCCCTGGGAGCCGACTTTGGCCAGACTCTCCGGGCCTTCACGGAGGCGGCGGCCTACCCGGGCCCCTCCCTGATCGTCGCCTACGCCACCTGCATCTCCCACGGCATCCGGGCGGGCTTAGGCTCCACGCCCCATGAGGCGAAAAAGGCCGTGGACGCCGGATATTTCCACCTGTTCCGGTTCAACCCCGGGCTGCGGGAGCAGGGCAGGAATCCTTTCACGCTGGACAGCGGCGAGCCCTCCCTCGATTACGAGGAATTCCTGAACGGGGAGATCCGCTATGACGCCCTGCGCCGCTACGATCCCGAACAGGCCAAAGCGCTCTTCCAAAAGGCCCAGGCCCAGTCGAGGGAACGCTACAGATATCTCAAAAAACTGGAACAGCTCTACGCGCCGGATTAGGCTCCCCTGCCCTCAGCCCTCCCGGTCCAGGGGCCGAATCCTGCAGACTGTCACCAGCAGCGCCGCGCACACGCCCAGCGTACTGACAGTCAGCAACGCATTCAGCCCCTGAACCCCATAGGGCGACAGCAGATAGACTGCCATCTGGAGCAGCACCGCCGATATCCGGATCCCTTCCAGTTGTCCGGCCCTCTCCGGCTGCTCCGGGCGGATCCTGCCCGCCACCTCCCCCAGGTACACATAGAGCACATACAGATAGATTACCAGCACAAGCAGGGCCTCCAGCCCGTTCTCGAACTGCCACGCCCAGTGCAGGAAGCTGTCCGCCGCCAGCAGGAGCAGCAGGGGCTTTAACCTCTCCTGGGCCTGCGTCCTCTCCGCCTGCATTTGGACGGAGGCATGGAGAAGAAGCGCCCCCACGAAATCCGGCAACAGATTCAGCCTGCCGATATGGACATTCAGGAACAGGAACAAGATACCCCATTTCAGACAATTCAAAGCTCTCCGCTCCACACTTCCCCCTCCTCTGCCAGCTCCCCGTCTATATAGATCTGCACACAGGCGCCGATCCTGTCCCCTTCCTTCCAGCAGTAGCCCGGCTGGCTGTAGCCGCTGCCGCCCCCGTATATCTCCCTGGGCGCTCCCCCCGTCAGCTCCCCGCCGTCAAACACACTGCTGCCGTTGCCCTGGCTGTCCTGTCCAAAAAGGCTCCATGATGCGCTGCCCTCCCCGTTCTGCGCAGGATCCCAGGTCAGGATCTTCACCGTGCGCCCCTCCAGGGATTCCTCCCCCAGGTAAGAGACCTGCACCCGCCTCCATTTGTATTCTGTGGAAAAATACTGCGGAAAGCCCTCCTCTGCCGCCCGGCCGTCCTCATACCGGAAAAAGCCCGCGCCTTCTGTGTCCAGTCCGTTGAAGTATCCCTCATTGTATCCGCAGACCTCTATCCGGAAATCCCCAATCTGCCCGCTTCCGCCCAGCATGGGTTCCGGGACATACTCCCCCTCCCCCGCCGCTGCCTCTTCCGCCAGCCAGACCTTCCAGCCATTCTCATAAGCCAGCTCCAGCCTCCACTCCCGGCAGGTCCGGCCCTCCCGCTCCCGGGACGCGGCGTATACCCTGGCGCTCCCTCTCTCTTTGTCACAGGCCAGATTATATACCCTGTACTTCCAGGCGATTCCCGTCTCCCGGGGAAAATAGGCCGGATAGCCCTCTGTGTCCTGCCCCGAAAACCATGCCCACGCGTATTCCTGATAGCGGGGAATTTCATCCTCTGGCATCACGGCCATGCGGTATACGGGGCTGCACTCCCTGCAGGAGCGGAGGAAGAGATAGACCGCCTCTTCCGGCGTATGCGCATGATAGCACCTGGCGTACAGCAGGGCCCTCTCCAGGTCTTTTTCCGAGCCGATTGCGGGAACCGGGAAGCCCTGCCCCTCCTCCGCGGCGCTGCCGATCGCGGACACTGCCAGTATCAAAGTGATGCAAAGGGTCACCACGCCGATTTTCCCGGGCACCCGCTTAAAGTCACGGATCCGGCGGATGCGGATCTTCATGTCCCGATAAGAGCCCGCCATGTTGGAGGTGCCTATCCTGACGGGATTGCGCCCTGTCCCCATGCCGATCAGAAGTTCGCCGTAGTCCCTGGCCGTCTCCCCGCCGCAGTGCTCCAGCACCCTCTGGTCGCACAGGGCCTCGCTGTCGTTCAGCACCCCCGCGGTCAGGAGCCAGACCAAGGGATTGAACCAGTTCACCACCCGCACCCCGTGTACCAGGATATTGATCAGCACGTCCCGGTGCCTCTTATGCAGCAGTTCATGGAGGATGACCTGTTCCTGCGGCAGCACCGGGACAGGCGCCTCCCCGCCGCCTCGCCGACAGCCCCGGCCCGCCGGTCTGTCCGGCCCGGGGATCACCAGAACTGGGTGCACCAGCCCGCAGACATAGGGCGAGGGGCTCCTGCGGACGCGGATGTCCCTGCATCCTTTACAGCCATATTTCGCCGCGATTCCCTCCACGTACTCCCTGACGGCCCGGTCCGCTTTCGGCGCCAGCGCCACCTGCAGGCGCAGCATGGCCCACATGGCCAGATAGAACGCCCCCAGCAGCCCCGCTCCCCACAGGTACGCCCGGCCCAGTAGGCCGCACAGCTCTGCGCACCCCTTCTCCTGCGCCAGGATCCGCCCCATCTCCATCCATTTCCCCAGGGGGATTTCCCGGAAGATTGACAGGGGCGTGGGGACAGGCCGGACACGGACAGGCACCAGGACGCGCGCCAGGAGCACCAGCCAGATGTAGTAATGCCACCTGGCATCCAGCTTGTCATGAAAAATCAGCTTGATCAGCCATATCAGCAGCCCGATCACGGTAATCGACGCCGAATACTCCCATATCACCCAGATGTCCATACGCCCCTCCTTTTGCCCGCTATATCCTCTCGGAATCCCCAGACTGCATATCATGCGGCTTTCCGAAGCTCTTCTTAGCCGATTCCCCCACTGTTCCAGGGGCTCCGACTCCGATGCCGGATTCCGTCTCCAAAGATTCCGAGAGCCTATCGCTCTGCCTCCGGCTCCCGCCCGCGGCTCCTCATTCTTCCATGTCCTCCAGCATCCTGCGCAGCTCCCGGGCCTCGCCGGCGGAAAGCTGGCTGTCCCGGACGAAGCTGGCCACCATCCGCCCCACATTGCCCTGGTACACCCGCTGCAGGAAGCTCTGCCGCTCCTCCCTCTCGCACTCCTCCCTGGAGACTAAGGCCCGGTACACATGGGGGGAGCGCTCCCTGTCCACCTCCAGCACCCCCTTGGCGCACAGCCTGGTCAGAAAGGTATGCACCGTATTCTTGCTCCACCTCCTGCCCAGCCTCTGTGCCAGCTGGGGCTGGGTCATCTCTCCCTGCCACAATATCTCCATCAGCGCCCATTCGCTCTCCGTTATCCTGTCGTTCATGTCTGCGCCCCTCCTTTTCGGTTTCCCGCTTCCCATCCTCTCTTCCGGTTCCCGTTATAAGAATCCGATCCCGCAGGCAGCCTACATTTGTAGGCTATATCATCATACTACGCCTGTAGGCTCCTTTTGTCAATCCCTTTCGCCTCTCTTTTCAATACTCTATCGGCAAAAAAGGCCCATATCCATACGCCCGAAAGCATATGGACATGAGCCTTTTTTCATCCGGCTGCCTCTACCTGACCGCCTCTTCCGGCAGCTTGCCGCTCTTTACGTATTGCCTCCACAGGCTGTGGAACTTGAATGTATAGGCAATCGCCCAGCCGCCTGCCAGGGGTATCAGCCAGCCCTGCACCTGGCCGTTTGCCATGGCGATCATCACCATATTAAAGATGCCGTAGCAGAGCGTAAGAATCGCGCATATCCTGCTCTTCCCAAACTGGAGCCACAGTCCAAGCGCCAAAAGCACCGCGCCGTCTATGAAAGAAGCCGAAATCTGCATCCCGTCCATGACAGAGGAGGAAACCAGCGCCTGGGCAAGCACAGACGCCAGAATCGTCATCCCCGAGCAGAAATACAGCATGATCGCACAGCCCCTGATATTACCCCTGCAGGATTTCATGCCGGGCAGCTTGTAGAATTCCTTTTTCGTCAGCTGTCCGCTCTGGGCCTTGCTCTTCGCCACATCCTCCGAGGACACCACCCTGCCGCAGCTCTGGCACAGCAGCGCTCCAGGCTCCAACTCCGTTCCACATCCCACACATTTCATCTCATCATCTCTCCCTTTATCTTTTTATGCGTTTTCTATATCTGTCTCTATATGTGCGGAGCGCGATTTTACCTTACAGCCTCCTCCAGCGCTCCAGGCCGGTCTTCAGCCGCTCCAGGCCTTCCTGCAGCCGCCCTCTGGGACAGGCCGGGTTCAGCCGGATGAAACGCTTCCCGCAGGCTCCGTACTCCTCCCCCTCCGTCAGGTACAGGCCGCTGTCCTGCCGGATGAAACTGGTCAGCTCCCCCGCGTTCTCCGTGAGGCTGCCGCAGTCCAGCCACAGCAGATAGGTGGCCTGGGAGGGCACCACCCTGATCTCCGGCAGATGCTCCTCCATGAAACGGCGCACACAGCGCTTGTTCTCCGCAAGGTACTCCCGCAGCTCCTCCAGCCAGGGCTCCCCTTCCCGGAATGCCGCCACCGCCGCCCCTACGGCGAAGGAGTTCGGCTCCGCCACCTCGTCCGTGTTCAGCCCCCGCTCCAGCTTGTGGCGGATCACCGGATCCGGCACCATCACCGCCGCGGTCTGCAGCCCGGCCAGGTTGAAGGCCTTGGTAGGGGCCAGGCAGGTGACGCTGTTGTCCCTGCACACATCGGACACGGCCGCAAAGGGCACATACTCGTACCCCGGATCCGTCAGGTCGCAATGGATTTCGTCCGAAAGCACCAGCACATGATGCCTGGCGCAGAGCTCCCCGATCCGGGCAAGGGTCTCCCTGTCCCAAATCTTCCCCACAGGATTATGGGGGTTGCACAGGAGCATCAGCGTGGTCTGGGGATCGGCAAGCTTCTCCTCCAGATTGCCGAAATCTATGGAATACTCCCCGCCGTCATAGACAAGCGGGCTCTCCAGGATGTTCCGCCCGTTATTCCGTATGGAATTGAAGAAAATATTGTATACCGGGGTCTGTACCAGCACATTCTCGCCCACGGTGGTAAGCTTGCGCACGGCGCTGGAGATGGCGGGGACCACCCCCGTGCAGAACACCAGCCAGTCCTGCTCCATCTCCAGATGATGGCGCCGCCCCCACCAGCCCTGATAGGCCTCGTACCAGTCCCGGGTCACCACATTGTAGCCGAAGACCCCGTGCTCCACCCGGCGGCGGAGCGCCTCCCTGATCTCCGGCGCAGCCTCAAAATCCATGTCCGCCACCCACATGGGCAGCTCCCGCTCCGGCACGTCCCATTTCAGGGAGCCCGTGCCCCGCCTGTCCGTCATCTTGTCAAAGTCATATCTCATCTCGTTCCGCTCCCCCTCCGATTCGCCTCCAACATGCTCCCCCGTTGAAAGCCGGAGATTGTCTCAATCCTCCCAGGCGACAGCCACGCCGCCATGTCCCCCGTCCCAGTGCGCCCCCCGGACACAAATCCCCGGAATCCGGCGCCCCGTGCTCAGTCCCCCGCCGAGAAGAACGCCACGCCGATGGCCCCTGGCCCTATATGGGTGCCGATGGTGCCGCCTACGCTGGAGGTCTCCAGTCCGTCTACGGAGGATTTCCAGAAGGACTCATGATCCTTTATGTACTTCTGCAGCATGGCATCGCTCAGGCCCGTATAGCCCAGCACGAAAGGCTTCTCGAAGTCGATGCCCCCGGTCTGACGGATCTGCTCCGCCAGGAGGTTATTGCCCTGCTTGGATCCCCGGGCCTTTCCCAGTATGGCCACCTCGCCGCACTGGATGGCTATCACGGGCTTGATGGACAGTAGGCTCCCCGCCATGGCCGCGGCCTTGGAGATGCGCCCGCCCTTTTTCAGGTACTCCAGCGTGTCCAGCAGGGCAATCAGCCTGATCCGCTTCTTGTCCGCCTCCAGCCTCTCCACGATCTCCTCAAAGCCCAGGCCGGCATCCTTCAGCCTGAGGGCGTATTCCACCAGCGCATGCTGGCCGATGCTGGCGTTCTCGCTGTCCACCACCCGCACTTTTCCCCCAAAGCCCTCCGCCCCGATGCAGGCGCTCTGGTAGGTGCCCGACAGCTTCGAGGACAGGGTGATGGCGATTACCTGCCCGCCTGCCTCCACCGCCTCCCGGAACGCCTCCTCAAAGGCGAACGGAGCCACCTGGCTGGTGACGGGAAGCGCATCGCACTCTATCAGCTTCTCGTAGAACGCCTCATGGGTCAGCGTTATGCCATCCTGGAATTCCTCGCTGCCAAAGGTGATGCTCACCGGCAGCACCGTCAGGTCCTCCCTCCTGTTGTCCACGATGTCGGATGCGGAGTCCGTAATGATCCTAATCATATGCTCCCCCTTTCCGCAAACAAAATAAAAAATAGAACCAAACAATTTTCCGGTATATCTGAGGACAAAAATGGGGCCTATAGGGCTCGAACCTATGACCCTCTGCTTGTAAGGCAGATGCTCTCCCAGCTGAGCTAAGACCCCTTTTGCGCGTCAATGCGATGTGCCAAAACACATCGCAGCATCGCTACCTATGAATCGAGTACAGAACGACCCAGATCGGACTCGAACCGACGACCTCCGCCGTGACAGGGCGGCGCTCT
>NZ_CAJUCP010000067.1 GCF_910585425.1 uncultured Acetatifactor sp. | reverse complement strand
TTTAAAGTATTTATAGCAGTTTTGGTAAAAATTCAAATTTGCTCATTTATAGTTATATGTATGCTTATATATGCCCAAAAGAGCGTTGACCACCGCCTCACAATCTACATACATATGGTCGGCAGTATACATTATTATCTGCGCAATTTTTGATAACAGAATCCCGTCCCGGATTCTATTATTACTTCAATCCTCTTCGAGAATTATGGACGAGCCGCATTTATACAGGTTGTCACATCTCAGCGGCTGGTGAATCTCCTCCTTCCTCAGTTCGGGATTCAATATGGCCGCCATTTCGTAATCTTTCCTGTCCTTCCTGCCCTCCATGAGAAAACGGTTCATATAGTTATGGGGCAGGAAAGGAAACCGGCGGATATTCTCATCGCATAGCGCCAACGCCTTTTCCTTTTGCCCCAAAGCGTAATAGCTTTTGTATTGTATCACATGGCAGGCTTCTATCTCCATGCGATATCTGGCCGCCCGAGGGTCATCCTCTTTTATCCGGCTGGAAAACCTGTCTATCTGAAGTCCGGCATACGCAATGCTCTCTTCATATTCCTTTGAGTCGTACAGGTAATTGGCCAGCCGCTTGTACACTCTGGAGTTAGCGGGCTGGTCTTGGATGCATTCCCGCTTTATGAGTTCAATCGCCTCTTTTTTCTGCCCCAGGGCATAGTATTCGTTGGCCAGGTTCAGGTAATCCCCCTTCTGTGCCGGATTTTTCGCAATCGCTTCCAACAGAAAGGACAGGTTCCTCTGTCTCTTAACGCTCTGATCCTCATTCCAAAGCGCGTCATAGTGGTGCACTGGCGCGTAGAGAAACGCAAGCACCCCTCCGCTGTCGATAGCGCTCTGGGACAGGGACGCGTGCATGGGGCTGGTCAGCCGCTGCCGATGGTTGTTACGCAGAATCCTCGGCAGGTTCCACTGGGTCCAGGAGTCTGCTCCAAAATAGTTGAAGAACGGCAGGAGGACTCCCTGCACATTTTCGTCCAGATGCTCCAGGCCATCCCTGAGGTTGTCCACGAATCTTGCTTCAAGCCGTTCATCGATGTCCAGGTTCAAAATCCAGTCCCCGGTGGCCCTCGCAAGATATTCATTGCGCGCCAGGTCGAACTTTTCATCGCTGTGGTACGCTTTGCATCCATTGTCAGCGATTATCTCAGCAGTCCTGTCGGTGCTTCCATTGTCCACGAACAGGATTTCGTCAGCATATTCCTTCGCGGAACGGATAAAGCTCTGTATCCTTTTTTCTTCGTTCTTCACAATGGCGCATACACTTAATTTCATCTTCGGTTACCCCCATGCCTCAGGCAGTTACGATTGCTCCACGCAGGAGTCCGGAGCGGCATCCATGGCCGCCATTGTCCCAATCTTCGCCGAAAGGCTGTTGCAGCTAAGCTTCAGGAACGCCTTGTCCGCCAGCAGCCTTTCCCGGTTCTTCTCAATGGAAAAGGAAATGCAGGTCAGGCGCTCTGCGGCCTCTTCATCCTCTATGTTGCTCTCAGCAAATTTTTCCACATCTCCGGAAATCCCATTGTCTTTATATCCACATTTTCATACTTTTCAAAGAGATTATCCATCTGGTCTACAAAAATATTCCAATGCATGTCCTTTTTCAATAAATTCTTCATGCACAGCAACACTCCGAATATCCGGTTATTACCAATCCCCGCCTCGCTATATTCCTTGTAGAGTATTGGTGTTTTGGATAGTTTTGCATTATACAGTCTTCCATAGTGCGCGCATATATTTCGGACATAGGAAATGCTTTCCAGCCAGCTTTCCAGATATGTATAACCTACTCCAAATATCTTTGCAACTTCCTTTTTATCGGGATTCATCATATTCTTATAAAACTTTGACAGTGTCCCAAAGCTGAACACCTCTACCAGCGCATAGATAGGGAGTTTTCCTCCTTCATAGTTTTCCCGAAAATTGCATACAAAAGGAGCTTTGGAATTTCTTCTGATTTCCTCTTCTATATCCTTTAAAAAAATCTCATGGTATTTTTCATTTGCAAAATGTTCCTTTTCCAGATACCCAAGCACTCCATGCTTTTCAGCAAAATAGTTAGCAATTCTGCATCTCGTATTTATCTCGATTTTTTCTATTTCAGGGAACAAAATCTGTCTGAAATTCGCGTTGAACAAATATAATTCGACAATCTGACCAAACGTCACCCCTTCATGGTACTCGCCATTTTTAGGCTTCAAATTCAGGCTGTACGCTTTTATCAGCCTGAAATAAGATATATCATTCAATATCTTCCGCGCATAATCCTCATCGTCAATTATGAGGCCGATTTCTTTCAGATTCTTTACCTGCTCCTCAATCGTCAGAGGCGGCTGGTGCTGTATTAAATCCCCCATATAAAATTCTCCTTAAAGTTAAAAGACCCAACGTGGTCCGCATCGTTGAGAGGCGTGTTGGGTTCTGTTACAGTTATTATATGTGATAAACAGAAAAAAAGCAACTCTTTTTTAAAACTTAAGAAATTTCCAGGATTCGGTCTGCCAAAGCGATAATCCTGGCACATGCTGGAAGTTGAACACATTGCAGTGCTCATTGTAGTACTCATAG
The DNA here is from genome assembly GCF_910585425.1 of uncultured Acetatifactor sp. Lineage (GTDB taxonomy): Bacteria > Bacillota > Clostridia > Lachnospirales > Lachnospiraceae > Acetatifactor. Next base: position 27,862 of record NZ_CAJUCP010000067.1, on the reverse strand, counting down.
GGCGAGTGCTGGAAGCCCGCAGCCCCCGGGCCCCCGCTCTCATATCAGCCTGTAGGTCCCCTTTCCCAGCCTCTTTACCGCCCCGGCGGCCTCTCTTTCATTCAGGATCCTCTGCAGCTGCCTGGCGCTGCAATGGAGATGAAAGGCCGCCCGCTCAATGCCCTTTAAAGTCCCGTCTTCACATTTATACTTCATATAGGACATGACCCGCTCCGTAAGGGAGGCCGGAGCGGCATCCATGGCCGCCATCGTCCCGATCTTCGCCGAAAGGCTGTTGCAGATAAGCTTCAGGAACGCATTGTCCGCCAGCAGCCTTTCCCGGTTCTTCTCAATGGAAAAGGAAATGCAGGTCAGGCGCTCTGCGGCCTCCACATAGATGTTGCCGCTCCTGGGATAGAAGATGTCCATGTCCCCCAGCAGATAGTCCGCCTTTCCGTTGGACAGGGAGTAGCGCGTGCCGTCATCCCGGATGAAGTAGATGTTGACGGCCCCCTGCTCCACGATCTGGAACAAAAGCTCGCTCTGGAAGGGCGAGTTCACGAATTCGCCTTTTTCATACTTTATCAGATAAAAATCCAAATCCAACCCGGCAAGCACCTCATGATATCTGCTTTTCGCCATGCAGGCTGCGACCTTCCTTCTGTCATAGATTCTTTCCATGGACACCTCCGAAACAGGACATATGTCCCGTTTTTTGCTTCCATGTTACATTACAATGGAGAAAAAAGCAAGAAAGGAATCAAGACAATGACATCCGTTTTCGAAGAAAAGAATCTCTCCAAAGCGATCATGAGAGTGGGACTGCCCGCTATGCTGGGCCAGCTCACCACGCTCATCTACAACATCGCCGACACCTTTTTCGTCTCCCTGACAAAGGAGCCCGCCACCATCGCCGCAGTGACATTGTGCGCCCCCATCCTGCTCATCATCATGTCCATCGCCTGCATCTTCGGCATGGGAGGCAGCAGCGTAATCGCCAGGCTGCTGGGCGAGGACAGGAAAAAGGAATCCGGCGCCACCATGAACTTCTGCGTATATGCCATGGCCATTGCAGGCATCGCCACCCTCGTCCTGGGGCTGGCCTTCCTGCTGCCCCTGGCAGAGATATCCGGCGCGGACGCGGACAACATCGCCTATACCTGCGACTATCTGAAATGGATCTTCATCGGCGCTCCCTTCATCATGCTGGCCAACGGCTTCGTCCATCTGTTCCGCTCCGTGGGCCTGATAAAGGAAGGCACCATCGGCCTGGTGCTGGGAAACGCTGTGAACATGGCCTTGGATTACGTCTTCATCGCCATCCTGGGATGGGGGACAGCCGGGGCCGCGCTGGCGACCTCCCTGGGCTTCCTGTGCGCCACCGTATACTATGTCCTCTGCATGGTACGGGAGGCATCCCGGGGAAATGAACTGGTGCCCTGGAAGCCCAGCCGTTTTTCGCCAAATGCCCCCATGGTCCGCGGCGTCATAAGCATAGGCATCCCGGGAGCCCTCATCACAGTGCTCATGAGCGTCTCCAATATCGTGCTCAACAACTATATCGGCATCTACGGTTCTGACGCAGTGGCCTCCTACGGGATAGCATACAAGCTGGATATGGTTCCCATCCTGCTGTCCGTGGGGCTTTCCCAGGGCGTGGCCCCTCTGGTGGGCTATTACTATGGCGCAGGCAGGACAAAGCGGATGTCCGACACCGTGAAGCACGCGGCGCTGTACGGCGTCCTCATGGGCGCGGCGTTCACCACTATCTTCGTGCTTTTCGGAAAACCCCTTGCCTCCCTCTTCCTCCAGGACAGCGCCCTGATCCGGCAGACCGGATATTTCCTGACAGTGCTCTCCCTGTCCGCCCCGCTGCTTGGCATCATCAATATGATGACCAGCTACTTCCAGGCGTTGGGAAAAGCGGTGAAATCGCTGACCATCACTGTGCTGAGAAATGCGGTGCTGTTCATCCCAGGCGTCATCCTCCTGAACCGCTTCTGGCAGCTGAACGGCGTCATCGCGGCGCAGCCTGTGGTGGAAGCCGTGTTGGCTGTCATCTGCCTCCTGATGTACCTCAGGGATAGAAAGCCTGCCGGGAAAACCAGGCAAGAATAAGCCTGAACTAAGGATTCTATGGAAAAACCGGCAATCAGCATTGACAATACGGCCAAATATGCTATGATGTAATCATCTCAACCATCTATAGATTTCATTCAGAAACTCTATGCTTTGAAACCCATTAAAACCACAAGGCAGGAGCTTCTGGCGCAGCAGTCCGTATCTCCTGCCTGGAAAAGGAGAAAAGTGTGTAAAGATTGATGCCGGGAATCTGACTGCCGGGGAAGGCTACGGCACGCTCCGGAATCTCGGAGACGAATCCGGAAAACCTCGACCATTGGGTCCTGGCCGCCAGGCGGACCGAAAGCATAGAGCAGTTCGCCGCTCTGGCCATGCCGGACAGGGAATCCCAGAAAGCATGACTCCCCCAGCCCTCCTCGCCATCTTCCGGGAGGAGCCGGAGGGCAAGCCAGGATTTTTTCGTCAGCCCATAGAGGATGGAGGACAAACGCCCCATGGATTACAAAGAAGCAATTCAACTGTTTGAAGAAACTACCAAAAAGACCGTCGTCCAAATAGAGCGCTGCGGCATCGGTATCGCGAACTATGTCTTTCTTGTCTCCACCGAAGCCGAGAAGTTCGTCCTCAGATGCAGCAGGGAGGAGGATGCCTATGAAGACACCGTCCATTGGCTGGGCAAGCTGTCTGTGTGCGGAATTCCGATACCTGCTGTACTCTCCGAAGGAAAGTACGGCGACTATTCCTATTTGGTTCTTTCCTATATCCCCGGAGACGATATCGGAAATGTCTATCACAAGTTAAGCGACAGCCAGAAGAAACAGATTGCCGGAGAAGTCATAGAAATACAGCGTAAGGTGTCTAAAATCCATATCCGGCCGGATGCGGCATGGACCTGGAACGGCACCATCCGGGAACTCCTGGACCGCGCTGAAGAGAGGATGCGGACAAAACAGTATTTCGACAGCAGCAAAATAGCAGTCGTTAGAACATTGCAGCACGAAATACAAGCGTATTTGGATCATATCCAGCCCATCCCATACCTGGATGATATCAGCACAAAAAACCTATTGATCTGCGAGGGCAGACTGTCCGGAATCATCGATATCGACTGGATGGGCTTTGGCGACATGCTCACCTTTGTGGCAATGACGAAAGTCGCATTGCTGAATATGGATCTGGACACCAGATATATCGATTATCTGTTGGAGGAAATCCATCCGGACACGGCAGCATACAAAGCCTTCGTCTTCTATTGCCTGGTTTATTGCGTGGATTTCATGGGAGAAAGAGGGATGCAGTTTCTCGACAAAACGATTCCGGTAAATGAAAGCGTCGTCAGGAAATTGAACCATATCTTTGACACGCTCCTGGAAGAATGGGAAGGAGACTTCAATGGAATACAAAGCAGTCATCTTTGATTTGTTTGAAACCCTGATCACCGAATGGGGACATAAAAAGTATACCAAAAACGAAATGTGCACCGATTTAGGTCTCGAAAGAGAGCGCTTCGATGCCTACTGGGACGAAAAGGAGGAAGAACGATATATCGGCGAGATAAGCTTCCCTGAATCCATCCTGTACGTCTGCGGAAAATGCGGCAAGCCTGTGGATGATTCCACCCTTTCCCTGATCATCCGCAAGCGGACAGAGACCAAGTCCCTGTGCTTCGAACATGTCCACCCGGATGTATATGGGCTATTGGAACGCCTGAAAGCGGCGGGATACAAGCTGGCCATCGTCAGCAACTGCTCCTCGGAAGAAGTGACGGTCATCAGGCAGAGCCGGATATACGGCTATTTCCACCAGGTGATCCTGTCCTATGAGGCAAAGCTGCAGAAGCCGGATATCCGCATCTACAGAAAGGCAGCCGACCTGCTGGGCGTCTCCCCAAAGGAGTGCGTCTTCGTGGGGGACGGCGGAAGCAATGAGCTTCCCGGCGCCAGAGCGGCCGGAATGGAGGCCATCCAGGCCAAATGGTACACCAATGAACTCCCCCACAGGCGCGACAGTCTGCCCGGCTTTCTGACAGCGGAAGAGCCTTTTGACATTTTGCGGTATTTTGAAAAAAGGTCTTGACTTTCCGTCCCTCCCGGGTTATACTCTCCTTACTTCAAAACAAAAAGGCTTTGACGAGGAGTAGTAAATAGCAGGGATTTCACAGAGAGGGGATGTTTGGTGCGAATCCTCATTGAACTGTTATCGAAGCAGCCTCCGAGCTGTGAACCGAACGGATGCGTCCCAGTAGGCTTCAACGGAGTTCCCCCGTTAACGCAGGAAGCAATATCGGAGCGATCCCGTATTGGCAAAGTGCAGAGAAATCTGAAATCAGGTGGTAACACGGACAAGTAGGTTCGCCCTGAGTCGGCAAGTATGTCGGCCCGGGGCTTTTTGTTTTGGGAAAAAAGCAAAAAGGAGAAAGCCATGACCGCAAAAGAATTGAGAACCATGTATGTAAGCTTTTTCAGGGAAAGAGGCCACAGGGAGATCCCCTCGGCCTCCCTGCTCCCGGAGAACGACCCCACCGTCCTGTTCACCACGGCCGGAATGCATCCCCTGGTGCCCTATCTGCTGGGAGAAAAGCACCCCCTTGGCAGACGGCTGACGGATGTCCAGAAATGCATCCGCACCAGCGACATCGACGAGGTGGGGGACGACATGCACCTGACCTTCTTCGAGATGATGGGCAACTGGTCCCTGGGGGATTACTTCAAGGAGGAGTCCGTCTCCATGAGCTTCGAATTCCTGACCAGGCACCTCCACATCCCGCCGGAGCGCCTGGCTGTCACCGTGTTCGCCGGGGATGGAACGGCTCCGGCGGACGAAGAGACGGCGCAGGCCTGGAAGCGCCTGGGCCTTAAGGAGGAGCAGATCTTCCGCTATGGCAGCGAGGAGAACTGGTGGGGCCCGGTGGGCCGTACAGGCCCCTGCGGCCCGGACACGGAAATCTTCTACGATTTCGGAAAGCCCAAATGCTGCGAGAGCTGCGGCCCGGCCTGTACCTGCGGGAAATATGTGGAAATCTGGAACAATGTGTTCCTGCTGTTCAACAAGGAGGAGGACGGAAGCCTCACCGGCCTGGCGCAGAAGAATGTGGACACAGGCATGGGGCTGGAGCGGGTCCTGACCATTTTCAACGGAAAGACGAATGTATACGAAACGGAACTGTTCCTGCCCCTCATGGAACGGCTGGCGGAGCTGGGGGCCGGAAAGGAGCTCCCCCTGCGGGACAGGCGGATCATAGCGGAGCATGTGCGGGCAGTGACCTTCATCTTAGGAGACCCCAGGCGGATCGTCCCGTCCAACACGGAGCAGGGCTATATCCTGCGGCGGCTCATCCGCAGGGTCATACGGCTGTTCCAGAAAGCCGGCATGGAATCCGACTGTCTGCGGGGGCTCTCCGCCATAGTCATCGACCAGTACCGGGATGTCTATCCGGAGCTGGGGGAGAACCGGGACTTCATCCTGGAGGAACTGCAAAAGGAGCAGGCCCTGTTCTCCAGAACCCTGGAGGAGGGGCTGCGGAAGGCCAACCGGTATCTGGACAGCCTGGAAGCGGATTTTCCTGAGGCGGTTTGCCCAAATGAAGAGCAGCCTGGAACGGATTCTCCTGGGGCGGTTTGTCCGAAAAAAGAACAGCCCGGAACGAATTCTCCTGGGACGGTTTGTCCGAAAAAAGAACAGCCTGGAACGGATTCTCCTGGAGCGGTTTGTCCGAAAAAAGAACAGCCTGGAACGGATTCTCCTGAGGCGGTTTGCCCGAAAGCGAACAAGTCTGCAACAGGTAGCCCTGAGAGCCGCCGCCCTGAGAACGGAAAGCCCGCGATGCTGAGAGGCGAGCTGGCCTTCCGGCTCTACGACACCTACGGCTTCCCCATCGAATTCACGGCGGAGCTGGCCAGGGAGCGGGGATTTGCCGTGGACATGGATGGCTTCCAGCGCAAATTCGAGGAGCATCAGGAGAAGTCCAGGCTGGCTTCCGCCGGAAAGTTCGCGGGAGGGCTGGCCGAGCACAGCGAACAGACCGCCAGGCTCCACACGGCCACCCACCTGCTGGGCGGGGCACTGCGGAAGGTGCTGGGGGAGGAGGTCTCCCAGCGGGGCAGCAATATCAACGCGGAGCGCCTGCGGTTCGATTTTTCCTTTGGGCGGAAAGTGACGAAGGAGGAGCTGGCCCAGGTGGAGGCCATGGTAAACGAGGCCATAGACCGGAAGATAGACGTAGTGCTGGAGGAAATGCCGCCCCAGGAAGCCTGGCGCAGCGGGGCCATAGGCATCTTCTCAGAAAAATACGGCGACATGGTGAAGGTATACACCATCCCCGGCTATTCCAGGGAAATCTGCGGCGGCCCCCACGCGGGCAACACCGGAGAGCTGGGCAGGTTCCGGATTCTGAAGGAGGAGGCATCCTCGGCCGGGGTCAGGAGGATCAAGGCGGTGCTGGAGAGAAAGGAAAGCTGACGGTTCCGCTTCCGTCAGTCTTTACGGCGGCAGGGTTCTAATGCCCTGCCGCGTTAAACGGTTCTAATCACGATCCATCTGCCGCGTGTGGAACCCTCCCTGCGGATATACTTCTTCTCTTTTAAAGAACGGAGGATGCGCTCTACGGATGGCTTCGAGATACCAATCTGAGCAGCAATCTTTGCGGCAGACAGACTGGGGATTCGGGATATGGCCTGCATAACAAGTAGTTCATTGGGTGTAAGACTGCCATCATTTCCATCAACATTACCATCAGGATTTCCATCAGGATTTCCATCTAATTCTATCTGAAGGGTAAGCATGACCCGGTCAGGATTTACCTTCTCAACGAAAGACGGTTTCTTAAGCCCATTCTCATCCCACACATGGTATACATCACAGATACCCATCCCGGAACGCTCGCCTACATTGATGCTTCCCTTTTCGTCCTCCCAAGCAGAACAATCCCCACCAAAAGCAGCACCGGGAAAACGACGCCGGCCAATACCCCCATTTTCAGGTCGTCCCCCAGCGCTCCCGACACCATCCCCACCAGCGTAGGCCCGCCGGAACAGCCGATGTCCCCGCCCAGGGCCAGCAGCGCGAACATGGCCGTCCCGCCCCTTGGCAGCGCCGCGGCCGCCTTGCTGAAGGTCCCCGGCCACATGATCCCCACCGACAGCCCGCAGACGGCACAGGCAATGAGGCTCAACTGGGGAAGCGGCAAAAGGGCCACCCCCAGATAGGCCAGGATGCACAGACAGCAGCTATATCCCATAAAGCGCTCCAGATGGATCCTGTCGCCATATTTCCCATAGAACAGCCTGGCCGCTCCCATCAGCACCGCAAAGGCCATGGGCCCGGCCAGGTCCCCCGCGGTCTTGGAGATCCCAAGCCCCTTCTCCGCAAAGGTGGAGGCCCACTGGCTCACCGCCTGCTCGCTGGCCCCTGCGCATACCATCATCACCAGCAGGATCCAGAATACCTTCATCCGGAACAGCTCCTTCAATCCCAGGCCCGATTCCCCCTCCTCCATCAGCGGCGCCATGGGGACTTTTGAAAAGGCAAGCGCGTTCCCCAGGGGGATAAGCGCCCAGATGACAGCCAGTATCTTCCAGTTCCGGATACCGGCCACACCGAAGAATATCGTAGAAATCAGCACCACCCCCGCATGCCCCCAGCAGTAAAAGGAATGGAGCATGCTCATGGCCTTCTCCTTGTTGTCGGAAGGGCAGGCCTCCACCACCGGGCTCACCAGGACTTCCAGGAGCCCTCCCCCGATAGCGTAGATCATGACCGCAATCAGGATCCCCGCAAAGGGAGACGGCAGGATTTCCAGCAGCACCGTGAGAAGAATCAGGCCCCCCGCCGACAGGACATGGGCCATGACCATGGATACCCTGTAGCCTATTTTATCCACAAATCCCACGGAAAGGAGGTCCACCAGCAACTGTATCCCAAAGTTGAACGTCACCAGCAGCGTAATCTGGGAAAGGGGAATCTGGTAATTCCTCTGGAAGAACAAGAACAATAACGGCGCAAAATTGTTGACGATCGCCTGTACGATATATCCCACGAAGCAGGCTGTGATTGTTTTGTCATATTGGTTTTTCATGAAAATATTTTTCCTTTCCGTCCCATAGTCTCTTCATGATGAGATCATATCACATGGGGCGGCATTTCGCAATAGCGTCATCTATCCGTTCCCCCCTGTCCCCGGCATCAGTGAGGCCGGTGGCCGGTATGGCCCATTCCACGGTCCAGGCCTCATCGCCGCCGTTTCCCTGGGGAATTGTCACGCATTTTAAAACGATAAAATATTTTCTACCCTCCGTGAATTCCAGGGAGGTGGAGCTCACCTTCTTTCCGTCCGTGACCTTCAGGAGGATTTCCACGGCTTCATCGGAGACATGCTCCACCACAGCCTAGGTCATGTCCAGCGGAACCGGAATCAGCTTCGTTAAAGCCAGGTATCCTCCGGCTTCTTGCGCCTCACCGGCAACCCTGTACTCGGTCTACATCTTTCGGAGCAGCCCGGCGCATTCCGGACAGTCCCTCATGTGGGCCTCCACCATTTCCCGGCTGTCCTGGGAGCACACAGATTCATTACGGAATTTTGGGATAAATCATCGGAACATAAAACTCCCACAAAAATGCATGCTCTTCACATTGCATTTTTGTGGGATGCTTTTACAAAATCACGACTGGGCCTTCAAATCCTTGTACACGTTCATATAGAAATCCAGCAGCTGTTGGTTCGTGACTTCCCTGCGGATCACAATCCTCTCCAGCGCCTCCGCTTTGGCCTGTCCCTGGATGTTTCCCGGCGCGCCGCTGTCCCCGCTGTCTCCGTCGGACATCTGGGTCAGGGAGTCGATTGCCTTCTGCAGATAGTCCGTCTGGTTCTGGATTGCCCTGATCTGCTCAAAAATATATGCCATGTCAATGGTTTCGATTGCCTTATCCGTCATCTCATTATCCTCCAAATCAATCTCTGGCGGACACGCAAGGCATATCTTGTTTTCCGATAGGAAGCGTGCCCTGCCGTTTCTCACAAGACCTCTGGCCCGTTTCGGCCAGGTCGCTCCGTATTCGTTCCCCTGCCCATCTACAACAATGATGTTTTTTGCCATGGGTATCACCCCCCTTGCCGTAAGCTGGCAGCCGATACTGTGAATGCCGTTTTTTGCCATGGGTGCCCTCCCCAATCCACAGTTTCAGTATAATGAAAACACGCCGCCCTGTCAAGAATCTTTCGCGAATATGCGGCATACCCCCGGCCAATCCCGGCCTCAAGCGCCTGTTTAGTCCCAAACTCAAGCAGCGCTTTCTTCCCTGTTCCCCGTCTACGGGCTATACTGCCAGCATGAACCCGGTGAGCCCAGCCGCCACCGATGCACCGGTATTTCTATACTGCGTAAAAGGAAAAGAGGAGAAACCTATGCTTGAAACAATGTTTAAAACCACTGTGCCCGAAAGCGACTATGTATTTGACGTGCCCCTGTTCACTTCCCCCGCCGCCATCCATCCCCTGCCCTTCCTGGGCCGGCCTCCCCGCCGTGCCGCCATGAAGGACAGCGCGGGCGCGCCCGGGAAGCCCCTGGAAAGATGCCGTCTCAAGCAACTCTTGATTCCCATTTTAAGGCGGATAGGCTATACTGGAACCATGGAACGGACGGCAGGCGCGTCACCGGCAGCACATTCCTGAACCATCACCCGCAAAAAGCGCGAAGAAGAAAAGGAGAAAGATTATGTTCGATACCATGAAAGTAGCACGGAAAATCAAAGAGGCCCGGATTGCCCGGAACATGACCCAGATGAACCTGGCGGACGCCATGGAGGTCAGCTATCAGGCCGTCTCGAATTGGGAGCGGGGCAGCTCCTGCCCGGACATCGGCAAGCTGGAGCAGCTCTGCCAGATCCTGGAAATCGGCGTGGATGAGCTCCTGGGCACGGACAGCGCTTCCAGGACGCTGAGCCGGATCATAGAAAAGGAAGAGCCCTCCGAGGCGGACGCGAAGCCCGTCACCATAGAGGAAATCCAGGAGGTGGCCCCGCTCCTGCCCCCCGCCGACATGGCCCGGCTGGTGGACGACAGCCTGGACAATCAGGAGGACGGGGAGAAGCCCGACCTGAAGGCAATCGCGGGGCTGGCCCCCTTTCTGGACGAGAAGTATCTGGATACCCTCATCAAAAGAACCCAGGTGCACAGCCTGAAGGACCTGGCCGGGCTGGCCCCTTTCCTCAGCAGCGAGACCCTGGACGTTCTGGTGGCAGAGGCCGACATAAAGGGGGACATATCCGGCATCGTCAGCCTGGCCCCCTTCCTTGGCAGCGATACGCTGGACGCTCTGGTGGATAAAGCGGAGGAAAAAGGGGACATTGGCGAAATCTTCGGTCTGGCTCCCTTTTTAAGCAGCGGCACCCTGGACAGGCTCGTCCAGAAGATGCTGCCTCTGGACGACTGGAAGGGCATCAAAAGGCTGGCCCCCTTCCTTGGCAGCGACACCCTGGACGCCCTGGTGGATAAAATGGAGGAAAAAGGGGACATCCGCGAAGTCCGCGGTCTGGCTCCCTTTTTAAGCAGTGGCACCCTGGACAGGCTCGTCCAGAAAATGCTGCCTCTGGACGATTGGGAGGGCATCAGGGGACTGGCCCCCTTCCTTAGCAGCGATACCCTGGGCGCTCTGATAGAAAACGTGGATCCCCGGCAGGATATGTCCCACATCGTTGCCCTGGCGCCGTTCCTGGGAGAAGAGGCTCTGGCCAGATTCCTGGAAAAGCTGCCTGACGATGCCCATGTGGACATTTCCGGGCTCTATCCCTTCCTGTCCCAGAAGACCCTGCAGAAGATGGCCGAAAGCCTTATGCGGGGCGGCGATCTCCACGCCCTGAAGTCCCTTGCGCCGTTTCTTTGATCACGCCTCATGGGAGAAGCGGTGCCCCGTCCCGGGAACACGGCCCATATCCGCCTTGTTCCCGGCGGCGGGGCACGGCCCGCTTTTAATAAGGAAATGTCCGGAATCGGAGGGCGCAGGCCACCGTCTGGGGCCATTGGAGGCCTTTCGCCGGGCGGCGGTTCACCTCACCTGATGGTTGCAGTACCGGTATGCCCCCAGCGCAGCCACCGACAGCGTCACGGCCAGCGCCATGGCGGTGAGCAGCAGCCTGGCGTTCCCCGGGGCCTCCGAGAAAGTGCCCGGGTAGGAAATGGGGGTGCTGTAGCAGAGATAGTGCAGCAGGGCATTGATTCTTCCCATGGGCAGCGCGTCCAATACCAGCCGCAGGAACGCATAGGGGCCTATGTATACCAGGAGGGACCTGACCAGCGAGGAAAAGGACTGCCTGCACAGGGCGGACACGGAGCAGGTCAGCACCGCCACTGCCAGGGAGGAGAGCCAGCCGCACAGATACAGCTCCCGGAGGGCTGTGCCCATGGGCAGGTAATCCTTCCCGAAGAACATGGGCATCCCGGCAATCCTGCTGCTGACCCCAAAGCCCTCCGTGCCGTAGCAGGCGATGTGCTGGAGGAAGATGCTGCCGCCCGCCAGCAGGTAGCAGACCGATGCCAGGGCGCAGCCCACGGCCATGCGGCGCCTCCAGAGGGTGAAGCGGCCGTTCACCGTGGGCAGTATGATGTCCGCCGTGCGGTAGGCGTAATCCTCGGAGAACACAGGGCTCAGCAGCACGATGATCGAGATATGGGCCAGCACATAGGCCATCAGGAACCTGTCCCAGTAAGTCCCGGTGCCCGCGTACCCGAAGATATACGTCCCGTCCAGGCAGGCGCTCTCGTTCCAGCCATCCGCCAGCACATAGGTGATCCGCCCGTCCTCTCCCTGCACCTGGGTGCCGAAATGCTCTGCCACGAAACGGTTGCAGTAGTTGTCATTTCCCCCCGATGCCGCCGCGGCCCGGAGGCTTTCCATGGTGGTGCTGCGCATGGCGCAGTTCACCGGAGGGCCGTATTTTTCCCAGATTGCCCTGACGGTGTCCTCTGTCAGGGGGCCTGCGAATTCGGCGGCGATCTCCTTATCCCTGGCGATGGCCCGGGCCCCGTAATATATCCTTCCCTCATCGATCAGTCCCTCTCCCCACACCGTAATGCCCATGGCCATGTACAGCAACAGCAGCAGGCCCGCCAGCATGGCGGCCACTCCCACTTTCCTGGACAATATCCGGTATATTTCTGTCCTAAACATCCCTGTCCTCCTTCCCGGCTCCCCAGGCTCTCCCGTCCTGCACTATTCCATACTCTGCCGTTCCTCCCCAGGGCCGGGCCAGCCTACGCTTTTCCATGCTCTGCCCCAGTTCCTTCCCCTGGCCAGGGCCAGCCTGCGTTTTCCCATGCCCTGCCCCCCAGCCGCCGTCCCCCTCACTGCTCCCGGAAGTGATACAGGTACACATCCTCCAGGTCCGGATCCGCGGGCTGTGCGCCCTCCATGGGGCAGGTGTCGGAGACGATGCGCAGCCTCACGCCTTTCTGGGTGTTGCGCAGGCTGCTGACGTTGAAGTAGGCCTGATACCGCTCCGTCTCCTCCGGGCCTACCACGCATTCCCACACCCTGCCCCTGGCCCGCTCCAGCATCCGCCCGATGTCCCCCATGGCCAGCAGCTCTCCCCCCTTCATCAGGAGAATCTCGTCCGCTATGTACTCCACGTCCGACACGATGTGGGTGGACAGGATGATGATGCGCTCCTTCGACAGGGAACCGACGATATTCCGGAAACGGATGCGCTCCTTTGGATCCAGCCCCGCCGTGGGCTCATCCAGGACCAGAATCTCCGGGTCGTTCAAAAGGGCCTGGGCGATTCCCAGCCGCCGGATCATCCCCCCGGAGAAGGTCTTGATCTTCTTCCCCCGGACCGCGGAAAGCTCCACCATCTCCAGCAGCTCCTCCACCTTCCGCTCCGCCTCATTTTTCGGGATGGCCTTCAGCGCCGCCAGGTACAGCAAAAAACGCCTGGCGGTGAACTCCGGATAATACCCGAAATCCTGGGGCAGATAGCCCAGGACCCTTCTGTAGTCCGCCCCCAGCTTCCCGATGGCGCTGCCCCCGTAGCGCACGGTGCCCTCCGTGGCCTCCAGGATGCCGCAGATCATCCGCAGCAGGGTGGTCTTGCCGGAGCCGTTGGCCCCCAGAAGCCCGTATATCCCGCGGTTCATGGTGCACGAAATTCCGTTTACAGCCACCTTGCTCCCATATTTCTTTGTCACGCCCTCCAGGGTCAGTTCCAGCATATCGTCTCACCTCTTCTGATTTTCCCGTACATCACCTTAAGCTGCCACAGATATAGCCCGGTCCCCGCAAACAGCGCCGCCGTCCATGCCCACAGCCTTGCTGTCCCGTAAGCCTCCCCGCCGGACGCCAGGCCCGGGACAGCCGCCAGCAGGCCCACCGCCAGGGCCGTCACCAGCAGCCCGTAGCGCCCCCGCCCGCCCCGCAGGGCCGTGAAGAGCAGCAGCACGGCCACATTGGAGAGTACGAAGGGCACCAGCACATACACGCATACCTGCACAAGGGGCAGGTTCGTCCTCTCGGCGATCCGGCCGCTGCCAAGCACCAGCGCCAGTATGTCCACAGCCCCCGACAGCGCCATGCGGATCGTCCAAAGCTGAGGAAGGTTGAAATAGCAGCTCTGCTCCAGCTCCGCCATCCCCCTGGAGAAGTGCCGCCCCAGGCTGCTGCAGCCCAGCACCCCCATCCACGCCGCCAGCACGGATATCCAGCGCAGATAATCGGGAAGCGCCCCCCCGTCCAGCGCCGTCTTCTCAAGGAGCGCCGCCAGAAGCGCCACAAGGCTCCCCTGCAGGATCCAGAACCCCGGGGAGATGTACCGCAGCTCCACCAGGAGCAGCTCCCGGGGGGACGGATGACTGTATATGGTTTTTTCCTGCACGGCCTGTCGTATTCCCGCCAGGGCCTGCGACCGCCCCGCCTCCCCCGGAGCCAGGGATGCCGCCTTGATAAAAGGGCCCCCGTCATCCCGCTTTCTGCCTGTCTTCCTTCTATCGCCCATAGCACTCTCCTTTTACCGGCACAGTCCCCCTGCCCTCTACGTACCCCTTCAATCCAGAAAATCCTCCCTGCGCAGCAGCCCCTTCAGCCTGTCCATCCCCTGCCTGACCCGGGACTTCACGGTGGACACCGAAGCCTCCGTCAGCCGCCCGATTTCCCGGTACTTCATATCGTATAGATAGTGCAGCAGGATGGCCTCCCTCTGCATCGGGGGCAGCTTCGCCAAAGCCTCCATCAGCCTTTGGTGGACGTCCGCATCCACCGCTCTCTGTTCCGGATCGGAATCTGCCGGCGGCTCCGGCGATACGCCCTTCTGTCCGGCCCGTTCCCTCCTCTGCGCCTCATCCGAATCCCGGCAGATGCCTCCCTGCCCCGCACCGTGGCCCTGCCCGCAGCCCATCCCCGCTCCGCCACGGCTCCTCTCCTGCCCCGTACATGCTTCCGCTGCTCTGCCGCCGCGCGGCCGCCCTGCCTCCGGCCCGCCGCAGTCCGCCGTGCGCTCCCAGTCCGCCTGCCCCAGAGTCATCCTTTCCTCCACGCCCCTTTTCCGCAGATGGTCCCTGCACACGTTCATGGCGATGGTCAGCAGATATCCTTTCAGGTTCCTGTCACGATAGCTCTCCACATACCGGATGAACCGCAGGAAGGTCTCCTGGGCCAGGTCGTAGGCCTCCTCCCTGCTGCCCGTCTGAAAGGCGCAGAAACGGAAGATATCATCGTAATACTTCTCCGCGATATCTTCAAGGTATTTCTTATCCCCCTTCTGAATGGCATGAATCCACTGACGCTCGTCCACGATGGCTCCTTTGTATCCCTTTTCACTATATATAACCTCCCCCGCCCGGAAAAGGTTTTAAAAAAAAGAGAAAAAAATCAGAAATCCCTGCGCCGCTCCAGGCTCATGAAAGCCTGGTAGATGATGATGAAGCCCAGAGGGCCGCCGATGATGCCCCACATGCCGAAGAGCTTGATTCCCGCGTAGATGGACAGCAGGATCGCGATGGGGGACACCCCAATCTTCTTTCCGATCAGCCTGGGCTCCAGCAGCTCCCGGATGAAGATGCACGCCACGTACACCAGCAGACACACCGCCCCCCTGACATAGCTTCCGCCGATGAACTGCTGTATGGAAAGGGGCACCAGCACCACCCCCGTGCCGATAAAGGGCAGCGCGTCCAGAAATCCCGCCAGCAGCCCCCAGAGGATGCCGTTCCGTATCCCGCTGATGCCCAGTGCCGCCGCGGCCGCCGCGCCGATGATGCTCATGATGATGAGCTGGGCCTTCACGAAGGTGGCGATGTACCGTATGATGCCGCAGACGATCTCCAGGAACACATAGCATTCCTCCCGCTCCAACAGCCGGTTCATGATGTCGTCATAATCCTTGGCCAGCAGCACCGCCGCTATCAGGAATGTCACCAGAAAGCCCCCCACGGAGGCGAACATCTTCACATAAGCCAGGGACTGGGAGAGCATCCCCGGCAGGAACTGTAGCTGGAAATAGTCGATCGCGTCCTGGATTCTGGCCAGAAGGAGCTGTTCCAGGTACAGATTGTCTATCCCCAGGGCTCTCCCCACCACGCTGCAGGTGTCATGGACAAAGCCGGACAGCTCCGCCTCCAGGGAATCCAGGCTCTCCACCAGGCCCGGGAGGCTCCCGATGATCCAGGAGAGCAGGATCCACAGCAATATGCCCAGGATCCCGCAGGCCAGGAGCAGCAGGAGCAATGTCCCTATCTGCCTGTGGATCTTCAGCTTCCTCTGCATCTTCTGGAGCAGGGGCCCGAAGATGGTCACGAAGAGCATGGCCGTCAGCACAGGCGCGGTCAGCGGCGTGATGACCTTCAGGAAAAAATAAACTGCCCCTGTGAGCAGGAGCAGTACTACGAATCTGTTTTCTTTGATTTTCTCTGCCATACCGACCACCATGCCTTTCCGCGAACCTGGAGCGCGCCATGCCTACGCCCCCAACCGGCTTCTCGTATTAGTATGGTAGCTTTCGGGAAAATCATAACTGTAAAAAAGTACCTGTGGCACCTTACTGATTCCATGTCTGTCTGGCGGCGGACTTTTCTGTAAGGTGAAAAGATGAAAAAGCGGGGTTCTCCGGCTTGATCCGGAAATCCATCTTCTCCCCGGACACGGGATGGACGAAGCCCAGACTGTAGGCGCAGAGGGCCACGTTCCGGACACCGCAGGCTGCGGCCAGCGCCCTCGCCTCCGAGCTGCCGTATTTCAGGTCGCCCAAAAGAGGCAGGCCCGCGTGGGCCATCTGGGCCCGGATCTGGTGGAAACGGCCTGTGCGGATACGGATGTCCGCCAGCGCAAGCCCCTGTTCCTTATTCGGCTCCAGGATGCGGTACTCCAGGACTGCGCGCCGGGCCTTCGCGGCTTCCCCCAGGGCGGATTCCGCTGACGCGGTATCCGGATTTACAATCACCGCCCTGTAATCCGTATGTTTTCCGTTCTTCAACGCCTGTTTGTACAGATAGTCTTCCAGCCGCCCTTCCCGGCAATCCGGCACGCCGCAGAGCACGGCGTAATAGTGCTTGCAAAAGCCCCCTTCGTCTCCCTGGGCCCGGAGCTGTCCGGTGAGGGAGGCCGCGGCGGCTCTGGTCCTGGCGAATGCCAGAATCCCCTCCACGGGCTGGTCCAGGCGGTGGATAAGTCCCAAGTAGGGCTCGCCGCGCCCGGCAGCCGCACTATTGCCGCCCTTTTCCCTGCGGTTCTTCAGCTCACTGACCATGTCCTGCTGTCCCAGCCTGGCAGTCTGCACCGCAAGCCCGGCGGGCTTGTACGCCACGATTATATCTTTGTCTTCATACAGGATTCGACTCAGCATATCCACTGCATCCTTCATTTCGTTTGTATACATACGGCAAAAAGATTCCCATGCAGCAGGCACCGCCGGTGAAGCGCAAACGCGGCTGCAAATTCCGTGCCTGTATGCGGCTATTCCCGCTGCCATGGCCGCTCCGCAACCGAACCGGGCCGCTATCTGCATCATCCGTTGCGCGGAATCCTGACAGCCTGTCCCCGGATACGGCTCACATGCAGCCCGCCGGATGCGGGAAGCCGCGTTTCCCCGCTATACTTATACGGCCCGGGCGCTCACCTGCGCAGGCCTCTTGGGTAATGGTTCTTCATAATGCCCCCGGCCAGCTTCCCCCAGCCTGTGCCGAAGCCGTCCGCGCATATCAGATACCAGCCCTTCTCCCCTTCCGCCGGGAAGGTCTGGCCCCCCAAATACCCGGCAATCTCCGGCCCGTCGGAATCCAGGTTCCAGACGTGGGCCGCACATGCCGGACGCAGGGCCAGGGCCAGTGCATGGGAGGGCTCGAACCTGTTCTTCTTCACCTCTCCCAGGTGCAGGCCGGGCCGCAGCACCTTCAGCCCCCTGAATGAGGGCATGTCCGCCGGGACCAGGTAGAGATTGTCCCCGAATCGCATGCACCTGACAGCGCCCGTGAACCCGGTGGCCCTTCCCAGCCCCAGCAGCACCTCTTCGGCTCCCGAATCCACTGCCGCCCTCGTCCCGGCTCCGGCTTTCCCCTTCGCCATCCTTTTTGCGGCGGTCGGCGGCTTCTCTCCGGCCGCTCTCCCCGGCTGCGGCGGTTGTGTCTTACTCTCCGGCGGCTGCGCCTTATTCTCCGGCGGCTGCGTCTTACTCTCCGGTGCCTGTCCTCCGGCGCTCAGGCCAGCCCTCTCCCCCGCCTCTGCCAAAGCCGATGCCGGGTCCTGATTCGAAGGGGACTCCGGCAGCCGCAGATTCTCGGCGCAGAAGCGCAGGAATTCCTCCGGCAGGCTTGTGTCCGCTCCTTTTGCAGTCCCTTTTGCCATACCCTCCGTTGTGCTTTTTGCAGTATAATTATATTCTGTATTGCGATAATTTTCACAGGCAGCCCCATCTTTCTCAAGCACAGCCGCAAAATGCCCCTCTCCCCGTATCCGGTGGGGCCACAGACGCAGAGTGTCGTCTAAGCCGGGGACGGAATCCGCCCCGTCCAGGACATCCGGCATCCCGTCACAGCTTTCCAGCCCCAGCCGCTCCTTCTCCACAGGCAGTATCCGGAATTCCTCATGCCGCTGCAGGAACCTGGCGACGCTCCCCTCGTCCTCCTCTGGCGCAAAGGTACAGGTGGAATATACCAGCCGCCCGCCGGAGCGGAGCATCCCGGCGGCACAGTCCAGGATACCGTCCTGGCGTCCGGCGCAGAGTTTTACGTTCTCCGGGCTCCATTCCTCTCTGGCCGCCGGGCTCTTGCGGAACATCCCCTCCCCGGAGCAGGGCGCGTCCACCAGTACACGATCGAAATACCCCGGAAAGGCTTCCGCCAGGCGCTCCGGCGTCTCGTTCAGCACGCAGGCGTTCCCGATGCCCATCCGCTCTATGTTCTCCGACAGGATCTTCGCCCGGGCCGGGTGAATCTCGTTGCAGAACAACATACCGCTGCCGCCCAGCTTACCGGCTATCTGGACGCTCTTCCCGCCCGGGGCCGCGCACAGGTCCAGGATGCGCTCCCCGGGCCGCACATCCAGCAGTCCTGCGGGGGCCATGGCGCTGGGCTCCTGGATGTAGTATACCCCGGCCTCATGGAAGGGATGCTTCCCTGGCTGGTCCGGCGCTTCATAATAATAGCCGTCCTCCGCCCAGGGAACCCGGGACAGACGGGCGAATCCGGCATCCCGGCATCCCGCCCCAGCGCCTGCTACCTCCGCGGCACACTGCCCGGCCGCTACATTGCCTGCTACCTCCACAGCACACTGCCCGGCCGCTACATCGTCTGCCACCTCCACTGCGCACTGCCCAGCCAATCCATTGCCTGCTACCTCCGCCGCACACTGCCCGGCCGCTACATTGCCTGCTACTTCCATAGCACACTGCCCAGCCAATCCATTGCCTGCTACCTCCGCCGCACACTGCCCGGCCGCTCCACTACATGCCACCTCCGCGGCACTGCGCCCATCCGGCCGAATGCCATACACCTCCGCCGCGCTGCGCCCGTCCGCTCCGATTTTCCCGGGATTCAGCCGCAGGCCCTGGACATGCTCCCTCCCATAGCTTTCCAGGAAAGCCGCATATCCCTCCCCCAGCATCTCCTGCATCCTCTCCAAAAAAGCCTCCGGCAGCATATCCCCTCCTCATCCGTCATACCGGCTTGCCCTCCGCAAAATCCGTCCAAAGAGCATCGTAAGCCCTCCCTCCGGATATGCCCGGAGCCATGAATCCCTCCTGCCTCCGGGCACATCGGCGCAGCCGCCCAAACCGTACAGAAACCGTATCTTCACACCTTGAACCGATACCCCACCCCCCAGATAGTCTCGATATACTGGGGCTTCGCCGTATCCTTCTCAATCTTCTCCCGAATCTTCTTGATATGCACCGTCACCGTAGCGATGTCGCCGATGGAATCCATGTCCCAGATCTCCCGGAACAGCTCCTCCTTGGTGTACACATGGTTGGGATTCTCTGCCAGGAAGGTCAGCAGATCGAACTCCTTGGTGGTAAACGTCCTCTCCTCGCCGTTTACATACACACGGCGCGCCGTCTTGTCGATGCGGATGCCCCGGATCTCCACGATGTCGTTCTGGGGCTTCTGGTTGGTGCCCACCAGCCGCTCGTAGCGGGCCATATGGGCCTTGACCCTGGCCACCAGTTCGCTGGGGCTGAAAGGCTTGGTCATATAGTCGTCCGCCCCCAGGCCCAGGCCCCTGATCTTGTCGATGTCGTCCTTCTTGGCCGATACCATCAGAATCGGGATGTTCTTCTCCTCCCTGATCTTGCGGCACACCTCGAAGCCGTCCATGCCCGGCAGCATCAGGTCCAGGATTACAAGGTTGTAATCTCCCTTCAGGGCCATGTCCAGCCCCTCGTCCCCGCTGTTGCAGATGTCCACCTGGAAATCGCTCAGCTCCAGATAATCCTTCTCCAGGTCCGCAATCGCCACCTCATCCTCTACAATCAATATCCTGCTCATACTCCGCCCGCCCTTTCTTACGCTTCTTATATTCCTTATGTCGTTTTTGCAATCATTTATCGACTATATCATGCCCTCTTTCCATGAAGGCCGCTGCCCCCATGTCCCCCGCCCGACGGCTTCTCCGGCCCCCTGTCCCGTGCAGGCCGCTTCCGCCCACAGGCCATGCCGCACTAGTTGTCGTCCTGCAGCTCGATGTACTTGCGCAGCACGAAATGGATGCAGGTGCCCTCGCCCTCCCTGCCGGTGGCCCAGATATAGCCGCCGTGGTCCTCGATGATCTTCCGCACGATGGACAGGCCGATGCCGCTGCCCCCCTGGGCCGAGTTCCGGGAGGCGTCCGTGCGGTAGAACCGCTCGAATATCTTCGGCAGGTCCTTCTGGGCGATGCCCTTGCCGTTGTCCTCAATCTCGATCCGGATGGACTCCGTCTCGTCCAGAATCCGGATATCGATCGTCCCCCTGGGCTTATCCATGTACTTCACGCTGTTGCTGATGATATTGTTGATGACCTTCTTCATCTGCTCCGGATCCGCGATGACCACCGTGTCCGGCTGCACCAGGTTGGAATAGTTCAGCTCGATGCTCCTCTGCTCCAGGTCCAGCCCCACCTCCTCCACGCAGTCCCCGAAATAGTCTGCTACGTTTATCCGATGGAAATTATACGGAATCCTGTTGTTATCTATCCCCGAGTAATAGGTCAGCTCATTGATCAGCCGCTCCATGTCGTTGGCCTTGTTGTAGATGGTCTTGATGTATTTGTCCATCTTCTCCGGCGTCACCGCCACCCCGTCCATGATGCCCTCCACATACCCCTTGATGGCCGTGATCGGGGTCTTCAGGTCATGGGAGATATTGCTGACCAGCTCCCTGTTCTGCTTCTCGCTGGCCCGGTTCTCCTCGGTGGTCTCCTTCAGCCTAAGGCGCATGTCCTCATAATTGCGGTACAGATCGCCGATCTCCCCCTTGGCGTCCGTCTGGAGGCAATAATCGAAGTTCCCCTCCTTGATCTTGCGCATGGCCACGTTCAGCTCGCCTATGGGATTGAACACCCCCCTGCGGATCCACCTGGTCAGCACCACGCTGGTAAAGATCAGGATCAGGAAGATCGCGATGAACATGTCCACCAGCAGCTTTTTGGAAATCAGGGAATTCACCTTGGTGACCACGAAGGCGCTCCCCCTGCCGCCGTCCGGAAAAATAAAGTCCAACTGCTTTACGAATTTGTCCATCTCATCGTAATAGATGCCCGCGCTCTCTATGGTGCCCCGCTCCCCGAAGCCCGGCAGGCTCTGGAAGATCGCCGCGGCCGCCTCAGGATTTCCCGCGTAGTAGATGCTGTCCTCTTTCCTCACGATGATGTATGTGGTCTTTTGGGGAATCCTTGCGCTCACCATGTCCAGATATTCCATGTCCGCCAGCCTGGCCGGATCCGCCTCTATCTGCTCCTTCAGCTCGAAGAACACGCTGTCCGTGGCGTCCGCCACCTGGCGCATGTTCTCCGTCATGGTGGTATAGTCCAGCCGCACGATGGGGAATCCCTTCTGGGCATTCATCAGGTACAGCCCGATCCCACAGAACGCCAGCGCCGTCAGAATCAACGGCAGGACTATGATGATTATGAATGTGACCCGCAGCCGCGTCCTGAATTTCATCGCCAGCTCCCTTCTGCCCGTTACGCCAAACCGGTACAGGCCCGGAAGGCTGCCCCACCCGGACAGTCTTCTCCGTGCCGTTTACAACTTATCAGCACTACTATATCATATTTTTCTCAGGAAAGTGTAAAATAAGAAAAATAATATCATTAAAAAAATCTTAATCTTCCCGCTATTTACTTTTCCGCCCTTTAGTTGTAGGATATTTCTTGTATAGTCAAAAACATAGAATCAAAGAAAAGGATGGTCATTATAATGAAAAAGATAAATGTAGGCATCTTCTTCGGGGGCTGCTCCCCGGAGTACAGCGTCTCCCTGTCCTCGGCTTCCGGGGTGATCCTGAACCTGGACAGAGAAAAGTACGAGCCCGTGCTGATCGGCATCTCCCAGAAGGGAGAATGGTTCCATTACGCGGGCCCCGTGGACAGGCTGCTGGACGACTCCTGGCAGAACCCCGCGGTCTGCACCCCCGCGGTCCTCTCCCCCAACCGCGGCGAGAACTGCCTGCTATTGCTGGGGAAGGAGGGCGTATCCCGCGTGCCCCTGGACATCGCCTTCCCGGTGCTCCACGGCGGCAACGGCGAGGACGGCACCCTGCAGGGCCTGCTGGAGCTCTCCGGCATCCCCATCGCGGGCTGCGGCACTTTGTCCTCCGCCCTGGGGATGGACAAGGACAGGGCCCACAGGCTGGTGAGCCTGGAGGGCGTGCGGGTGCCCATGCACCTGGTGATGGATCCGGATACCACCGCGGAGGAGATGGAGCGCTTCGCGGAGAAAATCGGCTATCCCGTCTATGTGAAGCCCGTGAAGGCAGGCTCCTCCTACGGCGTCACCAAGGTCTCCGGCAGGGAGCAGCTTGCCCCGGCGGTGGCCCTGGCCTTCCGCTATGACAGCCAGGTGCTCCTGGAGGAGAACATCCCCGGCTTCGAGGTGGGCTGCGCCGTGCTGGGCAACAGGGACCTGATCACCGGCGAGGTGGACGAGATCGAGCTCTCCGGCGGCTTCTTCGACTTTACGGAAAAATACACCCTGAAGACCTCCGCCATCCACGTACCCGCCAGGATAGACCCGGCCAAGGCCGCGGAGATCAAGGAGACCGCCAAGCGCATCTACAGGGCCCTGGGCTGCGCGGGCTTCGCAAGGGTGGACATGTTCCTGACGCCGGAAGGCGAGGTCGTCTTCAACGAGGTGAATACCATTCCCGGCTTCACGGAGCACAGCCGCTATCCCGGCATGATGAAGGCCGCCGGGATTCCTTTCCGGGAAGTAATCTCCCGGATCCTGGAGCTGGGCCTGGACACGGCCCGGGCGTAGCGCTAGACACGGATTCCGGACGGCTGCAGGGCTGCCGCGGCGTCCTTTCACGGAACCGATTTGCAAAGGGAGTTATATGAAGACCTTGTCCTTGACTCACGACGACATACACAGGGGCGACCTGATTCTGGTGAATCAGTCCCATGCCCTCCATGAAAGCGCGGCGGCGGACCTGGCCCCTGTGGCGGAATCCGCCCCCGCCGTCCTGCTCAGGCGCCCCGCCGCCCAAGCGCTGGCACGCCTGATGGACGAGATAGACGGCTGGCGGCATATCGCCTTTGTCAGCGCCTGGCGCTCCCGGAGGGAGCAGCAGGAAATCTGGGACGGCAGCCTCCGGGAGAACGGCCCGGAGTTCACCCGCACCTATGTGGCCCTGCCGGGGCACAGCGAGCACCAGACCGGCCTGGCCATCGACCTGGGGGCAAAGCGGGAGCAGATCGACTTCATCCGCCCGGACTTCCCCTATACCGGCCCCTGCGGGGACTTCCGCAGGGGCGCCGCGGGCCACGGCTTCATCCTGCGCTACCCGGAGGGGAAGGAAGGCATTACCGGCATCGGCCATGAGCCCTGGCACTTCCGCTATGTGGGAACGCCCCATGCCGCGATCATCCAGAGCCGGAATATGGCCCTGGAGGAATACATAGATTATCTGAGACAGTATCCTTACAGAGGAGAGGGCCTGTGCTTCACGGCGGATGACGGGCGAAAGGCCCGCATCTCCTATATCGAAGCAGGTCCGGAGCCGGTTACCCTACAGCTGCCGGAAGAGGCGTCCTGGTCTCTGTCCGGCAACAATGCGGACGGCTTTATTTTGACAGAATGGAGGTAGACAGATGCGGACGAAACCCAATTACGGCTGGCTGGACAGATTTCGGATCATTGCCGCCCTGGCAGTCATCGCTATCCATACCTCGCCCCTGGCCACATTCCATGAAGGGGCGGATTTTTTTCTCACCAGGGTGCTGGCGCGGATCGCCGTGCCTTTCTTCTTCATGGTGACAGGGCATTTCGTGGTGGCGGGCTTCCTGCCGTCTGGCAAGGCTGCGCCCTCCACGAAAAGCATGGTGCGGTTCCGGAAATTTCTTGCCAAGACTTCCATGCTCTATCTGTTCTGCATCATCCTGTACCTGCCGGTGGGCATCTATGCAGGGCATTATGAAGACATGTCTGTCGGCACCTTGCTGCGCATGCTTTTCTTTGACGGCACCTTTTACCATCTGTGGTACTTCCCGGCCTGCATCATGGGAGTGGCGCTGGTGTATCTGCTGAGCAGGTTCCTGAGCCTGGGGGCCATGACGGCCGTATCCGCCGTGCTGTATGCGATCGGCCTGTTGGGCGACAGCTATTACGGGCTGGTGGAGAAGGTGCCCGCGCTGGAGGCTTTCTACGGGTTCCTGTTCCAGATTTCCTCCTACACCCGAAACGGGCTGTTCCTGGCACCCCTGTTTTTGGTGCTGGGGGCCTGGATGGCGGGGGCGGCGCAGGGCCAGGACGGCAGGGAGCTTTCCGAGAAGCGCCTGTTCCTCTGCTCCCTCTCCGTCCTGTCCTTTGCCCTGATGACCGGGGAGGCGTTCCTGCTGCGGCATTTTGAATTACAGCGCCATGACAGCATGTACCTGCTGTTGGTTCCTGTGATGTTCTTCCTGTACCGGTTCCTGCTGTGCATCCCCGCGAAATCCGACGGGGCCTTCCGGACGGTCTCCACCTGGATCTACGTGCTGCACCCGGCCTTCATCGTGGTGGTGAGAGGCATCGCGAAGCCCCTGGGCCTGACGGGGCTGCTGGTGGACAACAGCCTCGTCCATTACCTGGCGGTGTCTTTCCTGTCCGTGGCCGCCGCCTTCGCCATGGTATGGCTCCAGAGCATGTTAAAAGCCCGCCGCCAGTCCGCCGGGGAAGCAGGCCCTGTGGCCCGCGGAGCAGCCCGCGGACAGAGCAGAAAGCGGCCTGAGGCTTCCGACGGCGCATGGACGGAGGAGAGCGCGGAGGACGATTGGGACAGCGATTGGGACAATATGGGAGATATGGCGGAAGGAGAATTCGATATGGCGCGCGAAGATGAGTTTAATTACGATTACTCTCAGGAGGCGGAGGGAGCCTATGGGGAGGCCTATATGGAGGAGGCCGGTCTCAGTGACGGGATCCCCCTGACGGACGGCCCGGAGGAGGACGCTGCGGCGCATATGGAAGCAGACGGCTATGCCACAGAGGAGGATTTCCCGGAGGAGCAATCCGAGAGCCATGCCGGGTACAGAGAGGCGGCAGGTCCCCTGCACAGGGCTTCCCCCGCCTCCCGGGCCTGGATCGAGGTGGACACCCGGGCGCTGGCCCACAATGTGGACACGCTGCGCGCCCGGCTTCCCCAGGGCTGCCGCCTGATGCCCGCCGTCAAGGCCCAGGGGTATGGCCATGGGGCCGTCCTGATCTCCAGGGAGCTGAACGCTCTGGGCGTGGACGCGTTCTGCGTGGCCGGCATCGGCGAGGCCATAGAGCTGCGGGAGGCGGACATCCGGGGCGAAATCCTCATACTGGGCTATACGCCCCCCGAGGACTTCCCCCTGCTGGCCCAATATCAGCTGACCCAGACTGTCATAGACTACCCGTACGCCTGCCTGCTGAGCCAGGCGGAAGCGGACATCCATGTCCATATCGGCATCGATACCGGCATGCACCGCCTGGGCATACGCTGTGAGGAAATCGATGATATCCGGGCCGTATATGACCTGCCCCACATCGTCATCGACGGGCTCTTCACCCACCTGTGCGCCTCCGATTCGCCCCTGCCGGAGCACAGGGCCTTCACCGAGGCCCAGGTCAGGGCCTTCTATCAGGTGGTGGACTATCTGAAGGAGGCGGGCTGTCCCTGCCCCAGCCTGCATCTGCTGGCCAGCTATGGCCTCCTGACCCTGCTACAGGGCCGCAGCGGCCTGCGGGAGGAGCAGTCCAGGCGCTTTGCGGAGCGGCGGATCGCCTCGGCAGAGCTGAAGCTGGCGGCAGACTATGTCCGCCCGGGCATCGCCCTCTACGGGGTCATGAGCACTGAGGCAGACACAGGCCCATGGAAAGGCATCCTGAAGCCTGTCCTGTCCCTGAAGGCAAAGGTGGTCTCCGTGAGGCCCCTCTATGCCGGTGAGGGCGCAGGCTATGGCATCGCCTTTACTGCCGAAGAGGACATGCGGATCGCCGCCGTCTCCATCGGCTACGCGGACGGTCTGCCCAGGGAGCTTTCCCACGGCAAGGGCAGCGTCCTGATCGGCGGCCACAGGGCCCCCATCATCGGCAGGATCTGTATGGATCAGACCATCGTGGACGTCAGCGGGATTCCCCGGATCCAGCCCGGAGACACGGCCGTAATCATCGGTGCCGACCGGGGGGAGGAGATCACGGTAGGCCAGATAGCCGAGCAGTGCGGCACCATCACCAACGAAATCCTGAGCCGCCTGGGAGCCCGCCTGGACCGGGTGACCGTATAGCACGGCGCGGCTCCCGCCCCAAAACCACCGACAGAAAAGCCCCGGCCATCCCTGCGCCAGGGCTTCTGTATAAATACAGGACTTATCTCTCAACCTCCAGACAAATACTTTATGGATATGTCATTGCCCTTAATGCTGGGCCTGGCTATGTCGCTTACTTTATGCACAAGTCTTGTATCGCGTCCGAGCAGTATATAATAGTTTCCTCTGGAATAATCCTCCAGGATGAACTCATATACTTCTTCGCTTCTCAATATATGATCCGCATTATCTATCACTACTACGCTGTCATTCGCATTCTTTAATTTGCCGATTACGCTTACCGGTTCCACATCATCCTCATTGTCCGCCTTCAGGAGCACAAAACCCTTTGCTCCTGTTATCATTTTATAATCCCTGATCAAATTATATATCAAGGTCTTGCCAGTGGCCGTGTAGCCCCAAATGGTCGTTATGCGCGTATTCAACTGAATGTCTATGCGGTATGTCCCCAGTGTAAACTGTATCCTCTTACTCATGCATCCCCTCACTTATCTCGAATAAATGGTGCGCCATATTGCCATTCAGCATGAACTCACACGCAAAATCATCCCGCAAATCCTCATGCCCTAAAAACAGGTTCAACTCGCTTTCGTTATAATGTGTCAATATATATTTTATAGCGTTGCTCCCGCAATCAGTTATGTCTATTATCCTGTTCTGCACCATGTCTATCTTAATCAGATAATAAATACATATGACCACTTTGCTTCCTGTTGACAGTTCGCTTATCCCCAATGTCTCACCGTTGAATTTGCTTCTGAACTGCTTTCCCGGCAGCGGTTCGCATCCCTCTACCTCGCGAATCACCCGCTCTATCTCCTCATATTCCCCTAGTTGGTTCAGCACCTTTGAGGCATTATAGAACAACTGCCAGGGAAATTCGATATATACCATGTTTCCATATTTATCTTTTATGTCTTCCACCCTGTCTTTAGATATTATATTTATCATGTCCCATTATCTCCTCAGAAAAAATCTGTATATATAAAAAATAACCAAACCCAAGTTTGATTATCCTCCTCAATAAAATATGTAACTATAACAAAAAAGCGATAGACGGGACTCGAACCCGCGATTTCCACCTTGGCAAGGTGGCGCTCTACCAACTGAGCCACTATCGCATTGCTTACAGGCTACCATGACCGCCCGACTTGTATTAGTATAAGGCATATCTTCCTGTCTGTCAAGTAGAATTTCAAATTTTTTTCATTTTTCATTTTTTCAATCTGGGATTATTCGAAGTCTTCCTGCTCTCTGCTCTCCCGTCTCTTGCAATTGCGCCCCGTATGGTATATGATGGAAAAAACCCCGTGTTTAGAAGTTAGCACCATAATCTTTAGGAGAAGACTGACACCCATAAC
>NZ_CAJUCP010000066.1 GCF_910585425.1 uncultured Acetatifactor sp. | reverse complement strand
CTGTCCGAAAAAAATTTATGCGATATTTTAAAAAAGTAGTTGACAATTCCTTCAACGCAAGCTATACTCATAATCGTATTCTGAATGAAAGTCATGGAACTCACATATTTTTGTAAGTCGCTATTACTTTGATGACGATTTACAAAAATATGTGATTTTTTTGCCCGACGTTTAAGAATCACAAATTTTCATTACAAGGAGGTACCAAAATGAATAACGGTACAGTTAAATGGTTCAATGCACAGAAGGGTTACGGTTTCATCACCAACGATGCGACCGGCGAGGAAGTATTCGTACATTTCTCGGCTATCAATGCGGACGGTTTCAAGTCCCTGGAGGAAAACCAGAAGGTTACCTTCGACACTGAGTGCGATCCTCAGAACAGCAGCAAGATTCGTGCTACCAACGTAAGCGTAGTAGGCTAATCGCTCCTGTAGAGCCAGATGACAAAAAGCATCGGGGAAATCCCGGTGCTTTTTCTTTGGAATATATTTTATCACATCTCCGTCATCATCTGGTGGACAGGAACTCGTACTCCCTCTTCGCCTGGGCATCGTCCGGATAGTTCTTCAGGTAGTTCTCCATCAGGATGCTGGCCTGGCGGTAGTCCCCCAGATGCTCATAGGCCACAATCTCATTGAAGGACAGGGTCTGCATCATGGTCACGTTCTGGAGCTGCATGCCCGCCTGGAACGCGTCCAGGGCCTTTCTGTACTCCCCCTTCGCCATCTCGCAGAGCCCCAGCTGGTTATAGATCTCCGCATTGCCCTCGTTTTTTTCCAGGTAGCTGTTGTATACATTGGAGGCGTAGTTGTAATCCCCTGTGGCCTCATAGGCTTTGCCCAGGTACAGATAGCTCTCCACGCCGCCCTTCTCCCGGGCCTCCTCCAAATCCAGATAGGCGCTCTGGTACTCTCCCAGATAATAATGGATCCGTCCGCTGGCGTACTTGTCCATGTCCTTGTCGCCGGAGGTCAGCGCCGTCTGCAGATACTCCCTGCCCGTCTCGCCGTAGCCGAAATAGTCCATCACCTGATAGATTTCTATCAGTCTGTCGTAATTCTTCGGATCCATGGAGATGACTTTGTCGAAGTCCTCTTTTGCGCCCTCATAATTCCCCTGCACCATCCTCACGTTCCCCCGCAGGAAATAGGCATCCTTCTCCCCCGGCCGCAGGGCCAGCACAGCGTCGTAGATGTCCTCGGCCTCGCTGTACCTCTCGCTCTTGGTATAAGCGGCCGCCAGATAGAGGTTCAGGTCGAAGTCCACGTCCTGCACCAGGCCGTCGCTGCCCCCGAGGGCCTCCTCGAAGCAGACAGCCGCCTGCTCATAATCCGTGAGCCCCATATAGGCAATCCCCCTGGCCCTGTCCACCAGGCGGAGGTTCTCCCCGTTCTCCTCCGCCAGGTCCAACTGCTCCAGGGCGCCCTCATAATTCAGCTCGCCGATCATCTGCACGGCACCCTGGGTCCTCTCTCCGCTGCCGCCGCAGCCGCACAGCGCCATGGCCAGGGCTGCCGCAAGCCCCAGGCCAAGCCCTCTTCTTCCGATTTCCTTAAGCCGCATGGTTCTCCTCCAGATGTGAAGTGCAATGGGGGCATCTCACCGCCTCCAGCGGAATCTCGCTGAGGCAGTAGGGGCATTTCTTCGTGGTGGGGGCTGCAGGGGCTTCCGGCTCCTTTTTCTTCACCCTGTCCCCGATGGCATTGATGCCCTTGATCAGGCAGAAAATCACCAGAGCCGTGATCAGGAAATTGATGACCGCCGTAATAAAGTTGCCGTAATTCAGTACAGGCGCATTCTCGCCGCTGCCCAGGGTCACCGTCAGGTAGCTGAAATCCGTGCCGCCGAATATGCCCAGCAGGGGCGTCAGGATGTCCGCGTTCAGGGATGTGACGATGGAGGTGAACGCGCCTCCTACGATGACGCCCACTGCCATGTCCAGCACATTCCCTCTGGTGATGAATTTCCTGAATTCCGCGATGAAGCCTTTTCCCTTGAATTCCTTCCCGTCTTTTGCCATAGTCCTCTTCCTGTCCTTTCCCGGGTCCCGGTCCGCCTTGCGGACAGCTCCGCCCACTCTTATGTGCATGATTTCCTTCCAGATGCTTTTCTGCCGGATGCGCCCTCTGAAAGCGGCACACATTCATAGTAACACAAGATTTCCCCTGCCACAACCCATTTGTGTGCTTGCCCATTCGAAAATTTTGGTATATACTGTATTCACAGGCCCGCAAGGCGGCCGATGCCTGTGACCTTTAACATGGGCAAGGAGGTAAAGTCATGACGAAACAGGAAATATCAGAAATCAAGAAGCTCCTCACACCGAAGAACTGCTCCATCACCCGCATCTGCGGCTGCTACGTGGACGGAGAGAAGAATAAGAAAGCCATATTCGGCCAGGCCTTTCTGGCGCTGCCGGAGGAGGAGATGTTCAAATATTTCGAGATTCTGCGCAAGGCCCTTTCCGGCACCCTGGGCAAGAACCTGCTGAACCTGGAGTTCCCGCTGTCTGCAGAGTGGACGGGGGACGTGGCGGCGGATACGGCCAGTGTGGGGGCGGCGGATTCCCCGGAGGCCACGGCAGAGGGCGCGGCCCCGGAAGGCACCGGCATGGGAAACGGCTCGGCCGCCGATGCCCTTAACGCACACGGCCTCCTGCTGAGGCTCCGGGACAGCAAGCTCAAGGACGACGCCCTGCTGGAGGAATATTTCGACCGCATCATAGAGAACTACGAGTTTGTAGGCAATTACCTGATCCTGCTGGTGCACGATGTCTACGATGTGCCCGGCAGGGCTTCCGACGGGATGGACATGGAGGACGCCTCGGACGAGATATATGAGTACATACTCGCCTGCATCTGCCCGGTGGAGCTGTCCAAGCCGGGCTTGAGCTACAATCCCGAGGAGAACGCCTTCCAGAACCGGGTCAGGGACTGGGTGGTGTCCCTGCCGGACACAGGCTTCCTGTTCCCCTCCTTCAATGACCGCAGCGCGGACATCCACAGCCTGCTCTACTATTCCAAGAATCCCGAGGAGCTGCAGGAGGGCTTTGTGGACAGGCTCTTCGGCTGTCCCCTGCCCCTGTCCGCGGGAGACCAGAAGGAGACCTTCCAGACGCTGATCGAGGATACCCTGGGGGAGGACTGCAGCATCGAGATGGTGAGGGACATCCACGAGAGGTTCACGGAGCTGGCCCAGGAGAACAAAGAAGCCCCGGAGCCTGTGGTCCTGGATAAGACCCAGGTCAAGACCATCCTGGCGGACAGCGGCGTGGCCAACGAGAAGCTGTCGGAGTTCGACAGGCACTATGACGAGACCGCCGGGGAGAGCACCTCCCTGCTCATGAACAATATCATGGAGACCCGCTCCTTCGAGGTCAAGACCCCGGACATCGTCATCAAGGTCAAGCCGAATCGGACGAACCTGATCGAGACCAGGCAGATAGACGGCAGGGAATGTCTGGTGATCGCGCTTGACGGCGGAATTGTAGTCAACGGGATTACAGTGCGGACGGCCGGCGGACAGGGCATAGGGCCGGATGAAACGGATGACATATCATAATTCAGACGGCACAAAGTACATGGAATGCATATAATACATCATAAAAGCGCTTGCGGAGGAGAAACATATGGGCTGTTTGGGAAATCTGATTTGGTTTATCTGCGGAGGGTTATGGCAGGGGCTCTGCTGGATGGTTGCAGGCATTCTCTGGTGCATTACGATCATCGGCATCCCCATCGGGACGCAATGCTTCAAATTCGCCTCCCTGGCCTTCTTTCCCTTTGGAAAGGAAATCGAATACGGGGGCGGGGCCATCTCCCTTCTCGCCAATATCCTGTGGCTGGTAATAAGCGGCATCCCGCTGGCCGCGGCCGCAGCGCTGAACGGCGTAATCCTGTGCTGCACGGTTATCGGAATTCCGTTCGGGCTGCAGTGCTTCAAGATTGCGAAGCTTGCGCTGATGCCCTTCGGGGCCACGGTCCGTTAGCCGTTTCGCCCCTGCGGAAGAACAGCCGCGCCTGTCAGCCGCCCCATGCCAGTCTTCTGAACGCCTCTTCCAAGGGCTCCCAGGCCGGCTTCCTGTCATCCTCCATTGCTTCCGCAAGGGCTTTATAGTATGCCAGCTTTTCTTCTATATATCGATTGATTTCCGCAATCCCAGGCGCCCTGTCCGACTCAGACATCCGAAGCTTTTGGGCCAGAAGCTCCCGGACTGCCGCTCTCATTCCATCTTCCAGCGCTGCATCGCATAATTCCTCGAACAACACCGGCGGCGGACACCTCTTCTCCTCAATCCACTTACAGGCCAGGATCGGCCGGAGCACATAAAAATACTTTTTGTACTTCACCATGTCCTCCAGCAGGTGTTCATGATAGTTCTTATTGGCAGTTCCATAATAATGATAGAGCGACGGCTTACACGCAAAATAATCCTTTGCCACCTGGCTGTACAGATCCCCCCATTCATCCGTAGTATAATACACCACCGGAGAATTGCTCCACTCGAACAAAACGGCATTGGACTTATGAAAATGCCGCAGCGCCTTCTTCAGGTCCCAGCCGTTGATATCAAGCACATCATTCAGCTCCCAGTCGATGAAGTCTTTCGTTTCCCGCAGGGAAAGGTAGAAATCCTTCTCCCTCACATAAATGAATCTCACGTCATAATCGCTGTCGGGAGACGCGAATCCCCAGGCCCTGCTGCCGGACTCCACTGCATGCAGCACCCTGATCCCCTCTTTTTCCTCCATCTCTTTTATTTTGAGAAGGACCAGCTCCTCCACCGGCCCCTCAAAACCTTCATATCTCATCGCGAACCACCCTTTCGTTTATGGCCATCACCAGCTCCTGCACCTTTGCCATATCAGGCTCTTCGGGCAAGTCCGTATGTTCCGCGGCATAGTGCAGCTTCTTTTCGAAATCCGAGAGCATCTCATAAAAGCTCTCATGAAATGCTCCGTCTTCCTTCCGGTATTTTCCGGATCTGATATCCATCAGAAGCCCATGCTCTTTTTCCCTGTAAGTATTGATTTCACCTTTCTCCAGAATATCCAGCGCCATCATGAACAGCCGGATCAGATGCATGGCATGTTTATTCAGATGCAGGTCGTCTTTCTTTTTATTCCGCTTACCGACTTTCTCATAGTCCCGGATCACATTAGCCATTGTATTCCACATGCCGCAGTAATCCCTGAGGGGATAATGGGTCATGCTGGCATTGACGAAGATTTCCGTCTCAAGCTCCGGGTTCACGGCTTTGTCGATGTATAATTCCAGGCTGCCGTTTTCAAAATGCCCATAACGATGGTTGAAATCATGCATCGCGTTCCTTACAGAATTGAAGATATGCCGCTCCTTTTCCGTCTGAGGGAAGGTGTCCCTGGCAAGCGCGTTCTGCAGTCTGCGAAGCTGCGCGTCCGCGTATCCGCCAAAGGACTGAATGGCCCTCTTTGAGAGGAACAGCCGCCTGTTATCCAAAAGCAGCCGCCCGATATCACTGAGGTACAGATAATGCTCCGGCTTCAGGCCCAAAAGCTCTATGGTATTGGGATTGCAGCTAAGCAGAAGCCCCACGACCTTATTGAATCCATAAATCACCGTGTCGGTGTCCTCATCCACATACTGTTCGAACCGGGTAAGGCCGATCAGATCCGATTTCTGGTTCAAAGCAATTCCCCTGATGTCAATGTCGCTCGTCCGGATATTGGTGCCGTAAGAGTAGCTGCCGGCCAGTCCCAGAAGAATCACATGCCTGCCCAGATGCTGGTTGGTCTCGATAAAGCCATATTCCCTTTGCCGCAAAATCTCCTGGTATTCCATCTCTGCATCCCCCGCCTGTCATCCCGCGCTCATCTTCCTTTTATCCCTCACTCTCCCGCAACATACCGGGCCAGTTCCAGGGCGATGTCGAAATGCCCTGTATCGTGCTGGGTGCCTTTCGTCTGCCCTTCCTTTCGCCTTGTATCCCATTTGGGTGCGTCAAGGAGGTCGCCGCTTGTAAAGAACGTGTACAGGTTCAGGCCTCTGAAATCACACATGGCCTGTAATGCGGCGCACTCCATTTCTACCGAAATGCAGCCGTCGGCTTTATGCTTTTGGAAGTTGTTGACGGTCTCCCTGTAGAACGAATCGGTGGTCCACGTCTTGCCCTTCACATGGGGGATGCCGTTTTCCTCCATAAAAGCGGCGACAATGTCCGCGTTCCTGACCGTGACATAATCCGATGCAGGCGCATAGTGGTAGGATGTGCCCTCATCCCGATAGGCCTGCGTCGGTATCATGACCTTTCCATGGGCGATTTCCTTATTCAGACAGCCCGCGCCGCCGAATACGATATATTTGTCCGTCTTTATTTCCGCCAAGGTGTCCTCCACCGTGCACACACACGCGGGCGCCCCCACATAGGTTTTGTAAAACGCAAATTTCTTTCCTTTATATGGAATACAGTAAATCGGTGTATTGCCCGTCGCGAACCAAAATGACGCAATCTGCTTACAGTCATAGTTTTCCAGCACAAACTTTTCAATCACGTGGGAAAAGGTCAGGATGCATGCATCGACCTGCGGTGCGTCTTCTTTTATCTGGGGATTGATGATTGCCGGGGACTGATTGTCAAATGCTTCTGTGATCATGTCTTCTCCTCCTTGTGTTTTGGTTCTTTTGATTATAAATCTTTTCCGGGGAAAAAGCAATTTTTTATTCTCATGATACATTTTTCAAGATTTGTCTCATTTTCTGCCCCACTATTGACACTATAAGAACACGATGATACAATCATATCATCAATACAATTGTTTCATCGACATCATATCCCGGTGAAAACAAAAATCAATAGAAAATGACAGGAAGGAATCATAGCGAAATGACACTTATGCAGAAACGTTCAATCATCTTATTGGTAATCGCCATTGTCGCCATCGTCTCAGGGCGGCTGGCAGTTCGGGGAATCATGAATCTCCTGCTCGGGGGGACAATGTTCGGAGGCAATTTCCTATGAGGAGCGAAAAAAGGAGAGGCAGGGGCATGTTTGTATTTATCTGTATATTGACGTTCATGGTTTCCTTTGGTGTGGGGATTGCATCCAAGTTTGTCATCAGACCCTCATGGGCAAAAAAATATTCCGTCCAAATGACGGATGAAATCGGAAAGGTTTATAAGGACATTTCCTATGGAGACGGGGCCGCAAATAAGTTCGATCTGTATATCCCAGCAGACGGGGGGAAGGAAAGCTACGGCCTGGTGGTTTATCTCCATGCAGGCGGATTTACATCGGGCGACAAAGCGGGCGATGCTGAGATGCTTGCGTGGCTGTGTTCCAGAGGCTATGTTGCGGCAGGAATCAATTATACGCTGCGCACCGGTGAAAACGACAAAAGCGTGTATTCGCAGTCCATGGAAATCAAAGAATCCATGCCAAAGGTGGTAGAAGAAGCGCAAAAGCTTGGATACCCTGTTGACAGCATGACAATTTCGGGAGGTTCGGCAGGCGGGACCCTGGCTATGCTCTATGCATACAGAGACGCGGCGGATTCTCCCGTGCCTGTAAAAATGATGTTTGAAGCAGTCGGCCCGTCGAGCTTTTACCGAAGCGACTGGGGTGCGTATGGGCTGGATCGGGACACCGATGAAAGCAGAAAGGCTGCGGCGGGATTGTTCGGTGTCATGCTCGGACAGGAAATAGATGTGGATATCCTTGATACACCGCAATACGATGAAATCATCAAGCCGATTTCCGCATTCATGTGGGTGGATGGGGATACCGTGCCAAGCGTGATTGCCTACGGCGCCCACGACCGTGTGTGCCCGTTCGGAAGCGCCGCTCATTTGGTAGATGCCCTGGAGGAGAACAATGTGGATTATCGGTATTTTGAAATGCCCCATTCGGGACACGGACTGCAAAATAACGATAAGATATATGAGCAGTACATGAAAGCAGTGGAGGAATATCTCGACAGGTATATGCCTGTAAAATAGGGGGAGGCCTTTCAGGATTTGTTCTGGAACTGCCCTACGAAACCACCACTTTTCGCGCTTATGTTTCTGACAGAAAGATTTCTGCCATTCCCGTTAATCCGTATCGGGATATCAGTTCTTTCAGGCCTGATTTTATCTCGTCCCGGCTGAAATCATTCTTCTGTAAAAAATCATCCTCTTTCTCATTGAGATAAGAATAAAACAGCAGCGCCACCTCCAGATTTACCATATTGTCATCAGACGTCATATCGTATATCTGGTTTTCAGCTTCGTTAATGTCCCCATTATCGACCATATCCAATAGCTTTTCCAGTGTGTCCTGGCTCTCTTTTTCCTCCAGTAAATCTTTATTGGGATTGTCGGTATCCATATGGAAAAGCAGCTTCAATATGGCACGTATCATTTCTTTTATCAGTCTTATGATATAATCCTGCTCAAACACATAGATGCTCCTTTCTGCATATATATTCTATCATGCAGAAAATTTCAAAAAAGAAATTTCATATGGCTGATTCTATCATATTCCTGTCAGGTTTTTTATTAAATTTTCCTAAAATGTAATAAATCTTTCGCAGCCCTTCGTCTTTATTGGGCTTCATGCGTTTTCCAATGGTAAGGCTCGTCTAACCGCCATGACATGCCGAGGTTCGGAAGCTCCAGCGGCAGCTCGCCCTCCATGTAGTAATAGATATCCAGCGCATCCGGGTCGCCGCCCTCGCCGGTGAAGCCCATCTGCAGTGTCTTCTGGATGCTGTCCAGTATTGTTTCCGCCAACTGGCTGCCGTCAAACATGTGGAACTCATCTTTTTGCGGATCTGGCGGCCCGGTGAACAGGGCGGATTCGCCGGACAGGCACACGCTCATCCCTCCCTTTCCGGTGGTGACCGGTTCCGCCAGCGCAAGGTTCCAGCCAGTCAGCTCCTCAATGCCCCCAATCAGCAGTTCAGGCGTCAGCGCCCCCTCGTAGGTGAGGGGATACTCGCCGAAGCCGGCAGACCGTGTACCGATATATAATGTTGCCGTTTGTCCGTTTGTGGGCGCGTCCGCTTCGGAGGGGCTTTCTGTGGCATTCGGCTCCGTCTGCGATGCGTCCGTTTTGGAGGGGCTTTCCGCGGTATCCGGCTCCGTCAGCGGTGCGTCCGTTTCGGAGGGGCTTTCCGTGGCATTCGGCTCCGTCAGCGGCGCGTCCGTTTCGGAGGGGCTTTCCGTGGTATCCGGCTCCGTCAGCGGTGCGTCCGCTTCGGAGGGGCTTTCCGTGGTATCCGGCTCCGTCAGCGATGCGTCCGTTTCGGAGGGGTTTTCCGTAGTTTTCGGTTCCGTCTGCGGCGCGTCTGTTGTAGAAGCGATTTCCGTTTCCGGTTCCATAGTGGAAGCGTCTTCAGGGGCAGCAGGGGCACTGCAGCCCGCCAGCGCCATGCACAACATCAGTGCCATGCAGAGCATCAGCCCTGGTAATAGAAATGTTTTTTTCAAATGTCTCATCCTCCTTTTTCTGTTTCATTTTCAGTTTCACTCTGATTTTTTTGCTGCCTTTTTCCATCTGCCTTTCCGCGCAGGGAGCGCTGCCTTTCCTCAAACTCCATGGCATTGTGGATCAGCTCCCATATCTCCAGGATATCTGCCTCCTGATTCTTCTGGCCTTCCCTGCGGACATTGTCCAGCTCCGATGCCAGGAGCCTGACAATGTAATCCGCATGGGCTACCGGCAGATGGAACGTTATCGCCGAGCGGGTATCTTGTTTGGTTCTTTTACGGTTGGCCATAACTGTCGCGTTCATTTTCCTTTCTTCTTTTCCATATCAGGAACATGGCATCTCAGGAACATGCCGGCACCAATCAGGAGCGACAGGAATCCCATTGCGATGACAGCCAGGGAGTTCTGTCCTTCCCCTGTCTGCGGGCTTAGCGGCACTGCCCCACCGCCCGTGGACTCTGCGCCATCGCTGCTTCCCGGCTCTTCCGGGCGTTCCGATGTCCCCGGGTTTTCCGGCGTCCCCGGGCTTTCTGTGCTGTCCGTCGATCCCTCGTCTATCACAATCAGATAATCCGACGCATGGGTGAATGTCAGCTTCACCCGGGCATAGGCCGATTCTGTTTTGCCGGTCCGGTGCTACATGCATGTTACGAAAAGTCCGGATAGAAATCAATAGTCATTGCATGAATGGACAGAATCCTGCATGAATGGACGGACGGGGCGATTGACGGGACGGCTCCCCCATGGTACGCTATGGTCAGAAAATGCCGGGAGGGATGGAAGATGAAAAGATGGATGGGCTTTGGGGCAGCGGCAATCCTGTCCCTGACGTTATGCCTCGTATTCGGCGGATTGCTGTTGGCCTGCATGAGACCCATGGAGGATAAATCCTATGACCTGTCCCTGCAATGGGAGGGCGAAGCCATGCCCGAGGATTGGGTCTATGACCAGAAGGGCTGGACGGTATTCACCCAGGAGGGCGGGGCTGTGAAAGAACTGGCTCCGGATGGGCTGGGCGGTTTTTCCGGTCTGGATGCGCCTGGGCAGACCTTCTATTTTTCCCGTGTGCTGACAGAGGAAATGGACAGCCCCATCCTGCGCGTGGACATGGCAGACCGCACCTTTGCCCTGTTTCTGGACGGCAACCTGGTTTACACCGACTGCCCGGAGCTGGACAACCGCATGGGATATCTGCGCCTGCCCATGCTTGACGGGTATCGGGATGAACAGGTGCTGGTGGCTCTGCCTGAGGACTACCTCGGTAAGACGCTGACTGTCGCCCAGTCAACCGACCCCTACGGCGGAGAATTGCAGGGGCCTGCCACAAAGGTCTGGCCCTGTGCCGTAACGCTGTACTGCGGGTACGCCTATAAGAGCGTCCTCATTGCAGACAGCTTCCGGGCCGCTGTCCCCGCTGCCCTTTGCTTTGTCGCCGGAGCCTCGCTTCTGGCTCTGTTCGTGCTACAGGTCTTTCGGGAAACGCCGGATCCGGGAGTGCTCTGCGGCGGCCTGACGGCTTTTTTCTGGCTGGCCGGAAGGCTGGACTTCCTCCCAAATGCGCATCTTGTCCCGCTGCCCGTAGACGTGGCAGCGCTGTCCCGGGATTTTTCCCTGACGCTGCTGCTGGTATTCCTGTCCTTCCGGCTGAAAGGCTGGAAACGGATTCTGGTCTGGCTCTCTGCCGGAGCGCAGGGGGGGAATGACGGCAGCGGATATTGCCCTCCAAGCCATGGGGCAGCTCACCTTTTCCTTTGCTCTGGCGGTTCCTATGGTTGGGTTCATCAGCCTGGCCACTGCGCTTTTATGCGGAGCCCTGGCGTGGAGGCAGAACCGGTTTTTCCGCTGCTTCTGTCCGCTGACAGCGGCGGGGGCTATTCTGTGGGCAGCGCTTGGGTACTGGCAGTTTTCCGGAAACGCCTTGGGGATACCTGGTCAGGCGCTCCACCCCCTGGCGGGAATCGCAACGGCGGCGGCACTGGCCACTGCGCTGGCGGAGGCAGCCCGCAGGGAGATTGCCCGCCGGACGGAAATCCGGCTGCTGGCCAGGAGGAGCGAGCTTGCCCAAAGCAGCTATGAGGCCATGCGGCGGCAGAACGAACAGGTGATGCTGCTCCGCCATGACATGATGAAACATTTCCAGGTTCTGCGGCAGACTACCGCTGACGAAAGGACGGCGGCCTATCTGGACGGGCTGCTGGGGGAGAATGAAAAAATCCGCCCTGTGGTACAGAGCGGTAACGAAATGCTGGACATCATTCTGAACGGTAAGCTCAGCGCCGCCACGGATGCCGGGATTCAGGTGGAACTGATACACGCTCAGGCTCCTGACAGGCTGCCCCTGGCGGATGCAGAGCTGTGTTCCCTGATCATGAACATCCTGGACAATGCGCTGGAGGCTGCCGCCGCACCGGGGGTGGAGCGAAGGTATGTCAGGCTGGATATGCACATCCGCAACCGCTTTTTCGTTTTCACCTGTGAAAACGCAGCCACCTTGGAATGGATCGGCAGAGAAGCCGCGCCGGGGCGCGGTTTGGGGATGAAAGCAATCCGGCAGGTTGCGGAGCGGTATGGGAACCTCTATAAAACAGAATATGGGGATGATTATTATAAGGCCACGGTGCTGCTCCCCCTGTGTCAGCCGCTTAAATAATCTATAAACTGTTTCTGCAGATCCTCCAGCCGGTATTTGCTCACCGGCAGGATCTCCCCGGTGGTAAGCTCCAGCTCCCGGCTGCGGATATAGTCGATATGATCTAGGTTCACCAGATAGGAGCGGTGGCAGAGGGCAAACTGACGCTCCGGCAGCAATGCGGCCAGGTCGGAAAATTTCAGGCTGACCTCCTCTGTCCGGTGCGCCAGGACAAGCCTGGTCGCCCGGCCCATCGCTTCCGCATATAGTACGTCAGAAAGAGGGATCCTGCGCTGGCCCTTACCGGTGGGCAGCAGGATTTCCCTTTTTTTGCAGAAGGTTCTGTAGCAGTACAGCAATGCCTCCCGCAGCCGCAGCCGGTCAATAGGCTTCGCCAGATAGCGGGCGGCGGAGACCTCATAGCCCCGCAGGGCCATTTCCCGGTTGGATGAGATGAAGACGATGGCGGTGCTGTCTCCCAGTTTCCGCAGGGCGGCGGCAAGCCCTATCCCGTCCATCTCGTCCATCATGACATCCAGCAGGAGGATGTGGAACTTCGCGCCATTCCGGATGGCGGCGAGCAAAGCGTTCCCGTCCCCATATCCTGTGACGGAACACGCCACTCTCTCAGCTTTCATGAGCCCCTCCGTCAGCTCCATGGCCTGATGGAGGTCTGCCGTTTCATCGTCACAGACAGCTATATGTAGTTGCGTATCTAAATTTTCAGGCATGGCAGGAACCTCCCGGGGGCTATTCTTCCGAATCATTATACCATGGATTTCCTCGAATGCAAGGGGAGTTGGAATGGGAAGCTACCTTCCCTGCCGCAGTGCCATTGGCTTGACGGCTTTTTGCTCCTCTCCCTGCTCCTCCCGGTTCCTTACCGCCAGGCACTTTCCCGAACGACACGTTAAGGCGATTATGTTTTATCGTATTATTATAAAGTTTCAGGTTCCTGCGGTACTGTGCCATTTCCTCCTCCCCTACAGTATTTATGATGTGCTGCAGTTCGCTGACCACCGAATCCCGCTCCTTCGGCAGATAGGCGGTGACCGGGTAAAAGTTTGAACCGGAGTCGGCAAACAGGTGCGTCCGTATCTGCAGATTTCTGATGAATACCTGCAGTTCCTCCAGGCGCTCCTTCTCCCCGGCAGGTGCGAACTGCCCCTCCTGCTCCATGCGGTACAGCTCCGTATCCGGGAACAGCGTCAGGGAATCCACCGAGATAAAATAAGGGTTGAGCCGGCTGAACAGCTCTGCGCTGTTCACCGCATTCCAGTACCCTCTGCCCTTCCCCGCAAGCCCGGTCATGTAGACGAAATAATATTCAATCCCCGCCTCATCCAGCTTCCGGCACTGCTCCAGTATGTCAGCCGCCGTATATCCCTTGCCCGCCAGGGCAAGCGTGCCGTCGTCACCGCTCTCCGTCCCGATGGTCAGCCCGTTTATCCCCATCGCCCGGAGCTTCTTAAGCTGCCACACTTCCTTGTCCCTGATATCCCGGATGCTCGCAAACATGGCCATCGTCTGGCATTTGATGAGGTAATCCCGCACCGTCAGCGCCCGGAGTTTCAGGTTCTCGTAGCTCATGGCGAACGGGTTCGCCCCCGTCCAGAAGATGCGCCGTGCATAGGGCTGGTAGCTTTTGATCTCCGCCAGGTCTTCCTCGAACTCCTCCATCGGTGACATACGGAAACACTCATCTTTGTAAAGGCTGCAGAAACGGCATTTTTTATAGGTGCAGCCGGAAGTCGCCTGTATGATGACGGAATTCGCCTCGTAGGGCGGCCTCCACGTCCTTCCTGTAAAGTGCAATTCAAACCACCTCCTACAGATGGCGGACGCTCTTACGGTAACGCCGCAGTTCGTCCTCGCCCACATTCTCTATGACATCATCAAGGAAAGCCAGTAGTTTCTTCTTATCTTTTGGCAGCGCCCCGTGAAGCTGGAATGCATTGGAAGCGCCAAGCGCCGCAAATTCCGTGGGGATTTCCAGTCCTTCCACCAATGCCCGGACTTCCCTGTACTTCTCTGTCTCGCTTTCCTCCCGCCAGTTCCCATGCCGGATTTCCTTATACAGCTTTGAATCCGGGTAGATGGTCAGCATATTTGCGCCGACCAGGGCAGGATGGAGCTGATTGCATACAGCGGCGGTTGCCCTTGCCCCATCCTCCCCATGCCCTGCGCCGGATATGCCCGTCAGATAGAAAAAGCTATAACG
Source organism: uncultured Acetatifactor sp. (assembly GCF_910585425.1). Lineage (GTDB taxonomy): Bacteria > Bacillota > Clostridia > Lachnospirales > Lachnospiraceae > Acetatifactor. Next base: position 16,828 of record NZ_CAJUCP010000066.1, on the reverse strand, counting down.
GATGCCCGCCTGATCCAGCCTGCCGCACTGCTCCAGTATGTCAGCCGCCAGATACCCTTTATCCATGAACCGCAGCGCCTCGTCATCTGCCGTTTCAATGCCGATTGTCAGCCCGTCATATCCTGCCCCGCGCAGAGCCGCCAGTTCCTCATCCGTTTTCAGTGTGACATCCGTCACCCTGGCAAAACTGCCGATGGTCTCCATTCCCGGAAAATATCTGTGTACCAGCCCCGCAATCTCCATCAACCTGTCGTATTTCAGAACAAAAGGGTTCGCCCCGGTCAGGAAAGTCCGTGCCACCTTCCTTCTCATAAATCGGCGGTACATCTTCTGCGCCTCTTTCAGGTCCGCTTCTATATCCTCCATCGGCGACATCCTGAACTGGAAAGGCAGGTCTGCATAAAGCGTACAGAATTTGCATCTGTGGTGCGTACAACCCGCGGTAACTTCCAGCAGCAGGGAAGATGCCTCATAGGGCGGCCTCCATATGGTTCCTGTATAGTGCATCATTCATTCCTCCTTGTTTCCATACTCAGCGGATATCCTCTTTTGCACTAAATTACACCCAGACTCCCACGAAATCAAGCACTGTCTTTTTTCGTCCATAGTACACTTTTTCGTACTTTCTTGATTTTTTCTTGGTCTACCCTGTTTTCCATGCTCTAAGTCATGGAGAATGACACGTTTTAACTTGTCCTCTACGCTCTGGATACTTGTAGCAGAAAAATGTACCTCGACTAAATACCTTGTCTTGTCAATCTTCTGTTGTAAATAGGGCGTTAATCGCCCTGTGGTGTTGGTCTGAATGTTGTCGTTCATGTTCCTCCTTGTTGGGCAATGTGTGCAAGCACACATCAAAAAAGACGCATGGTTTACAATTTACTGTTCCATGCGCCTTTACGCTGTTATTTTGATATTATACTGCAGACCGCCAGGATTTACAGTGGTGTCCCTGGGAAAGTGCCTGGCTGGCGGTCTGCAGTCGGGTTGCACTGTAAAGTTAACCGGTACGCAGTATAAATTGTATTGCCGATTATGCTAACTGCATAACCTCGGCTTCAAGTTCCTTTAACTCGTCAAATGATAAAGTTGGCACACATAAACCAATTTCTTCTAGTGATAGTTTTCCCATTTTTATCATTTTCTCTGCTGTCTTTCTTTCCGTTTCTTTTTCAATGTCTTTCGCATAAGTCCTCATAATCTGCTCGTCATCAAATAAACTCATCATAATCGTTACTACCTCCACTTCCTTGCTACTTAGATACTGTTTTAAGATGTTCCTGTCCTTGCAAATACGGATTGTTTCTGTAACCGCCTGTTTCGTCATTCCATGTTCTTTTATCTGCTCGTTAAAAACTTTGCAAAAAACAATGTACTCATTGATAATATTGTCCTTGTCGCTCTCATATATGACTTTGGCTTTTATCTCAATATCAATATCTGCACCGTCAAAAAACTCTTGCGACAACGATATTGTATCGGGTTTTCTGCCTTTGTTGCCTGTATATATCACATATAATTCGGGCTTTGGCATTTTTACTTTCTTGCTCTTATATAGGCTCTGACTGGTTCGCTCAAAGTATTCATGGTAACTCTGTGCTAAATATAGAAGTATTCTGATTAAAATATTTACCGTCCAACTCGATTGCGCTTCCAACAACAAAAGCAATCTGTTATTACCTACCATTATGCCCAGATCATTATAGAGATTATCTGTCAGAACATTGTCTATCGTTACAATATCCAGCGTGTCCTCTGTTGCGTCCGTATCCTCTGGGTGCAATGTTTTATACAGTTTCAGCAAATTCTTTTTATCTTGAAAGAGGTCTAAAAATACACTGTTTTTTGCGGTACGTTTTGCCATGGGGCGTGTCCCATTGACTTCCTGTGTCTGCTTTGTATCGTTTGACACCTTACCACCTCGGTTTCTAAAAATCTGTGGTACAAGATACGATATATCCTGCGCCCGTCACACTTCAATTATACAAAAAAACGCCTGTCTTTACAATAAAATTCACATTAAATTTCTTCCTCTCTCCGTTTCGATCTGCTCTGTTGCCTGTTCTCGTTCTGAAATTCCCGCTCTAGGTTCTTTCTGTTGTAGCTGATAACTTCCACATACGCTAATTCTGTGGCAGTCTTAGTCTGCTCCTTTCCGATACTGTGACCTAACTCGCTTAAAATCTCCCCTGCCAAAGTTATAACCCACAATTGGTTGCATTCCCTGGACAATACCGCTGCAAGGCATGATGAAGAACCCATGAATCTTCGACACAATACCATACGCTGTTATAGCCACATCACCGCTCTGCGACTTCAATATGTATCCGCAGCTTGAAATGATTTCTCCTAATAGAATAGCTTTCCCTTTTTTTGAAGAAAAAGAAACATGTGCTCATCACAACAGATATCATCTGGGCACAACTCGTACCAAGTGCCGCCTCACTCCCCATTTCAGTACAAGGATGAAAAGTGAATCCAAAATCAAATTGGCAATGACCGGAACCATCCACATGTACATCGAAAACTTTGTATCACCTTCAGCCCGAATGATTGCAGAAAAAGCTGTACTAATAATAGCTCCCAGCAGGATAATGCATGCATATCCTTTCGCGTAGACCATAAGGGAATCTGTGCATCCCAATAGTTGAAGAAGCGGCTCAATGAACAATAGCCCTAAAGCCGTACATGCTATCGCGAATATCCAATAAACCATCATCGCATTACTAGTAACATTGGCAGCATCTTCTTTATTGCCTTTCCCCAACATTCTCGACACAATTGAAGCCCCACCTGTACCAACCGTCGTACTCATCGCTCCCAGAATGCTCAGGATTGGAGATGCTACCGAAATGCCCCCTGCTGCAAATTCATTCACTCCAGTCAAAACGAAATAAGTGTCCGTAATACTATAGAACTAAATCTCTACGCGATGGCTGGACAGGGCAGTGGTGCAAGTTTTTCCCTTAAAACCAGTGGACAGGGACGTCCTGCATATCCTCTGGGATGATGTCAGAATCCCCCCGTAGGCGCATTGACCATAAGCTTCCCACCGTCCTGTCAGGAACGCTGGGCTTCCGACAGGCGCTACTCCCCACAGCCTCCGCCACATTTTTGCCACCCATCTCATGGAGGCAGGGGGGGTTCCCGGACAATCCGGACTCTGCTTGGACACAGGGCTTCCAAATCTTCCGAAGTCTATCTGCATGTAAGCAACAAATCCATCATGGGCATCCACAGCCCTTTCGACTTCTTTCTTGATTTTTTTCCACTGCCGGGATATACTCATGGGGAAAGAGGTGGAACGAAATGGCCGAGAATAAATTCAACAACGAAGAAACCATTGCCCGCTGCGTCCCTATGGGCAGGCTCTAGTCCGTGATTGGCGGCAAATGGAAGATTCTGATTTTATGGTATGTGTCTTTTTACAAAGTCCAACGGTTCGGGGAACTGATGCGCCGCCTTGACGGGATCACACAATCCACGCTCACGAAGCAGCTCCGGGAGCTGGAAAGCGATGGGTTCCTCCATCGGGAAATCTACAGGGAAATCCCACCGAAAGTGGAATATTCTCTCACAGAATTCGGGGAGAGCTTCATCCCCGTCCTGCAGACCATGATGGCGTGGAGCGAGGCATATCTCTGCCCTGACTGGCAGAATCCTTATGAGAAATAACATGGACCTGGTTCATTTTACATATTGCCTCTGACTTCCCAACTATCCAAGTCTTCCGTTATCGAGTCGCCCTGCCTGCTGAAATGGCAGGGCGCCGCATTTTTCAGAGTTCGCTCGAGCCTCTTTCCGGCTCAGTTTTTCCATAGATTACTTTCCAATCTGCTCCAGCGTGTCATGTTTTTTCAGTCCGATGTGACATCTATTTCACCTTTCACCGATTCCCAGTCTATAAACAGGCTGTAACGGCGGGTGGTGAAACGAATCACGCAGAAATTTGGATCGTCGGGACCGGAAAAGTGGTTTGCCAAGCCCTCGTACCACATCTCCCGGCAAGTTTCCGGATCGGTGCAGACCTCCGCCGTGCCAGTGAGGGAAATGTGATAGGTTGGAGAATTCAGGCACACGGCAGCCTTGCTGTTTTGGCCAAGGCGCACAGGGCTTGGAGCGCCCTTTCCTGTGCAGAAGGTAATCCAGCGTATTCCCTCGCTGCGGGAGGGGCTGATAGTCGTAGGCACAGGGGAACCGTCCGGGTCGATAGTGATAAGGGTGCCGAAGCTGTCCTTGTCCTGACGCACGGTACGTTGAGCAATGATTTCAGCGGCGCGTGCTAAAATGGTTTCTTTTGTGTTCATATAAATACCTCCCTGTAAATGTTATATATTCCCGGCACTCCAGACCATATATCATGCGGCTTTCTGGAACTCCTTTGGAGAGGTTCCTCCACTGTACCAGGTGCCGTTCTGTCCAATGCCGGATTCTGCTTTCTGAAATTCCGAGAGCCTGTTATATATATAAATCAAGATTGGTGAGTTCTTTGTCAAAATGCTTGGCCATGGCGTACCTCCGGTTACGATTACTCTTATGTACGCCATTATTATAACTATTTCTGTGTTTTTTGTATACAACCGCTTATATAACCATATGTACTTATACACATGTCCACCATGCGCCAAATCCACCTAAAATCAATTCCTAATCTCCTGAATTGCATTCTTCCAGATGGCTCCTCTGTATTTCTTCTTTTGGTAATGTCTTTCGATGAATCAGAACATTTTCGGAAACATTTTAATACACAACACCACCTGTACCCATTTTGATAATATTCCCTTTTCTATCGAGCCTAATCCCAAACCCCTTTTCATCGTCCCAATCGTATTCAAAATATAGTCCTGCACTAAAACTCGTGACATATAATTCTTTTGGTATCATCATCTGGGCTAATTGAGCTATGCTGTCTATCTCAATATATTCATTCCTATCTTCGATTATAGGAACCACGCTCCTATCGTAATACTCCTTAATTTTCATTTCTAGCTCATCTGTCGAACCCGTAAACATCTCCAAGCATGCTTTAGCAGCTTTCACCATTTCGTCCGTTAGACTTTCCGGCCCTTTTCCAGATACATCAAAACGAACTCGAATTTCATAATTATGCGAAAAAAGTTGAATGCATGCTTTACCTAAAAAATCGCTACCATATTTCCCCTCAATAAACTCTAGTATCCCAATTTCTGTTTCTTTTTTCATCTTTATAAACTACCTTTCTAAAAACATTATTCTAACTTCCGCTTTATAAATGACGATTAAAACCAACCACTTTTTCATCACCTAACACTCTTCCTCTACATTATATTCTATACCATTCTCCTTTCTCTTTTGCTCCCCAACTCCGCCTAAATGCCCATATGTATAGTTGACATAATCTGACATTAAATCCATATGTTTCCCATCAATTTTTTCGTGCCAGGTCAAGTCATTTGCATCTCTATATGCTTTTACGTCCTCCCAAGTAACTGTCCCATTACACCCGATTCTTTCATATAATTCACAATTAGGATTTTCGTTTAAATATTCTGCAAGTGCTATATCAGCATGTTGAAACTTTCCATCCTTTTTATACCAATCACTCACCATATTCCCAATAGAAACAACTGCTTCCGACATGGGGTGAAAATCAGGCACACCATTACTATATGTAGACCTTCAGCGTCATATCTGTTCTCCTGTACATTGCCATCCTCTGTGCATACCCAAATCTGCTGATGTAGGCTGTTATAAGAATATCGGCGTATGCCTTTAGGATTTTCCTCTGCTGCTATCCCTCCTTCCTTGTCATAGATATACCGTGTTATTCCTTATGTCCCCTCCATACAGACCATCTGGTTCTTTCCGTCAAAAGCATATTACGTCTCTCCATGCGCAACTGCTTTCTTAATCCTGTTCCCATTTCCATCGTACTGGTATCTTAAAGAAGGAAGTACACAATCCTCTGTTTTCGTCTCCTTCGCTCTCTCGTCATAAAATTGATTTATACTTATGCCTTCAACTCGCGGGCGATAAGTGTCCATATTTATCTTTTCATTTATTTGCTTCCTCCATATTTTTCAAAATCTATTTTCCAATTAAATGGCGTATTTACATCAAATCGATGATTGATTTGATACCCTCCAACTGGATACTGTGAATTCCACTGGACTTCATGCCAATGTGGTGTCGAATGTCCTGATGGATATCCATAATCTGTAAAATCAATCCATCTTCTTCGCATCATAGCGGTTCTTCTGCACCTTGCCAGTTCCGTTCTCTGCAGACAGCCTCTCATCCATCCTTATCCGCCCATGCATGCCATATCATATATATTTATACTGTATTTCATTGCACTGAACAAAAATTGTACTATGCTCTACATCCTCAACAATATATTTTATATCCTCTAATTGACGTTCTGATACATCACTTACTTCTATAAATATCTTATAAAAGTTGTTTATATTACCTATTTTAAAGTCCTTAACCTCATTAAACTTTAACTCCACTCTTAAGTCGTCTTTCTCATAAGGACATGTGCTTAATACTAATGTTATATTATACTCTTTCGCACTTTTTTCCTCCATAGGTCTGCTCAAATTAAGAGCTTCTATATACCCGGTAGCTCTAACCATTTCATATAATTTATTTTCTTGTTCTTGCTTCATTTATATTCTCCCTTTTCAAATGACTACCATATTTATGAGGTCTTTTCCAGCCAGAAAATTCCTTGCCCCATTCAAACAAATGGTAATGAATATCTGGTATGTCAGCGGTTTTATTACCTGCATTATAGTCGGTTCTGGCAATTATTCTCCCAAACTCATCATAATATGCTGTCCATGGTTGAATTTCGTCCATTCCCGTTAGATTATTATGATGTATATGTATTCCATTCAATTCTGTCACTCCAGGTGGCACCGTATCTGGAGCATCTTGTACAAAATAATCATTATAACTCTCAGCCTCTTCCAGAAACATTAAATCAGAGAGACTGGTAGAATTATTATTTTCATCCCCTTCATTCTCACCAAATTCCCCATCAGGTGGACAATCATCACCATTCTTAATATCTGATGTTGCATACCCGCTTGAATCATAATACACTACAGGATTATTCCCACAATATGCATACAGGTTCAGCCCATTCCCCTGATACACATCCTCCTGCGTGAACCGCCCAGACACAGGATTATAGTATCTCGCCCTCAAGTAATACTGGCCTGTCAGCTCGTCAAACTGCTGTCCCATATAGCGTATCCGATTGAGAGCCTGCTCCAGGCTCTCAAGCCCGTTCCCAAAGGCATCATACCGATAGCTGTTCAGTACACCGCCATCCCTGCCAGTGACAATCGCCGTCCCCAGCTGCTCGTCCTGATGGATATAATATACCTCACATCCTCTCTGGAACGCATCTGTCCCTATGCCCAGGCAGAAGCTGGTCTGTACGCCTTCCCTCTCTTCTTCATGCAGCAGCTCTCCGTTATGGTACACAAAGCTGGTGCATCTGCCGTCTTCCAGCAGTTCAAAACGCAGGTTCTCCGCATCGTAGCGGTTCTCCTGCACTTTCCCGGTTCCATTCCCTACAGACAGCTTTCCCCCCTAACCTGCCTGTGCCTGCTGTCATAGGAGAAGCTGCGGATGCCTGACAGAGTCTCTTCTTTCAGTATACCCCCTTGCCTGTCATAAGTAAAACATTTTCTTCCATTTTTCCCCTCAACAGAGCGCAACTGGTTCTTCTCATTGTAATGGCAGGATATCTCCTCAGATGCATCTTCCTTCCGCACCCGGTTCCCTGCCCTGTCATAGGCGCAGCAGACAGAATCGCCGTTCCACCGCTCTTCCAAAAGCTGCCCGCGCACGTCGTACCGATAGGATATGTCCAGTGTGCTGCTCCCTTCCGTCATATTTCCAGAAGCCGCAGACCTCACCTGGCTCCCTGTCTTCGCTGTCCGGTTCCCATTGCCATCTTACTGGTATGCAAAGGAGAGCAGTGCCTCTTCCCCTGCTTTCGTCTCCATGTGGCTGATGTTCAGCCACTCATTCCAATCTCTGGTTTAAGCGGGACGAAGCACCTTATTGTCAGGTATTTTCCCGGTGGCATTCCCTCGTAAAGTTTCCTGCAATATCCTGAAGAATATCCTATTTTTTTCTACCATACCCCGCCGCACTGATTAGCAGCGACAATCCAAAAAGCACCACTGCCGCAATGCATGCAACAGGCAGCCAGGGATAAAAGGACTCTGCCATGACCGCAAAACCGGGGCCGTCCTCAAAATACTTTATCAGATAAAATATAGGCACCATGGCCAGAAGCCCCATTGTCTGTGCTGACTGAATCCCGAACCAGTAGGTCAATGGCAGGCAGATTCCCGTCCACAGCACAGGGACAATGGCCGCCGCCATGGCCGAAAGCACACAGATGGAAACGTCAAACCCTCCTACCACAATCCCTGATACCAGGCTGAACGCAATGCTTCCCGCCAGGCTGATGCCCGCCGTGCAGAGGACGGAGACATACTTGCCTACAACCGCCTGAAAGCTCCCCACTGGCATCGCCATCTGGTATCTCTTCCAGCCCGCCTTCTCATCACCGGCAATGCACATACAGTTCTGCATCCCCACTGTTATCCCCAGCATCACCGAAGCCATCATCCCTCCGTAACTGCCTGCCTTGTACAGGAGCAGAGCCATTGCCGCAGCGGCGATCATGATAAGCTTTTTATCAATCCCCCTGTAAAAACAGCAAAACTCCTTATAGATCAATCCCCGCATGATACGTCTCCTTTCATATAGAAAAGCATGATGTCTTCCAGCGCCGCGTCCTCTATCCTGATGCCCTTATATTTCCTCCCCACGGCCTCCCTGTGGCTGACAAGGAACTCTTCATACCGCCCCGTTGTCCGGTGACGGCAAAAATCGTCCGGTGACATGGCGGGAGATTCCCCTTTTGCGCACCTCACAATCCCATAGCGCTGCACCAGGCCGCTCTTGGATTCCCCAAAGACAATCCTGCCCTGATGGATGAGCACCACGTCATCCGCTATCTTCTGGATATCCGAAGTGATATGGGAGGAAAAGAGCACGGAATGTCCCTTGTCCCCTGTAAATTCCAGAAACAGATCCAGTATCTCATCCCGCACCACAGGATCAAGGCCCGTGGTCGCCTCGTCCAGTATCAGCAGCTCCGGCTTATGTGCCAGTGCGCAGAGGATGGACAGCTTCATCTTCATGCCCTTTGAAAAAGAGCCCACCGGCTTATCCCGGGGCAGTCCGAACCTTTCCAGATAGTTCTGGTACAGCGTGGAATCCCATGATTTATACACGCCGGACAGGATCCTTTCCATGTCCCCTGCAGTAAATATATCATGGAAATTGCACTCGTCAAAAACCACCCCTATCTTCTCCCTGACGGCATGGTTTCGATGATTCATCCCCAAGACCTCCACTTTCCCGCCGTCTTTTTTCAGCCCGTCGAGGATCAGGCTGATCGTGGTGCTCTTCCCCGCCCCGTTCTCGCCGATGAACCCTACGATCCTCCCCTTCGGAACCCTGAACGAAACATGATCCAGGATAAAACCGTCATATTTTTTGCACAATCCTTCCACTAAGATATTATCATCCATAGCCTACTCTCCTCCTTTGCCTATACATTAGCATAAAAAAAGACAGCCACCGCAACTGCCCTCAAAACCATCGGTAACTGTCCCCAAATGTCCTCTCTTAATAAAAAAGCATCACATCCACTGTATAAACCAAATCCCTATATGTAACCTCCATGGTGCCCTGATATTTTTCCACGGCTGCCCTCACGCTCCGCAGCCCCCATCCGTGCAGCCTTCCGTCCCGCTTGGATGTCACAGGAATCCCATCTTTCATGACGGGTGCGGTGGCGCTGCTGTTGGCGATCCGTATGATCAAAAATAGATGGATGCGCCGGATGGTCACCGTGATCTCCCTGCTTTCCCCCTCCGGCTGCCTGGCGCATGCTTCCATGGCGTTATCCAGCAGATTCGTCAGTATGGTGCACAAGTCCACCGGGTCTATCCGGCAGTCCGCCGGGTATTCCGCATGGATCGCCATGCCTGTGCCCTGCCTTGCCGCCGCCTCTTTCTTCTGGTTCAGGATATGATCCAATGCCCCAATCCCTGTCCACCGTTCTTTTGGATAAGCGTCTATCCAACCGTTTATCACTTCCAGATACGCCTGCGCCTGGGCTGCCTTCCCGTCTGCCAGATAGCCCTGCAGCATGGCGAAATGGTTCCGCATATCATGGTACAGCGTCGCATTGGCCTCATATGCCTCTTTTGCCGCCTGATAATTCTGCTCCAGAATCCGGTTCTGGCGGGCCGTATATTCCTGCTCCCTCCTTGCCTCCTGGACGCGCAGGAAAAAATACAACGTGCACACCGCCAGGATAAGGCTGAACCCCAACAGCATCTGGAACCGGTTCAGGCCAATCCCTACCAGGCTCTCCGCCTGGGCCACCAGATAGATGCCGCCCGCACCTCCCGCCAGCAGGCATGCCAGCATCGCCGCATAGCCCCCCGACATCCGCAGAGGGCAGGCTGCCCGCCCAAGCCCCCGGCATGCCAGAAGCACCATGCCTGTCTCCAGCATTTTGATCGCCGCAATAAAAAGCATCCAGCTGCCCCCCTGTCCTGACAGAATCCCGGCAACCGCATCTCCCATCCCCGCCCATCCCAACGCCGCCAGGGCTGTGGTATCGACCAGCGTAAGGGCTGCAATAAAACCTGTGGAAGCGAAAAGATACTCCGAAAATCTCCCGCGGTAAAGGATGCTGGCTCCTAAAGCATAGGAAAACACCGCATACAGCAGGGTAGGCAGGCTCACGGAAATCTCTGCCATATTCAACAGGATTATCCCGGAAGCAATCACCGCCAGGACAAAGGCGAAGGAGGCCGTCTGCCGTTTCCCAGGGGAAGTCCCAGAGGACTTCCCCCTTGACTTCCCCTGGGAAACGGCGCCCATCAGCATCAGGTAGAGCGCCACCTCCATGAAAGAAGCGATCCATTCCACTGCTATCTGCGCCGCCCTCATATCTGTTTCCCCCAGAACCCCAGCAGCGCTGCCTTGAACCCTGCCACATTCGACCTGCCGATCATAAGCTCCCCTCCCTCCGGCAGAAGGATCCTGTCCCCATCCATCCCTGCCACATTCGCCAGATTGATGATGCAGCCCCTGTCGGCAAAGCAGAAATATTCCCTGCCGATCTCGCCAAATACCTGCGCCAACGTCTTCCGGACAGACTCCGTCCTGCCGCCCTGCAGATGGAACACTGCATATTTCCCATCCTTCAGGACATAAAGTATCTCCCAGTAAGGAAGCCTTTCCACATGGTTTTTTATTTCTATCGTATAATATTCCTCCCGTTCCAGACAGTACAGCTTATAAAAATCCCTGAGAGCCATGGGCAGCTTTTCTCCAATCCGCGCCTTGGGGATGTATCGGAACACGGAGAACTCATAAGCAGGGATGGCATACTCCAGATGCGAAGTGATAAATATGATCTTCGCCGCAGGGAAGGCGTCGCGGATCCGCTCTGCCAGCTCCATCCCGCTGACCTGCGGCATCTCTATATCCAAGAGAAGCAGGTCATAATAAATGCCGTCCTGCAGGTCATACCACAGGTTTTCGCTGGACTGGTAGAGCTGGATCCTGCAGTCCACGCAGTGTGTATGGAAGAATCTGTCCGTGGCTCCTTCCAGTTCCAGAAGTATGTTCTCCTCATCATCGCAAATCGCTGTCCGCAGCATGGCATCACCCCATTTCAAAAATTTATTATTTGCCCCTCCATCAGCGCCATCAAAAAGCACAAAAATGGGGTTCACCGACCATTCCATTAAACCCCACCAAGCCCAAAATTCCTTGATTCATGACAATAGAGAACTTGCTTTCTATTGTATTAAGCCATTCTTCAATGCTTTTGCCTGATACCCCACCCAATTTTCGGTTCGACAAATTGCGCTTTTGCTACGCCAATGCTATTTTACCCGGTACTGCTCGGCCTCCTCGTCCGTAAGCGGCCTGCCTAACGCTTTTACCTCATCAATCATTTTGCGCCATTCATAACGCTTTCCATCTGACGGTTCTGTCAATCTGCCGTCTTTCGCATAATCCGCTATATCCTTTTCCATTCTAACACATCTGCTCCCTATAAATGTTTCTTCAATAACGGCTTAAGATAGTTCTTTTTAAAGTCTCGTACTGAACAAAAAAATTCCTGTTCCGATCTTGAAAATGAATTGGACTCTGCTTTTTCCGCAAGTAGTTCCATCGTACAAATCAAGTCAGCCGCCTGAAACAATTTATAATCTACAGGCTTAACTTTTCGGAACTCTACATGGGCATAAAGCGTATTAAAAACAGAAGTCAGAATTTTGGTAAGCTCAATCTGCCCATTGTCGTAATAGATTATAATGCAGTTAAACTGCTCCCAAAAATTTTGATGATCCTTTAGTATTCCTGCAATCGCTTTTGATATTCTCGCTGTTAAAGTAATTACATCCGGACATTCGTCTTTCCTTATTTTGGCACAAACATATCGGAAATCCAATTTACGGGCAAAATTAAATAATGCATTAAAAAGGCGTTTTCTTTCTTCCATAAGGTCATTAGCATAAACGGCTTCTCTGCGAATCAGTGGTCCCGTATGGATGGCATGCTGCTTATATCCGATGTTCGCCAAATGATTCTCCAAATCATCAATATTTTTGCTAATATCCACATCCTGATTATGTAAAACCATTGCAACCAGATAAAATGGCGCATGAAAATCATATGGCCCAAAATCGCCCGATTCATCTATAAAAACACTTAAAATCTTTTCAGCCATAGATTACTTTCTTCATCCCTCTCAGATTTCCCTAACAAAAATAGCGGGGAAATTCCCCGCCGTTCGGTGGACCAGGGTCTTTCGACCAGCCCAATCAGTGATACCACTGACTTATTTATATGTTAATATTAACGGAAATATACCTCACTGTCAATGATGTTCAGAAAAATTTTATAAATAACTTTGCGTACTATTATTTCAGTCGTAAAGAAAAAATGAGAACAATCGCACGACATATTGATAGCAAGCGAAATAGGTGTAAAATAAATCGGGACAGATGCTCTCAAGAAATTTCTAAAAAACATCAGTGTTTTTTCATTTTTTAACGTACTATATATGACCGGTCAATCCACACAGGAGGTGAAGTTTTTGAATGATGAAAAAATAATAACAGCCATCAAAAACCGAAGCGAAGCAGCGATCAACGAGACAATCACAAAGTATTCCAAGCTGTTATGGTCGGTGGCAGAGGCAGTTTTGAGCCATATCGGGTCAGTTCAAGATGTGGAGGAATGTGTTGCTGATACATTTATCTACTTATGGGAACATCCGGAAAAATTCGATCACCAGCGGGGAAAACTGAGAACCTGGCTGTCTATCGTTGCCCGCACACAGGCTGTGAACCGATATCGGGAAATTACAAAGCGCAATACACTCCCTCTGGAAGATACAGACTTTATCGACCAGCTCAGTGTAGTGGATGCCGTTCTGGAGGTGGAGACGCGCAAAGCCCTGCTCGCGGCAGTCAACGCTCTTGGTGAACCGGATCGTGAAATTTTGATTCGCCGGTATTACTACAATCAAAAACCCAAAGAAATCGCGCTGGCGCTGGATATGAGCGTGAAACAAATCGACAACCGGCTGTACCAGACAAAACGGAGATTGCGTGAGTTGCTTACGCGCTCAGAAGGAGGACAATATGAGTTCTTTCAGTAAAACAAATTTGCAGAACATAAAAGATATTTTCGAGGAAAAAACCGGTGTTGAATTGGTATCCCGTCGCCGCCGTCCTATCGGAGTCTCTGTGCTTATGGCGGCTGTGCTGGTGTGTAGCCTCACAATGACTGCCTTTGCGGTCAGCCTGTTTTCTTCTTTGGACGGAGATGATTTGAGCCTTTCCGCCACCTATGAGGGGGATGGCCTCGTATCAATTCAAGTAGAAAACCGATCAAATAAAAATCTGAGTTTCCAGCCACAGTTGAGACTGATGCAATGGTCTACCGCCGAAGAAATCGTTCCAACCTCTGGCGAGCTTGTATTCAGCGGCACTGAGTTCGGAGCGCATACCAGCGGCGTGATGACGGTGGATCTCTCCCAAGCGTACGACATGGATGTGCTGGAACAGCCGCTCACCGATGACCATTACTTTTTCGTGCTGACGAACAACAATTTTGTGTTTGGACAGGACTGGATGTGTACTGTTTATTTTGCGGAGCCAATCAAAACGGTGGTAGAGACGTCGCTCCCCATTCCTGCTGCCGAGGCCGACAGAGAACTGGCTGCACAAATCATGGAGGAACTGCGGCCTTATTTTGAAACCTATCCCGCCAATATCGACGAGCGGAGAGAGGCTGCGGGCAGTTACCTTCAGAAATGCCAAGAACTGTTGGCCACACTGGATCGGGATGTAGTCCCCGCAGTAGAGGCTCCCCTGGCGATTGACGGGCTAAACCCGGAGGTTATCTTTGATGAGGCTGCTCCTCTGGAGACACAACACTGGCTGACCGGTCTGCACTGGCGCAGCCTTGATGGCTATGGCATCCCGGTTGGCTCTACCGAAAGCGAAAGCGCCTTGGTTTTGAGCGCGTATGTTCCCCAGCATAAAGGAGAGGTCGATGGCGGCGCAGATATCCCCCTGCTTTACTTCTTTACCTACAATGTGGAGGACATTCACAGTTCAGGGGATATTGCCTTTATCCACGGACAGCTCATGACTTTTGGTGCACTGGAGCAGTACAAAGTATATGAAGATGAGCAGTATGTCTGCTACGAGGTGACTGACCTGTTTTACACAAACCTCCGTCAGCATACGGAGAGCATGGTCAGCCAGCGGAGCGACATCTACTTTGATGAACAGGTTTGGGAGCGCGTGGAGAATATCTATAACTACTACAAGGACAGGGATGTCTTGAACAGCCGTTTTTACTACAATCTTCCCACTGAATAATGATGGAATGGACATCCAGTCCCAAAGCCGGGGCGGTGCTTTTCACAGTGCCGCCCCTTTTTCACGTCCCGATGGTTTTCCCTTTACACAACGCAGTATAAAAAATTGCAAGCATGGTCCCAAGCCCTACAATCAGATTGATCATCGGGCATACGATATTGAGCGCCGGCAGCGCATTGGTGCCTACAAACCGTGCTACAAAGATTGTGTCAACAATCGTATACAGCCCCATGAACAGCATCATTATGCACCTAACTTATCCTTTACAGCTTGCTTGGCAATTTCGTCCATTTCATCTACCGTCTTTGTTCCACCAGATGCGGCTAAAGCATATGGATCATTCAGTGCCACATTGGTGCCAGTCAGCATTGCCCAAAGTTGGTGATGCGTCCACTGCCGTTCTTGTTTTGGTATACTGGAATCAAAATAATCTGACCAATCACACAAATATTTTCCAGAAATAAATGCTAAACTGTTAATCGGAGCAGAAACAGCTTCTTTATAAGCATCAGCATAGTAAGACTTGATGATATCCTCCTGCTCTTTCAACTGTCCTAAGTAAGACTCAAAATAAATCTTATTGGCGATTGAACCATCTGGATCAACTTCTCGGTAAGGATCAACCTCCAATTTGGTCTGGTTTTCACTTTCCCATTGCTTGAGCATATCCATGAAATCTTCTTTCGTCATCGCACTAAGTTGGTTCGCAACTTTATCAGCCGATACTTCCAAGCTATCACGCCCCTCCTGAGATATTGTTACCTGATCTTTGTCAGAGGCATGAGCTGCCGATGTGTTTTTATCCTCTGCTGTTGCAAAATGAACAGTTCTCATAGAAGATAATCTGTAATTATTAGAATTTCGCGTAACGTTCATAAAAACCTCCCTATGCCTTGGCATCAAACCTATTCCGTTAATGCCCATTTCAGTCCTCCATTTCTTATGTCAGCCCGTCTGTCAGCAGAGAGAAAAGAACGGATGGAAGGCACGTAACCCTCCACATGGAAAAGGTTGATAAGGTATCCCCGGTGGATGCGGTAGAACTGCCCCGCCAGCTCCTCCTCCAAATCCCCGATTTTCGCATAATATTCAAGTCTGCCTCCGCAGGCTTTGTTCCCGGCTTTCAGGTACAGGATGATTCTGTTCGTCCACCTGCACTCTTCAAAGTGGAATCTTCCGCTATTCGACAACACTAATGCCATACACATTAGTAATTTGTGCAGGATATGATTCCGCAATCGAACCGTCATATTCTATTTCCAGAACATCTCCGACTTCCGGCTCCAGCGAAGGATTCATATTTGTCATGGGAACTGTTATCTGGTCTGCGCTGTTCAATTCTGTGCTTCCAGCAACAGGCTCAACCAGATAATATCCATCATGTATCTCTAATATAGTCGCTTGGAATGTGGCTTTTTCGTTTCCACCAACCTCTGATTCCCCGCCACCACTGGACGTTCCGCAAGCGGTGACTATCAATATAAGACTTAGGACTAAAATTACCAACACTTGTTTTCTCATAACACATGACCTCCCTATATTGTCCTGGATCCACTCCTGCTCCCCGGTCTGCCGGAACGCTGGGGATGCCCGCCCTGCCTTGTCGGGCTGTGGCTTATCGGGGATATTCAGCAGTAGCTTCATTTCCTAGATGATCCCCTTTCTATCCGGGGACACTTCCGATGTGTAGCTTTTCATCAGCCTGTTAAACCCTTCGGATTTATTCTGGAACTGTCCTTTTGCAAAATCCTCATATGCCTGCTCCCTGATCTGCTTCCGGTATTCCTCATCACTGATGCCGCTTTTCTTTTTGGAGAAAACAT
>NZ_CAJUCP010000065.1 GCF_910585425.1 uncultured Acetatifactor sp. | reverse complement strand
CATGTCCCATTAAACGGACTTAAAGGTATACCGACCCAGTTACTGACTAACACCTAAGTTTTTTATAAGACACTCTACAACTTTTTCCCCTAAAGCTTTTATTCCCAATTCTGTTTGAAAATGCACACTGTCTGAATGTGCCTCACGCGGAAGCTCTCTTGACACAGACCACAAATCATTAATTTCAACATTTAATCCATCAAATAACTTCCTTGCAATTTCATTATATCTGGCGATATCCACATTGTATCTGTATCCTATTTCTGTTCCCGGAGCAAATCCTGGTTCAATCACTTCTGTCGTCAAAGCATAGATAACAACTGCATTTGGGCAAAGGAAACAAATCCTATCATAAATACGCTTTAGTAATTCCTCATAAAGCTTTTCATCAGTGAAGGGCATGTCCTCATTTGACAGTCTTAACACATCCCATAATCCACAATTGAAGTGAACTAAGTCAATGTTCTCTCCGTCTCCATTTGTCAATGCATTTACCCACTCATGTAAATATCGTAATGTGTATTGGCAAAATCTTCCATTATCTCTTGTATATATTATGTTTACTTTATCTTTTAATGCTGTCTTCACATACTCTTGATAATTCTGCCTTATAGAATCACCTAACAAAAAAGCAGTCTTCATTTACCTCTTTCCCCAATCATTTCGTATAAATCAATACAATCATAACTCATTTTTTATCTTTTCCGCATATATTTCAAATTTGGACTGAAGAATATCAAATGTCTCGCTATAGGACATAGCATCCGCCTTCACCACTTTATCAATTAAATATCCTACATCTTCTATTGTTTCAGCAAATTTTATGTATGGCAAATCAGATATCCATTGGTACACTCCTTCAACTTTACCAGATATATTATCCAATGCAACGCATGGTGTCCCCGTCAAGGCACATAGTATCATACAATGCAATCGGTCTGTAACTACTATTTCTTTCGAGCACAACATATCATAAATATTTTTCACTTCTTCTTCTCTATGCAACAAGGATGTATTTTCTACTGGTAATCTATCAATGTATTCTACATTATCTGTATAGAAATTTAACTGCGCCTCTATCAAATCATACTTCCATTCCAAACTCTCTTTATCCCTTCTAATACAAATCAGAGCGCCTATACGCATCCGTACACTTTTTACCACAGGCATAAATAATGCCATATCCGGTACACATTCTACATAATTCTCTTTCCCCAAAATATTTTTCGCCGTTTCATATGAAAACTTTTCTCTAGTTGTAACAAAAACTTTATTATGTTCATTTATTACCTTTTTTAAATAATCCTTTTCTTTCTCTCCCACATTATTCTCTTCAAAATACAAGGTTTGAGGAAATATGAAAATCTTATTGTCTTTAAAATCTGTTATAATTCCTGTTACATAATCCTCTATGTTTAACCAAAAGGAACCAATATTTCCGCCACCTGTAATAAAAATTATATCCTCAGGCATTATCGCTTTTTTAATTACTTTGTTTTCAAGTTCATACTGCTTACATGAAATTTCTATAACTTCGTACTGAGGAAAAAACTTATTTAGAAATTTCCTTTCGCCCACCGCAATCGCCATGTCACCTATATTATAATAGTCAGGACTGTTAAAAATCAGCAAAGCAGGCTTGCGTTTAGAGTCAAATAGCTTTTCATAATCCTCCCAAAAATCTCCAAACATGAAATTAGTCTCATATAGCTTATCATTCATAAAGCTATACATGGGTTCTTTTACCCAATGCTGGCCGCTTTTTCCTGTTCGGTCCCTCATTTCAAGATATGTAGCCTCTTTTTTTTCCGGAATATCTCCCCATGCCATAAATGCATGATTATTAAAACAATAGTCCAAACAACAATTATGTCCAACCGGTCTCTTCGGAAATATTTTCAACTCAGAATCAAATATATTGCCTATCGGCTCTTGCCGATAACAATTCCTAATCTCTCCTGTTAGCGCATTTACCAAATAACTCCAAGCACCTGCGTAACAATACTGTGTAATTTTTTCACCATAATTCCTACTTTTCAAATCGAACATTTTCGATTCAAATTGCCCCCATAGTTTTCTATATTTGTCCAATGGGTATTCTGACAGGACATCTAATCCCTTCTTTGTCGAGTCACGCGCAAATGAAATATGAGGCATAGCTCCGTCAGCTTTTTCATCAAACATTTGCTTCACATTTGGTATATATTCTACCAATCCATCACAAGGTGTAATCTCTAATGTATAAGAACACCTTGAATTCCTTATTCTTTCCACATTGCTCCAAAATAAATCAAATAACTTTCTTTTTTGCAGTTCTAAATAATGAAATGACAGTTTAAAAAACATTCTTTCCTGAAATTCTAGCGAAAACTCGGTAATCCTTTTAATATTATTTGTTATAGTGCCATTCGTAACAATAGAAACGTAATGTCCCTCCTCTAAGAGTTCATAAATAAGTTCCACTATATTCTCTGCCAAAAAAGTCTCTCCTCTGGCACATATATTTATAAAAGAAGGACCGCCAAGCTTTTCCTGTGAAATTCCCTTCCGTATTTCTTGCACGGAATGCTCAGATATGATTCTAGATTCACCGAAACCATTTCTCCGCCATGCCACACAATATTCACAATGAAAATTGCACATGTTGGTTCCTCTTATATCCAAATCAATAAAGGTATGAATTTTATTGCAATTCAAAGTCGATAACCACGTATTATCTGGAGTATAATCCAACCAATTTAGGACATCTCTTGCATGATAGTACTCTACCCTTAAATTATTTAACTGATTTTTTAACTGCATAACAGAATTTGCATCATCCACTGTAATAACAACTAATGGATTGTCAAGCGTAGTTAAGTAATCAGGGCTGATACATAATAGTTTTTCATTCGAAAACCTTTTATTCCATTTTCTTGAATCGTTATCGCAAACATACTTCACTTTTATGCCTTGTTGTAATCTTGCAATATATGAATCCAAATACATACCTGCCCCAAAACAAACTACAGTTCTTTTTTGAAACATCGCTACCCCTCCTTATAATAAATTCACAATATCAGAAATTATAATGCTAGTTATTCTGAATAATTAAATTTAGACGACATCGATAACGTATCTAAGGATTAATAACAATACTCAATCTGCCACCACATTTCTCAAAGTCTAACTTATCCAATAATTTCATCGGGAATCATCGATTTTGTCACTATCCCCAAATTCATCAACTCTATTTTATCCTTCTGTACCCCTCTATCTACTAAATTGCTTTTAACATTCATCGCAATATCAATATTCTGTATTGCAACAACAATATAATCATATGTTGCACTTAATATGCTTTCTATTGAACTAATTTGATGTCCAAGTTGAATACTCCCTGCTTTATTTTGATCTATCCACAAAGCTACCTGAAAACACTTTACCTTATCCAAATAATTAACAAGACTACATCCTAGTTTTCCCGCTCCGTAGATAACTATTGTGCACCCGCTTTTTACTTTAGGAAAAGGATATAAATAATCATCATTCTTTCTTAATAATAATTCATAATTTGCATTCATTATCATCCAAATCGCAAGATAATAAAATATCTGCATAATATTTGCAGACACATGATGTTCATCCAAAAAATTGCTTAACTCTCTATACCACATTTTTATTCGTAAAAAATTATCATCTGATGAAATGGCCGCCAAATATGTAATAGAAGTTTTTCTATGTATGTAATGATAACCTTTTTGCCTTATAAAAGCTACCGATTTAGCTTCTAATAGACAAAACCAAATACACGCCGAATCCTCTCCCATCCTTATTTCATTATTCACAAAATTCTGATTTCTTTGTATCAGTTCACGCTTTATCCCCCAACTCCATAAACTAACTTCTACCTTTCTCCTAAAAGCTAAACCAATATCCATCAGTAATGGGAATACCTGTGTTTGTATTTCATCTCCATAAAATACTTTAATCGGAATTTCATAATCTACGTTAATGCTATTTTCTTCATAATCTTTGCTATATCCTGACATATATACCATATCTGGAAACGAAGTCAAAATTCCTTCCTCTACCAACTCCTTGACCCGCTCTTTTTCAATCCAATCATCCCCATCGACATTCAGTATGTAATTGCCTGTTGCAACTGCGGTTCCTACTTTTCTTGCACTCACTAATCCACCATTTTTCTTATGAACAACGATTATTCTATCATCTTTTTTCAAAAACTCATCACATATTCCAGCGCATTTATCTGTAGACCCGTCATTAACCAGTATAATTTCTATGTTCCTATAAGATTGTGTAACTATGCTTTCTATGCATCTTCGCAAATAATTTTCGACATTATATATGGGCACAATAATACTTATTTTTATGTCACTCATTTCACCCCATCTCCCTTTAACTTGACAATACCTACCAACTGGCATCAATTGACATCTAACCAGAAATTTATACTATATATCAATCTTCATATGGCATATAACACAGTGTCTACCACACCTAGTGAATAATGCCGTAAAAAAAATTTATACTTAGGATTTATTCTTAAAATTAATTCCGGCAGTTTCCAAATATCCTCTCTCTTATGATAAATACTGACAGCTAAAGTCGGAAATTGTTCTTCAATAATTCTTTTTGCCCCTAAAAGAGCCTTTTGCTCAAAGCCCTCAACGTCCATCTTAATATAGCTCACCTGTTCCGCGCCAATCATATTATCAAGTGCATTCAATAATACCACACTATCTCCCTGTGATGAAAAATTAGACATCTCGCCTTTCCCTGATAAAAATCTTTTTTTCTCTGATACATCCGATAATCCTTGGTTATATATTTTAACCTGAGAATAACCGACCAAATTTTTTTTTGTAATCTCATAGTTATCGCTATCTGCCTCAAAAGCTATTGCTCCAACATTCTTTTTCTCATTCATCCAATCAAAAAAGCGAACTGTATCTCCCCCATCAAATGCTCCCCCGTCAATAAATACTCCTCCAACCATTTTTTCTTTGGACAAATACTCATCTTCAAAATAAATGTTTTTTGCTGCATTTTTCATATATGTTATATACATTATAATATTTTTATCATTGATATTTGCATATAGTAATTCTTTTTTTATATCATCAGCTCCCGACATATTGGAAATCAAAACAGCTGATTCATTAAGGAACTCCCTACATTTTTCTATCCCATATATAGGAAGGCCATTACAAATTAATCCCTTCTTATTTTTATCAATATATCCTTTCCATGGATATTCCGGAAACATCAAAGGTAAGCGGCTTCCTGCAATTCCAGCGCCATAAATATATATCTCTTTATAGGAAGATAGCACCTCTCCAAGCTGTGTCCAATTACCACTCTTTATAAGCAGATTTCGTATAAATCTCCAGTCATCTGTAAGACTGAACATAATCCTGTCTGTAAATATTTGCTTGGATTTCTTATCTATAAGCCTACTATATATTCGTTGGACATCAATATGATTTACTAATTTCTCCTCAGTTGATTTATAGTGGAAATACAACTTTTCATATTCCATTTCCCATCCCCTTTGAATCATTTTTTTGTATTTTGGCATTCAAACATGTATCACAAAGCAGCTCACATGTATGGTGTCCCTGTGCTGCTTCTAAAACTTTAGGTACTATCCCATCCCTACGTAGTTCATCAAAAGTATTGACTAGCAAATTTCCCATTACATGTTTCATACCATAATCCATCTGACATAGTAGTAAGGTGCCATCAGGCAATACTACATGGTTATTAACTTCAGGTCCACAATAACAACACAGGAATTTCTCGGTAGTCAATCTATAATCGCGTTTTTCCACCTCATCACCTTCAAGATTTCCTGCTCTATCCTGAACAGATGTTATAATCTCGAATCTGCCTTCACACAACTGCTTTATTCTCTCGTCCGGCTCTGCCTGGGCTGTAATATCATCCACAAAAGACTCTTCGCTATTTACCTTTTTCGCATTGATTAACTTTTCTACGCTCCGATAGTACTGCTCAGAGACAGTTATATGTGCATATCCCTTTTTATCTGCTACATGTAATCCTACAAATTGCAATGGTAAATTTAGAATAACATCAATATCTCTATCTATCGCTCCTTCCAAAGTGGTATAAAGTCTCACAGCTCTTCCGGCATCGCATGACATTTGAAGCAGCTTCGTGCACTCAGGATTCAAAAAAGGCTCTGCCATTCCTGCAAACATAATTCCGCAATTATCTGGTGTATGTTTCAAAAATATCTCGAAATCATCTGTTGTCATTACTCTCTTTCTATTTTTATCTTTTGCAAAATAAGTATTAATCAACAGATTTTGAGGGCAAAATCTACAATTTACCCTACATCCAATTACTGGTGTTATTTCAAGAAAAGGTGCATTCCTCAATCCGTATATATCTCGGTATTCCGAAAGGTATTTCCCTCCATCAATAATCCGAGAAAAATCTGCTTTCAATTCTTTTAAATACTTATCCACATCTATAGTGTTGGTATCTGACATTCCTAATACAATGCCTGTATTCATGTCATTTACTACTGTATCCGCTTCCAAAATAGGTAAGCCAAATTTTGTATTTTCTCCAATTACTTCTGTTACAATAAATCCGTCTATTTCTACTTCATTACGCGTCAATATTTTATAAAACTCTATACCACGCATACCTGCCCCATAAATATAGAGTTTTTCAACTTTTTTACGAAGACTTTTTACTTCACTGATAAATTGATAATCAAACATCTTTCTTATCTCCTCTCCATCTGCTCCCCAGTCACCACATAACTCGTATTATCCGCCCCACATCCACCACATATCCTACAGAAACTACTCGTCCCCCTGCTCAGCTCCACAATGCTCCTGCAGCCAAACTTATCATCAGGACTAATCTTTTCAAGTTCGATATAATCCTCTCCCTGCAGCTTAAAACGCCCGCTCTGCTCCGCACACCAGGATACATTACAATAATAAAACTTTCCATCATGCAAAGCATTCCAATTCGGCCTGCAGCTCTTCAAATGTTCCTCCAGCTGCTCCGGTGTCCTTTTAAAAGGATGCTCCGGAAATCCAAAATCCGTCCACACAATAGAGGGGTTTCTATAGTAATCTATCCCATATTCTTTCGCTTTTTCCACCAGTTGTTCCATCTTCTTTTCATACGGCACTATATTCGTATAATCGCTGATGCTCAGATACATATCATACTTTTTGATAGCCTGGAGCAAAGATTCCGCTGGTGTCACAGTGCCATTTGTTATTACCGTTATCTTTCCTATCTGTTTCCGATAGTTTTCTCCCAAATATATAATGAACTTTTCCAAATCCGGATTTAAGAAAGTCTCTCCCCCAATCAATCCAAAGTATGTCACAAAGTCGATACGCTCAAAAAACAAATCTATCGTCTTCTTCATTTCCTCAAAAGTAAAATTGACATGTTCTTTATGATAAGGGATGAACAAATTACAATGTCTGCAATTCAAGGTACACTTTGTGGTAATCGTCATATCCACATGGAACACGCAGTTCATCTGCTTCGCAGTCCAGAGCCATTCCGACATAAAATGCCCCACGTTGCAGAAGTCCCTGAATTCTTCCATCCCCTGTTCCGTCAGAAAATGCGCGATATCACCGTATGCTGTATGCCCGGCCATGACGACAATCTTCTGTCCCTTCAGCCTTGGTGCCGCTTCCTCATAAGAAATGATGGGAATGCCCCTCCATTCAGTCCCTTGCTTTTTGGGGTTCCGGTCTATTACAAACGGAATTTTCAAATCAACACGTTCAAACAGGCTCTTACAGATGCCCCCTACAATTCCTGCTCCATATAAAACAATACTTTCCAGGCCATTCCAATCTTCCGTCAACTTTCCCAAATCGCTCCGCATTGATTTTGCTCCTTACTTTACGCAGTCCATTCCTATATCTATCAATAAAACACCATCGACTCAATCCGGTTCATCATCCCATTATCATTATAAAAACCCCGCTTTACCTCATCCGCAAATTCCATACCCCCGCCAAAACAATACCCATAATACACATCAATAAATTCCGTATCCGGCACCAATCGAAACGTTCCGAATCTTTTTACATAATCTGCAAGAAACGCTTTTACCCCCCGGTTGATTTCCTCTTTCTCCTGAAAATGATTCTGATTCCCCCCTGGCGATGCGCAGACAAACTCTCCCTGTGCATCCACCGCCTTTATCATGCCATAAGGCGCTGTAAGGAAGCTTTCCAGGTAAATCTGCCGTTTTAAGACCTGGCTGTTTTCCCCTGTGAAGTCCTCCTCCCTCTGGAAACACGCCCGCATTTCCTGGCTTACAGCATTCACGTTTTTTTCGGAAAGGTTTGCGTTGAAATAATAGCCCCTCATACGCTTTCCCGACAGCTTGTTCAGATATTTCTGGTTATTTCCATAATAACCGATATCAATAACAGCACAGCCTTCATCCAGACCGAATTCTGCCAGATAGTTTAAATAATTTTCTCTCAGTTCCCTCAAGTTCTTTTCAATATCCGGCAGATATGCAAGAACCAAATCCTCTTTCTTCCAATCCCTTTCCCTCTCTGCACATCTTATTTCAAACCTGTCTTCCAGCATCTCCCCTGCGTTTCCGGTATATGGCATGGCTGCATATTCCAGCAGATCCTGTCTCGTCTCAACGGACGCCGCCATGGCAAGCTGTCTTGATATCCCGATATAACAGCATTCCTTTTCCTCTCCCAGAAGCCCGCACAGATATTCATAGTCTTCTTTCAGGAAGTAGCCGTCCCGAGCCATAAATACCAGCTTTTTGATATCATCTCTTTCCCTCTGCTCCTTTGCCCACAACAGAAATGTGAGAATGACCGGTCCAAATACGCAGTATCCCATATCAAAATGGCTATCAATGGCCACCGCCCCCTCTCTGTCATGGAAGACATATGGATTCCCAAAAAGCCTTTCCAGGACGCATCCCATTACTGCTGCTGCATATAGGCTGCACACCAGCGGAGCCATGCTTTTCAGGGAAGAATGCAGAAACATATCCCATATCCCCGGCGCCTGGTATGCCCTTATGCCGTATTCTCCCGGTTTCTCAATGTCCGCCTGTAGATTATCCCCTATATGCAATGCCCGTCTTCCCTTTACGATATTTTCTGCATAAAAGCTCCATAGGGTTCCGTTTGCCTTGTTGGCATCTCTCTCACTTGACAGCAAAATATGGTCATCCGAAACCGCGATTCCCTCATTCCTCAACACATCTATATAAAAAGACATGGGCAAATACATATCGCTGATAATATATACATCTTTCCCCTGCTCCAGCAGGTTCTTCAGGCAGAGCAGCAACCTCTCCCGGGGAATCAGCAGTTCTTTTTCCAATTCTATCTCTCTGCTCCGGATAGCTTCCATCTCCCGGTGCGGCATCTCCTCCAGCAGCTCCATCTGCTGATACAGCTCATCCAGAGAATAGTTTTCCCCCATATGCTTTTTCGCCCTGTGGCGGATCTGCAGAAACGGGATGCCTGCTTCCTTTTCTATCAGCCGAAAGATGTCCTGGGGATTACACACACTGCGGCCAAAAAGCGTGTCAAAAAAATCAAAGGAAACAATTTCGGCCTTTTCAATCTCTGACAGCAGCTCCGAATAGGATAAATCCCTAAACGGATTAACAGCTGGATTGTCTTCCTTTTCCTGAGCCCTTTCCCCGTTTAAGTAGTAAACAGGAATCCTAATATCCCTGATTCGGCTATAAATCACGTCCCAATAAGTCTCCGCCGTGTTTATGATAACGATATCCGCCTCTCTCTCAGCCGTTTCCTTATCAATGACAGGGACTCCAAACATGACCTTTCCCACATTGCCCAAATCCTTATCCATAAGCCCCACAATATGAAACCCGGACAGCCCCTCCAGCAATGTAGCGGTATATCTTCCGATGCCATATAGAACAATACGGGCGCTGCTATATTTTCCAAATCTCTCTATGAAATTTTCAATTTCAAGCTGATATTTTTCATTCATATGATAGCTGACCCGTGGCTCCTGCATCCAAGCCTTTTAATTGATTCAAAAAATCCCAACAGAATTTTCCAAGGCGCAAATTTATATAATAAAATATATACACTTCAAATATTTAAAACCCCATCCCCCAACTTCCTTAACACCATCTACAAAAGCCATCCATAAATCTGTTCCACTTTTCCTCTTGACACTCCCCCCAGGCAATGCTACAATATTTCTGTAAAAGGTACTGCCGTATATCAACGGTTCGCCTTTATCGTTTGTTATATTTCAAAGAAGCAACTTAACCTTGGGCGGCGTGGTTGCTTTTTTGATGTTCCTCTTTTGTCTTCCGCCGCGCATCAGCCACTTTTGTAACTACATTTACAATTGCGGAGAGGATGCTGACTATCTTCAAGACAGTATCTAACATCAATTATATCCTTCCGTCTTATTTTCCATTATGTACCACCTCCCAGATACTGGAAGTTCTCAAAATGTACTCATTTTGGCGAAAGGCGAACCACTAACCATCCGGCAACACCTTAAGCTGGCTTCCCAGCCTACATGCATCTTAACACATTTCCCGATACACTTCAATCTAAAATTTCCACGCTAAAATGCCATGCTAAAATGCCAATACACCACAAATGCTGCTGTTCACTCCGTTCACAGTAACAGATGCACAGAAATCGCAGGAACCGCGATTTCACGCACAACGTCTCGTGATTTTCGTACAAAATACACACGAAAGCACTTCATACGCCAGGGGTTGTCCGAACTGTTGCCGCAGATCAGCGCTCCCCGCAGATTACATCCGCCACCCTCCCCGCAGCCCTGCCGTCCTCAACCGTCTCCGTCTCCCGGAACAGCGCATCCAGTTTATCCAAATACAACCTCTCATCAAATCCCAGAATCCGTCTTTCCAGCTCCTCGTCCTCCAGCGCCAGCGGAAACGGCAGCTCCCTCAAATCCCACAAAAGCCTCCCCCGCTCCGCCTCATATGCCCCATAATCATCCGCATACAGGAACACCGGTATCTTCATCACGGCCGCATCAAATGCCGCGCTGGAATAATCCGTCATAAAGGCATCGCACCCGGCCAGAATCTCATACATATCGTCCACCCGGCTCACATCCAGGATCCTCTTCTTCCTCACATCGGAATCCCTTTCCCCCGTCCCGCCTTCCGCTCCCTTGTCCATATTCCTGGCCACCAGCTGGGGATGTAGCCGCAGGAACAGATACCATGTCCCGCCGAACCTTTTCTCCAGTGCCCCCAGCAGCCGCCCGAAATCCGGGAACCCCTGGTTCACCGCAATGGCTCTGTCCGTCCCCTGGCTTCCCCCTCGGAACGTGGGGGCATACATGAGTATCTTCGCGTCCTCTTCCAGATGATAGGCTTCCCTCACCTTCTTCCTGACTACAGTTCTGTCATTGACCAGGATGTCGCATCGCGGCGACCCTGTCCGAAGCACGGAGCCATCGTAAATCATCCCTGTGGGAAGGGTGTCATCGTACCATTTTGAATTGGACAGCACATAATCTATCATGTCCGAATCGTGCTTGCTGACCAGATACGCAATCCTGGAAAAGGATTTTCCCCTGTCCAGGCAAGTGGGCTTGAACCCCAGCTTCGCATGCCAGGTCTGAATGTAGATCTGCCCTCTGCGCTTCCTGGCCTCCAGCTGCTTCCTGCTGTTGTCTATCCAAAAATGCGCCGTGGACAGCTGATATGCCCTGTTCCACAAGGTGTTGCGAACAACCTTTATCTCCTCCGGAAACCCCTTCGCCACATCGTTCACCAGCCATACCAGCTCATACCCCTCGTTCCGGCGGATAAACTCTTCCGCGATATATTTGGGGTTGCAGGTATAACCCGTGGTTCCCTCGATACAGCAGAAGACGATTTTCTTCCGGCGAATGGGAAAGATTCTGCAGAGATAAAAAGGGATGCTCTGGACTCTCGCCTTCCATATTCTTTTTTGAATGTAACGCTCTTCCTCGTTTATCCCTGCTCCCGCCTTTCCTCTTCCTCAACTTCCTCAGCTCCCGCTCCTCTGCTGAAAAGATGCCAGCGTATACCGGAACGCGTCCTCCAGCCCCACCTGCGGGTGCCATCCGATGCCCATGATCCTGTCCACGTTCATGATGCCAAGCTTGAAAGGCAGATACTGCAGCTTCTGCTCCTCCTGGTCGGCATACCGCACCTTCACCCTGCCCCTGGCATCCAGCCCGGCAATCAATTCCGCCAAATCCCGGATGCTGATCAGATTATCCGGATTCGCAATATTGTAATAATGTTCTCTTCCTTTCGTAAATGCCAGCAGCATCCCGCCGATGGCATCCGCCACATACGTGTAGGTGCGCACCGCGCTGCCGTCCGACTGCAGCACGATGTCCTCTCCCTTTATCACATTCCGGAGGAACTCCGAAAACGCCCGCCCGTCCTCCAGGGATATCCCCGGGCCGAACGTATGGCAGAGCCGGACTCCCACATAGGGGATGCCGTACTGCGCCTCATAAGACGCCAACATAGTCTCGCACATACGCTTTGCCTCCGGATAACAGGCTCTGGCTCCGTCACAGTGGAGAGCCCCCATGTCATCCTCCCGAATCCCCTCTTCCCGCTTCCACTCACCATATATTTCAACGGTAGATACATAAAGAACCTTCTCGCTTTTCTTCTCTTTGGCAAGCTCCAGGACGTTCCGCGTCCCCTGTAGATGCCCCCAGAGCGTATCCACCGGCTCATTCGTGAAATCCATTGGACTGGCCGCCCCTGCCGTGTGAAAAATGTAATGCACAGCCCCGTCCCATCTGATCGGTTCCGTGATGTCCTGTACCAGTGCATGGACATTGGGCAGTTTTAAGGATTCGCCGAACACACTCTCCAGCTTCTTCCCATTTCTTGCCAGCGCGATGATCGTGACATTAAGGTTCCAGTCAATATCAGCTTTGCTCACAGCCTCTACAAGATACATTCCAAGCCTTCCGGTAGCTCCCGTGACCAGAACCGTCTTATTTCTGAATCTCTCCCAGTCTATGGGGTTATTCATTATGATATCTATATCCCTCTGTTCCACCATGGTCTCACTCCTCACGTCGTCCCCCGCCGATTTTGCTTTCCGATCGAATCCCGCAATATCGCCTGTCTCTATCACAGGCCGAACACGAATTTGTTTTCCTCCAGCTCCAGCATGGCCTTTAAAAAGTAATAATCTTCCGGCGTGGTGATTTTCAGGTTCACACCCTGTTCTTTCACCAAATGAACCTCGCCCCCCGCCCGGGCGTACACCATGGCGGCATCCAGCAGGGGGACAGAGCCGCTCTCCGACAGCTCCGTCTTCTCATATGCATCCAGAATCCTGCCCAGCCGGAACGTCTGGGGCGATGTCATGGAATAGGTATCTTCCCGCTTCTTGAAATCTTCCATGCCGGCATCTTCCGCATCCGTTATCACCACAGTCTCCGTCACCGGGTGCACCGTGACGGCACAGCCATGCTGCCGGGCAATGCGTATGTTCTCGTGAAGGATGGACAAATCCACCAGCGGCCTTACGCCGTCATGTATCACTACGATATCATCCTCTTTCCCGCCCTCTTCCACCACTGTTTCCAGCCCTTTCTGTAAGCTGCTCTGCCTGTCGCTGCCCCCCACGATTACCTTGCCCGCCTTGCTGATGCGGTATAGCGCGATAAGGCTGTTCATGTGCTCCACGTAGCTTCCATGGCTGACGACGATTATGCTGTCGATTTCCCTGCACTCTTCAAATTTTTCCAGTGTATAGACAATAATGGGCTTGCCCATCAGTTTCAGAAACTGCTTGGGCAGTCCGCTGTTGCGCATACGCTGGCCTACCCCGGCGGCAAGTATGATTGCATAAGTCACTGTATCCGTCTCCGTTCTGCCTTTGTTATGTACCCGTCCTTAACCGGCTCATTCTTATATAATAAAATATATATACCTTAAAATCCACTTATAAAAAAACCCATCATCGCACAAGCAACAATAGGTTCCGACACTTCCTTGCTTCCATGCAATCCGTTCCTTGCTTCCCTGCCCCAATATTCATTAAAACGCTCATTCCTTCCACAGGACAATACCGCACTATCCTAATCCCTATATCGGCCTTTTGTCCCAAATCCTTTACCTCTGCACAACTGGAATTTTCTTCCGAATTTCTTCCTCAGGATCTCATCCCTCCCTGCTGCCCCATCCGGAAATCCTTCCTGCCATCCCCCCTCACTCCTCAACACAGTACGCCTCCGGCTCATTCAAAAACACATCCGTAATCCCCTTCCTTTCCAGCGCCGCCAGATCCAGCCTGTTCCATGTAGGCTTCTCCGGATACAGCCGTCCTCCGCCCCAGGCCCGCACCCTGAAGCCCGCAAACTTCTCAGGGGGAAGGTCTATCCCGTACATGCTCGGATGCAGGTCATCGGCGCCGCAGCCGCCCTTCAGCTTGTACAGACAGTCCGATATCTTGCCGTCCAGCATGCCGATCCGTGCCCCGGGCTCCAGCCTGCGGACTTTCTCCAGAGACAACGCGCTGAAGGAGGAGTAGACGATATGCTCCTGCAGCCCTCTCTCCCGGATCAGTCCGATGATCTTCTCCTCCATACCCTCATAGGGAAGGATGCTGTTCTTCAGCTCGATATTGATCTGCAAGCCCTCTCTCAGCCGCGGCTCCAGAAGATCCAGCACCTCCTCCATGGTGGGAATCCGCTCTACCCGCCCTTCTCCCGCATCTATCCTCAGCTTCTTCAGCTCCGCCAGCGTAAAATCCCGGAGCATCCCCCTTCCGTCCGTGGTTCTGTCCACCTTCTCGTCATGGCATACCGCCAGGTATCCGTCCTTCGTCAGCTAGATATCCAACTCGATTCCCGTCAGCCCTTTGAGCTCCGCCGCCTTCTCAAAGGCCAGCAGCGTGTTCTCCGGATACATCAGGCTGCATCCTCTGTGTGCCCATATTTTCATAAAAATCTTCCTCCCGCACGGCAGCCTCTCTTCGCCCGCTTCCTCAATATGCGCTGTGAATCCGTTCCTCCGACACAAACAGATTATACAGCCGGGTCTCAAAAATCCGGTTGGACACCATGACCTTCCCCTCATATTCCCTGATATATCCGAACATCCGGGCGACGTCCAGTATCTCATCATCCGTATTATAGGGGAATGACTTCCCCTCATACAAAAGCTCGTACAGCATTCTGCGCAGGCCTGGATAATCAGCCAGCTTCTTACGCAAATCGTCAAAGAGCGTGTTTGCCTCGGCCAGGAGCAGGCGCAATGCCTCCTGGAATCCTTCTTTCGTCCAGGCTGCGTTTCTGTCCGGAAACCCTTCTGTCCCCGCCACTTTTTCATCCAACAGCTTGCACAGGCGACTTACCAGAAACGGGTATCCCGAAGTGTAATCATACAGCATCTTCGCCATAGTCTGGATATCCATCCCGACACAATAGTCTGTCCTGTATCCCTCCAGCATTCCGGCAATATCCGCCCTGTTGAACTCCATACTGACATCAAAATCCGCAGCAATATTCCAGGGGCTGTTATACTGGTGGGACTCCTGCGGGCGCAGCTTCCGTTTCAGATTCTTGATATCGTATACGCTGGCCAGAATCACTGACCGGAACGTAGGGCGTTCCGGCCTTTTCAGATATTTATCCCTGAACATGCCCAGAAGTTCCATAAACGCACTATAATTTGCCGCCTTATCCACCTCGTCTATCAGCAGCACCACCTCTTTGCCGGAAACGGTACAGAGCCGCGAGACTATCTTTGACAGTTTCAGGACAGACAGCTTTTCCTCCCTGCAGGAACTCAGCGTCTCTCCAATCAGCTCCCTCACGGCTTCGGATGCCAGCTTTGCCTCTCCATAATCGATATTGTCCCCAAACAGCTCGAGAAGTGTATACGCCAATGTCTCTGCCGATGCAAAGGGCGCTTCCCCAATTCCCTCAAAGCTGACGGAAAACACAAGATAGCGGCCTTCCAGCCGTCTCTTCAGGAGGGACAGAAC
The DNA here is from genome assembly GCF_910585425.1 of uncultured Acetatifactor sp. Lineage (GTDB taxonomy): Bacteria > Bacillota > Clostridia > Lachnospirales > Lachnospiraceae > Acetatifactor. The sequence continues at coordinate 15,350 of NZ_CAJUCP010000065.1, read as the reverse complement.
TGTAGTCTTCCCATACTGCCGCCCCCTGTTGACGCAAAAATACTCCCCCCGCTCCACCATCTGCTCCAGTCGTTCCAACTGTCTTTCCATGTCCACCATGTAATGCCGCTGCGGATAGCATCGGCCTGTGGTATTGAATTCTCTGCCCAAACGCGCTTCCCCCTGCCTCAGCCACAGAAATATCCCAATCACTCACACCTCTGTCAGCATCTCTTCCCCAGAAACTATCTGGACATCCGTTTCGCTGACATCGTATGCATACTTTCATTTTACCATACATCATTCCTCAGTTGAAGCAGAAAATGCGGTTCACAGCCCCCTTTTCTTCAACACCGGCGCAAACGGCCAGCCCCGCGAAAAGCGCTCTGCACAGCCGAATCATCTACCGTCTTTCCCCCATTCTACCGTCCCGCCTGCCGGAGGAACCCCTCCATCATCCCCGCCAGCGCCACCGACTCCCCTCTCGTCAGCTTAAAATTATGCTTCTCCGCGCCGTTGATCATGGACAAGAAATCGCTGATCTCATACCGCAGCCCATCCCCCAGGAAGATTTCCGAATACTTCTGCACATCCCCCGGATTCTCGTGGTGCACCTCGAAATAAGTGGTCTTCCACCAGGGCGCCTCCGCCACGATGTACCCCTTGGTGCCCGCGATCAGAAGCCGCCCCTCCGACTTGACTCCCAGGCCGCAGGTAGCCGTGGCCACCCCGTTGGGATACTTCAAAGAGACCTTCGTGAACAGATCCAGGCCGTTCTCCCCCTTGAGGGACTCAAAGCGGATCTCCTCATAATCCCTCCCAAGTAGCTTCAGGATTGGCAGCATGCAGTAGCTCCCCAGCTCCGTAAAGCTCCCCCCATACCTCCTGTCAGTCAGCTCCCTGGTGTCCGGCGCCTCCAGCTTCGTAAAACATGCCTCCACATTCCGGATGCTGCCTATGCTGCCGCTGCAGGCGATCCCCAGCAGCTTCTGGAACCCCGGACAGTACGCCGTCTTGATTCCCTCGAAGAGGATCAGCCCCCGCTCCTTCGCGCACCGGAACAATTCCTCCGCCTGGGCCCGCTCCAGCACCATGGGCTTCTCGCAGAGCACATGCTTCCCATGCGCCAGAGCCCCTTTGATATATCCATAGTGGGTCTCGTGGGGCGATGCCACATACACCACATCCACCGTCTCGAAGAATTCTTCCAAGTCCCCATAGGCCTCGATTTCCCATCTTTCGGCGAACCTGGCCGCGCTGTCACGGTGAGGGTTATACACCCCCTGGGCGCTGATGCCGCTGACCAGCTTCGCCTCCGGCATGAACCTGGCCGCAATCCTGCCCGTCCCTATGATGCCCACTCTCTGGATATGGCTGTTCTGCTCCCGCAGCATGGTGCTGGAGATGTTCTTTGTCCGCTCCAGGTATACTACTTTGCAGTAGTCTTTCAGATAGTCGAAGCAGCCCGTCCAGTCGGATCCCACGGTGAAGATGTCGATGCCCAGCCTTTTGATATCGTTGAACTTCTGCCCCTCCGTCTCCTCTATGATGATTTCATCCGCGAAGCCTGTCTTCTTGATGTTCTCGATCCGGGTCACCAGGGAATCCACTACATTCAGCTTCCCTCTGGTCTTGTCGTAGGCTTCCGTGGTCACCCCCACTATCAGATAATCCCCCAGGGCTTTCGCCCTTTTCAGCAGGCGGTAATGCCCCTCGTGAAAGAGGTCGAATGTCCCATACGTAATCACCTTTGTCATACTGCTTCTCCATCTGCTTTCCTGTCTGATGATATAAAATCTCCCTCACCCAGTCCCTTGCCAAAACACTGCCCCCAAGGAAACCGGCTTCCCATGGATTTTCACATGGAACATGGCTCTCTGTCCAAACAGACAGCCGCGCCAGGCGGACATGGCAGTCTGACCGCTGAGGCTTCTTTCTTACAGCCCCAGGCTCCTGCACAGGAACCGGTGCACCTTCTCCCCGCATGTCCCGTCATTGTTCGCCGCGATTCTCCCATATGCCCGGAGCTGCCTTTCCCTGTGGAAGGCATTTCCGCTGATATTGCCCTCCAGCAGATCCTCCAGGGAGTTGAAGGCGCTCTCCGCACAGGCATACTGCATCCACTCCGATTCCTCCGAAAATCCCGCCGCATGGGCAGACAGCTCCTCCCTGTGGAAACCCACAGCGATTTCCCGATATGCCCCCTCATCCGGATCCACATCATACAGCCTGCGGTCAAACCCAGAGAAATAATGGCATGTGCCACTTTCCGCTTCCGGCAGAAAAACCCCCCGGCTCCCCGCCACGAAGTACCCATTCCTCTCCTTGTCCGGCACCGGGAATGGCGGTCTCCATTCCTCCGTCTCCCCGGTCTCCCGGTCAAGGCGCACGAACATGTTCCCCCACAACGGGGAAAGATAGACATGCCCTCTGCCGAATGCAATCCCGCTGAAAGGGCGCTCCGCGCTCTCATGCCCCCTGGGAAGCTCCCTGCACCGGAAACCCTCCGGGAGCCTGTCATATACCCTGGCTTTTCCGCTCTGGGGATCCCACCTGGTCACCTTTCTCCCGGAGAAAGGGAGCATCCACAGATACCCGCCCTCGGGAATTAAGCCCAGACATCCGCCCGACATCTCAACGCCTGTGACCAGCAGCCCTGTCTTTCCGGTATTGCCGTCTATGGCCAGGATGCGGTCGTCCATGGGGGAGGCCAACAGCAGGAACCCTTTCCACACACAGCTTCCCCCCACCCGCCAGATGCCGTCGGTACAATTTACGAAGACATCATTGTAGCCTTTGATATAATCCACTTTGTCGCGTCTCGTGTCATATCTGACGATGGCGGGATACTGCATGGGGATCAGGAACAGGCAATCTCCAATCCTCCATGCCCCCGCAAAAGCCCCGTACTGCTCTATATGGCGCTCCAGCGGAATGCGTCTCTGTATCCTGCCGTCCCCCACCACCAGGATATCCTGGGCATTCCCGGGACAGACGTACACCTTCCCGTCCATCCCGAACGCCCTTGTATAATATCCTCCGGCAGCATAAGCGGACAAATCACAGTAATATTCATATCTGTAATCATTCCCCGGAGACCGATACAATTTATTCCCCTGGGTGACCATCCATTCGTCCTCTCTATATGCCTGGAATCCCCTGACGATCTCCCCCCGCCAGTCCCCCTCTGTCGGCGCGCTGTCAATATTGTTGTTAAAAATGAACAGCGGCTTCCCTGCCATGCCGAACAGGGAAGTGACGGATGTAGCCGCGTCCCCCAGATAGACATCGCAATGGGAGACCGTCTCCGTGATATCCGGCGTATCGTCATAAATCCCCAGAGCATGTTCCAGAAAGAACTTCTTCAGCTTATCGTAACTCGCCCTATACTCCGGCCGCAGAGAATCCAATGTAGATTCCAAAAGGGGATGGGGCCGCCACAGCAGGCACACATCCTCCCTGCCCTGAAAACAGCGGAACACATACGCCATCTTCTTCAGGAATCTGGGCGTATCCGCCAGCATCCCATTGATGCTGGTGTTGTAAAAGAACACCTTCCGGCCTGCCATCCTGTCCTTCCAGGCTTCCGGCAAAGCCCCCGGCCGGGCGCACATCCGGATCACCCTGTCAAACTTCGGCGACCCAAGCGCCAGGAACTTGCCCTCCGGCAGCTCCGGCGCGAAAAACTTGCGGTACTTTTCCGCTTGGATCACAATATAGTCCGCATTGTAATAACCATAACATCTCGCCTGGGACTCAGCCATGCCCCCTGTAGTTGTATAATAAGGTATATATACCAATTTATCAGCGTATTTCTTTATCTCACCCGAATAGAACCGGGGATCTACCGTAGTGACGAAATTTCCCTGGTCATAAGGGTTATGGATATATACAATGTCCGGCCTCCTGTCCTCCAGACGGTAATTTTCAAAATAGACGATCGGCACATCCGCCGGGAAGTCATTCCCCTCATAATGGTATGCCCCCAGCGTACCGTCCCCCTTCCGGTCATAATAAGGAATCGGCACCACATAGGCGTCACAGTCCGGATCCTCCTCCGCCGCCCGCCAGACGCTCTCCAGCGAGTCCCACATGGACGCTTTGTAGGGGAGAAAGGCGATTTCCAGCCGCACCTTGATATCATGTCGGATGCTGCCCTCTATCCGCAGCAGCGCTGCCCGGAGCTTCTTATAGGCTTTGGCGCCGCTGATGACAGCATTTGCACACGCAGCAACAGCGGCGCCTGCTGCCTGCCCCCCATCCCTCCCGGGTTCCTCCAGCGGCGGCTCTCCCGTCGTCCGTCCCAGTTCTCCGTATATCTCATAGACCAGTTCGCAGTAGGACTCCAGCAGCGCTATCGTCGGGGCACCCTCCCCTTCCGTCGTCTCAATCAGGCTCCCCATCTGGATAGCGCCTTCCTGACACTGAGCCAGCAATCCCATGGCCGCTGCCGGATCCTTCCGTTCGATTTCCTTCTTTATCTCCTCATGCGCCTGGCTCAGCAATTCCACGAACTCCTGAACCCGCCTTTTCTGCTCCCGTCTCATGCCATTTCTCCTGTCTCATCCTTCCTGCGTCCCGCCCGGCATCTCTTGCTTCCCAATCCATATCCAGCGTCACGCCCGAAGCCCCTGTCTTCCCAACACCCATCCAGCGTCACGCCCGAAGCCCCTGTCTTCCCAACACCCATCCAGCGTCACGCCCGAAGCCTCTTGCTACCCAATCCCTACCCGGAGCCCCCATAAAGCCAGACGGCATCAGCCTATTCCCGGCGGCGGGCAAGCCCCCTCACTCCAGCAGCTTCTCCATATTGATTTCCAAATCTCCGTATATCCCCACCGTGATATCCTCCCCAAAAGGGAATATAATCGGCGCTACATCCTCTTCGAACCGATATACCGTAGTCCGCCCCTTTTGAGGATCCACGATCCAATATTCCCGAACGCCCGCATCCAAATACAGGACAGTCTTCTTTGCGTAGTCCATCTTCCTGCTGGAGGGCGAGACCACCTCTATGACAAAATCCGGCGCCCCTTCGCAGCCCCGCTCCGACAGCTTCTCTCTATCGCAGATCACGCTGATATCAGGCTCCACCCACTTCTCATCGTCCGCGTTCAGGTTCACGGCAAAGGGCGCTGGCATGACCTCACAGCCGCCGCCCTTTGCCTCCACATGATTACCGATTACCCTGGTAAGCTTGCCCACCAGCTTCTGATGCACAAAACCGGGCGGCGCCATATCATAAAATTTCCCGTCTATCAATTCCGCCCGCTTCCCCTCCGGCAGCTTCCAGTAATCCTCCGATGTATACCGCCTTTCGCTATGCTGTATCATGTCTTCCTCCCAATCACTTATGCCGCCCCTGTCTTCCCATGCCATCCGGCTATCCGCCTCAGCCCAGCATCTCGATAATCCGCCGGATCTCCTCATCTCCCGGCAGCAAAGCCTCCATCTGTCTCGCTACAGACAGCGCCGCTTCATACTGCCCTGCATTCATCAGCCCCCGCAGCTTCATCTTGATCTGCCTGGCCAGCACCTGGAACTCCCCAGCCGCCTGGCGGGATTCCTGCTCCTGCCGCTTCAGCTCCCCGTCTATCCACTGCAGACAGGGCTTTACCACCTTGTCCAGCCCCGGCAGCAGCTTCCTCACCTGCCTGATCGCAGTCACTGCCCCGCCGTACTCTCCCGCTTCCGCCAACCTCAGGAAATCAGAGATCAGATATGCTCCCTGATATTCTTCCGGCAGCATGTCAGGATTCCGGGCGATCACCTCCCCCTGATAGATGCTCTCGCACAGCGCCTTCTGACAGGCGGCATACTCACCCAGCTTTTCCATGATAAAACGGATCGCTTTTTCTCCTGCCTTTGACTCCTCTGCCCCGTCTCCGTCCCCGGGAAGCCCTTTCCCCGCTCCCGGCAGACCCCCGGCTCCCGGAGAAACCTGCCCGGACTCCATGGCTCTCCCCAGCCCTTCCTTCTCCCAGCGTCCCCCTTCCCTGACGGCGCCGGCCAGACTGTAGAGCCCTTTCCACACCCGCAAACGCGCGCTCCCCTCCTCCAGGATAGCCGTAAACCGCTCATTCCACCAGTCAGCTTCCTCCCAGGAGAACTTCTCGAAATACTTCTCCATCCCCTTCTTCCAGCGGTAAAAAGGCACTGCCTCCAAAACCTCGCGGTTATCTCCCCCCAGCCGCTCCACAGCTTCCAGCATAGAGTACGTCTTCACCGCATACATGCCCTGCTCGGGCCGCTCCCACACACAGGCCGCCAGATCCGCCACCTCCCCGGAAAGCCTTGCAGCCGCGGACACCTCCTCCGCCGGCTCTTTCCCGTTTCCCGCCTCCCCCAGGAAAGCCGCCGTCACAATCTCCGCCAGCCGGAAGAACCAATGCTTCGACTTCAAATCCCCATAGACGGAAAGCGTCCTGATCCGCTCCGTAAAATCCTCCGGCTTCTTGCAGCAGTCCGATATGGTCTGCACCAGAAAGCCCTCCAGCTCCTCCCGTTCCAGGAGCACATCGCACATCTTTCTATAAATCTCCCGCTCTTCCCCCTCTGCCTGCGGCATCCGCTCTATCAGGGACTTCAGCATCTCATTGTTCACGAACAGCTGCGGCTCCTTCCAGTCAAAGCTCCAAAACCACCTGTCCGCCGTCTCCGCCTTCCCCGATTCGATGGCCGCCCGCATCCCGTTCCCCAGCACAATGCTGCGGTTGCGCTGCTCAAAACATTTATTGGTGATCGTGGTCTCAAAGCCCAGGAAAGATTCGTCATCCACAAGGTAATCCTGGTAAATCTTCCAGTAATATTCCGCATTCTTCAGAGCCTTCTCCCAATCGCCCCGTTCCATGTACGCCACGGCCAGATCTCCGGCCACCATGGCCTTCACCATCTTGTCCGCTTTCTCTTCCTGCAGGTACTGCTCCCCCTTCTCTATGGCTTCCTCGTACCGGTACAGCTCCATATAGCAATTGATCTCATTGGCAAAAAGGGACGCCAGAAAATACTCGTTCCCAATCTTCCCCTGGCGGAACAGCCCGATGCCATCCAGGGACATCTCCAGGGACTTGCTGTACTCCTCAATGGCATTATACTCCTGCGCCAACTGCAGCGTATGCTTCATGTTCCCCGGGTCTGCCTTGTGCTCCTCCAGAAGCAGGCTGATATTCCGCAGGGAATGGGCGCGGGCGTCCTTGGGCGTCCGATAGGCGTAGCCGTAATGATGCACATAGGCCTGGAATTTCTTCGTCTTCCCCTTGACCCTGTTGAAGCACTCGTGGATGCTGTAGATGAACTTCACATCCGGCTCCAGCTTCGTCATGCGCCCCACCAGCAGGTCGCTGAATACGCTTCCCTCCAGATCCAGGTAATTGCGCTGGGTATACACCGCGAACCCGTAATTCCTGTACTCCCCCGAGCGGAAGAACGCAATGATCTCCTCCGTATCCTCAAACCACTCATCATCGTCCAGGAACAGGAACCACTTCCCCTTCGCCTTCTTCAGCCCCGCGTTCCGCGCCTTGGCAAAGTCCCTGCACCACTCGAAATCAATGATATGGTCTGTATACTCCTCTATGATCTGCCGCACCTGCTCCCCACAGCCCGTGTCCACCAGAATCAGCTCGGACGGCACCCCCTCCAGCAGCGGCCGGATGGAATCCAGACACTTCCTCACCGTGTCCGGACGGTTGGAAATCAGGATGGATATGGTCAAAAGAATCTCTCTGCTCATGTTTTTCTACTCCTTTATGGTCAGATTCTGCCTTGGACGGCGCAAATCCTTCTTTCACAATGGCTCTTCCTATCCATTATAAAGGGAATAGGGGAAAAATACAAGGAATAAAAAACATGGTGGTGCCGAAATCCCGAATCACACTTCCCTGACAGTGGGGTTCACACAGTGCTCCAGCCCCCTGTTCAGCAAGGCCGCCAGATAGCAGAACGCGCTGTTGGAGATGATCATCCCCTTGCACCGGCTCATCAGCTGCATGTCGATGTAATTCCTGCCCCGGTCGTTCCCCTCCACAAAAACCACCTGCCGAAAACGGTCGAACCCCATCTCCTTCTGATGCGTCCTGCACCATGGGATGTCATCGGAAAACACAAAAAGATTCCACTTTCCCGGGGCAAGCTCCAGAAACCGTTCCCCGTTTTCCCTGTAGAAATCCGCTCCCAGCTCCCACCCCAAGGATACATAATCGCCCCGCCGGATATGGATGGAAACCGATTGGGTATTCCGGATCCGCTTCAGATACTCCAGATTCTTCCGGTCTGTGATCTCCGGGAAACGGAATTCCTCCCGCAGCTCCTCCAGAAATGGGGCGAACCATTTCCTGTTGATCCAATAGCCGTGGTAATACACATCCCCCTCTGCGTCCAGGATTTCCGGATGGTATTCATTGCAGGGCGTGGCGATTACCCTGCCGCCAAAGGGATTGAAGGACTGGTGGCTCCCGCCTACTTCGGATATCATATAGGTCTCGATGCCATTCTCGCACAGTATCTGGGGCACGCTCTTTCCCCGCCTGCGCTCATCCAGCATGAACCCCCACACCTCATCGTCAAAGCAGCTGCTCAGCATGTGGGGACGGATCCCGAACACTTTTTCCAGTTCATAGCCGTTATGGACTGTGTTCAGGGCAAACCAGGAATCGTCCAGGTACATCACTTCCCCGGGACGAGCCAGTTCATAGCTCCTTGCGAAAATATACTGGAACGCCTGGTTGGCCAGCCCGCCATTGAGAAACTGTATCTTCATATCCGCAATTCCTTTCCGTAAATATCTCCGTAAAAAAAGGGAACCAGTCTGCACTGGTTCCCTTTCCTTTTGTCGCTCTCCTGTGCCAAATGCACATTTGAAGGTTCCTACGATTAACCAAGCAGGGACAGTACACCCTGGTTCGCCTGGTTGGACTGTGCCAGCATCGCCTGGCCGGCCTGCGCCAGAATCTGGTTGTTGGAGTAGGTCACCATCTGGGTTGCCATATCCGTGTCGCGGACAGCGGACTCGGCTGCGGTGGTGTTCTCCACTACATTGTCCAGGTTCGCGATGGTGTGCTCCAGACGGTTCTGGACGGCACCCAGGGTCGCACGCTGGGCGGATACCCTCTCCAGTGCATCAGCTACTACATCGATGGCGGCGGTGGCGTTGTCATCGTTGTCACCGGTGACGGTCAAGCCGTTGATGCCAAGTCCCCTTGCTCCCATGGAGGAGATGTTCAGGTTAATCTTGTTGTCATCGGAAGAGTCCGCACCTACGTGCAGGCTGAAGTCGATGGCATCGTTCAGGTCGGCGAAGGCTTCTGCTTTCAAGGCTACATTCTTGTTGCTGTCAATATAAGAAGTAACTGTCTTGATATGCTCGCCATTATCGCGCTTAATTGCAGCCATCAGAGCATCCATGCTAGTGAATCCCTTCTGATTTGTCGTCTCTGAAAGCTTTTCAGCTGCTTCTTTTACACTTAACTTATCAGCTGTACCTATTTTTGATGTAGTTTCAACCAAAATATAGGTTGTGCCATTTACGGAAACACTCTTACCAGTATAACTCGTGTTACCATCCCCTACTGGTGTCGCCGTTGTCACCTTGGCTACAGCAATATTGGCAGTTCCGGTAGTTGCGTCAAAATTCACGTTAGTAATACCAGCGCCATTTGCGGTTGTGTACTTCAGGGTGCCAGCCACGCCACCATTGCTTCCCTTCAACAGATAAGTCTCATTGAACTTGGTGGTGGTAGCTACACGGTCAATCTCCGTCACCAGCTGGTCTACTTCGCTCTGGATGGCGTTCCTGTCGCTCTCGGACATGGTGCCGTTGGCGGCCTTCACTGCCAGCTCGTTCATTCTCTGGAGCATGTCGTGTACTTCTGTCAGTGCACCTTCAGCAGTCTGCACTGCGCTGATGCCGTCCTGGGCGTTGGCGGAAGCCTGGGTGAGCCCGCGAATCTGCTTCCTCATCTTCTCAGAGATGGCCAGTCCTGCCGCGTCGTCAGCCGCACGGTTAATCTTGTAACCGGAAGACAGCTTCTCAGTGGCCTTCGCCTGGGCTCCTGTGGTGATGCCCAGCATCCTGTTGGAATTCATTGCTGTTAAGTTGTGTTGTACTACCATAATTTACCTCCTTGTATTACCGCGCAAATCCTTTTGCGTCAGTTGCTTGTTCTTGCTGCCTGCCCCATGTCCGCCGTCCCGGCTCCACTTTTATGGGGCATCCCTCCCCATTCCGCTTCGCTTCCTGAGGAGCATGGAACCACTGCCCGCCTTGCGGCATCGCAATGATTTTTTATAGTAACCGAACCGGGAGCGGCAGACCCGGGCCCTGAGCCATTGCTCCCGTTTCGGTTATTACCCTGTTTTTCGGCTACGGTTGTTGCCTTGCTTTTCGGCCACGAACATTACCTCGCTCTCCGGCTACGGTTGTTGCCCTGCTCCGGCTTCGGACATTACCTCGCTTTCTGGCTCCGGTTATTACCCTGCTTTCAGGTTCGGACATTACCTCGCCTTCCAGCTCCGGTTGTTCCCCTACTTCCCGGTTTCGGACGTTACCTCGCTCTCCGGCTTCGGTTGTTACCCTGCTTCCCGGCTTTGGACATTACCTCGCTCTCCGGCTCCGGTTGTTTCCCTGCTTCCCGGCTTCGGACATTACCTCGCTTTCCGGCTCCGGTTGTTTCCCTGCTTCCCGGTTTCGGGCATTACCTCATTTTCCTGTTCCGGTACTTCTCCGGCGCTTCCGGCACCGCATGGTACTTCGGCATCTTCGCCCTCTCCTCCGGACTGGGGACGCTGTTCTCCAATGCGGCGCTGCGGACGATGTGCACGTCCCTGGGGGCATCTACCATAATCCGCATATTGTTCTTGGAACCGCCCAGGAAGATGATCTTTATATTGTCGTTTATCATCAGATACTCCTCCGGACTGACCGTAAGCCTCAGCATCCCTCCACCCCCTGACTCTTTACTTTTCTGCCGCCACTGGTAAGCTTGGATTGTGATACCGCAAATTGCAACTTTCTATGGAAGAATGTTGCATTTTTGCTGTTCACATATATTATCGGTGGGAATCCGAAATACTTTAGGGGTCTTCGGAAGAATTTATCCAATTTTTTCTATGAAGTTTTTTCTATAAACGTATCCTGGAGAACACCTTGTCCTTGTCGTCCTGGTCGATGCACAGATATCTTTTGGTCACCTGATAAGAGGAATGGTTATAGATTGCCATGAGCAGCGCAGGGGGCGTCCCCTGTTTCCAGGCATGATACCCGAAAGTCTTCCGCAGGGAGTGGCAGCTGATATTGGTGTCTACTCCGGCAAAAGTCGCGGCCTTTTTTATGATACGAAATGCCTGGAAACGGCTTAAGTGCTGCTCTGCCTGTATCTGGCTGCTAAACAGCCAGGAAGAAGCTTCCTTTTCTTTCGGATTCAGATACATTTCCAGTATATCCCGGATTTCGCGGTTGATATAGATTTGATTGGTCTTTCCGGTTTTCTGCTCCCTTACGGTCAGATGGGTTTTCCAGGCACCTTTTTCATAGCGATAGATATCCCCATAGGTCAGCCCCAGGATATCTGAGATACGGAGAGCCGAATTCAGGCCAATGACAATCAGCATGTGATTTCTGGGATTCGGTTTTTGCAGCAGATAGTATTCTTTGAAGCGTTTTAACTGGGCTGTGTCTTTAATGGGCTGTGTCGTACTCATGGTTGTCCTCCTCGAATTTTTCTGCAACATTCTTTCCAAGAATGTTGCATTTTTTATTTTACCCATTTCTTAGAATACCATTCGCCGCTTCCTGTCCTGCAACATTTTACTGGTTCCAGAGTTTCAGAGCCCTCCAGGGGCAGATTCCCCTCTCCAAGGGAAAAGGCATGGCACAGGATTCCTCCTGCGTCATGCCTTTCGTTATCCTTATGTCTTTCTCTTCTGTACGGAAGAGACAGCCAGAGATTAGCCCAGCAGAGACAGAACGCCCTGGTTCGCCTGGTTGGACTGTGCCAGCATCGCCTGGCCGGCCTGCGCCGGAAATCCGCCACGTAGCCCATGTCTCTGGCAAAGTTTTTGGAAGAAACCTCCCCGCTACAGGGCTGTGAGGAATGGTGCCCTAGAGTTCCCCCCACCCTGCGGCCGCCCTGGGCAGACATCAAATCAGGTGGCTCCGCAATGATAACAAGCCTCCTTGTAGGAGGTAAATCCTCTCAGCAGAGCACTTAATGGCCTGTACTTCCAGCCATCATGCCATCTGTAGTCGCCGTTCGAGCCTTAGCCATAGTTAAGGGTTGGTGCTGAAATTTGGGATATGCAGCTCCTGGTACAGCCTTGCACGCGCCGTAGTGTCCAGCACTGCCTGCTTCGCTTCCTCGTCCCTGCCCTGCTCATATAGACGCTCCAGCAGCGAGGACAGCTTCGTCTCTCCCCGCGCCTCTCCAATCGCCACTCCCCTGGCTTCTCCAATCGTCACTCCTCTGGCTTCTCCTATCGCCACTCCTCTGGCTTCTCCCCTGGCCTCCAGCATATCAATATACTCGCACATCATGACGTCCTCCCCCTTACTCTCCTTTTCCATGAGCTCCACTATCTGCCCCGTGAACCTGCTGTCCCCGGTGAGCGTCTCCATCATCCTGCACAGCGCTGACGGGTGCCGTATCCTCTGGTTGCTTCGCCCCAGGAAGCTCCCCTCGTTCAGGAAGTCCGCCACGAAGCCCATGTCGCCCGGGAACTTCCTGGGGGCTCTGCCGGGAGGCCGTTCCCCAGCTGCTGCCTGTAGGCGCCGCCCTGGTAAGACGCCTTCCGCAGGATCTGCTTCCTGCGCAGCTCCGTCTCGTTCTCTATCAGGTACTGGGCTACGATTCAGTCTCTGGATAGGATATTTTTTTATTTGCTAGAGTCCCTTGGCACCAATGTTGTAACATCTCCTATCTCGCCCACATAGATAAATGATTGTGGAACATATTCTATTCCTATACTGTCTAACGCAACCGGAAACCTATATCGCCTTACTTCACCAATTCTATATGCACACGCACAATCCTGATATTCAAAGTATTGGTCATAGAATTCCTTAGTAATCCCTGCATACTTCTGCGTTTCCTGCCACAGTTTTTCCTTATCCATGCTCAATTTATCAACGACCCATACCTCACCAATAATCATTTTTACCGGAGCTGTTGCATATATATATATTTTATTTATTTCCTTTTTGCACAATCGTTTTCTATATTCATATTTCTTTTCTCCAGATAATATTTTCTCTGCAAAAACTGGCTTTATTGGTAAAATAATATTTTCTTTTTCTAAAAAAGCACATTTCGTTACTTCCTTATTATCATAAATAATTTTTAGCGGAATGTTCATTTTTTCTGCTAAATATTCAGCATACGCAAATTCTTCTTGTTGAAATGAAGCAATAAATCCAAGATTCCAGATTTCATTATCCCTATTTCTAAGCCTATGTTGTATCTTTTCAGGCGCATCTACAATTATATAAATACTTTCTATCTTCATTGCTTGAAAGATATCATAGGATATTCGTTCTATTTTATTTTGTTTATTCATTAAACACAAATGACCATCTAATATATATTGAGCATCCTTCATTTCAGATAAAGCTTCTAACAATAACTTTTGATTATCTGAAATGTGTTGTACATTCTTGTAATCACTTATTTCACGCTTTGCCATCTTCTTAATTAACTCACTCGCCGAATAATATTCAAGCAATAATTTTTGGCACAGTTTTTTTGCAAAAACAGTTTTCCCCACTCCATGAACACCGCAAATTAGTTGCATTTAATTCACCTCTCCTATATAAAAAGCCATCTATCTATGCATAGATGGCTTTCCATTAAACTTCAAGCATGTTAATCTGTCTCATTCATGCTCGATGATACCAATATCTAATATAAGCATCCACATAATCTTCAAAATTTTTCTTACTACTAAGGACAACAGCTCTATATAGTTTTTCCATGTCCATTAGCTCAATTTTATTAAAAATAAGCTCTTTCTCTGGCAAGAATCCATTAAACACTAATTCAGTGCTAAAGATGCTGTAATAATGTTTTTGCGTTTGCTCCAACTCGAAATTATAATAGCTTAGCAGTTTTTCGAACTGATTCCATTTACTCTTATGTAAAGTAATCATTGGTTTATCGGTATGTAATTGTTGCATGCACATTTCAACTAAATTATGGCCAATTCCTTGATGCTGATACTCTCGTGCCACCCTCAGAGTACATATCTTTTTCTCTTGCAAATCTTTTTTTATTATAGCTACACCCACAATTCGAAATTGATCTTCGCAGATTATTATTTCACGATTGTATTTCAAATCAAGTTCTTCTGTAAATAACCCTTGATACCAACTTCGAAATCCATGATACTCATATACCAAACGACACAAAAATTTATATATTTCACATTGATATATATTCTTTAATTCTTGAGAAAGTGATGTGTATAAATAATATCTTTTACCATTGATTATTTTTTTCATTCTACCTTCCTCCCTATCAGACTATATAAACGGCATTTGATTCTTGCCAGCCGCATAACACAGCAAGTCATGCCGTTTATCCGGTTTTTGAGCAAGATTTTATTACTACATCTATATTATTATATTTTTCTCATCCTTACAATATATGAACTCTGCTATTTTTTTCTTCCCAGCATAAGTCCAATCACAAAGAGAAAACATCCAATGCCACTTGATATATAAGGAAAATATTTGCCACATCCGCTCTGTATGATAGCTACTATCGTACTACCCAAGACGCCTAATGCCAAAGCCATAACTATATATGCTATTAAAGTTACAACATTGGTTTTTGAATATTTAACTTTGATCAGACATGAACACTCATTTTCAAATTTCCAATGATATGCTAATATCCTACCTTTAGAATAATTAATGTTTGCGCCAAAATAATCATCCCAAAGTTCTCCCTCTAATTCGCGACAAGTCATGTGTTTATCAGCAAATGATTCAACATCGTAAGAAGATGGTTCCATAACTAATAAATGAATATTATCTATTTGTGGAAACAAATATTTTTGCAAATCAATCTTTGCAATTGTCTTTGAACCCAAATTCCTCTTTTCATTTATCTTGAAATCAAAAATACGTGTACCTGAAAAAGCACTCTCAAACGATTTATTAGATGGTTCACAGTCAAAATAAATACTATTTTTTAATTCGATAGAAGAAATTCTAAATCTCATATATACCTGATTTATTTCCGCAAACTCCATCTTACTTTTAAGATATTCATTAAATATTGAAAAGTTAAATATTATGTCTGTTTTATTATCTTCCTCATTTAGGTAACTATAAATGAGCAAATTTGAATTTTTACCAAAACTGCTATAAATACTTTAAA
>NZ_CAJUCP010000064.1 GCF_910585425.1 uncultured Acetatifactor sp. | reverse complement strand
ATGCCGCTGTCATGATTGTGCATAGCTTTGATGATGAAGTTGTTCCAGTCGAATATGGCTACGAACTGTATTACGAAAAGTACAAGGACGATTCCCGCTTTCGCTTTATTCCTCTTGAGAATAAAGGACATAACTATTTCAATGACGACACCTATCGCAATGAGTTTAATGCGAAATTAGATGAATGGCTCAAAACGCTTGACTATGACTATAACACGGAAGAAAACATGGAACGGTTTTCGGAGGATAAGGTTAATTATATCCATCAAAACCTTGACAGGGAAAAATGGTGTCATTCATTGGATTTGGAGTTGTTCGAGGATTTTTTAGATTTTTACGATGAACATATTTAGGCAGAATCACATGTACAGCATGGATGACTGGTTCATACAGGATATGTACGCGCTCATTCATTTCGTTCAATCGTGTTTCCGCCCACGATATATCGTCATCAGAAGCCGGTGTGTTGGTACTGTTTTCATACATTTCAGTCCAATTGTCATAAAACCGCTCATCTGATTCCAAAAATTTCAGAGCTGCCTCTGGGGAAGCTCAAAAAAGAAGGCCACGCCCTCCTGGGTGTTGCGGACATGGCAGCGGCTGTGATGCTGCTGCAGGATTTTCTGTACGATATAGAGCCCCAGGCCGCTCCCTCCTGTCTGGCGGCTGCGGGACGTGTCCACCCGGTAGAAGGCTTCGAACAGCTTCGGGATGGCTTCCTCCGGGATATGGGTGCCGGTGTTCTCTATGGAAAACCGCCAGTTGCCCTGCCCTTCCCGGACGGTGATTTTGACCACCGCTTCCGGCGGGGCGTATTTCACGGCATTCCCGATCAGATTGGAGAACACCTTTTCCATGAGGCTTTCGTTGGCATGGACGGGGACGGAATCCGGAAAACGGCATTCTATCTGTAAGTCCTTGCCCACAACCAGGTCTTCCGTATCGGCCAGATACTTCCGTATTACAGAAGCGCAGTCAAGCTTTCCGGTCTGAAAGCCCGAATCCCCGGCCTGTAACCTTGAAATGGTCAGCAAGTCATAGACCATGGATTCCAGGGTCTGGGTGACCCGCAATGACCGGAGAAGGTATTTTTCCCTGTCTTTGTACGCCCCTATGCCCAAAAGCATGCCCTCCAGCTGCCCCTTGATCACCGTAATGGGGGTCTTCAGCTCGTGGGACGCGGCGGCGAAGAATTCTATCTGCGCCTGCTCCAGCGCCTTTTCCCGCCGGATATCGGCTTCCAGCTCCTCATTGGCCTTCTGGAGATCTGCCAGCGCCGCCCTCAGGTTCCGGGACAGTCTGTTCAGGCTTTTCCCCAATGTCCCAAGCTCGTCCGTCCGCTGCCCGTCCACCTGCCATTCCAAGTCCAGGCAGGACATCCGCTCCGATACGCGGCTGATCTCCAATACCGGCTTTGTGATCATCCGGGAATAAATCCAGGAGACCAGGAGGGAGACCAGCAAGACCACAGCCGACAGGAAGGGGAACAGGCGCAGAAATGCCTGCTGGAGCTCGGCAATCTGTCCGGCCTTTCCATACACAAGGAGCAGGTAGCGCTCCTGGCTGTCCCCAAAGGAAAAATAGTAATGGCCGGCCAGGACGGGCGCGTCCTCTCCGGTCTCCTCTTCCGCCGATAGTGCCACGTTCCCTTCCCCATATCCGGCCAGACTTGTTTCCCCATAAGCAGCTTCCCCATAAGCAGCAGGAGCCTGGGCGGAGGGCAGAGGGATTAAGACGCCATTGCCGTCATACAGTTCCATGGAATAGATCTCCCTGTTCCGGGCAAACTGGTCGAAGAGGCCGCCGCTGTCTGAGAAGGCCACTTCCTCCAGCCCGGCCAGGAAGCTTACGGTCTGTTCGTCCAGGGAAGCGTTCAATTTATGGGAATAGGTCTGGGGCATCAGCCAGGCCAGCAGGCCATATACCACCAGGGACAGGCCGAACAGCAGCAGGGCGGTGAGGAGGAAGACTTTCGCCAACAGGCTGCTCCTAATTTTCTCTTTCAATTTTATATCCCACCCCTCTGATCGTCTGGATAAAGTCGATTCCCAGCTTCTTCCGCAGATTTTTGATATGGGTGTCCACCACCCGCTCGTCCCCGTAAAAGTCATACCGCCACAGCCTGTCCAGCAGGTTCTGCCGGGTCATGACCCGCCCCTGATGGGTCAGCAGTTCCCGCAGTATCTCGAACTCCCGCTGGGTCAGCTCGTACTCCCTGCCGTCCACCGCGGCCAGATAGCTGTCCAGATCCAGGACAAGGTTCCGATACACCAATGTCTGATGCCCCTCTTCCTGCCCCCGGCGGCTGCGCCTAAGGACAGCCCCAATCTTCCGCACCAGCACGGGCATGGAGAAGGGTTTCGTGATATAGTCGTCCACCTGCAGATCCAGTCCCCGTATCTGCTCCTCCTCGCCGCTGAGTGCGGTCAGCATGATGATGGGAATCTGGGATTGTCTGCGTATCAGTTCGCAGACCGTGAAGCCGTCGATTTTGGGGAGCATGATGTCCAATAAGATTAGATGGAAGCCCTCCTTTGAGAACATGCTCACCGCTTCCAGGCCGTCCTTTGCCACGGCTGTCTGATAGCCCGCTTCCTGCAGGAAGTTCTGCAGGAGCTCCTGGATATCGAAATCGTCCTCCACGATCAAAATCTTTTCCATGATACCACCTCCGGTACCAGCATAGCATCTTATTGTGTGATTTCTGTGAAGATTAGGCTCTTTCTGTCTTTTTCGCCAGGCCGTGGTAATACCGCATGAAGCGGCATACCTCCTCGTAGGTCTCCTGTATGGCCTCCCGGCGGCTCTGTCCATCCATTATCTCCTTTGTCCTGAGGAAAAGCCGGGCGTTGTGGTACATCACGGCGATGGGCTCTCTGGGGTCATTGTATGCTGCCGGGCGCTCTTTCAGGCGGTTCTCCGCCCAGGCCGCGTTATGGCGCGCGCAGTCTTCCAGCCGCTTATATCCCTCCCTCTCCTCTCCCGACAGCAGATTCCATACACCGAACAGATAGTCCTCCGCCCGCCAGGGATCGGGCTTGTCTTCCGGATTCCACATGGGTCTGCCGGTCTTGGGGTGCAGGGGGGCTTTTTCCGCGGCTTTCAGATAATCCAGGCGCTCCCTGGCAAAATAGGTCTCCAGGCTGTCTATCTTTTGCCACTCCGGCAGCACATCCCCCGCCAGGTACGTGAGGATGTCATCGAATTTGCTGTTGATGCGCGCCACTCTGGCAGCGTCCACCGCTTCTCCGGCATATTCAATTACACCCCAGTCTTCCTGCATCTTCTGAAAGCTCTCTCCCTGGGAGACGTGGCCGGGCAGGCCGGGAGAGCCGTACTCTAAGGCGTATATGGGGCAGAGGCAGCAGATTATGGCTTCGTATCCGCCGCCCCGGAAGTAGCCGTTAAACTGAATCCGGGATACCAGGCCGTTCTTCTCCCGCACAAAGGTCTGGGAGCCGGCTTTTTTCATGCCGTATGCCTTTGCGGCAGGCGCGATTTTGGCCTGCAGGTTCTCTTTCAGGCGGAACTTCAGTTCTTCTTTGCACGCCTTCCACTGTTCTGTTGTCCTTGCTTTCTGATAGCCAAAAGCCTTCGCTGGTTCCTGTCCGGGGGGCGTTCCCAGCAGGCTTTTCCAGTGGAAATTTTTCCATGGGAGAAGGCTGGAATCCGCGGGGCGTTTGGCCAGGTATTCCTCCCACTTCCGCCTGGCGGATGCCGTGTCCATATGGTATTGTTCCATGGCTCTCTGTATGCGGCGGGCTTCCTCTTGCCTGGCTTTTTCTTCGTAAGATGGCGAAGTCTTCACAGGCCGCCCCTGGGCGTGGAAATAGTAGGCGACGCCGCTCTGGGTCTTGGTCATCCAGGCGTAATCGGCGTGCCACTGGGTGGGCATGATGCGCATCCGGTCTCCCCGGGTGAGGGTTTTTTCCAGCTTTTCCTTGTTGCTGTCCCACCATTTTTTCCATTCCTGGGGCTCCACTTTCCCTGCGGCCACCTGTAGGAACATTTGTTTCATTTCATCCTGAAAGCTCATTTTTCCTCCTGTACCTCCTCCTGTTTCTCCCTATGACAGGGGTGCTGCCTGCCCCTGGGGTCAGCTATGATCTCCTTTTTTTATATCGGTTGCCAAGGATATAAACCGGGAGGAAGAACCCGCCTAAAACAAAGAGCAGGGCGAAAAACAGGTCGATGATATCCCGCAGGATTCCCGGAAAAAGCAGCGTCTCTATGTAGCTGATGACCGGATACGCCAGCATCATTGTCACAGACCAGATACGGCCTGCCTGCAAGATTTTTCCCCAGTTTCCGTTGTGGAGGGAAAGGCCGGGCAGGTTCATCTCAAAGAGTCCGTCGGTGTAGGCGCAGACTTCGGTTTCATCATAAAAGGCAGGCAGTTTTTCCTTTACGAAAAAGCAGAAATAGAGCCCGAATGTGGCGCCCAGTCCCATGGATACGCTCAGTCCCACCGTGATGCTCCCGGCTCTGTAGGAAAGCCATAATTCCAGGCAGGCGATCAGCAGGGAGAGGAGGTAGATCAGTCCCCATTTCCTGTTTTTCTGGTAGGCTCGGGGCTGTTTGTCCGAGTAGGAGACAGCCGTTTTCACCACTTGCTCCACCTGGGCGGCGCTCAGGGCGTTGTCCTGCTCCATGCGCCTGCACATCAGCAGTTCCGTCACTGTGACTCCCAGCAGGTCTGCCAGCGGTATCAGCAGGTCTATGCTGGGGACGCTGGCGGCAGTCTCCCATTTGCTCACCGCCTTATCCGACAGGAAGAGCCGCTGCGCCAGCTCCTTCTGGGTGATGCCTTTCTCTTTCCGCAGCATGGCTACGAAGGTGCCGAACGCTTGTTTGTCGATATGGGTCATCTGTTTTTCCTCCATTCCAGTTCCGCATCTGCCCCGCCCAGCACCCAGACATGGGCAGAGAATTTCCGGCCGCAAAAAGCATGCGTCCGTAATTCCTCTGGGGCACTGGACGGGGCACATGCTGTTTTATAGTCCCGCGTCCGCCCCGCCAGCACCCAGGCATGGGCTGGTGCTGGACGGGGCTGACGCTGTTTCTAAGCCTATTTTAGCTCCCTGCCCTCCATCCTGCAACCGAATCCCAGGAGAATGCCCTGTTTTCGGGGTAGAACGGCAGTAGAATTACACTTCCAGCCCATGCTGCCCCCAGCCCTGGTACACCAGCGGGTTCATTCCCGAGCAATCATTGCCTGATGTCCTCGCCAAGGCAAAGCGGAAGAAGGAGGGGACGCGGGGCAGCGCCCACTGACGGCAACGCAGTACCAGGAGGACAGCCTGGGCTGATTGCCCAAGGTTTCATGCGCCGGGGACTAGTCCGACAGCCCCCGCTCCTTCCGCCATTTCCGGTATGCCCGCTCCAGCTTTTCGGCGTATGGGTCATCCGCGGCTCTGGCGGCGGCAATGCCCTTTGTGTAGAGGTTCCCATACCAGGCAGACTGGGATTGGGCTTGCAGCTCTTCCTTTATCTGCGTCCACAGCCCCTGGTTCCCTGCCGGGTCATGGGCGACGATCTCGCAGCATTCCTCCAGGATGTCCCCGAACAGGCGGATTCCTCTCACCTGTCCGTAATCCCTGGTCTCCAGGAGGATATGGCAGTACCGAGCCCCTTTCCCGTAATCACCTTCATCCAGATAGAAGCGGATCAAATCCCGGTATCCCGCCACCATGTCCCTTGGATTTCCAGAACCTGTCTCCAGGATTTCGTTTAGTTGTTTCTGGTATAGCGCTTCATTTTCCGTATTTCTGTCAAGAAAGGCGTTGAATCCTATGAGGGTACGGCGGTCTGAAGGGTTCCAGTCTGCCGGGTTCCCCCTTCCCTCTTTCCAGGCATCCACCAGGATCCCCATCACGTCCTTGTACTCCATCTCCTGGCACAGGAAGATGCAGTCCAGCAGGTCGTTCTTCCCGAAGTCCTCCTCCACTGCGTCCTCCACATCGTAGCCGCAGGCGCAGTCGAAATTGGCGTCCTTCGCCCGCTGGAACAGGGTGTCGTACTTGTGGCCGCCGTTATATTTCCGCAGCAGCCATGTCAGGATGCACAGGGCGCTCCCTATGCCCTGGAAAGAATTGTTCTCCCTGTCCTTCAGCTCTTCCCGGAACAGATATGCGATCGCGCCTTCATCGTCGATTTTTTCATATAGAAGAAAATAGGCCAGGCGGAGACGGTTCGTATAATTGGCATCGTCCGTCCCCCACTGGCCGTTCTGGAATTCCTTGTAGCAGACCAGGCTTGCGTCCCCGGCTTTCAGGGCTTCGTATACTTTGCGCTGCTCTCCTATTTTTTCTTTTAGCTTGTCTCTCACCATTTTTGTTTCCTTTCTCTGTCTGACATTTGTATTCAGCATTCAACGCGTCTGACTCGCCCCGCCCCACATCACTTTGAAAAATGGTTTGGGCATATTTTTGTTCCCGTGTTTTTACGTAATATTACGTATCCTTTTGTTGACATACGTAATATTACGTGTTATGATAAATATATGATAAGGAAAGGAGATTCGCAACAATGCCAATGACCCCAAAAGAGATGATTAAGCATCTTAAAAAAATGGTTTTAAAGTGGTTGGGCAAAGCGGTTCCCATGTAAAAATGAGAAATGATGCAACCGGCCACCAAACAGAAGTTCCTTATCATGGCACAAGCCTAAAAAAAGGGCTTGAGCAGGCGATTTTAAAGCAAGCGGGTCTGAAATAGTTCAACCCTTTGAAAACGGAGGCGTCATATGAAAAAATTATTTTATCCTGCACTCTTTCACAAAGCAGATGAGGGCGGCTTTTGGATTTCCTTTCCCGATATCCCGGAATGTCTTACACAAGGCGACGATATGGCACAGGCCTATGAGATGGCTGTGGACGCGCTCGGGCTGGCGTTGACCTGCCGTGAAAAGGAGCAGCAGCCGCTTCCAGAACCTTCCGATCCGACAGCGATCACTCCAGAAGCCAATTCCTTCCTGGTAGTCATCGAATTTGATATGTTTGCCTATAAAAAGCGTACAAATTCGCGCGCCGTAAAGAAAACCTTAAGCATCCCTGCCTGGCTCAACGAAGCAGCCATGGACATGGGCTTGAATTTCTCTCAGGTACTTCAGGAAGCACTTCTTTCCAAAATACAGGCATAGTGTCTAAGCAGCCGCCCCGGTTTCACATGAAATCGGGGTTGTTGTGGGAAAAAGCTCACCTGCCATATCAAGATAAACAGGCGGACTTTTTCTATAGTAAAATTTTTTCATAGACATGATACCACTTTAAGCCATACAATTCTTCCAGTCCTAAATCAATAGTCCCACGATATAAAAATCCACAGCTTTCATATAAATGTATCGCTGAAGAATTTTTCTCATACACATCAAGCCGCACTGCTCCTACTCCATTTTCTCTGCCCATGTTGCAGGCATAGTCAAGAAGCGCCGTCCCTACTCCCATTCTAAAAAAATCTGGATGAACCGCCAATACATGAATCACATATACATTGTCTCCTGGTATTTCTTCAGGCCATTTTACTTGGTTGTAAACTTCTCCTTGCTCATGAAGATAAATTACACTTCCTGCTAACTTCCCATCTATTTCAGCCACATATAACCAGCCTTTCCCAAATCCTTCCTGTGCATTTACCTTCGTTGGATAAATTCCGCGTTTCCATCTAGAATGATTATCATGAGTTTCCAGATAATCATGAAGTCTCTCATACAGCATGGCAACTCGTTCCACGTCTTTTTCTTCCGCAATTCTAACTTTTATTTCCATATTTTCTATGTTTCACTCCTTTTCCTTCCGTTTGTCCCCTCTCGTCGGAACATAATAGGGAAACGGGCGCCCGCAGCACGGGCACCGCCAGAAGAGCCTGGGTGCAAACCCAATGGGGACAATATCACACAGATTTTTTATGAATTTCCGCCGCTCTTTCTGGGAGTATGCTTTTCCTATTTTTCTTCTCTCGCTTCCTGAAGTTCTTTTTTCATGTCAAAATCATCCGGCAATTTTTTCTCCATATTCAGAATATCCATAAACGCCAGTTTCGCTCTCTGCCGGTCTTTTTCTTTATCTATGGGCTTCCCCTTCTTTTTCGTTTTATCGATATGAGCTTCTCTGTTTTCCGAAAACCATCGCACTTGCCCGGCATCTCCTTTTTCGGGGAAAGCCCCCTTCAACGCCCGGTAAGGAAATCCCCATCCACCTCAAAAAACCTGCATCCGCACCCTGGGCAGGCTGAGGGAATGACCAGGGGGCAGAATTTCGGTTTCACATATTTGATATGCAGCCCCTGGATAGCCATCAGGCACTCCTTTTCCCTCAGTTTGTCCCCTCTCGTCGGAACATAATAGGGAAACGGGCGCCCGCAGCATGGGCACCGCCAGAAGAGCCTGGGCGCAAACCCAGTAGGGACGGCCAGAAAGAAAAGCAGGAGCGATACGGCAGCTACCGGAACCAAAAACCCCAGGAACGGATGTCCATCCGTCATGGCGCTCCCTTCCAGATCCCCGCCCAGGACAATCAGCTGGACGGACAACACCATGGTGCATAGGCAAAAAACGGCAAAGCATCCCCATTGTATCAGGAATACCGCTTTCGCAAAAGCCCGGCACCGCCGGAACCGGGGTGGCATCTGCGGGAAAACGTAGGGGAACGGTTTTGCCATATCATCCATAGGCTTTCTCATATTTTTCACAATCCTTCCCTTCCGCTGGCCGTCCGGGTCACAGCCCGCAGAATGACCAGCGCCCCGCCTGGCACCATTGGGCGTTGTCGATTATCCAGCTGCCGTCGATCAGGCGCATCAGGTAACGGTAGTAGAAAATGTCCGCTTCTGCATAAATCCAGAATTTGCTTTTCGTCACCCGCTCTCCGGCCACCAGACGGTAATTCGTATATGTCCCGCCTCTTTTCCAGAAAAGATGGACGGGACGCCAGCCGGGACGGGGCGTCCAGCTCACCCGCCTGGCAAACAGCCCATCGATATCCGCCTGAACGTCCTGGTCTTTCTCTCCTGCCGTCCGCTCCCGGCGGGGCGTATCCCCCCGATTGCTCTGGTCTTTCTCTTCTGCCGTCCGCTCCCGGCGGGGCGTATCCCCCCGATTGCCCTGGTCTTTCTCTCCTGCCGTCCGCTCCCGGCGGGGCGTACCCGCCCGATTGCCCTTGTCTTTTTCTTCTGCCATCCGCTCCCAACGGGTCATGTCGTGAAAGAATTCCTGCAGCGCACGGACTGGCTCCTGCAGTTCGGGACTGTCCAGCGGAATCCTGTTTTTCATGGTTTTGTAGGTGCGGGCATCCTCGTAAGCCTTGCGCTCCGTCTCTGTGAACAGCCCCGCCAGCCCCTCTTCATCCTGATTGTCGGTATCGCTGACCCGCAGCTTGTCCCTCCAGGCAATGGCCAGCAGCCCCTGGGGAGTGACATGACGGCAGGCGGCTATGTAGAGATTCTCCAGCTTTCCAATCCGGGCGGCCTGCGCCAGCCCCTCATCGTCCAGGGCAGTCCGCTGCAAAAACAGGTCTTTCAGCGGAAGGTCTTTTAGCAGTTCCAGTCCATGTCCGGTAATCTGCCTGCCCCGCAGCAGAGCCAGCATGTTCAGCCTGGGTATCTGCGCCAAAAGGGGGAAGCACTGGTCGCCAAAGGGGGCGTCATACAGGGAGACCACCTGGAGCTTCGGGCATTGCCTGACAGCTTCCTCCAGGGTCTCCAGATTCAGCGGCGCTTCTACCCGCTTCGTTCCGTTGCAGAGATAGGCGCCGTCCTGGTATTCCAGCGTATTGGTATTGGGGGCAAATTCCAGCATCGTATTTTCTCTCCTTCCATGTTCTCTCCCGGCAGATTCCGGAAATGTTTCTTGTACTTTGGCTGTGTCTTCCGTTCCATAGTATGTTTATTCTGATTCAAAGGAATGCAGCCACCCGTCCATAAAGATAAACTGTGCACCGCATGACGGGCAGGAAATCCTGTCGAACATCTGGCGGCAGAGCTGCGAAAACTCCGCATCCTCTTCTGCCCTGCCCATGTTCTGCAGCAGATACAGGTACAGAAATACCGCCACCGGAAACGGCGTCTCCCGGCTGATCCCCTTTCTGCAGGCAGCTTCCGCCATTTGCTTCTCCCGGCAGTCTTCAAACCGCTCGACTACATACAGTAGTCCAGCCCAGGGATTCGGATGGCGGGCAGGCATTTTGCCAATCAGCCTCCCCACTTCTTCCCATGCCGTCTCCTGCATGGAAACGCGCCTGTTGCTGCTGTCTGCGATTCCTTTCTTTCGAATCCTATAAGTTTCCGTATGTCCATTGGGACAGGACGCTTCCTCCCAAAGTTCCTTATCGGACATGGTTGAAAGATATCCGAATTCCGGTTTCACGAATGCGAAAGGCGCCCCTGACAGATAATGGATGCTGCCCCCATGGGAAGAAAAACCCCACCGGCAGATATGATCCAGCACAGCCGTCTCCGCCACAGAAAGGCTTTCCCGGTACACTTCCATCACCTCCCGGGGCATCCCCGCTGCGTAGGGCTGATAGCTTTCCGAAATCCATGCCCCCATCCACTCCCACAGTTCCCCCGCCTGCGCCGGCGGCTGTCCCATCGCGATCTCCACCAGATAGGGGAAGACCAGATAGAATGCCGGGTATATGGTATTCGACTCACAGATGCGTTCGCATAGCTCCGCAAAGACATCGGAATCCATATGGGTATCCGGGCATTCCCGGAACCGCTCTACCAGTTCTCGTGTAGGAGGCTCCATGCGGGGCTCCTCCGCCAGCCTCCAGGCCTCATGTTCCAATGCTATCTTTCTCATTTCATTCCGCTCTTTCCGCTCATCCATCTTCGCAAAACCCCCCCTGTCATGAATCCCTGCCCGTCTTTTTATCCAGGCTGCGGCAGTACCGTATGAACCGGCATGCTTCTCTATCGGCCTGCCGGACGGCGGCCTGCGTTTGGCTGAGTTGCTGTCTCTGTCCTGCCAAAAGGCTGCGCCCTGCGGGGCGCTATCGCCATGGCGGCTCCGGGGTGTTATGGGGCTCCGGATGCTCCGGATGCTCCTTCAGGATGCTGTAAGACCATCCCTTTTCTCAGTATTTTCCGTATTCTCCTTGCTTTTCCGCCACTGCGTACTGATAGCCCGCGCTCATGCCCCATGTCCTGTTGGGATGCTCCTTTTCATGAAAAGCGTCCTCGCTGTTGCCATGAAAAAATGTGTTTATAGATGCGTCCAAATTCAGGTTATGGATTCAGACTTATATATCCTGTTTTCCCAATTTTTCAGTGTTTCAAATAACCATAACTCTATCGTATCCACGACTTTCTGTGTGCTTCGTGTCCTCATCTCAAGGATTGGTTCGTTCCAGTCATTATCTAAAATCGCTACAAGGTGATAGTCGCCATTCCTGTCACCTTCAGGATACCAGCCCAGGTCAACTGCAAGAATATGTTTAACGTTTTTCTTATTGTTCTTATACGTGTATTCGTCTGTCATGTAGACCATATCCTCTACAAAGGTAAAGAGCCATGCGTCATCGTCTTCTTTCAGATTATCTGGTTCTATGTCTCTCAATTTGTTCCACATCATTTTCCAGTTTGGTGCGAGACGAAGAGGTTTTAGTTGCTTCCACCATTTTTCATTATCCATAGAATCCTTATTCATAACAGTTGGTCTCCTATCTATATCGCCCGCGCTTTTTCATGGAAAGGTGCTTATATCAAGCATTTCAGCAAGTTCTACAGTTTTATATTTTGCGTTATCTTTTAATAATTCAAGAACCCTTTTTTCTGTAACTTTTGTAACCTCGCTGCTTTTTCCATTGTTTGTCAACGTTGCCCCCGCTGGCCGCATAGGCACGGTCAACCTAAAAACATCATTTTCTTCAAAATCCGGTTCCGCATTGGAATAGATTTTCGCGTATTTGTACAATATCCTGTCTTTTTCAATAATCAGCTTGCCGGAAACGCACTCTTAAATTCCCTATGCACAAGCAGATTGCTGACAATCTCTCTGGCTATGGCAGTTTTTAAGCTTACATTGACACCGTCAATCAGGAAAAACTTATCATCGGTGTGTTTCTTAATAAAGTCAATTAACAGGTCATAGCTCTCCATCAAATTGTTTTCCACAATCAAGCGGTCATCATAACGGTCTAAGTTCTCTACACGGTAAATGGCATCTGTTTTGTATCCCGGCACACAGGACTGAATGGTTTCCGGCTTTCCAAATAAGAGAATACACGCCATGTTAAAGCCTTCTTTTCCGCTTTCCATGTCTTTTACATAAAGCCCAGCACTTCGTAACAGCTCCATGTCCGTCATATTGCCCCAAGGATGATCTTTAAATTTACCCCCTTTTCGGAAAAGTGTTCCCATTATCTATCTGGAAAATTTTAATGAATATTCATACATTTTTCCGTACAAATAAAATTTGCCTACATTACAAACCATTGCATTTCTCTTTAAAAACAGCTTTTGATATGTCACCATACCTCTCCTTTGCTAAACTTGATTGCTTCTTTCATCTTTATAAATAACGCAACAAAATAATATAGCATAGTTACCGCCAGATATAATTTCTCTGCCTCACACCATTGCCCTGACCCTGTCTTAATATAAAACCACCAGTTATATGGCATAAAGACAATTTGGGGAAGGAATATCACGTATCCGATTAAGCCCCATAATGACATTTTGTTCCTTTTCTTGGGATTAGTTGCTATCCCCCAAGTATTTTTTTCTGCAATTAACAATTCAGCCCATTTATCATTTTTTATGGTGATCGACTTGCTGAATGAATTAAATGTCATAGAAATTATTCTGCTTGGCAATATATACCATGTGGGAACCATTACTGTAACAAGTAGCATTAAGAAAAAATCCATATGAATTTCCTCCGCTAAAGTCCAATTATCTTAACTCTTTCCCATTTTCCTAACTACCGCTTTGTTTTTCATTGTGCTTTATATCATACATTATTCAATTGTATAGTACAAAATATGGGAAATAGTTGGAATTCCTAAATATATATTTACATGCTCGTTTTTAATGGCTACACAATTCTGAAAAGGGAGTAAATTTATTGACTGCCATCTGCCGGGCTTTCCTGACTAAATCCATACACAAAATTTCAAACATCAGTCCTTTTTATAATCTGCCAATCACCCTACTCTGCCAAATAATACTCCTCCATCCCCGCAAGCACCGGCATTTCCTCCCCGCATTCCGGGCATACATAGGTTCCGAAATAATAGGAAAGAAGCTCCTCCCCCTCTTCGTCCTCCAACAGATAGAGCAGGTTGGGCAGCCACAGCTTCACGTCCTCCAGGCTTTTGCCGTCCCATTTGCCGGAAGACATCCTCGTCTTCTTCATCCGCTCCGAAAGCTCAAAATAGCCCACTTCCATCTCTTCATCGCAGTTTTCGCATGCAGGGCAGACGATATAGTACGATTGAAAGCCAGAAAGATAAAGCATATACGCCAGCTTCCGCTCCCCCAGAATCGCTGTGACGGCAATGGAGAATTCCCGTCTCCACTGGACGCCCTTCTGCCGGATATCCTCCAGGTTCCCCGCCAGGACATCAATGGTCATGGCGCGGATCTGCAGTCCGGCATTCCGGTAGCTCTCACAGATGTCCTCCTCGCCCGGCCTGTCCCCAAATACGTCCGTGGCGAGGATGCTGCCTGCCGCCAGGATGCCCCGGAACATCCATTCCAGCTCCTTCTCCCTTTCCCAGCCCTCCATGAGCCTGGCCAGATAGGGCAGCGCCAGCCAGGTGGCCGGATAAAAGCTCATCTGGTGCCACAGGTTCTCGCAGAGATTGTCAAAGGCAAGTTCATAGTTCGTCTTCGGGATGCTTTCCAGGCGGCGCAGCTTGAAGGTTTCGGGCGCCTTGTCCCTCTCGCCCATCAGGATGACAAGATAGTCTTCTATGTTCCCGTATGCGCCCCTGTAGCTTTCCCACAGGGGCGAGTCGAAGTCATGCAGCTCGTAAGGATGCTGGTTCTGCCCCCGTTCCGCCGGTTGAAAGGGTACAGCGGGGCAGGGCTCTGTCTTCCTTGCCATATCCACATGCTTTTTCAGCTCCGCCTGCATTTCCAACTCCGCCTGCTTTGCCCGCTCTGCCCGTTTCTCCCGCTCTGCCTTCCTTGCCCGCTCCGCCTGCTTTTTCAGCTCTGCCTGTTTCTCCCGCTCTGCCTGCTTTTCCTTCAGGATATGTTCGGGCAGACGGACTTCTTTGATTCGGCAGTTCAGGAAGCAGTCCGCATTGGAGATCTGGCTGCCCTCCAGGGAAAGCATTTCCAGGCGGAAGAGCTTCAGGATCTCCTCCATATGCTCCAGCCCGGAGCAGCCAAGCAGGCTCAGGCTCCTCAAACTATACAGGTTCCCCAGGAAAGCGCAGTCCACCACGCCGCAGGCCGAAATCTCCAGGCTCTCCAGGGCAGTACAGGCGGACAAAAAGGAAAAATCCTTCACAGGCATCGCGGAAATCGCCAGTTTCTTCAGCCTTGCCATCTTTCCGATCACGCTGAAATCGCCCTCCGCAAGCTCGATCCGCTCAGGCAGGGCGTCTTTGAGGGGATCTACCACCTTCTGGTACACCGGCCTGCCGCCGCAGGACAGGTTCTTGATCTTCTGTAAGTCATAAAGGCTCTCCGGCACCCTGCCGAGAGCCTGCGCCACATAGGTAAGCAGCGTAGGGTCTATTGTGATTTTTGCCATTTCCATCCTGTATTCCTCCTCCAATCCCTCTTACTCTGAACAAACACGACACACGAAATGGAGCCCAAGCCCCTCGCTGGTCTTCTATTTTACTCCGGCAGTGCATACAAATACTCAGTTAAAATATGTTGACTTGTCTCCGGGATTTCAGACCACTCCCTTTACTTCCAAATTACATAATCTCCCAATAACCATATCGTTTTCCACCCTTACGTATTATTCTCCCACTTTCACGAAGGTTTTTTATTTCACGCTCAACTGTCCTTTTAGGAATATCTAATATATCCGATATTTCAGCAATCGTAACTGCTTTGTCAGATAACATTACCATGACAATTCTATCCGCCAATCCGCCATTCAATCCGCCAGTTTGGCGTTTTGGCATCTTAGGTTCAGTTGTTGCAGCGCTTTCAAAAGCTGAAAGTTTCACCATCAGGTCATCCCCTATCAAAATATACTCAGGCATTGACGCTCCCAGTTCTTCACATGCTTCACAAATTTTTTGAATCCCACGTCCCCATGCCTCGATATATCCGGCACGATAAAACGTACCGGCCAAATCAGGATTATAGGGTCTGGAATTATGTGTCCTCATCAAATTTTCAGTTGTCCAATCACTTGGAAATACACATGCATTGCTAATATACATGGTTTTATCCTCAATCCGAATCTGAATCGGAATTCCGTCTTCCCATTTACAATGAATCAACGCATTATAGACAGCCTCACGAACCGCTTCCCTTGCAAATGGATAAGTTTCTACCCGGACATCATTTTCATAGGTTATTTTTGCCTGCAGCTCTTTTTAACTTCCCCTCTGCTATCAGTCCCAGCTTCTCAAGCAGCTCCTCATTGCTGCACTCAATGTCCCTTTTTGTCATGCGTTCCGTTCGCACCGCCTCTTTACGGAAAATTTCAAAACTCTCTATGTCTAAATCAGAAACTGCTATACCATCTACCGGCGCTGCATCCCAGCGATAACCGGTTTTACGAACGAGAAACTCTGTTAATGCAGAACCTCGAAGCTGCTGTTTTGTACTGCCGCTTCGATAATGATATTCCCCATGATAGCTGACAGGATATGTGCTTGGGTTTACAATAATTTCAATATAATCCAGTCCGTCTCTTTCCAATAGATTCACATCTGCAAGAATGCCCATTGTATCCTTGATTTTATTAGGAATATCCTCAAGCAGCTTCTTACTGTCAGGAATACCTACAATCCTCCCATCATCTCTGATGCCGATATAAATACGGCCTCCCCTGGCATTCGCAAAACCGCATATCCACTTTAAATACTCATCTCTCCATGACTCTTTATATTCAATATTTTGACTTTCTGCCACTATATGCTCCTTCAAAAATCGAACCAACAATCCTTCGGTTAACAGCCGAATAGTCTCCCCTCAGAAATACGCCGGATTCAGGAAAAGCGCCACCAGACAGGCAATCTCCCCCTCTGCGTCCAGCCCCCAGTAGCCGCTGTAGATGCCGTCCCCCATGCCGCTGGAAAACAGGACTGTCCTTAAGCCGCTCCCCGGCAGCCGCCACTCCAGAAAGCTCCCGCCCTGGTTCTGGAATTCCGGATTCGCATGGAAGCTTTCCTGGAAAAGGGCTGCGAAATAGTCCGTGTACTTGTTCTTTCCCGGATTCTCTTTTTCCCACTTTTCAAAGAACAGCCGGTTCTCCTGGGAGACCTTCCCGTCGGCAATACAGGCAAGCCCCGTATCCACGCCAAAGAAGGTAAAGATACCTGGCTTTCCCAACTCCTCCCGTTCCTTTCCCTTGGGCATGGCAATCTCATACCGGACAGCCGCCTGAGGGCTGACCGGAAGCCTTGCGGCGGCAATCCTGAGGCCTGCGATCCGGGAAAGGCAGACCGACAGCTCCACGGGATAGCTCCCGGCCGGAATCTTCCTGTCCAGGACTGTCTCATACTGGCTGCCCAGGTAGGCAATGGGGTCTGCCAGCACCACCTCCCCTGTGGGGAAGTCCGCTTCTCCCGCCCGGACTACCTTGATTTTCGGGTTTTCCGTAAACAGGCTCTGGAAAAACGCTGGCGGGTAGGTATCCTGGTTCAGGAATTTCAGGTTCTTCTCAAAGGCGATCTGAGCCGGATGCTTCACCGGCTCCCGGATCTCCTTTCCCGTCCTTGTGTCCACGAAATATTTCCCCGTTTTGTCGCAACGGAATTCCAGGTCGCTGCCCATGGGCATGTAGAACACATTCACCACTGTGGGCTCTATGTTGGCCAGGGTATTGAAGTCCACAATCGCCATGTTGTTGGCGTCATCCACGTATTCCTGGCTGTCCCTGTCCCCGAATGCCACCCATCCGTTCCCATGTCCGCCCTCCTGGCGGAACAGCCATTTCAGCTTTGATGTGCCGTCCAGGATGGACTTCGTGACGATGGTTCCTCCGGCGCCCCGGATGTATACCTTCCTTTCGTTTTGTCCTTGTTCTTCTCCTGGCTGTTCTTCTGCAGGCTGCTTTTCTGTCGGCTGTCCCTCCGCAGATTGCTTTTCTGTCGGCTGTTTTTCTGTCGTCTCTTTTTCTGCTGACCGTTCTTCTGTCAGCTGCTTTTCTGCCAGCTCTTGTTCCTTTTTCTGCCCGGATTTTTGTACCGATTTACCTTGAGCCGATTTGTCTTCTTTCTTCTTACCGAATAATCCCATATCGTTTCTCTCCTTTATTATAGTTCCGCATCTATAAAAACTTACCTGTTTCAAACATCAAATAATGCTTCCAACCGTTCCTGTACCGCCTCCTCCTTTGTCACGAACCAAAAGGTACATTCTTCCCTGTCGTAGAGCCCAACAGCCTGTCCGTCCATAGCCTGATAAAGCGTCCGGGTATTGCCTGCCGCTATTCTGTCCGTAATGCCCGCAATAGGGGACAGATGGGGATGCAGCTTCCCGCCCTCAAGCAGCATTGCCGGTTCAAAATCCAGAAGCTCCCAAAGAAACAGATCCAATGTCTCATCACAGGCCAGCGCCCACAAAAATTCCGCCGCAAGGAAACCGTCCAGAATGCCATATGCGCCCCATCCGGAAACGCCGTCATTGGCACGGCGGTATAGAAATGGGCTGTTCCATTCTGCTGCCCAGTGATACACCGCCTGGTTTTCTTCCAGAAAATTCAGCTTGCCATCCTTTGTCTGTTTCAGGCCGGAAAGAGGACGGATTACGTTATAACTACTGTAAAACTTACTTGGCAGATAGCGGTAAAACTCTGCCAATGGCAGCGGAAGGGAAGTCCCCAGGCGGGCTTCTGCCCGGCCGATGCTTTCCTCCTTTGCTCCCCTGCCCTCAAGCCCGGCAAATTCACAAAGAAACTGCAATACAGGGGCAATGGATTCCAGTTTCCGTTCCTGGGGCGGACTGGGCGGAGCCGAGTTAAAGATGGGATGCCCGTCCTGGCTCTTTATCCAGACATATTTGAAGCCTATCCGCTTCATGAGCTGCTCCAGTTCTTTGTCGGTCTTGCCGCCAAAATAGGCCGTTCCTGAATAAGTAATGCATCCGCATAAAAGCCGGAATGGCTCTTCCATAAAGTTTACGTTAAAATTTATTCTGACACTGGAAAGCTGTTCTAATGGGATATGATAAAAAGCATTCAGGGGAAGTTCCCTCAGTCTTTTCCAGAAGTCTTCCGTCTTATCCCGGTTGACGGCTATAACGCTGGGCTGCGCCAGGGTCTGCTGGTATCCCAGCCACTCCACAATCCATCTGGAAAGGTTTGACTGGTTACAGGGCACTTCATGGCCTTCCAGGTGCTTTTCTTCCTTGCGTGTTTCCGGCGATACATAGAGGCCCCACATTTTGGGATCGTCCGGATTGTCGTTGCTCATAATGTCCTTGCTTTTGTGATACCGGCTTACTTCAAATCCATAACCGTACCTTTCATGCCGGCAAAAGGGCAGAATCGTAATCACGGTATCTGTCCAGTAGATACGTTTATAAATTTTCAGTTCCTCAAAAGGAATCAGATTTCCCTTTCCCGAAAAGGCGGGGTCATCCGGATGAAAGGTCAGGTATAATTCCTTGAAAGCCTGGGGCAGAACGAATCCCAGTTCTGCCTCCTTGTCTGCGATATCCTGTGGTGTCACGGAACTTTCCATATTGCTGCCGAAAGACTTTATCTTACACAGTTCCTCCAGTATCACCGTACTATACCTCCATCTCTCCTAAAGCATACCCAACCATCTTTTAACAAATCTTCATTATAAGGAGAACTAATTGTATGAATCATCCCCGAATGGATATTATGAATTATACATACCGCCCATTCGCCATCCTTTATTTCAGAGAATAGGCATTTTCCTTTTTCCCACTTTTTTCTATCTCTATACATAGCCGTAATCTCACGTTGTTCAAAAGTATGGTCATTCATTGGAATTGCGATAATGTCTCCAATCCTAATGCTTTCTCCTTTTTCAGCGATAATATATACTTGAACTTCATTCTTATCATAAGCTGATGTACCCGCCATTTGAAAAATCATTATATGCACCTCAACTCCCTTGCCAATACACTACAGAAATCCCCATATTCTCCCGGCTACAGGCACAGGTTTCCCTCCTTGTTCCTGTAATCTCCTCGAGTCTCTCTTTGCCGTCAGGCAAAACATCTCATAGACCTCATCCGGACTTCCTTCTTCAGCGGACTTCATCAGCGCTGCTGTTGCCAGCAGTGTTCCCAGCATGCCGCCAATACTCACCAGAACGGCATCCTTATC
Source organism: uncultured Acetatifactor sp. (assembly GCF_910585425.1). Classification (GTDB taxonomy): domain Bacteria; phylum Bacillota; class Clostridia; order Lachnospirales; family Lachnospiraceae; genus Acetatifactor. The sequence continues at coordinate 12,315 of NZ_CAJUCP010000064.1, read as the reverse complement.
CTTGCAGGACGATCACCAGCGCCAGCACCATGATGCCAGCCATCAGAACCAGCGAAACCTTAACCGGAGAACGTTCCCCGCTTTTCCAGTCGGAAAACAGGCTGTTGTTGTCATCATCCATGCTGCACCGCCCGTTCCGGTTCCAAATCATAAAATGATAGATTGCAGAGACGAGGTCTATGGCTCCAAAAAGCAGCACGGGATTACGGACATAAAAAATGGCCATTCCCAGGGAAATCCCATCCGCTTCTCCGCCTAACGTGACACTGCCCCATATCAGGCGGATGACCGTCATGATGGCAGCAGCCAGAATACAGGCCAGTGCCGCAGCTCCGTATTGTTTCGCTTTCAGCTTCTCGCTGGTTTCCTGTTTTTGAGGAAATCTGTCGTCCATGTTCCCCTCCTTCTTAAGATTGCTGCCGGGTATGAATTTCAATGCTCACAATCGCCAATCATTTCCCACATACAATCCGCCAATTGTCCCGAATCCTCTTCCATGTGCGCCAGATAAGTGACCATCAGCCCTCTGCGGGGGAAAATATAGCATCTCTGCCCCCATTTGCCGCTGATCCGGAAGCCGTCCTGATATTTCCATACGAAATATCCGTACCCGCCCTCCCGGTTCATCTGTTGGATGCCGCAGGCTTCCTTTACATATTTTTCCGACAGGATCCTTGTCCCCTGATACAAGCCCTCGTCCATCAGCACAAATCCGATGCGGCTCAGCTCATTTACCGTCAGCTCCATTCCGGAAGCCCCGTAAAAGTAACCGTCGGGACATCTTTGGAAGGGCGGGTTTTCGATTCCAAGGGGCTGGAACAGCCGTCTCTGAAGATACGCATACAAATCTTCCTCCAGAGCATTTGCCGCCGCCACTCCGGCCAGGTAGGCGGAGACGTTACTGTAGTCAAATACCGTCGTCTCCGGCTCCACAGGATACTGCAGGGAATTCCGGAGCCAGCTTTCCCCTTCCGGCCGAAAGGGGAAGCCGGGGACGGACATGGTGAGCAGGCGCTTTATGGTCACTTTCTGATACCGTTCTTTTGCCTCTTCCGGCAATGCGGAAAGGGTCTTTTCCGGAATATAGGCCAGAACGGAACGCCCTATATCCATCTTTCCCTCATCCGCCGCCATCCCCACTGCCAGGGAGGTTATGGTCTTTGTTGCGGAATAGATGGGGTATCTATGCGCTGTGGTGTCGCCGTACACACAGATCCTCTCCTGCCCGGAACATGGCTTGTCAGAGCCTGCCGCTTGTCCGCCATGCCCGATGTAATACACTTCCATTCCGTGGACTTCCCAGTTATTTTCCTTTATTTTATGAATCAATGGATCAAAATTGATATGTCTAACGCCCAATCAAACGCTCCTCTCTCCTGCCTGTAGGCTCCATCCATTTCTTGTTGTTGTCATAAAAACACACTGTTTCAAATATCAAATAGGGATTCCAGCCCTTCCTGTGCCGGTTCAAAATCCGATGTCTTTACAGAAGCGGCATATGAAATCGTCAAGCAGTCTCCATTATTTCAGCATATCCGAGTATGCAACAAGCGTCACATTCCCCAGTTCTGCCGCCTTATCCATACAGCCCTTTGTAAAGTCCGTTTTTGCAAAAAGATAGAAATGCTTTTGTTTATAATGAAACAAATTGCTGCGCTCTACAAGGGTTTCCAGAACGCTTAGGTCAACTTTTTCGTTTGTCCACTTGCACTCGGCAAACAGTGCGGAGTCCCTATCTGTGCCCATGATGTCAATTTCTTCCTGTGTCCTGGTCTTGGGGTTTGTACCCCACCAGCGGCCGAGGTCACAGAAATCCACGGCGCATTTCCCGTCAAGCAGCAGCCTCCAAAGGTATTGCCTGCAGATTTCCTCAAATACACCGCCCATATAGGCTGAAAGCTCGGGAGCAATCCTCTTATAGGCAAGATCGGCTGCACCGCGGGAAATAATCGAGGTATTTTCCGGGACAAAGCGATACCAAAACCGGAACATATTATCCTCAATAGAGTATATGGTCTTGCGGCTGGGTTTTTCGCCGTAGGGCGATTCTTTTTTTACGATGCCCAGGGCGGTCAGATTCTTCATGTAGGTAGCACACACGCTGGTATCTTCATCGATTTTGTTGGAGATTTCATTCATTTTGGAGCAGCCCATGGCAATCGCCGTAACGACTGCATTGTAAATCGCCGGTTCGCGCACTTCCTGCTTTAAGAGATTGTTCGGCTCTTCAAACATAGCGGAAGCGGGATTCAGGTAAGTGTTTTTAATATTCTCCTCAATGGAAAGGCTGTCATCCATCTGCATCAGATACTGCGGCGTTCCGCCGACAACTCCGTATGCAAACGCCTTGTCGATATCGGAAAATCCTGTAAAATAGCGGCAGGCTTCAAAAAAGTCGAAGGGATTGATTTTAAGCTGCGCCGTTCTTCTTCCGTAAAGGGGCGCTTTATACGCCAGGACATGATCCTCCATATAAGACATGGAAGAACCGCAGAGAATCAGGAAGAGCTTAGAACTGTCCTTATTTTTATCGATCAAAAGCTGGAGCGTGGATGCAAGGCTCTTGGACGCACGGGCAATATAGGGGTATTCGTCGAGGACAAGCACGAGCCTTTTCGTCTTTGCCAGTTCAAATACATATTCCAGCGCCGCTTGAAAGGATGCAAAAGACAGACCGGCGGCGATTCCCGTGTCATATTCCACAATACATCTGGAAAAGTTGTCTAAGTTCTGCTTTGCATTGGTTTCAACACCGGTAAAGAAAATGGTGTCTTTCTCTTTTGAAAACTCGCTGATAAGGGCGGTCTTGCCGACCCGGCGGCGACCGTAGATAACCGCAAATTCAAACTTGCCGGAATGGTATAGCTTATTTAGTGTATCCAGTTCCTGTTGCCTGCCTATAAACATCGGCGCGCCTCCCAAATTAGTGGTTTACGATTTACTTAAATATAATTGACTTTTCTTGCATTGTCAATAGCTTTTGCAGCATTCACTTCCTTCTCCTGAATCCCGTCCCGGCATACCGGACAGTTCCCCTCTCTTGTCGCCGTGCTCTTATCCGTCATGCTCTGTGTTCCGAAGAAATGGAAACCGGCTCTGTCTTATCAGATTGCTTTTCAAAGAATCCCCCAGCCGGCCACTTCATATCCTTTCTGCAGGCTGCATGATGTAATCACAAATGATTCTTCTGCCAAAACATTTAGGATATGGGCAGAAAATGTATGCTGAAAGATAATCTTATCTTCGCAGATAGAATATATCCAAATAGTTCGACTGTCAAATCAAATACCCCGCTGCAAGCAACGGGGTATCAAGCTTGCAACGCTGCAGAGCAGCGGGGTATTTGACCCTCGCGGCATTCGCCAACTGGCCGTGCAAGCACGGCCGCTTGGCTCATTGCTCGCGGGAATAAATAGAGCCGTTTTTCATCTTCCGATAAGCGAAAAGTCATTGCGCTGCAAAGGCGGCCGCATATTTCCTCCGGAATAAAAATGACTTTTTCCATCTTTATATCCGGCACAAAGGAATATATCAATATTTTATATTCAGCGGAAGAAATCGTCGTTGTGGAATAGCGGACTCCTCCGCAGAGAAGATATGCTCTGCCCGATTTCCCTCTGGCACATTCTGTATAGTGTTCCGTATCCGCTATCTTTTTCAGCCGGTTGTCTTTCAAGGAATATGCAAGGATGCTGTCATAATTGAATATGAAAAAAGTATCTGGTTCTGTCTGAAAAATACCGCAGCAGCCGCCGATTTTCTTCCGCTGGCTCCGCCCTGTCTGCAGATGAAACACAGACAGCGAATCCGCATTCTGATTTCCAAGCAGAAAAACCTCTGCCCCGTCAGAATCCACATAATCTGTATAGCGGGGAATCCTTTCTTTATATTCATCCGCAATGGTCAAATCACTTCTATGCAGTTTCAGTATTCGCTTGTTCAGAAAGGCATATATGTATTCTTTGTCGCAATAGATGCACCGAGTGCCGTCCCTGGTCAGGACATTCGCCTGTTCTTCTCCTGTTTCCATGGACAGTTTTCGGAACCGCATACTGGAAAAAGTAGAGCGCAGGCCGTCTGAAACATAGAAAACAGCTTTATCAAAGGGGTCTGTCTGGGGGAGCATGACAGCGTCTATGCTGTTTTTCATCTGAATTGTCCATTTCTGCTCAACACGCATGGAGCTCTCCTTTCATGGATTTTTCGTTTCTGGTTCTGGCTGCTGCCATCTGGAAAATACGCGTTTTAGCGCTTTTCTTTCGCCCTCTCTGCCTCTTCCGGATTCAGCCGCTGGAGTACGTTGGAGCACTTGGATTATCCTGTCCCTGGCCTGGTCTGTATTCCCCCACCAATCCCATTCCGATTGCTCCATTCGCTTCAGGACTGCTGGCTGGAATACTTTCCGCAGGAAAACTCTTAGCACCATTTTTGCACTACAGGCAAGGCAGCAAACATATGTACTATGGGGCGTTATCGCACCAATCAAAACGATTAGAACGCCTTCTTTCCATACCGGAATTTTCTGTCAATCTACTTCTTGATGATATTCCATTTTTCATTTTCAATGATATATTGAAATTCGCTTAAATCTTCATGAAGCATCACATCAATCAAATCATGAAAGTCATCAACCAAGTTGATTTTATCAAGTTCTTCTATTTTAATCCAATGCATTCTTCCTTCATCAGAAGAACAAAGCTCTCCTTCATACTGAGTTGCCTCAAAAAGGAAAACAATATATCGTCCTCCGTCAATGGGAAAATGTTTTACACCACATAATCTTGGATTTGTAATCGTCAATCCTGTTTCTTCTTTCATTTCTCGAACAATGGCGTCAACTATAGACTCCTCTGGTTCTACATGTCCTCCAGGTAAGGTAAATCCTTTCCAGTCTTTCTTCACTCTGTCTTGTAACAGATATCGTCCATTTTGATGCAATAGGCATAACGCTGTAAGTTCCACCCTTTCCGTGCGTTCCATTGTAAATGTTTCCTCCCTCACCAGTCCCGCTCCCGGATGGCTTCCTCCACATCAATGGGAATGCCGAACCACGCCAGAATGTAGCCTACGCTTTCCCCGATGCAGTCCCGAGCCACTGTCTCTATCTCACTGTCGTTCTCATCGAACTCCTCCTGCAGGTCATTGATGGCGCAGACCGCTTCGTCCAGCTTCTCCTGAACCGCTTCCCTGTCCGTCTCGCCCCTCTCCAGCAAGTCGATGACCTTTTGCAGCTCAGCCTTCACCTTGTCCACCAGAAAATCCGGAAAGTATCCGTCCTGGTACATTTCTTCCAACAGCTTATAATTTTTGTCAAATGCTTTCATCATTTTCTCCTTTCAGACATCTCCGGCCGCCTCCCGGCATCCGCCGGGCTCCCCGTCGGCCGCCAGGTGCCGATACCGCCGAAGCCCTGCTGCCTGCGGGTACAGCCAGTCCCCCGCCAGCTACTGCCGTATCCGGCTTTTGCCGCTGACAATTCTATTATACTGCCGCCCCGCCTGCAAATCAATGAGGGAGCTGGAAAAACTTACGCTCTCCATTCCTTCCTGTATACGCTCGAGATTTCCATGCCACATAGCACGCGACTTTTGGGAACTCCTTGGAGTCGTTCCCCTATTTTTCCAGGTGCTGTCCTGCCCCAAGGCCTGATTCTGCTTTCTGAAATTCTAAGAGCCTATTATTGTATCTGCCCTGATTGAAAATCATTCCGCCATCTCCCTCTTGCAATCTCCTATCGGATATGCTAAAATAAAGCCAAATTCCAGAATTTGTTTTTATTTCAAGAAGGGAGTGATGGAGTGCCCAAGGTAGCCTACTCTGAGGAGGACAGGGAGCGAATCAGAACGGAACTTGTCACAGCGGGGCTGGAGCTGATGGCAAAACAGGGCATACAACGTACCACCGTAGAGCAGATATACAAAAAAGTAGGGATTTCCCGCACTTTCTTCTATTCATTTTTCGCCACGAAAGAAGATTTGATCGTCGAGACCCTGTACCTGCAGCAGCCCAGGCTCATCGCCTATGCGAAAAAGCTCATGGCCGATCCTGCCCTGAGCTGGCGGGACGCTGTAAAGCAGTTTCTCCACACCTGTTGCTATGGCGAGAAAAACGGAATCGCCATCCTGACCATCGAGGAACAGCAGCTCATTTTCAAACGCCTGTCAGAGGAAAGCTATCAGGTATTCCGCCAAAAACAGCGCCGTCTCTTCGGAGAAATCTTAGAGACTTTCGGGATTGAGGCAGCCCCGGCGAGGGTCAGCTTATTTACGAACCTGAGCCTGGCCGCGATAGTGGTGTGCAAGGCGATTCCCCATACGCTCCCCCTGTTCGTCCCCGAAGCCGCGGATGAAACGGTGGATTTCCAGCTCAACGCCATTGTGGATGCCCTGGAGAAGTTGAGGGCAGCCCCCATGTCCTGATCATCATGTCCTGATTATAGGGAAGGAGTCAATCCGTCCGGATAGCAAGTCATATTCTGACGGATTACTTTTCAGGCAAAATAAAAACAAATCCGGATATTTGACTTTATTTTCACAAAAAACTCAGGAACTGCCGCCACCTAACCTGTACGGTCTGTCCAGCAAGTCCGGCATGAACCCGTACCGGTCATCTGCAGGCAATTCCCCACTATGCAGGAGGAAAAAAAGATGGGATTTTTCAGCAAGTTATTTAAAGGGCCCGAAATCGACATGGAAAAGAGCAATGCGAACGCCAGGAAAATGCGCGCCCTGTTCAACCAGGTCGTAGAAGACGGGGACAGTTACAGGCTCATCTTCGGATATACCGAGGACGTGAGCCGCTTCAACTACGGGTTTGTCCATGGGAGCAAATCGAAGATCGGGAACCTGCTGGTGGGCTGGAATGAAGCCAGCCAGACAATCGTGGCCGTGCCCACAGTTCCCGACCTTTCCGGCTGCGGCGACCCCACTTACTATCGCCGTTCCGAGATTTTGAAGGCCTATCGGAACAAATACCCCACAGACGCCTTTATCATTTACCCGGACAAAAAAGGCTACATCGCCATCAACGCCTACGACTGGCTGGAAGACGAAAAGCTGTATGTCTATGTGTCACAGGATGCGGAACTGGCCGCTTTTACCGACTTCTTCCTGCATCGCTTCGCGACAAAGTGAGGTGAAAGATGCCTTTTGGAGAAACCGGAGCGTTCCTGCTGTTTCTTGTGATTGTATTTGTCTTCGGCAACTTATGGTTCCGCTTCATAGAAGCCATATTGAAACGGCTGAAAAAGCTGTTTTCGCGCCACAGAGAACCTCCCCCATGGCACCCGCTCCCCCCGGATAGCCCGGCCGAGAAATGACCGGCGCCTACTTGGAACTATTTTGTCCCAGGCAATCTTTAGCGCCGCGCAGCGGGTACATAATAGCCCAGCCAGGAAATGTCAATTGCCAATTCAAAACAGCCGCTGCCCCGTCCACTACCCCAGTGCATTTTCGGGCACATTCCTTTCCCGGACGGAAATCCTCCCACCTTCTCTGGGCGCCGGGCGGGGCAGATGCGGAACAAAACCAGGAGGACTGACCATGTTTGATTTAAACGAAATTAGAAAACGGGCACAGCAGGCCAGCGAACAGGCTGCGGACAACATGAAAAACACTTTGGATAAAAGCCAGGAAATACTAAACGGAATCCAGGTTCCGGATTCTGAAGACAGCCCGTCCGTATCTGCCGCCCAAGCGGAAGAACAGATTTCCGCCAATACCCAGCGCCAGGTGGAAATCCTCGGCCAGATGCTCTCGCCGGACAGCATGGCTCAAATGGCCGTCAACGAGGAACTGCTGCAAAAAATGGTAAACGACAAAGTAGCCGAAGCCACCGCCTCCACTGCGGAGGGCATCATGGGGCAACTGTTCGGAGAGGATATGGGCGTCCTTGCGGCAGCTCTGGAAACCCTGGAACTGGAAGATGCAGAGGAGGAAGAACTGTCCTTTGACTTGGAACTGGAAGAAAGCCTCTATACCACCCTGGAAGAAGCAATGGCCCGAATCGAAGCCATGCCGGAACCGGAGCCCATCCCCTATCAAAAAGACGACATAAAATGGGAACGGTTCGGCATCCTGCTGTCCGGCATCCTGTCCACCCTTAACAGCCACAATCTGGACAGTATGGACGTGGAGGAACATATCCCTGTCATGGAACAGAAAGTCGTGTCCCTCGTGCGCCGCTCCTGGGGCATAGACGGGCGCAGCGACCTGCTGGATATGATCCGCTATCTGGCGCAGGAGGGCTATATCCTGCGGTATCAGCTTTATGGCGAGGCCTCTTCTCCGGAGGAGCTGATGGACGAAACCATGGACGAGGACGATTGTATGTCCGCCTGCCGGGCATGGAGGTTCGCACAACGGTATAAAAGCCGCTATGCCCCCGGCTTTATGGCCGGCTGGGATGTGGGCAGGGCGGCGATGCTGACCCGTTGGGGGTGCTATATCGGCTGGCTCACGGAAAGCGAAGCCGTTGGCATCCTCTGGGCTCTCTCCCACAAGGCGGCGGAGGAACTGCATAGCTGGCGGGAATTTGCCCAGTCCTATCTCTTTGGCGGCCTCATGTGGAAACTGCTGTGCGGCGACAGCTCCGCCGCAAGTTACCTGGGCTACCTCGCAGACGCCGCCACCGACCTCCTGACCGGAAAGGCCGAGCAGGGCAACGGCCAATGGCGCGATTGCCCCTGGCCTGCGCAGAGGAAGGTCGGCTTCACATTATAACTGCAGATTGCTGAGGCTTGCCAGGAAGGCTGTTCTTCCTTCTTCCTGGCAAGATTCCTGGCAAGACCACTCACGAGCGGAAGATGCCGAAGACATCGCGGCATCTTTCGTCGCTCGTAAGCATAATCCGATTTCGCTGATTTTGGCTGACTTCCAACGGCTCTTACAATTCCTAAGCCATTTGCGCCTTAAGATACTTTAAATAAACTCCCTTTTCGAAGAAGTGTTCCTGCTACATTAAATTTTGATATTCCCGTCAACAAAACCAACTCCAACTCCAGATACATTGCCAACTTCCCGTTTCAGAGGTAAGCTACGACACCACGTCAGGAAGGATTTGATGGAAAAGGATTCTGCCTTGTTTTTGTGAATCTTTTGTAAAACATCTTATTATAAAATACATATTAAGCAAGACGCCCCATAACCGGAAATCTGCTCCTCAAACCTCCGATTAAACTCCATTCTGTATCATACTGTACTTTTAGAAAACTTTATAAATTCATATGGCAATCCGATATTTTCAGAATATTTACAGATTTCTGTCTTTTCGTCATCACTCATTTCGTCATAGAAGGGGCGCTCCGATACTTTCCAGTATGTTTTAACTTCGTCTATCTTCAACACATCACCCCATGGGGCAGTATACAATTCCCCGACTTTATATTTCCCGATTTCTTTATATACCCTGGTGGTATAACAATATCCCAGCTTATTTAAATAATTTTGAATCGACTCATATTCATGTTCAGGGAACGATAATTTTTCAAGCATACAATAAACCTCCTGACGATATGAAACTGCTATAATTTTCTATATTTTATTATCTTTTATCAGTTCATGCAACAAATCTTTTATAAAATATCCCTATATCCAACAGAGAAAAAACGCCCCAATTCTCCCAATGGTGCGACCCCGTTCCAGAAGGAGCCCCTCTCCCCCGGCAAAATCCAACAGCTTACGCCTTGCCTTTTTCTATCCATTTTTCCATTCAGCCACTTTTCAGAAAACTATTGACAAACCAATCCACAGCGCCTATACTATTCACATCAACATATTTTGATGTGAGGTAGATGTGTGGAATCGTATCAGGAAAGCGCAAAGGTATTCAAGGCTCTATGCGACCCCAAGCGGCTTGCCATCCTGGAACAGCTGCGGAGCGGCGAAAAATGCGCCTGCGTCCTGCAGGAGCCCATGGACTTGACGCAGTCGGGATTGTCCTATCATATGAAAATCCTGTGCGACTCCGGGCTTGTGGACAGCCGTCAGGAGGGCAAATGGACGCATTATCGTTTAAGCGGGGAGGGACGGGATAAGGCGGTGGAGCTGCTGCTGACTCTCACTACCCCGGAGACGGAGCAGAAAGGCGGATGTCTTTCCTGTGATAAGAAAACGCCATCATAGCGGGATGGCGTTTCCTTCGGTACAATACATCAAAATATCTTGATATGTCTTTAAAACGAAAAGGAAAGGAAGTTTTTTCATGGGCGTATGGGAATTGATCCAAGACCAGATACTGGGCATGAAATGGCTGAATGAGCTGATTGGCAGAGGGCTTTCCCTGCTGGGGCTGGATGTGGGCGGACGCGTGGGAGGGAGCATCCGGTTTTTCCTCTACGATGTGCTGAAGATTACGGTGCTGCTCTGTGTCCTGATTTTCGTCATCTCCTACATCCAGAGCTATTTCCCGCCGGAGCGGAGCAGGCGGATATTGGGACGTTTTCACGGTGTGGGCGCCAATGTCATATCCGCTCTGCTGGGCACGGTGACGCCCTTCTGCTCCTGTTCCTCCATACCGCTGTTCATAGGCTTCACCAGCGCCGGGCTGCCCTTAGGGGTCACGTTCTCTTTCCTGATTTCCTCCCCCATGGTAGACCTGGGCAGCCTTATCCTGCTGATGAGCATTTTCGGGGCAAAGGTGGCCGTCGTCTATGTGGCGGTAGGGCTGGCGATCGCCGTGGCAGGCGGCACCCTGATCGAGAGGCTGCACATGGAGCCTTATGTGGAGGATTTTATCCGAAAGGCCGGAAAGGTGGACATAGACTCCCCCGGGCTTTCCAGGCGGGAGCGGGTTCAGTTCGCCAGGGAACAGGTGGGTTCCACTTTCAGGAAGGTATTCCCCTATATCCTGGCAGGGGTGGGCATTGGCGCAGTCATCCACAACTGGATTCCGGAAAGCATGATCGAAGCCGTGCTGGGTGGCAGGAATCCACTGGGCGTCATCCTCGCCACCCTGGTAGGCGTCCCCATGTACGCCGATATCTTCGGCACCATCCCCGTGGCGGAGGCCCTGCTGTACAAGGGGGCGCAGTTGGGTACGATCCTGTCCTTCATGATGGCCGTCACCACCTTGAGCCTACCCTCTGTCATTATGCTCCGGAAAGCGGTAAAGCCGAAGCTCCTCGGGCTGTTCATCGGCATCTGCACTGTGGGCATCATCCTTGTGGGCTATCTGTTCAATGGGCTTTCGTTTTTGCTGCTGTAATCCTTCCCGGAATCCTGAGAAGCCGTATCAGGCAGCGGGTGGGGACATCATTTTGAGTAGGAAAATTTTATAACTAAGCTCTCGGAATTTCAGAAGGCAAAGTCAGGCATTGTGGCAGGACAGCATCTGGAAAAGTGGCGGAACCGCTCCAAAAGAGTTCCGGAAAGCCGCATAATATGCGGCCTGAAGATTCCGAGAGGATATATAAATGTTAAGGAGGAACGTTCTATGGGACTATTTCACAGGAAAAAAGAAGAGACAACATCCTGCTGTTGCAGCGGGAACTGCACACCGGAAGCAATGGGACAGGCAGAAACGGAAAAATCTGCTGCCGGGGTCAAGGTGCTGGGAGGCGGCTGCGCCAAATGCAATGCCCTGGAGGAGGCCGTCCGGGCAGCTTTGGCGGAGCTGGATATGGACACGGCCATTGAACATGTGACGGACTTCGCGCAAATCGCCGCCTACGGAGTCATGACGACGCCGGCGCTGGTGGTGGACGGGAAAGTGGCGTCCTATGGAAAGGTGCTGAAAAAGGAGGAAGCAAAAGCCCTGATCCAAAAAGTGCGCTGCCCTGCCGCCCCCGGTTCCGTTCCCTCATAACCCGGTTCCCTTTCGTTTTGCTCCATGCGCCACTTGCAAGACAAGAATGTGTAGTGTATAATGTTTACGCAGTCTGCCTTGCAGGTGGGCGTCAAAACAAGCTTTTTTACCAAATCCAGTTTCTTTTTCAATCCACTAATTTGTTCTATTATAAACGGCATCGAGTTCTTGCCAGCCCTGTTCTCTATAACACATTCCAATATCCTGCTTTTTTTGATCCTACTCTTTCAATATAGCCATTTTCACGCAGAAATGAAATATTATTATCTACTGCCGTTTTACTAATCCCTAAGATTTTGCGAAGTTCTTCTGCCGTTATGTTGGGATTATCTCTCATTTCTGTCAATATTTCCCTTCTTCTTGCGTTTAAAGGTTTTTTATTCCCAATTTTATTCCCAACCTTTTTGATTTTTTTCAATGGAATTGTTACAACAATTGAATTCTCTCGAAATGCAAAGGCCTCTTTACCATAAATTTCCGTTATTTTAGGAACTCCCCGCCCTGATTTCTCAC
>NZ_CAJUCP010000063.1 GCF_910585425.1 uncultured Acetatifactor sp. | reverse complement strand
TAAGCCATTACTGGCTTTGTGAGTTATTTCTAAATGCTCAGGTGTCAAACTCCCGTTTCCCATTTGCCGCCTCCCTGTCCTTTCGCTGTCCTGTTTCTCTATTATACGATACCCAAAATAAGGAGACAACCATAAATTGCGCAAAGGGCTCATAAAAGGAGGACTGCCGTTACCGCGGGGCTGAATATCTGCAAACAGCTTGAAAATGACGGGGAATCTGCTATAATCAAACTATGTTTTAACCCGACTCGCGGGCGAAGGCTGGCGGGGACTTTGCGGCAGATTTCATCGCTCGGGAGTATATCCAGCAAAACGGAAAGGAGATCAACATGATTCAAATCACGCTTGCGGGGACTGAACTGCGCTTTGACGAAGCCAATCTGCATGTCTCCATGACCCGGAACGGAACGGATTGGAGCTGGGATTCAGACTACATACCTGTATTCAGCACGGCGCAGAAGGAGATTCCCTTCCGGGACGCGGCTTCCGTCTCCCACGAGGTGCGCCAGACAGGCCTGGGGAAGGGAATCCTCTCCCGGTATGAGGGCTTTGCCGCGGATGGGGACGCGTCCGTGCCCGGCTTGAGCTTTTGCACCTATGTATGGATCGAGGGGTCCACGGGGGACGTGTTCTTCGAGTGGATCCCCCTGCAGGAAGAGGGGACCGGCATCCAGTCCGTCACATGGCCCGGGCCCATGGCCTTCCGGGAGGGGAGGGAGGACTGGTACACCCTGCTGAACTACCATCAGGGGCTCCTGATCCCCAATACCTGGGAGACAGAGCTGGGGAAGCTCCCCTTCGGCGGCTCCCTGTGCTCCGCCGCCAGTTACATGCCCTGGTTCGGCCAGGTGAAGGCCGGAGAAGGGTACATCGCCATCTGCGAGCAGCCCTGGGACAGCGCCTTCTACGCGGAGCATCCCGCCGGAGGGCCCTACACGAAAGCCGGGGTGCGCTGGGGGGCCAGCCTGGGGAAGATGCGCTACCGCAGGGTCATGCGCTACACGCTGCTGAGCGATTGCGACTACAATGATGTCTGCAAGGTGTACCGCAGCTATGTGAAGGAAAAGGGCCTGTTCTGCAGCCTGAAGGAAAAGGCGGCGAAGGCCCCCGGGGTGGACCGGCTGATCGGAAGCCTCTTCCTCCATCGGGGAATCAAGAATCATGTCTGTCCGGAATCCTCCATGTACGACGCGGAGCATCCCGGCAAGTACGACCGCGTGGTGCCCTTCCGGACACGGACAGAGGAGATCAAAGCCCTCCGGGCCCAGGGCTTCGAGAAGCTCTACCTGCACCTGGACGGCTGGGGAGACCCGGGATACGACAACCAGCATCCCGACTATCTGCCCCCCTGTGAGGAGGCCGGCGGCTGGGATGGCATGAAGGAGCTGGCGGATACCCTCCACGACTGCGGATATCTCTTCGGCATCCACGATCAGTACCGGGACTACTATTTCGATGGGAAGACCTTCGATGCCTCCTTCGGCTGCCTCCAGACGGACGGCACCATTCCGGAGCACGCCAACTGGGCAGGCGGGCATCAGACATACCTCTGCGCCACCCAGGCCCCCTATTATGTAAAGCGCAATTTCCGCCAGTTGGCGGAGCATGATATCAGCCTGGACTGCGCCTACCTGGATGTCTTCACCTGCAATGAGCCGGATGAATGCGCCAATCCCATGCACTACATGAGCCGCAGGGACTGTCTGGATTTCCGGGGGCAGTGCTTCGAGTACCTCCTCTCCCAGGGGATCCTCCCCAGCTCCGAGGAGGTCTCCGACTGGAGCATGAAGAGCCTGGTGTTCTGCCACTACGCGCCCTATCAGTTCCAGATGTGCAAGCCCGGCACGCCCCGGAAGGGCATCCCCGTGCCCCTGTTCAACCTGGTATACCACGACTGCGTCATCATCCCCTGGATGATGGAGAAGATGGACGCGCACAACGACTACATGCTCTACGCCCTGTTGAACGGCGGCGCGCCCTACCTGATCCGGGACGGCGCTTATCCGGGCATTGACGGTTCCTTCCAGCCGGAGTTTACCTTCACCGAGCGGGAGGCCTATGACCGGTGCAGGGTGGTAGCCGATCTCCATGAGCGGATCGCCGCCTGTGAGATGGTATCCCATAAGCTGCTCACACCGGACGGTTCAAAGCAGGAGACCCTGTTCAGCGACGGCACCACAGTGCGGGTAGATCTGGATGCGCTCAGCTATGAGATCTGCCAGGGGTGATGCTGTCGAAGAAATAAGAATTCCCGCCGGAATCAGGCATTTTCCATACCTGAATCCCGGCGGGATTCCCTTTTTATGTTCCGTCCTTTTGGTACCCCAATGGGCCTATCTCCAGCTATGCTCTTTTATCCGCTCATATTCCTCCATGGTGATGGTCAGAATCGTGCCGTGCTTGAAGCCATAGGGGAAGGAGAACGCCCTGTCCGAACGGACGAATTCCCCGGACTTCAAGGACTCTGCCACGAAGGGCACATAGCCCTGCCCCTCCCCGGGCACGCCGTAATAATCCAGGAACAGGCACCACTTCCCGTCCTCCAGCCGCACGGCAGTAGGCGCCTCGTACAGCCCGCTCTCCACGGTTTCCATGCTCCGGTCAAAGCTTTCCACCCTTTCATAGGGGCCTGTGACATGGTCTGCGGCCAGGAGGATAATCTTGGCCGGGTTCGCTTCGCTCTTCACGAAGAGATAGTAGCGGCCGTCCTCCTCATAGATTGCGGAATCGATTACCCCGCCGTCTTTCTTTCGGTACAGGACCTTCGGCTCCGTAAAGCTCTGGAAATCCTTTGTCCTGCTGTAATAGATTCCCTTGGGGCCATAGCCGTTGGCGCAGTGGGAGGAAGACCAGTGCAGCACATAGTCCCCCTGCTCCCTGTCGCAGATGATGTCCGGCGCCCAGAGGCATCCGAAGTCCTCGTTTCCTACCCTGACCAGCCGCTGCTCCGTCCAGTCCGTGAGATCGTCGGATTCCCACAGGGCCAGGCATTTGCTGCCGTTTCGGCCGATTTCGTCCCAGGAATGGCGATATTGATTGCGCATGCCGTAGGCCAGGCTCAAATCCGTGGCAATGATATAGAATTTCCCGTTCTCCTCACATCGGATAATCGTAAAATCCCGGACGCCCTTATCCCCGTAATAGGCCCAAAGCACCGGCGCACCGCCGTTTACCGCCTCCCAGTGGTATCCGTCCCTGCTGAGACCGAAGTATACCTGTTCTCCGTCAGGCGTTGCCTTTTCCCTGAAATGCACGAATAAATATGCCTGCATCCCGCTCCTCCTTACCCCTTTTCCTCTGCGTTGTCTGCACTCCCGCATTCTGCCCATACTGCTGCATGCGGCCCCTGCTTCCAGATTTACTTCTTCAATCTCACCACATTCCAGCTATGCTTTCCGAACACGGTGGTGAACCTTCCGTCCTCCAGGCGGGAGGCGTTCCCTGCCACAGGCACCACGCACTGAGGGGCGTCCTCCGTGTTGACAGCCTTCATGTCGTCATTGGTCAGGACGATATGTTCTACGACTTTGTAGTTAGCAAACTGCCTCAAATCGCAGCTCACCTCCAGATCCTCCTCCAGGTCCTTGTTCACCGCGAAGATGGTCAGCTCCCCATCCTCCTCATTCCAGACGCAGACGCTGTCCAGGAAGGAGACCTCGCCATAATTTCTGCTCTCATAGAAGGGCGCTTTCACCAGGGTGTTCAGCACTGTCCCCCTGCCGTACACGCTGGCATGCAGATAGGGATAGAAAATCGTCTGCCTCCAGGCCCCGGTGTCCGAGGTCATGATGGGCGCGATAACGTTCACCAACTGGGCCAGGCAGGCAACCTTCACCCTGTCCGCATGGCGCAGCATAGTGATCAGCATGCTGCCCACCAGCAGCGCATCCTCGAAATTGTACACGTCCTCCAGCTGATGGGGGGCCTGCACCCACTTCTCCAGCTTCTCGTCCGCCTCGTTGCTGTGATACCACACATTCCACTCGTCAAAGGACAGGTTGATCTGCTTCTTGCTGCGCTTCCTGGCCTTCACGCAGTCCGCGATGGACAGGACGGAGCTGATGAACTCGTCCATGCCCTTGGAATTTGCCAGAAATTCCGGCGTATCATTGTCCCTGTTCCCGTAATATTGATGGAGGGAGAGATAGTCCACCTGGTCATAGCATTCGCTCAGGACCTCATCCTCCCAGTAGCCGAAGGTATCCATGCCAAGGGCGGAGCTGCCGCATGCCACCGTCTCGATGTCCGGATCCATGAACTTCATCAGCCTGCTGGTCTCCGCAGCGGCCCGGCCGTACTCCTTCGCCGTCTTGTGCCCCATCTGCCAGGGGCCGTCCATCTCGTTGCCCATGCACCAGAGCTTGATGCCGTGGGGCTCCTCATAACCGTGCTTCCTTCTTAAATCGCTATAGTAGCTGCCCTTTTTGAAGTTACAGTACTCCAACAGATCCTTGGCCTCCTCGGGTCCCCTGGTCCCCAGGTTCACGGCCATCATAATCTCTGCCCCGGCCTTCTTCGCCCAGTCCGCGAACTCGTTCAGCCCGAACTGGTTGGACTCGATCACATGCCAGGCCAGGTCCACCTTTGCAGGCCGCTGCTCCTTGGGCCCCACGCCGTCCTCCCAGTGGTAGCCGGAGACGAAATTCCCGCCGGGATACCGCACGATGGGCACCTGAAGCTCCCTCACCAGCTCCAGCACGTCCTTCCTCATCCCCTGCTCGTCCGCGAAGGGGCTGTCCTCCTGGTAGATGCCCTCATACACGGCCCGCCCCAGATGCTCGATGAAGGATCCGAAGATCCTCTTGTCCACCGCCCCCGTGAGATAATACTTGTCTACAATAATCTCTGCCTTTTTCATTTTCCTGTACCTCGCTTCCGCGCCGTCCTTTCGCCTTTCGCTCCTCCGGCGCTGTCGTAGTTTGATGCTTTTATCATAAACCTGTTCCCCCGGATATTCCATCGCCTTTTTTCCGTTGTATTTGACTTTTCTTCCGGTCATGTGATATGCTAAGCTTATCCCCGGAGGACAGGCTGACCGTAAGCGGCAGGCGGTGAAGCCCTGCGCCGGAGAGCAGGCTTCCCATGCCCTGCCCTCCGGATCAAAATCCCCCGAGGCACCGGCCCAAAACAGCCCGCGGGCAGCTGCCCCTCCCGCATGCGATTCGGGCAGCTTTGCCATGCAGCCGTCCCCAGCTATAAGGAGCATCCCATGTACAGACTGAATTTCTGCGAATACAACCGTTCCAACCACGATTTTGACACGATTTTCCGACCGGGGGGAAGCGGGGATTACCTTTTCCTCCAGTTCAAGTCCCCCATGAAGGTCTATCTTGACGATAAAATCATAATCACGAAAGAGAACGCCTGCATCCTCTACACCCTGGGCATGCCCCAGCACTATCAGGCCGTCCACAGGTTCCGCAACAACTATCTTCACTTTTCTTCCGATGAGAATCCGGCCCTGGATTTCCCCATGCCGGAAAACACGGTCTTCTACCCGGAAAATGCCCTGCAGATCGACTCCCTGATCTCCCGGCTGCAGCAGGAGCACTTCTCCGGCCTTCCCCACAGGGAGGAAGCCGTCCACGCCCTGATGACCCTGCTGTTCCTCTCCATCAGCCGCCGTCTGACCCAGGAGACGGCGCAGAAAGACGAAGCCGTCCATCTCTACCCCCTGTTCCAGACCCTGCGCCTGGAAATGCTCACCCAGTGCGAAAAGGACTGGGACATAGAGCACCTCTGCCAGAGGGCCAATCTGGAGAAAAGCCAGTTCTATGTCTACTACCGCAGCTTCTTCTCCTCCACGCCCAAAAAAGACCTCCTCCATGCCAGGCTGGAGAAGGCCAGGAATCTGCTGAGCAATGAGGCCCTGCAGGTGAAGGAGGTGGCGCAGCTATGCGGCTTTGGCAGCCAGGCCTACTTCACCCGCGCCTTTAAGTTCTGCTATGGGTGCGCCCCGGGGAGCTACGGCAGGATATCGAAAACCTGACGATATCTAGCGCATCGCTTTCGATTCCGGTGAGCAGGTATAAAAAACGACTTCATCCAGTATCCGATGCGTCTCATTGCTGTAGACCACAAAATTCAATCCTTCGGCATGTCTTGAATATTCCTGCCCATTTAGCAGAATCGAGCTGCCCCCACCTTGATTCCGTTGGCCGATTGTAATGGAATATGCCATACTGCCGCTGTCGAAGGTGCCGGATACTTCCAGCTCTTCATCTCCAAACTCCTCGGCAATCAACTGTCCCTGTTCCACAACTGCCACATAACCATCCCCGTCCCTCCGGGGCCAGTCTGCAGATAGCCCTATGGCCTGAAAGCCTTTTCGCAGTTCCTCGCTCATTGCGGCGGATGCACCATCTCCGGCGGAGATAATGATCGTGTATCTGTCCCGCGCTTTTCCCAGGGCATCCAGATACTGGTTCATATAGTCAATATGCGGCAGATTGTCGTCCGCGATGATATCCGTATACTCATCCATATCCATATCAGCGTCTGTCCCCGTGGATTTCCACCGTTTTATATCCGAAATCAACTGCCCTGTCCTCAAAGCCACCCCTTCTGTATTCAGATGCAGATTTGTATCGTAGAAATACCTATAGTCAAACATATAATCCGCATAGTTGCTGATTACCGGGCAATCCAGCCTGTCCGCCAGCTGTTCCTGAAAGGCTTCGAATTCCGCTGCTTCTGCCGTTACATTTCCATTCCCTATAGGATATCCCGCCACAAGCAGCGTCGCTCCCCGCTTCGTCAGATATCCATTCAGCTCATTTATCCTGTCCACAGCGGCGTCCCCTATGCCGGGAGGTACGACTTCTCCCTCGAATGTATACTGATTCCCCTCCCGCAAAAGGGCCACATCGCCATATTCATTGAACGCGCTTCTTGCATACAGCCCTCCCGGATCTTGATTTCCCGTCCCGGCGGAATGATACCCAAGGCAATGCTTTAAGTATATCGGGAACGCTTTCGCCATAGTCCCTATATCATTAACCCTCAGGATTTTCCACAGATTCAAATGGTTCTCTATAGAAGACCAGGCTGTCATGGCATCCTGAATCACATTATCATCATCATAATCGCTGTGACATATAATATAAATATCGCCTTGCTCAACATTGTATTTCGCCATCTCTTCATGGAACGCATTTCCGTTCCCGCCATGCAGCCCCATGTTGACGACAGGCATGCCGAAAGCCTCCTCAATCCGTTCGGAATCAATGCCAAATGCCAGGCTCGAATGCCCGAGCAAAACGATTTTAGGCCCATCGATGGATTCCAGCCGCTCCACCTTGTCGATCAGGGACGCATTGTAGCCGTTCTCATACTGCGGCAGGACATGATAGATATACCCTGCCAACAGGCAGAGCGCGGCAACCAGCTTCAACAGGAATGCCATGTTTCTCTTAGAATTGGAAGTAGATGAACTGCGTCTGTTCATAGCCTGTCCCATAAAGCCCCCAGTAGAGCAATGCCAGCATAATTCCTGCGTATATAGTCCACCGGAATACAATCTGCTGTCTAAAAATCGCGGCCTTTATGTCCTTTCCACAATATTTCAGTATATCTATTGCCATGATGATCAAAAGCGGAACCATGACTGTCATCAGTACATAGGAACTGCTGAATGCTCCCACAAAGCCGAAATCGATGAACCAGGCCAGCCTGAAGTCGTTCTTGATTCTTTTCAGCATCTGCAATGCCGTCCTGAAACTCGACGCCCTGAAGAACAGCCATGTAAAGTCAATGAACACAAATGTAACGATCCTCTGAAGCGCCCTGTACATGAATGCCCCTTTATCCACCGACAGCTTCCGCTCAATCTTGTCCCTGACAGGCCTGCTCACGTCTTCAATAACACTGAAAAGCCCGTTCAGGCCTCCCCATGCCACATAATGCCAGGCGGCTCCATGCCATAGGCCAGAGCACAGGAACACAATCATTGTATTCATCTGTTTTCGGACTTTTCCTTTTCTGCTGCCTCCAAGCGGAATATACAGATAATCCCGAAACCATGATGTCAGCGAAATATGCCATCTTCTCCAGAAATCCTTGACGGACCGCCCCATATAGGGCGCATCGAAGTTCTGTTTCAGCTTAAACCCCAGCACCCTGGCTGAGCCAATGGCAATCTGTGTATATCCGTTAAAGTCACAATAAATCTGAAACGCGAACAAAACCGTTGCAGTCAAAAGCATCAGGCCTGACTGGCTGTCCGGGGCTTTGAAGACCGGGTCTATCACTGCCGCGATATTGTCGGCCACTGCAATTTTCATGAACAGCCCGTATGCCATGGTAAGCAATCCGTCTTTTGCATCGTCCACATCGAATTCAGGATTGCCCCTTAGCTGAGCCAGCAGATTCTTTGACCTTTCAATCGGGCCCGCAACCAATTGAGGAAAAAAAGAGACGAACAACGCATATCTGAACGGGTTCTTTTCAGCCTGAATCTCATCCCTGTACACATCTATCGTATAGCCGATTGCCTGGAAAATGAAAAAGGAGATTCCCACCGGCAGGACGATATCAAAATTGGGGCACCGTACCGCAATGCCTGTCTTCTGAAACACCGCATTGAGATTGTCGATTGCAAAATCAGTGTATTTGAAATAGAACAGCAGCCCTAAGTTGACGACCAGGCTTATAAAAACTACGGCTTTTAAGCCTCCCCGCTTCCTGCCGGCCTGGCGCTGCCTGACCCAGGATAAAGACAGCCCGCATGCGTAGGTCACGATGGTGGTGAGCAGTATCAGGAGCCCATATTTCACATTCCAGGACATATAGAAGTAGTAACTGGCTATCAGAAGCCAGTACATCCTTGCTTTCCGGGGCATCACAAAGTACAGCAGCACCACTATGGGGAAGAACATCAAATAATCAACTGAATTGAAAGACATGTCATCAATCCCTTCCACGCTCCCGCATTCTCATCCGCTCCCGCACCGGCATGATGCCGGGCGGGTTTCGGAAAAGAATGCACAGGAAGCCCCCTTACACGTTCTCCAGCGCCTGGAAATGCGGGCAGTCCAGCTCCACCCGCCGGATGGGGCATGCCCACTGCACGCCGTTTTTGATGATCTGCTGTACATATTCGTTCTGGAAGGAAAGGTTGGTCTCATGTCCCGGCTGGAAATAGAAGATCTTCCCGTTTCCCCGCACCCAGGTGCATCCGCTGCGGAACACCTCGCCGCCGTTGAACCATCCCATGAAGACCGTCTCCTGGGGCTCCGCGATATCGAACGGTTCTCCGTACATCTCCTCACAGTCCAGCGCGAATGTCTCCGGTATCCCCTTGGCGATCGGATGGTTTGGCTTTACCGTCCAGATCCGCTCCCTGGCGCCGTCCCTCCATTTCAGGTTGCAGGTGGTTCCCAGCATCCTGCGGAAAATCTTGGAATGGTGGCCGGAGTGCAGCACTACCAGGCCCATGCCGGACAGGATGTGGCGCTGTACCCGGTCTACGATTTCGTCAGGCACCCGGTCGTGGACCATATGGCCCCACCATACCAGCACGTCCGTGTCCGCAAGCACCTCTTCCGTCAGGCCGCACTCTTCATCATCCAGCGTAGCCGTGCGCACCTGGGTCTCCTCATCGCCCAGGAACCCGGCTATGTAGGTGTGGAGCCCGCCGGGATACAGCTCCGTCACGCGCTCCTCCAGCTTTTCGTGCAGATTCTCATTCCATACTGTCACTTTCATGTTCTTTCCTCCATTCTTATGCCGCCTTGCGGATGCAGGTCAGTTTTCCTGTGATGCCTGTGGTCCCCTCCTGCCCTCCGCATTTGCTGTCTCTATTATAAGCGATTCCCCCTGCTTGCACAACTGCAAATTGCGGACGGCCGGATTTTCCGCGAGCTTATTCTGAAACATGCCCCCGTCTGCATAAACTGGGAGAGGAAAAGGAGGGAGCCATGAACCAGAAACTGGAGGATATCCTGCAACTGGCCCTGCAGACACCGGAGCAGACCAGGGCGCTGACGGAGGAGCTGAATGTGGGCTTCGACACCCAGGCCCGCACCTGGGAGCTGATCGTAAAGTACCATGGCAGCCTGGAGGCCCTGAAAGCCCTGGGCATAGAGGTGGAATATCTCATTGCCGGGTACGCCGTGCTGACCGTGCCGGAGCAGCTTGTGGAGCGGATGGTGGAGCTGGAAGAGATAGAATACGTGGAAATGCCAAAGCGGTATTTCTATGACATAGAGATGCCAACGGACAATTCCTGCATCGCCCAGGTGACGCTGCGCGACCCGAACCTCTCCGGGGCCGGGATCCTGGTGGCTGTCCTGGACAGTGGAATCGATTATAAATTACCGGAATTCCGAAAACCAGACGGCAGCACCAGGATCCGGTTCCTCTGGGACCAGACCCTGCAGCCGGAGGCCCCGGCCGTGGACGGCGCTGGGCAGGAGGCCGGAGACGGTGCTACCGGTGACAGTTCCCCGGCCAGGGATGGGGCTACAGCCGATGCTGGCCTTGCGGAAAATGCCGACTCGCCTGACAGGTCGGATTCCGGTTCATCCGCAGCACGCCCAATCCGCCGTCCGCCTGCAGGCTACAGGCTCGGGGTGGAATTCGATTCCGCGCAGATCGATCGGGCCCTGGCGGCTCCCGCGGGACAGAGGCAGTTCGAGCTGCTGCCCAGCATAGACTCCAGCGGCCACGGCACGGCGGTGGCAGGAATCGCCGCAGGGGACAGCCCCATGTATCAGGGCGTGGCGCCGGAGGCAGAGCTTCTGATCGTCAAGCTGGGACTGCCGGACGCGGCCTCCTTTCCCAGGACCACAGAAATCATGCGGGCAGTGAC
Organism: uncultured Acetatifactor sp.; assembly: GCF_910585425.1. Lineage (GTDB taxonomy): Bacteria > Bacillota > Clostridia > Lachnospirales > Lachnospiraceae > Acetatifactor. The sequence goes on along the minus strand of NZ_CAJUCP010000063.1, from coordinate 21,300 downwards.
CTACGCGATCCGCAAAGCCCTGGAGCTGCAGATGCCCCTGGCCATCAACCTGAGCTTCGGCAACACCTACGGAGCCCATGACGGAAGCTCCCTGATAGAGCGGTTTCTGGACAATGCCGCCGAAATCGGCCGCACCGTCATCTGCGTGGGAAGCGGCAATGAGGGGAACAGCGGCGGCCATCTGGCAGGCAGCCTTCTGCAGGAGGACGACATCGCCGGAGGCAGGCCGGGGGCAGGAATCCCCTCCGGCAGCGCAGACGGCATCCCCAGCCGAATCGGCCCCATCGCCCGTCCTGTGTCCGTGGAGCTGGCAGTGGCGGACTATGAGCGCACCCTGAACGTCCAGCTCTGGAAAAACTATTGCGATACCTACCGCATCTTCCTGCGCTCCCCCGGCGGGCAGGAGACCCAGCTTCCGGCCATGATCAGCGGCGGGAAATACACCCTGCGCCTGGAACAGACCCAGATACTGGTCTATTTCGGGAAGCCCGCACCTTACGCGGTGGCGGAGGAGATCTATTTCGAGATGCTGCCGGACGGCCGGAACTACATCAACAGCGGCGTATGGACAATCCGGCTGGAGCCCCTACAGGTGGTGACGGGGCGCTATTATTTCTACCTGCCCTCCGCGGTGGTGCGGGCGGCGGGCACCGGCTTCTACCAGTCCACGCCGGAGGTGACCCTGACCATTCCCTCCACCGCGGCAAAGGTCATATCCGTGGGCGCCTACGACAGCACCTATGAGGCTTACGCGGATTTCTCGGGGCGGGGGTACGCGGACGCCAACCGGACCATCGGCGTGGTGGCAGCCGGGCTGGCCAAGCCGGACCTGGCCGCGCCGGGGGTGGGCATCATCGCGCCGGATATCCATGGGGGCTATACGCCGGTGACGGGCACCTCCTTCGCCACGCCCATCGTGGCGGGAAGCTGCGCGCTGCTCATGGAATGGGGGATTGTGCGGGGGAACGACGTGTTCCTGTATGGGGAGAAGGTGAAAGCGTACCTGCGGGCCGGAGCCAGGGCGCTGCGGGGAGAGACGGCGTATCCCAACAGCAGGGTCGGATGGGGCGGGCTGTGCGTCAGTTCCAGTCTGCCGACATAAAAACATGCCGACATGGTCTCCTGAAGGCAAAAGGCGCAGGCGAGGGAATCCCGTCTGCGCCATATCGGCATCTTCCCGGCAAGTTTATCCGTTTTTCCACGATAGGCTTACATCAAACCTCAACCATGAAGCAGTGAACAGGCCTCCACATACCGCTCCGCTGTCTCTGCCATGGCTGCCTCCCGCTGCCTCTCCAGGCGCTGATCCAGCACTGCCGCATCCTTCATGGCCTTCCTGACATCAGCAATCATCCGGTTTACATTGCTTGCCGGATACACATGGACATCTGCCACATAATCCCGGTTGTGCGCGGTCTCCTGAAAAGCAAATATGAGCTGATTGTGCAGAAACGCCCTGCGGACCGCGGACACAATCTCTGTCTCATGGTTGATGTCAAAGTAGAAATCACATTCCTCAAACAGGCTGTCCAGAATCTTCTGTTTCGCCCCCGGATACAGGCTTACATTCCCATAATTGTCCAGATTCATAAGTTTTGACGACATCTCCGTCAGCGCCGCGATGTGGAAATGCATCTGGGGAAGGGACTCAATCAGCATTTTACACTGCTCCAGCCTGTCGGAATTGGTGCAGATCAGCGCCTCCGGTCTGTGCCCGTTCTCCTTGGCAAACTCATAGATATGGCCCAAATGATGGGTCATGCCTTTATCTGCCCCCAGGGCAATCAGCTTGTCATAGGACTGCCGCTTCTGCACCATGACATTTGCCGTTCGGCTGGCCTGTCCCCGGAAAATGACCTGCATGTTTCCCGGGATGTCCTCCCTGGCAGGCTCCTGCCAGAACAGAATGTCCCTTTTTGCGCCTGCGGCAAGCTGGTTGGACACAAAGAATGGCGTAGACAGGGAATTGAAGAAAATCCGGCTCTCCAGAAACCCTGCCCGCTCCAGGAAATATACGATGAATTCTGGCTTTGTGTGGAAGATCCGCACTTCCGCCCCTTCATTGAGCACAATATCCCCTGTGACATAATTCTCCACAATGACTTCCTGTCCTTTGGCTGAGAAATAGGACCTGCTGAACTTCTTCCCTCCGGCATTGAAGACAGTCCTGGCAAACAGGGCCCCATAGCGGTTATAATGGTCGCTGGAACGGACGCATCCCTTCTCATCATACCAGTCCACGATCCTCACGCGGCGCCTGTGGGCAGGCTCCGCATAGAAAATCTTCCCCCGCTCCACAGGCCCGTCATGTATGGATCCGCTGGAGTTGGTGCCGCTGATTTCCCAGTAGTCCGGCACCGCTACCTGGTTGAAGAACTTAGGGCGCGCCCCCTCCCCCAGGACTTCCCTGAAATCCCCCAGGAAAAAGCCATAGACAGACATGACCCCTTCCGGCAGGAACCCATTGTCCTCAATCACCACCGCCGGATAGGGGAACCCTGCCAGCCGGAAGGAAGTATGCAGGTTCTGACTGTCTGTTCCGTAATTGTCAAAGAGCAGTATGGTGTCCTTCATTTCAGTATGCCTCTCCATTTTTCTTCTACCTCCTTGGTCAGATAGGCCTTCGCCTTCTCATAAGAATGTGCATGGAAGCGCTCCAGGTCTGCCTCTGTGAACAGGCGCACGATGCATGCCGCCAGCTTCTCTACCCGCTCCTGCTTCTCCATCTTGTCATGTACCGGAATCAGATATCCGTTTTCCGCATCATCTATGAAGTTGGGATTGCCATACCGCACATCAAAGCCGATGATGGGAAGTCCGGCCCCCACCGCCTCCATCAGGGTAAGGCCGAACCCCTCGCTGGTGGATCCTGACAGATAAGCCTCATAATTCTGGTAGACCTCCTGCAGGTTCTGCTGGCCGCACAGACGTACATAATCCCCGCAGTCCAGCTTCGCGATCTGTGCCCGCAGCTTCTCCTCTTCTCCCCCTTTCCCATAGATGTCAATGGAAATATCCGGAACCTTCTCCCTTGCAGCCACCACTGCATCAATAATCCAGTCGATATGCTTCTCACCGGCCAGTCGCGATGCCGTAATCAGGGCATGCCTTCGCCTGGCCTTATCCGGCTTCTTCAGTTCTTCCAGGCTTCCCACCGGAATCGTCACCACCTTGGGGCTGATGCCCATATATTTCTTGAACTGCTGTTTCAGGAGGCGGTTCTGGACATCCGTAGATGCCACGTAGAACTTGATATGCTTCCACTGGGAAAATGCATACTCATAATAATTGTTCCAGAGCACCGCTTCCTCGTCCGTGTTGCCCTCGCTGAAATGGTCTGCATGGATCACAATCCCTACCCTGGCCGAACCGGCATTCTGCAGAATGGCCTGGCCGATTCCCGTGGTCCTGTCGATGAGGACCACATCCTTTTTCGTCAGGTTAAGCCGCGATACCAGATATCCCACCAGCTCCTCCTTGGAGCACAGGAGCCGGTCCGGGAACTGGTACATGACCCTGTCCCCATCGATGATCTCCTCATAGGCCACCGCCCCGTCCTCATTGAAAAACCTCCGGTGATAGAGATGTGCCGTATTGTCCAGGGGTGCATAATATTCCGAATATATCCTGCAATAGGTGTAATAATCCTTCCGAATCAGGCAGCCATTCGATACCATCTCCACGCGATGTACCCTTCTCTCCTGCCCGTTGACCAGATAGGCCATATAGTAGGTGTTAGTGCCCGGAAAGGTATACTTTACCTTGGCTCCGTCCCTCTCACCGGCAAACTTCCTGTCCCCGAATGTCTCCTCCAGCTGTTTCAAGGTAAAAGTCACCGCCGAAATCCTGCAGTCTGTGAAAAACGTATAAAGCCATATGACCTCCTCATCCAGAAAGCCGATGTTCTCCGTCATATGCTGGATATTCTCCCTGGGGAACATATCCGTGAATACGAATCTGGCCTCCTGGCCGATCCCCCGCAGCAGCCTGGCTCTGTAAGCCTGCGCATATTCCACCCCGCTGCTGGCCCAGCCGATGCCTAAGTTAAAATTGTACACCATGGTCGTCTTCCCTCCTACTGTTTTTTCCTGCATATACTATGCTCAATACCGTCCCTGTCCCAAATCCTGCATAAACCGACTCCAAATCTTCCGCTTCTGTTCCTGCTGTGATGCCAATGTATCCTGTAACGCTCCTGAGTCTGCCCGCAGCCTTCCAATAGCCAAAGCCATCTCCCCCCAATCAGCCCCATCATATATGCACACATCTGCCATCAGCTCCCTGTGGTGAACGGTATCCCTGAATCCCAGAATGACGAGATTCTTCTCATGAGCCGTGGAAACTGCATTGTATATCTCCCGATAATGATTGATATCCAGGTAAAAATCACAGATATCCCATAGCCCGGCCAAATCCTGGCCGCTTATCTGTGGATAGACCCTTACATTTTCCAGCTCTGCCAACCTTCCAAGCCTGTCTGATACCTGCGTGTTGGCCGCTATGTGGAACATCATGTCCGGCAGTCCTCTAATCAGGTCTTCCACATGCTCCACCTGATCGGAGGCTGTCAGGATCATGGCCTCTCCCCTGGCACGGTTCTCCCTGTACGCTTCCGGAATCCCGTAAAACAGGCTGCCATTCTGTCCCCCCATGGCTATATATCTGTCCAGCAGCCCCCTGTCCGAAAACAGGATGCGCTTCCAATAATCCCTGCCGCTGCCGACAAGCTCCAAATCCTCTAAAGACTCTGCTTCCTGCACCATTAGGATACCTGCTTCCTTCAAGCCGCTTTCCTCTCTGTAATACTGAACGAATTCGGCCCTGGAGGCAAAACATTTCTTAAGCTGGCCCTCCTCCAACAGTGAGATGATATGATTGCCCGGCTGCTCCACCACCTGTTCCTGATTCTGTGTGGAGTAATATACCTTTGCGTTCATTTTCCCCGCTGTATCTGAAAATGCGCTTGCATATCGCAGACCATATCTGTTGTAGAAATCGGTCCGGTAGACCCACCCGTCTTCCATATGCCATTCCACCCAGAGCACATTCCGGTTCTCTGCCGGTTCCCGAAAACAGATCCGCGCCTTTTCACAGCCCATGTGGAAGACAGCGCCCCTTCCCCCTGTCAGCCGCACTTCCCAGAATGGAGGAAGCTCCAGAAAGTTATAGAAAAGGTCTTTTTCCACAAGTTCTCCCTGGCGATTCCGATACATGAAGTATTCATAAAGGGATTCCGTTCCCTCCGGCAGGAATCCGTCATCTTCCAGCACCACGATTTTTGCATCACATCCCATTCTGTGAAATGTCTCCTGTAATATTCTGACAGATTCCGTATATTTGTCTGAGAAGACCACCATGCTGCATCCTTCCTTCTCCATGCTTTTCCATAGCCTTTCATTGCTTTCCCTTGATATTAGCCAATCCCGCCCAGAACCTGCATATAGGCATCCCTGTCCTCTGCCATGGCCTCCGCAAGCTGCATCTTCAGATGACGGTCCAGGGTTTCTCCATTTTCCATCATTTCCCTTACATCCGCTGCCATTTTCGCATACTCCGCCACCGGATAGATATGGGCCTCCGCCACATACTCCCGGTTATGTATGGTCTCTTCAAAGGCAAAAATCAACTGGTTGTGCAGGAACGCCTGATATACCGCAGACACGATTTCCGTCCAGTGGTTGATGTCGAAATAGTAATCACAGGACAGGAAGAGTTCGTCCAGTACCGGTTTCTGCACACATGGATACAGCGACACATTGCCATATGCCTCCAGCGCCATGAGCTTTGGGGACATCAGCGTAACTGCTGCGATATGGAAATGCATCCGCGGAAACTCTCTGACCAGCTCCTCACAATGTTCTATCCTCTCGGAATTGGTACAGATCAGTGCCTGCGGCTGATGCCCGTTTTCTTTCCTGAACTCATAGATGTGGCCCAGCTTCCCTATCCTGGCCGGGTCAGCCCCCATTTCCAGCAGTCTGTCATAGTCCCCCCGCTTCTGTAGCAGAATCTTTTCTGTGCGTACTGCATGCCCGTCCAGGATTCTCCGCATGTTCTCCGGAACCGCTCCTTCCATGGTTTCCTGCCAGAACAGCATACCGCGCCTGGCCGCCGGTTCAAGCCTCTCGGATATCCAGAAAGCTTCCCCCAGCGAGTCATAGCAGACCCGTCTCTGCCCGGCCCCGGCCCGATTCAGGAAATAAAGCATCATATCTCTCCTGGCCCGGAAAAATTTCACCAGCTCACCGTCGTTTACAATCAGGTCCCCTGTGACAGCATTCTCCACGATTGCCTCCTGGCCTCCCACGGTAAACCAGGTTCTGCCCAGCTCCCTGCCCTGGCCGTCATAACATGTCCTGGCATAGACAGCGCCATACCGGTTGTAACAATCCCGGAAGCGTACATTCCCCTTCCTGTCGAACCAATCCACTGCCCTCACCAGCCATTTCCTGGTGGATTCCCAGTAATAGATCCGCCCTTTTTCCTCATGTTGGTACGTAATCCGCCCATAATCCGTCTCCCCGACTCCCGCATGGATGCTCCAATGGTCAGGTACTGGAATCTCGTTGAAGAACCGGGGCTTCCCAAGGCTCCTTCCCTCCTCTTGAAAATAACCCAGAAACAGGTCGTATACCGACATGACTCCCTCCGGCAGGAATGGATCCTCTTCCAGAATTACCACAGAACACGGACAGCCCGCCCGCAGAAACGACTCATGCAGCCGCCTGCTGGCTGGGGAATAACTGTCGAACAGCAATACGGTATCCTTCAACATAACAGGTTCTGCCATTTCCTCTCCACCTCCTTCTCCAGATAGCTTTCTGCTTTCTCATAGGAATGCCGCCGGAACTCCTCAAAATCTGCCTCCGTGAACAGCCGGACGATTCCCTCTGCCAGTGCCTCCACATCCTCCCAGGGCACCTTATAGCCATTCTCCCCCTCGTCAATGAACATTTGCGCCCCATATCGCATATCATAACTGACAATGGGAAGCCCGGAACCAATGGCCTCCAAAAGTGTCACCCCCAATGTCTCCACGTAGGACGCAGATACATAAGCTTCATATTCCTGATAAACCTCATCCAGTTTCTGAAAACCACACAAATGTACATAATTTCCGCATCCCAGCTTTTCGACCATCTCCTGCAGATTTCCCCTCTCCCCGCCTTCCCCATAGATATCCAGCGACAGTTCCGGCACCTTTTCCCTGGCCTTCACTACGGCCTCTATCACCTGGTTCATCCGCTTCTCCGGTGCCAAGCGGCCCACAGACAGCAATGCGAACTTACGCCTTGGCTTCTGGGACTTTCGAAGTCCGGGAAGCCCCACCACCGGTATCGTTATAATGTCAGGACATATTCCTTTATACTTCTGCATCTGTTCCCGGAGAAGATTTCTCTGGGCATCCGTGTTCGTAATGAAGAAACTGATTTTTTCCGGGTGGGCGAATGCATATTCATAGATGCCATACCACAGAACATGCTCCTCATCCTGATTCCAGAAATGCTCTGCATGCATCACCAGGCCCACCCTGGCAGGTGCAGCATTCAAAATGAAGGCCGCCTTCTCAATCATTCCTGGTTCCAGGTCAATAATCACCGTGTCGTTCCTGGTCAGATTCATCTGGGACATCATATAACCCAACAATTCTTCCCTGGAAAATAGCACCCGATCCGGAAATTTGTATAGAACCCTATCTCCCTCTGCCACTTCCTCATAAGCCACGCTTCCGTCCTGGTTGAAAAACCTTCTCAGATACAGATGCGCCTGTCCGTCCACCGGAACATAGTATTCGGAATAAATCCTGCAATAGGTATAATAATCCTTTCGGATCAGGCAGCCACCGGAAATCATCTCCACCCTGTGGACAAGATTCCCTTTGTCATCTGCCAGAAAGATCTTATAAATCACACCCAACCGGGGGAACCTGTAAGTTATAATGGCCCCATCCCTGGAAAAAGTATAGTTCGTCTCATCAAATGTATCTTCAAACTGTTCCAAGGTATACGTAACTGGCGAAATTCTACAGTCCGTGAAAAATCCATACATCCAGATTACTTCGGAATCCAGAAAGCCAAGATAAGATGTTTCCTGCTGGATGTTCCTCTCCGGAAAGGTCGTGGCAAAGACAAACTTCGCGTCCAGCCCAAGCTTTCGGAACAGCTTCGCCCGGTATGCCTGCCCTGTCTCCACACCGCCTTTCAGCCAATAGTAAAAGTGGTGAAAATTATAAATCATCGCCCTTGCCTTTTCCCGTCTTCAACGTCAATCATACAGCAGTTGGAACACTGCATCCGTCAGCAGCTTTCTGGTAAAGTAACCACTTCGAATCAGGTAACCAAAAGAATCTGCCGCTTGCCTCATCTGCACATACTGCTCCTCTGTAATAATCGCTACACGGCCTATCGCTTCCTCCATGGATGCCACTGTCAGCCCTAAATGCTTCCTGCGAATCGTGTCTGCTTCAGGAATGCTCTCATGCACAATCACCGGAAGGCCTGCGGCCAGATAGGTGCCAAGTTTACAACAGGCATTCCGCTTCATATACTCAATCCATGCCAAATCATCGTGCCAGAGCAGGCCAAAGCCGCCGCTCTTCCTCAATGCATCTGTCAGGAGATTTTCGTGGTTGAACCACCCCAGATAACGGATATTCCGGCCTTCAGCCCAGACATATTCTCCCGGCTGCGCCGTAACTGCCAGTTCCACCATGTCGCTGTCCCAATGTTGCACAAAAGACCGGGGAACTTGTACTACGTCTGCCGCAAAGTTTATCCGTCTTCGAAAGGGTGGCTTCTCTGCCAGGTCAATATCCACAGGCGCATCCCACATTCTCTGGATAACTGTTTTCTTCACAGTAAGTCCTTTGGAGCACAGGTAATCTGCCATATTCCGGGATGGAAGAATAATCAAGTCTGCCCTGTTATAAAGCGCGATATATCTGTCCAGCTCTTTAAGTACCCTATTGTCCATCAATGGGGGGACATCATGCAGAAAGAAAATCTTTTTCAGTTCTCTATATCCATTAAAATGTGCCACAAATGCTTCATCAAACGCAATGCCATTCCATGTGGGAAATTGGAAGATTACCACATCCCCATACCCTACCGAGGCTATGACTCCATCCAGACGGGTGCGAAGCATGTCTGCCGTGTCCGTATGCATGGGATATTTATAAATACCAAGTTCATTGAAATGTAAATCCCTTTTCGCTATATTCGCTACCATCTGTTGCGCTTTTCTTACTGTGCCAGCTAAACCATAGATATTTGTGATATGAACTGTCAAGATAATACCTCCCTCCATTTCTTCTCTATCTCTATCTCCAGGTAGCTTTCTGCTTTCTGATACGAATATTTCCGAAAGGATTCCAGGTTCGCTTCTGTAAAAAGCCTGACAATCCCCTCCGCCAGCCCCTCACTTGAAATCCGGGAAATCCTGTATCCGTTTTTCCCGTCTTCCACAAATACCTGCATTCCATATGGCAGGTCAAATCCCACTATGGGAAGTCCTGAACCAACTGCCTCCAACAGTGTTATGCCGAAGGTCTCTCCGAAAGATGCTGACACATAAGCCTCATATTGTTGGTAAATCTCCTCCAATTTCCGAAAACCGCATAAGCGCACATAACTGCTACAGCCTAACCGCTCTATCTGTTCCTGTAGCTTGTCTTTCTCATCGCCTTCCCCATAGATATCCAGAATCAAATCTGGAATTACCTTTCTGGCTATCACTACAGCTTCAATAATCCAACCCGTTCGCTTATCGACCTGTAATCGTCCGGCTGTAATGAGGGAATGTGGCTTCCTGCCCTCCTGAGGTATGCGAATCCTATCCAGGCCAGCCACCGGAATCGTCTCTACCCTGACATCCTTTCCTTTATAATAATGGAATTGTTCTCGAAGTAGCTGACTCTGTGCATCTGTATTCGTCGCAAAAAAGTAAATCCTTTCAGGATGGGAGAGCGCATATTCAAACACATCGTACCACAAAATATGTTCCTCATCGCTATAGCGATAATGCCCAGAGTGAATAATAAAACCAACCTTTGCCGGAAATGCATTCTGTATGAATGCAGCTCTGTCAATCATTCCCCACTCTCCATCTATCAGAACTACATCCTTCTCAGTAAAGCCAAGACAGGTCATCATATATCCCAGCAACTCTTCTCTGGAATAGACCAACCTGTTCGGAAATTTATAAATCACTCTGTCCCCATCTACCATCTCTTCATATGCAACCACTCCATTTTCATTAAAAAACCTTCTCAAATACAGTTTTGCATGCCCCTCTACCGGAATGTAAAATTCCGAGTACACTCTACAATAGGTATAATAATCCTTTCGTATCAGACAGCCATTGGAAATCATCACAAGACTATGTACAATGTCACTACTACCATCTGCCAAAAATGCGGTGTAATAGATATTCATCCGCGGAAACGTATATGTCACACAGGTTCCACTTCTAGAATAAACAAACTCTTCCTCAAAAGTATCCTCCAGCTGCGCCAAAGTAAAAGTAACTGGTGAAGGCTTACAATCCGTAAAAAAACTATACATCCACAGAACCTCTGAATCCAAGTAACCCAATTCCCTTGTCTCATCCCAAATATTATGTTCAGGAAATGTAGTGGCAAATACAAATTTAGCATCCATTCCCATCTTTCGAAAAAGTTTTGCCCGATACGCCTGCCCTGTCTCCACACCACCCTTTAACCAATGATAATAATGATGAAAACTATAAATCATATCAATCTTCCCCCCTTTCTGTCAAAGAGTTATTACAGCAATTCCATCCACTTATCCGAAATAGCTTGCATGGAATATTCTTCTGCAATTATATAAGAATTCGTATGAAACCTCTCCAAACATTCTGGATTACGAAAAATTTCTATAATTTTTTCAGCCAAGCTATCAACCAGCTTCTCTGTATCCTCGTTAACAGAAGAGGGTGCAAACTTAACCAGATAGCCATTCTCCCCAGAATGAACCAATAGACGACTTCCATATTTCGCATCCAGCCCAATTACCGCTGTTCCAGAGGAAATAGCCTCCAGTATGGAGAGACCCAAGGTTTCAAAAGTAGAGGCCGTCAGAAACACTTCATAGTTCCGGTAAATTTCCCTGACATCCTGGTGTCCCATGAACCGAATATAGGACTGGGCCTGATGTTCTTCTACCAGTCTCCTCATTGCAGCCACGTATTCCTGGTCCCCCATGCCATAGATGTCCAATGAGATATCCGGATTCACCTGGTGTGCTTTTACGGCGCACTTTATGAGCCAGTCGACTCTTTTATGAGGATGAATCCGGGAGACCGATAAGATAGATCCCCTCTTCCTCCCCTTGTCCGGATACCGCAACCTGTCCACACCGCCTGCTGGAATGACCACGATGCGGGGAACAGTACAACCATACTCCCGGAGCTTGTCCTCCAGATCCTCCTTCTGCTGCCAGGTAGACACCACGACCGCATCCAACATGCCGGAATACTTGAACAGATAATTGTAATCCTGGTTGAAGTTCACGGTATAGCTGCTCTCCCCCTTTTCAAAATAGTGTCCGGCGTGCATGACGGCTATCATCCGAGCCGAACCCTTCTCTTGGAAAAGCAGCTGGATGTAATCCATCTGAGCGAAACGGTCTATTAGGACTGTATCCTTCCGGGACAAATGCAATCCCTTTACAAATTCCGCGATGAACTCCGCTTTCGTAAGCATCTTTCCATCCGGGAACAGATACCATGACTTCTCCCCTTCAAAAATCTGTTCATAAGCAATGGATCCATTCCCATGACAATAGGTACGTTTTATCTTCTTCGCATAAAGCCCGTGCTCCGACTCTGCCGTCACAAAATAGTCAACATAGGCCATATGGTCTGTATAGTATTCTGTACGAATCAGCTTTCCCTGGTGGAAGAAATGAACCATAGCAAGTGCATCCGGCTCCTTCTGGTCAAATATCAGCGAGGCTGCCACCATGCTGTCCTTCCACAACCGTACATCCGCATCCCGGTATTCCACATCTGTGATTTCCAGGCTCTGCCTTAACTCCATCAGCTTATCCTGTACCATCACCGCCAGTCCCAGAGCCGGCCGGTCCAGAAGAGAGTGGTACATACTGAGCATCTCCTCTTCCTTTATCCCAAGGCTCTCATAAAATATGACATCCCGTCTTTCGGGCAGTTCTGCGAAAATATACCGCACAGGGCAGGACATTTTTCTCAGAATCCCGGCACGGTATCCCTGTGCATAATCCACCCCATTTGGAGAATATCCCACCAAAAGACTGCATACATAAACCGCCACTGCCTGTCATTCCTCCATTGCTTTCCCCGGTACAGATTCCCGGACCGGATTCCTCCATCCTCTCTGTCCAGTGTTCCCGGCCAATCCCTCGCTCCTGTCTGTAGCCTTCCCGGCCAGTTCCCCTTCCCCGCCCAGAGCCTCCCTTTCAGGGAAATACAATATGGAGCTGTCTCTTCTCATCCACATAGATATCGCTCAACAGGATATTCCGCATGGCATTCTCATAGACAGTGCCCTCCATGCTCCGGAACGATGCGAAAGAATCGTCCTGGTACTCGAACAGCAGGTTGCGCTGGGCGGTGGCCCTGCCTGATACCGCTGACTGGAGCTGCTGCATATAGTCCACCTGTTCCACCCAGGCCTCATCGATGGCGCTCAGCACCGCCACGCGCATGAACTGGTTCATGCGGCCGGTACTGCCCGTCTTCTTCTCCTGTTCCTCCAGCCCCTGCCGTACCCTCTCCATGAGATACCTCTCTATGGCCTTCCTGTCCCCCGGGGAGAAATCCGGCGCCGCATCCTCCAGCCGATAGGAAATGTTGTCCAGGATATAGCGGTTCAATGCACGCATATCGGCCAGCCCTCCGGAAGCCAGGAACCGTTTTATGTTCCGCTCAGCCATCTCCAATATCATTTCCATGGGGAGTTCCTCCCCTTCCAGCAGCTTATCCCTGGTGGCGTATATCAGGCTCCTCTGCCTCTGGATTACCTTGTCATAGTCCACAGAACGCTTCCGACTCAGGACTGCGGATTCCTCCCCCATCACCTGGGCCTTGTCGATGTATTTTTGCAGCCTCCGTCTGCTGATGCGCTTCTTCCCCTCTATGTATTTGTCATAGGCGGGATTCTCCCCCATCACGTCATCCTGCAGGGACACGAAGAACTGGCTGCTGCCTGCATCTCCCTGTCTGCCGGCCCGTCCCCGGGCCTGCCGCTCCATTCTCACATTTTCCATCCGACCGATGCCGATTACCGCCAGTCCCCCCAGTTCCTCCACGCCCTCTCCCAGCTTGATGTCTGTTCCCCTGCCTGCCATGGTGGTAGCCACGGTCACTGCCCCCTGCCGGCCCGCCTCCTTGACAATCTGCGCTTCCCAGTAGGCATTGCTGGCACTCAGGACATTGTGGGGTATCTTCTTACGCAGGAATGCCTGATGGATCTTCTCTGTATTCTCGATATTGGCCGCCACTATCAGCACAGGGCGGCCTGTCCTATGGATTTCCAGGGCATTTATGATTGCCGCTGCGACCTGTTTCTTCGTATTCGGAAAATAGCAGTCCGGCAGATCCACCCTTTTTCCGGGGCGGTTAGGCGGAATGACCACCACCTTCACGCCGTAGATATCCCGCAGCTCCTCAGCGGCATCTGCCATGGTCCCGCTCATTCCCGCCAGCTTTGGGAACATCCGGAACAGGTTCTGGAAGGTGATGACGGCCACCGCACGGCTCTCCTGGGTAGGCTTCAGGCCTTCCTTCACTTCCAGCGCCTGATGCTGTCCTCCCCGGAGCTTCATTCCTTTCAATGTCCTGCCTGTACTGCTGTCCAACAGCAGCAGTTCCCCCTCCCGGCTCACCATGTAGTTCTCCCCGCTCTCGAACAGCTTCCTGGCCCGCAGAGCCAGGATTACATGGCGGTTGATCTCGAAGTGTTCCCTGCCATAGAAATTATCGATTTGGAAGAAAGTCTCCGCATACCGGATGCCTTCCTCCGTGAGCCATACCTTTCCCTCCTCCAGCATATAGTCCTCTTCTTCCACCAATGTAGTGACGAAAAAATCCGCCACCTCATACAGGTTGGACTGCACCCTGGGGGAGGCGGATATCACAAGGGGGGTCTGTGCGCCGTCCAGCAGCACGGAGTCTGCCTCATCAACGATTACATAGTAATACTCCCGCAGGAAACGTTCTTTGGCGTTTTTCACCAGATTGTTCATCAGATAGTCAAAACCCAAAGCGCTGTGGGTGGTATATACAATATCTGACGCATATACCGCCTTCTTCTCCTCTGTGCCGAATTCTTCCTGTTCCCTGGTCGGGACGCCTGTGGCCACGGTCAGTCCCATAAAGCGGTATACCGGCCCCAGCTCCTCCGCGTCCCTGCAGGCCAGGTATTCGTTGGCTGTCACCAGGATGGCGAGTTTTCCCGTCAGGGCGTTCAGATAAAGGGGCAGGGTCGCCATCAGGGTCTTCCCCTCTCCTGTATGCATCTCTGCCAGGCATCCCTGGTGCAGCGCAATGCCTCCCAGCACCTGCACATCAAAAGGATACATCCCCAGAATACGGCGGTCTGCCTCGCAGATTGCTGCAAACGCCTCTGGCAGAATGCCGTCCAGGGTCTCCCCCCCTGCCAGGCGCGCCCTGAACTCATCCGTCAGGTGGGCCAGCTCCTGGTCGGTAAGCCGCGCCATCTGTTCCTCATAGCTCCTGACCTTTCTCAGAATCTTATACAGTTTCTTCAAATGCCTCGTCCGTCTCATGTTCTATTTCCTGAATCTCTATAAAATGAAAGTGGAAGCGGGTCATACCGCCATTCATCAGCTGCATGCGATAGCTGTAAGTCCTCAGGGGACACTGGAAGTAAGCCACCGGTTCCCTTATGGCGATGCGCCCTGCCTCGGCGTCATATTTGTCATAGAACACCAGTTGTATCAGCCATCTCTCCCCTTCGGGACAGTCTATGTGAACCCGCAGCCTGTATTCCCCCTCGCCGTCTATCATGGGCAGGGCCGGTTCTATCCGCTGCATCTGGTAGTAGGTCCTGGAATACCACTGTTTGATCACCGTCCCTGGAGGCATCAGCTCATTATAGAATTCCACATCATCCCTGGCATGGTATATTACCTCCGATCCATACAGGTAGGTATCGGAAGAATACTCATTCCAGTAGATTATCCATTTTTCCCTTGTGGCTATTCTGTTCCCTGGCTGCTCCTGCGCGCTGCCGCCACGGAAGGCGAACCGTCTCAAGAATCCCTTCACCCTTCCCTCCTCCTGCCGAAGTCCTCCCGCAGTATCTTGTTGTACTGCCCCAGGAACCAGCTTATGATGCCCTGTGTATTGTCATTGTGCCGTCCATGCAGCCCTTTCCCATAGGCCTGTACGCCGCCTGACTGCAGGTGGGAGAGCAGGGTCTCATAGGCATCTGCATCGTAGTCATCCTCAATCATGTACGCAATGGCGAACTTTGAATTTCCCCAGTCCGCCTCCCGGAATTTCTTCCAGAACTTCTCATTGAGCCGCTCCACGTCCTCCTCACCCAGGCCGCCGCACTGGGCGCGAAGCACATCCAGTGAAGTGGGGAATCCCCCGGGACGTAGATGCTTCTCGTTTGCTGCCACATTCCCGATACTGGCCAGGGGCTTGCCCACAATCATGGCATGGGGACGGATGTCGCATCCATAATAGATGGCACCGAAAGTCCCCATGGACAGGCCCGACAAAATCACCTGCTCCGCAGTGAATCCCAGTTCCTCCATGTGTTTTCTGATAGCATTTTCAAACATATGTTCATAGTCAGGGGAACCCATATAGAACCCTCCGCCCTCCAGCCTGGGCTCAGACAACAGCAGAAAAGGGCATCCCAGACCCCGCATCATATAGTAGCCCTCGAATCCCTGTAATGTCTTGTATCCGGAGAAATACACATTCAAGGGCGGCTTCATGTCTCCCGGCTCGAAATAGCAGAATGCCTCCTCCCGTCCCGCTGTCACGTACCGCTCTCCCCCCGGCAGGAAATATCCATGGCTCCCCCTGGAAATCCTCTTGTGCAGAGCTGTCAGCCATAGCCTTCCCCTGCCCTTTGCCCGGAGCGAGACGAAGAAAGTGCCGTCCCCCTTTCCGCATGCCACCTGGACCACCTTTTCCAGTTCCCCTTCTCCCAGCTCCCACTGTTCCAGCACGTCAGAGGCGCTTCCCGCGGCGAAGAGAGTCAACACCATGGAAATCTCCACCTCAGGGTCCCTGTGATATTCCAGCCAGAAATCAACAGCCTGTCCCCGGGGCACCGGGCTGTTGTAGCGCCAGTAGGCAACCTGGCGGAAGGCATCCCCGAAGTCTGCCTCCAACAGCACATTCTGGTTCCCGTTCCACCTTATCTTTCCCTGGAACCCCTGAGCGATGGCCACATCCGCCAGTCTGAATTTCTCCCCATAGGGCCGCGAATAGTAATACCTGGATTCCTCTGTGAGGAATCTCTGTATATCCGTCCTTGCGATGTGCCGGGCCTTCCTGCTGCGGCAGAGCCATTCTGCCCTGCCCTGAACCTCCACCCTGTCGGTCACGAAGAGGGTATAAGCCTTTGCCCCCTGGAAGAGCAGTTCTATCTCCTCGTCCAGAGGATTCCTGTCCAGAAAGAACATATCATAAGGCTTCTCCGGCAGTTCCCGGAAGGCCTCCGCATGATCCAGGGCCACGCCCTCCGGCAGTGCATAGATTTTCCTCCAGTCTTCTTGCCCCAGTTGCAAGATACGTATCTCATCCAACGCTGTCCATGACCTCCCCCCACATCTCCAACAGCCGGGCAGTGGTATACTCCCTGCTGATTTCATAGGAATACACCTTTGCTTCGTTCCAGTGCTTCAGCCCATTCAGATAATAGTCCAGCGCCTTTGGCAGCCGCTCCAGCCCGTCCAGTACAATACCATTGCCTCCATGTTCTATAAAATCTGTCCTTCTCCTTACAATCTGAGGAATTCCGAAACTGATGGCATTAATCTGCAGGTACTGTTCCGGGACATTCCGCAGATCTACCAGCAGCCATTGCTCCCGCATACATTTGCTCACAGACAGTTCGTCCACACATTGCTCCGGAAAGAAGCGGGCGGAAATCCTTCCCTCACCTTCCAGATCATTCTCTGAGACCATCGCGCCCTCTGTATCGGCAGCCCATTCTTCCGGCATGCCGGCACTGTCCAGCTCCCTGCGGACCTGCTCCAGAAGCCTTCGTTTCCTGTCATATCTGGCTTCCCTGGTAAAAAGGTGGATGCGCATGTTTTCCTTCTGGGGAAGGCAGGCCCCCATGATGCGTATCATCTCCCTGAATGTCCCATCGTCCAGACCGTCCACCGGCACCAGAATCTTCTGGACTCCCATCTGCAGACCGATTCCCTCGTCTGTCCTGGTATCATAAGGCGGAATCGCAGCCAGCCGCCCGTTGTCTACAGCAACCTGTTTCTGTATCCTCCGGGCGGTCTCTCTGGAATCTGCCACCACATAATCAGCCTGCCGAATCATTTCCAATACCACCGAGTCGCTTCCCACCTGATACCTGTCCTGGAAGAAAGACAGAATCTTCTTTCTGCCCCTCAGGTTCCTGCCCAGCAGGTGCACATGCAGACCGTGCATGGCCACGCAGAAGATATCCTCTGCATCCGTCAGCTCCAGATAGGATGCCAGCACTTCATATACGACCTGCCCGATGCTGTCGTAGGATCTCCTGAAGAACCGTCTCGTATGCCACTTTCCTCCATACTCCAGCAGGTATTCCGGGCACTTCCTGTTAATCTCCACATGGCCGTCCTTCCGATAGCACCGCAGCTTCCAGGTTCCGTTCTCACACAGATAGTCCTGGCAGACCGGCTGGCCTTCCTCATACAGAATCGTACTGGCAATGAAGCCTCTGTCATCATAGATATTCCGGCGGCATACCACACCGCCCTGGTACAGCTCCACCCAAATCGGATTCCCATCCTCTCCAAAGTCGACCTGGGCATATTTCTCATTCCCCAGCATTGCCACCACCACAAAGGGAGTATAGAGGAATTCGATTCCCGCAGGCCACTTCAGGTCATGGAAGGACCATACCCTGACCTTTCTGCGCCGAATCTCCTGTATGGCATCGAAACAGGACCAGTACGGGGCCCGATATACCCCCTGCCTGTGGAGGAAATGCCGGAAATTCGGAGCTGCGGAGAGGAGCATGATTCGGTACTCATATGCCCCGCTACGGTGGAAGAGCTGAATCTGCTTCACCGTATCATCGAATTCCGAATGGGCGCGCTTCACGCGCCAGCTCTGTTCGTCTTCGCACCATTCCTTCTCCTTGTACCATGCCGGAATAAAATATAACATTTCTCCACTCCCATCCTGTATGCATCACATCCTGTAATCCCTGGCGCATGGCCATGCAGCCAGAGCCCCCGGATGTCTGACTGCAAAATCCTGTGCGCTCCCTCTTCCATAAAAACGTCTCACCGGGCTTTCCCCTTACAGCAGGGGCCTACATGCATCATAGCTGTGGAGCGTGCTGACTTCCCGGTACATATTGCAGGAAAATCCCATCAGCATCATCAGGGAGGTGGGAAGCATCACCAGGGCGCTGTCAATATCTCCCCGAAGCTGCAGGACCAGAGGCACTGCTATGCACGCCCCCATCACCGTAGCGCTCAAAAGACCCAGCCTTCGCATGACTCTGCCCAAATACCGTCTGGTGTCATGTCCCGCATGGAGATTCACGATGCTGTCCCCGCTTTTCAAGAATTGCTCCGCGATATCCCCGGGGTTAAGCATCAGCAGTGAAAATCCGATGGTAAGCACATATTCACAGGCAATGTAGACAAAGATGCCAAAGGGCCTTGTCAGCGACAGGTTCTCCTGGCACCAGGCTATCCCTGCCTGCTGCGGGAAGAAAACTCCCAACAGGGACACCAGAAGCTGCGGCAGCAGGAACACTGCTGAGGTAAACATCACCGGCATGATTCCCACCGGGTTGAACTTGACAGCCAGATAATTCTTGTCCGAATAGATATTGTGTATTGAAATCCGCTGTACCGGAATCCGCTTCTCCGTATTCTCCATCAGCAGAATCACCAGCATCATCAGGGCTCCCAAAGCCAGGGGCACAGCCAGCTTCTGCAGAGAATGCCCCAGCAGCGTCATCCAGATCCGCTCCAGGACGTTCACTGTCACAAACACCATCCTGCCGCTAATCCCATACTTCCCGTTCCTGTCGCACAGCCACATAATGAACATGGCCCCTGTCACCATCTCCATGCCTGCTATCATCTTCGCTACCGACAGCATTCCCCCGGACACTGCAAACCGCAGCTCCGGCACCCGGGCCACGGCCTGGAAGACGGCTATGGCAAGCGTCACTGCCACTGTCAGGCGCTGGGACTTCCCCGGAGAGACCTTGACCTTGGTGAACAGCCCCCGGACCGCCAGATACAACTGTATCAGCAATGCCGATATCATGGAGGGAAACACACCCAGGGCCAATATGGAGGAACGGCTGAAATCTCCGCCGACAGTCTGAACCAGAAGATCCTCCGCACCGACAGATGTCTGTTCGTATGCGGACACATCTATCTTATACAGGGGAATGTTTTTCCCCACTATGTACACCAAAAGAATAATTCCCGAATACATCAGTTTGTATTTCAGTACATTTTCTTTCCCATTCCCTTTTTGCACAATCATTCTCCCAGTAATATTGGAATTAGTGACCACCTCATACAAGGCGGCCACTAATCCTATTTACCACTCTTTACTTCAATGTTTCTCCCAGTCAGCTGCCATTAAATCCTGCCGCTTTCCAGTTCCCGCTGCTCCTTATTCAGCTGGCGCTTTCTTATGACGACGAAGGCAACCGATGCTGCCAGGGCGGTCAGGCCAAGGAAATCCCACCAACACACCGGGGTCAATTGTCCAAAAAAATCTGCCATATTCCTTATCCTCTCTTTCCTCTCTTCAGGTCATCAATTTCCTTCTTCTGCTTCCTGGTGCTTCCAAAGCCATAGGCTGTCACACCGCCTGCCAGAATCAGCTCCAGGAAGTGGGTGATGCAATGTTTCGCTCCCACTACCAGGTCAGGGCTGCTCAAAGGCACAGTATCGTCTTCGAAATCCTCCATCTCCGGCTCCTCATCCTCCTCAACCGGAAGAGGCACGTCCTCATCCTCCCCGTTATCCGGCTCCACAAGGTCATCCTCTCCGTCTCCGGCCAAATCGGCATCTTCTCCTTCTCCAGGCCCCGCCAGAGGTGTGGGCTCGTCATCGATATTCTCCATGTCACCCGCTATGTTTGCAGCCTCACTGGCGCTGGTGCTGGTGGACTCAGACGCACTGGTGGAGAGGCTCTCCGAAGTGCTGGTGCTCATGCTTGCCGATACACTGCCGCCGTCCGTTGCACCGCCTCCTCCGGGAATCACTGCGCTGCTTTCTGATGCGGAGGTGCTGGAGCTTTCGCTAGCCGAAGCGCTGCTGCTCTCGCTCATAGAGGTACTTGTGCTCTCGCTGGTGGAAGCGCTTGCGCTCTCGCTGGCCGAACTGCTTGCGCTCTCGCTGGCCGAGGTACTTGCGTTCTCGCTGGCCGAACTGTTTGCGCTCTCGCTGGTGGAAGTACTTGCGCTCTCGCTGGCCGAACTGCTTGCGCTCTCACTGGTGGAAGTACTTGCGCTCTCGCTGGCCGAACTGCTTGCGCTCTCACTGGTGGAAGTACTTGCGCTCTCGCTGGCCGAAGTACTTGCGCTCTCGCTGGCCGAACTGCTGGTGCTCTCGCTTTCGCTTACCACAGTAGAGGTGCTTTCGCTCCCACTTACCACAGTACTCGTGCTCCCGCTCTCGCTTACCACCGTACTCGTGCTTTCACTCTCACTTACGATGGTGCTAGTGCTCTCGCTCTCACTTACGATGGTGCTGGTGCTTTCGCTCTCGCTTACCACAGTGCTGGTGCTCTCACTCTCGCTTACTACGGTACTCGTGCTTTCACTCTCACTTACGATGGTGCTGGTGCTTTCGCTCTCGCTTACCAACGTACTGGTGCTCTCGCTCTCACTTACCACGGTTGAGGTGCTCTCACTCTCGCTTACGATGGTACTGGTGCTCTCGCTCTCGCTTACCACAGTGCTGGTGTTCTCGCTCTCACTTACCACAGTACTGGTGCTCTCGCTCTCACTTACTACGGTTGAGGTGCTCTCGCTCTCGCTTACCACAGTGCTAGTGCTCTCGCTCTCACTTACTACGGTTGAGGTGCTCTCACTCTCACTTACGATGG
>NZ_CAJUCP010000062.1 GCF_910585425.1 uncultured Acetatifactor sp. | reverse complement strand
ATACTCATTGTTGATGATGAAAAAATGCTGACAGAGTTATTGTCAAGTCACTTACGGAAGTGCGGATACGAGGTTTTTGCAGCGGAAAATGCGGAGCAGACAATATCCATGCTGAATATCTATCCGGATTTGATCCTGCTCGACATCAATATGCCGGAAATGGACGGGCTGGAGCTGTGCAAAATGATACGCCAAAATGTGGTCTGCCCCATTTTGTTTCTGACAGCCCGGATTACGGAACAGGACAAGGTAAACGGCTTGCAGGCCGGCGGTGACGACTATATAACCAAGCCTTTCAGCCTGAAGGAATTGACCGCGAGAGTGGAGGCCCACCTGCGGAGGGACGAGCGGAGCAAATGCACGCCTAAAATCGTATCTTCCCAGGGTCTGATTGTAAATCTGGCGGAACGGACGGTTTTTTATGGGGAAAAGCCGCTGAACCTGTCGAACCGTGAGTTTGATATCGTGGAGTTCCTGATGCGCAACGCCAATCAGATCTTCGACAGGGAACGGATTTATGAAGCTGTCTGGGGGCTTGACGCCGAAGGAGACAGCGGAGTGATAAAAGAGCATATCCGGAAGATCAGGAATAAGCTGAAGGAAGCTGCGGGCAGGGAATACATCGAGACAGTTTGGGGGATGGGCTACAGATGGAAAAAATGAGGAAACCCAAATCAATGAAAAGCGCCTTTATCTGGGCGGTAGCCGTTACCATGTTTCTTGTTTTTGCGGCATCTGCCCTGACCATTTACGGATGCTGGCGTATACAGAAGGCGATGCTTCCCGATTCCCGGGAAGTCTGGCTGAATACCCGGACGGTCACGGCGGACGGGACGGTATTAGAGGGAGGGCAGCGGGTCATCCTTGACGAACCGGCCCGGATGAATATGCTCGTCCCTGCCGGGGCGGATGTGACGCTGGAGAATACGAAATTCATCATAGAGAAAATCGAGTCCGGTTTCTCAACGCTCCGCCCAAAGCAGCAGTTGCTCTACAGAGTCACAGGCCTTTCCATGGTGGTGCTTCCCTTTGTCTATTCCATTACGGGTATCATGCTGTGCGCATGGTGGTTTTACAGTAGGGAACTGTGGCCGCCCATTCAGGTGCTTGCCGATGCGACGAAACATATCAGGGAGCAGGATCTTGATTTCATGGTTGATTATCACAGGAACGATGAATTGGGCAGGCTCTGCATCGCTTTTGAGGAGATGCGGCAGGCGCTCTATGATAACAACCGTCAGCTCTGGAACATGACCAGGCAGCGCAGGATCTTGCAGGCGTCGGTGGCTCATGACCTTAGAAATCCCATTGCGATTGTTGAGGGATATGTGGAATACATGCAGCAGTGCCTGGCAGATGGAAACTTAGGTGACGAAGAATTGCGGCATACCCTGCAAAACCTTGCGATAACGGCAAAACGGCTTGAGCATTACACCGATACTATCCGTGACCTGAACGCCATCGAAGAGACGGAAACAAAGTATTCTGTAGTCCGATTACCGGACTTTTTAAGAAGCGCTGCGGAGAGCCTTTCGCTTCTGGCAAAACAGCATGGCCTGGAGCTTGTATTCCATTCCGACATCTCCGAATGTCAGGTGAAATTGGACGAGCAGATATTCTACCGCATTGTTGAGAATATCTTTTCCAATGCCATCCGATATGCCAGAAGCAAGGTGATTTTTGAGTACGCCCTTGCCGACGGCATGCTTACGATCAGCATTTCGGACGACGGCAGAGGCTTTTCAAGGGCAATGCTTGGCAAAAAGAACACGCTTCTTTATTCTGAGGATAAAACTGGGGAGCATATGGGTCTGGGATTGGCTACAAGCCGTGTCCTCAGCCAGAAACATGGTGGAAGCCTGGAGCTTTCAAACAAGGCTTCCGGTGGAGGCTGTGTGACAATTAAACTGGCAGTCTACAAGGTGGGGTGATAGTTTTGTCCCTGAAAACTACTTTTCTTTTTGCCTTTTCAAAACGATTACACATATAAATACAGACGTAATAAAGATAACTATTGGATACCATAGATTTTCGAAGCAGAATCCATTATCCAACATCAACCGGTAGCACCAGGAAGCAGGGAAGATACGCCCTGCGGCTTCCAGAAAATCGGGCAGCAGGTCGGCAGGGAACATAATCCCCGAGAGCATGATGGAGGGCAGGAACACCAGCTGCGCTATCATGGTCAGCTTCGCCTGATTTTTTACCGTCAGCCCTAATACACTTCCAATGCTCAACGACGCAAGCATATATATGGCAAGCGCAGGAAAGAAGAACGGAAGCTGTGTGGGCAGGGCTGCTTCAAATAGGACGGGGGCAAGCAGCGCTATCACGGCACAGGTGGCCATCAGATGGACAAAGGCCGAAAGGAACATGGTAACAAGCCCTAAACAGAGAGGCACGCCGTTTGCTTTATAAACCTTTTTGATGTCGCTTCCGTAAGTTTCAAGCAACGACGGCGGCAATCCGATAAAGGCCCCCATCGAAACACTCATTACGATCATGGACTGTATCAGCGTGCTTCCCATTTCGGGCATGACGGAAGTGAAAATACCGCCCATGAGAAGAAAGAAAATCAGCGGGACGATATAGCAGGTGACTAAGAGGGACTTGCTTCGTATATCCAGTTTCCACTGTAACGCCACGCCATATAAAAAACCGTTCATTCCGTCTCCCTCCCTGCCATTTCCATAAAATGCTGTTCCAGCGTACCGCGGTCAACTTTCATATCCAAGATATGAATCCCTTTTTGCTTCAGATCATGAAGCAGGGAAACCAAAGTGTCTTCAATCGTATCCGTTTCAAAAGTGCGCGTCCCCTGCCTGGTTTTGATATGGATAAAATACTTTTCCCCAAGCTTATCAGTCAGTTCCGCTGCTGTGCCGCAGAAGGCGATATTCCCATGATTCAAAATGGCAATGCGGTCACATAAGCTTTCCACTTCTGCCATATCGTGGCTTGCCAAAACAATGGTTCTTCCCTGTGACTTGAGCTTGCGGATCTGTTCGTGCAGTGAAGCCCTTCCTTCGACATCAAGCCCCGCAGTGGGCTCGTCCAGAAAAATAATATCCGGATTGCCGATAAGGGCAAGGGCGAGATGCAGTCGCCTCTTTTGTCCTGTGGACAGTTGGTGGTACTGCTTCTTCTCTATTTCTTCCATGCCAAGAGCGTGCAGCAGAGTGGAATCAATCTCTGCCCTGTTCCATTTTGCAAATAATCTGACTGCCTCCATGGGCTTGATATGGGCGGGTAGTGAGGAGGACTGCAGCTGAATCCCCATTTTCCCGTTTACCGTGATCGTGCCGCTGTCATATTTTCTCAAGCCCTCCATACATTCCAGGGCTGTGGTTTTTCCCGCGCCATTTACGCCCAGCAGAGCGAAGGTTTCTCCCTTTTCAATGTCTAAATCAAGCCCGCCAAGAACAATGTTGCCGCCATAGCTTTTCTTTAATCCACGAACCTGTATGGCATGATTCATCCTTCCACCTCCTCAAAGGGATTTTCTCCCAGTCTTGAAAAGTAGACCTGCAAAGCCGGCTCTAAATAGGCGTTTACCATTTTCTGCCTTTCTTCCCAGGCATTTGCAGCGGTATCGATATGGCCCATCTCCATCAATTTCGGGAGCATGCTCATATCGCCGCCCGTAAATTCCGTAATCAGTCCCCAATACGCTTTTACGACTCCTTGGCATTCCTCGCTTTCAGGGGACACGCCTGCCTTTTGGAGTTCTATCATTTCATCGCTCAGACGGTTGAACCTATCCATAAAATCCAACCCGCTCTCCTTATCGAACCGATTGCGGATATGATCCAGCGTATCGTCATCAAAACGCTTGATGAGATAGTAAGAGTCGTTTTTCATCTGTAGATTCACGATAATATCTGCATACTTCCTGAAATTGACTGTCTGCATTTGTAACACCTCTTCCTTTAACTGTTCGATTGCTGTCAAAGAAGCGGTGAGCTGTTCTATCTTCTCCCGTATGCTGTCTGCCTGTTCGGTAAGGGCGGCTGCCACATCGGTGGGCGTTTCTAAAGATGTCAAGCGATGCTTTATATCATCCAGAGAAAACCCCAATGATTTCAAAGATATGATTTGATGGAGCATGACCAGGTCTTTATCTGTATAAAGCCTGCGGCCGCCTTCGCTCTCTGCCGAAGGGGATAGCAAGCCTTCCTTGTCGTAGTATTGCAATGTGCGGACAGTAACGCCTATTTTCTTCGCAGCCTCTCCAACTGTCATGAACCCCAGCGGTATTGCTTTGTATTTTGCCATAATTGCCTGCCTCCATAGATGTATTATACATCATTACGCTGCGTCACAAACAAGAACTTTTTTCTGTTCCTTGACCACATTTTGACCTTTGGCCTTTATAATGGTACTTAGATATAGCAGTCGCAGCTATACTGCAAATTTGAAACAGCATCAGCCCTCCGTCCAGTGCCCATGCCCGGGTACTGGCGGGGCAGATGCCAAGCTTAATAAGGAGGATGGAAGATGAAAAAACGAATGTTATCATTCGTCATGACATTTATTTTGCCATTTACAGTGACGGCCTGCGGAAATTACAACATTGCGGACGGGAACGCCCCACCGCAAAACCTGGAAGAAGACCCGTTCGCCGGGGCAGAGGAAGAGGGGGATTTGGGGTTTCTCAGCCACGGGGAAGCGAATCCCGCCAGAGCGGATGACCAGAGCGTTTTGCCCTATGAGTATAAGGGCGGGGAATTTGTCCTGGACTATCAGTTTTCGGCAGAGGGAAAAATGGACAGCATTGGCTTCCTGCTTTTCCTGGACGGAAAGCCGCAGGCCTACAAGGTAGACGACACGGGGGCGGAATATGAGTATCTCCATTGCTTTCGGATATCGGAAAAGCATGAAGAGAAATTTTCCTTTGTGTTCACGCCGGACACAGGGAAAAAGGGCGATACCCTGAATATGACAGTCATGAGCGTCACCAGGCCTGATTTCCGGCCTGATATGAAAGAGACCTCAAGCTACGGCTGGTATCATCAAAGCTTTGAAAGAGTGCTGAAGCTGCATTTTAATGAGGATGCGCCGGACGGCGACAGCGCTGGTGGAGAAAGTATAGCTGCTTTTCGTGATGTCCGCATTTCGGAGGAAAAAATCACTTCCTCTTTTGTGGAGAATGAGCTTGTGAAAGCCGGTTGGAACGGCGTTACGATGGATACCCTGGATAACGGTGTCTATTGGACGATTGTCTATGACGGCGAATCGGTGTATGACAACATCGACCTTACCGGCAAAGATACGCTCACCCTGCGCTACACCCTCTGCGGAACGGCAGGCGCAAGGTATGGCATATCATTTTTCCTGGACCATAAGCCCATATCTTTTGAGGAGGCGGTTTCCTATGACGTCACATTGAGCAAAGGAAATGTGTGGGTCATCGAGGCGACCATAGATACCGCCAAGTTGGACGGTTTTCATACTTTTTACGCCACAGCCGTGGCAGCGGACAAGGATTCTGTGACGAGTAAAACGGGTTCGATTCTGCTTTACAAGTCCGGGTAAAAATCTCAAGTATTTACCGGAAATAATTTCTGTTGGACGGACTTTACCCTTTAGAACTGTCGCGCAGCGACTTTAAATTAGGAGAAAAAAATGAAAACAAAATGGATATGTATGATACTTATGCTTGTATTTGCCCTCAATTTGTCGGCCTGCGGCAATGGCCAGGAGGATGGGAACAGCTCTGAATATGAACCTGTAAAGATTGAGCCCCAATCCGAGGAAGACGATGATTCATCGGAAAATACCGGAACTGAAAACAGCGATATGAACGAAACCAATCAGCAGGATAACGGTACAGATAAAAAGAATCCAGCGGTCGGCACAGTGGAAAATTCCGCCTTTTCCGGAAAGGTCAGCGGCTGCTATTATGCCCATGGCAACCGGATTATTGTTGCCGCGGATAAGCTCTATCTTTACGATACCGAGAAAGGCCAAACCATCGCAAGCGCGGATATTTCCATGGAAGATTTATGCGTACAGTCCTACGCAGACGGCTACCTTGTCGTAGGACAGGGAAGCGGCGGCAACAGCAACGCTTCCTTTGCCGCATCAGATAGCAGCGGCATCAACGGATATATACTGAATAAGGATTTTGCCATTCAGGATACCATTTCCTTCAGCGGATTATTAAGGGACGATTTTGTCTTACAAACCACAGGAGTCGCCGTTTCACAGGACGGAAAACAGATTGCTTTCGGCGGATTCCAGGGGCTATACCTCTATGATACTTCTTCCCGGGAGATCCGCACCATTCTGAACTATTCCGGCGAAAGTACGGCAGACAATATGCAGATTGTAACCATGGACAGCCTTGCCTTTACGGAAAACGGGACTTTAGTCTATGTAGGCATGGCTGCAGATACCTCCATAGGCGGAGACGGAATCAGCGTCTATGGCACAGTATCCACAGACAGCGGAGAGTTCACCATGACCAAAAAGGCGGACTACAAAGTGGATACGGAAGAAGTGCAAAAGGGTGGAAACCTGCTTATCATGCCCCAAAGCTTTGACAAAAACAACGGAACTTTGCTGATATTTGACACGGCATCCAACACAGAAAAAACGATGTCATTCTCCGGCGGCAGTGAGGGAAAAGACGGCGTCTACTGTTCCGGACAGGGGAGATATGTGGCGACTTCTGTTCTGGGAGAAGACAGCGTTACAATCAATATTTATGATACAACATCGGGAAAAAGCATCCATACAGAAACCATCCGGGACAGTAACGGCACCTATTTCCTGCGCGTTCCGCAGATTCTGATTCTGGATGAATCCGGTACCTGTATCGTTGTGCTTGGACGGGGCATTGACGAGGTAAGCACCTTGATAACGACCTTTGGCTTCGCGGGGTAATTCTCGATGAAAATATCATTACAAAATATTTCAAAGCGGTACAAAGGCATGAATGCCTTGGGCAGGTATGCCCTGAAGGATTTCACCACGGAACTCACAGAGGGCGTCTATGGGCTTTTGGGCGCCAACGGCGCGGGAAAAACAACACTGATCAACATATTTGTGGGTATCTTGGGCAGTGACGGCGGAACGGTTCTGATTGACGGACAGGATGCAAAAACACTGGGTAAGGACTTCCTGTCAAAAATCGGATATATGCCTCAATATCCTGTTTTCTACCGGGATTTTACGGTGATGGATTTCCTGCTGTATATGTGCGCGCTGAAAGGAATCCCTGCCAAACAGGGGAAAGAACGGGCCTTGGAGCTCCTGGAGATTGTCAATCTTTCAGACGCTAAAGGAAAAAAGATAGGCGCTCTTTCCGGCGGTATGCGGCAGAGAGTGGGCATCGTCCAGGCGATGCTGGGCGACCCTGAAATTCTGATTCTGGACGAGCCGACAGCAGGGCTTGACCCAACCGAACGCATCCGTTTCCGCAACCTGATTTCAAAGTTTGCACAGGGAAGGACGATTTTGCTGGCTACCCATATCGTTTCCGATGTAGAGTGTATTGCAAAGGAGATTATCATCTTAAAGGAAGGCTCCTTAATTACGCAGGGGACTACCGACGCACTAGAACAGAACATCTACGGTAAAGTGTGGGAGGTGACAGTAAATGCGGAAGACGCCGCCAGACTTGGCGACCAGTATTATATCAGCAATATGAAACAGCAGGGCGAACGCTTTTCCGTAAGAATCGTAAGCGATATGCCGCCTGTAGCAGACGCGGTGAAGGCGTCTCCTAACCTGGAAGATGTATTTCTGTATTACTTCTGTGGGAAATGAATCAAATGCCGCGAGAGCCGCAATGCTTTCCCCGGGCAATGAATTAAGGGAGATAACATGACACGCTTAATCAAATACGAATTCTACAAATTATTCTGCAAGCCGTCAATACTTGTTGTGCTCATACTGTTCAGCGTAATGAACCTGTTCAAAATAGACAGCGAATTCCACTCATATTCCTACCTTGCGGACGGAAATGACAGCCGCAGTTGGAACAGCGTGTACTGGCAGCTTTATGAGAATTACAGAGGGGAGATCACCGCTGAAAAAATCAATCACCTCCTTTCCCTATATCAGCCGTTGGCACATGCCACGGCTGACAGGACAGCGAGCACAGCCAAGGACAATCCGGATATGATGACGGGAAATATATACAGCGACCTGAATATCCTGGAAAAATACTATGTGAAGCCTATGGAATATTTCTATCATTATCAGACTTATGCGCTTCAAGTGGCAGAGAGGGCGAAAGAAAATGCCGCTGTTTACAGAGAACGGGGGCAGACTGTAGAAGTACGTAAAAACAGCGCGATCTATAACCTCTATGCCGGGCGGAGCATAAAAACCTTTGCCTATGAGGAAATGTATAACTATTATCTGAACTACGATTTTTCGGGCATACTGGTTCTATTTCTCTGCCTGTACGGGGTTGTGGGCACCTTTGTCTGTGAAAAGGAAACGCAGATGGATATGCTGCTATTAACAAATCCTAACGGCGGTAAAAAGACTGCATTTGCTAAAATTGCCGCGGCTGCTTTCTTTGTGGGCAGCGTGGCCATATGGTTTTCTGTGGTGGATTATATCGGCTTTGCGTATTCCTTCGGAACCACAGAAGGAGGGAATCTTCCGCTGTACGCCGTCAGCAATTTCAGCACGGCTGCGGTAAACTGCAATTTACGCCAATATGCCATTCTGTCCGCTGTGGTAAGGGCAGTGGGCGTATGGACGATGAGCATGGTGTTCCTGTTGATTTCCATGTTTTGGCGCAATGCCCTCGTCCCGTTCGTAGCTGATTTTGGCGCAGCCCTGTGCCTCATTATTGCAGGTGCATCCCAGAGCTATTTGAGCCATACCTGGCTCAAGATCATAAACCCTTATTCGCTGCTTGCCAACCGCGTATTATTCAGCAAAACCGAGTTTATTGGTCTTGCAGGATATCCCATACAGAGCTTCCTGGCAGCAATTGTTTTTGCCATAACCCTGGGGTTGGTATCCATAATGGCAATGCTGCTGCTCTCTAAAAGAAACGCCCATTGCCGGAATCAGTCATATCCGGCGATTTAGGAAAAGGTGTACAGGGAGGGATATCACAGGACTTTAATTGGAGGATAAAATGTCCGGATTTATGTACGAATTAAAAAAGATTTTGCTCTGCCAAAGAGGGCTGCTCTACATCGCCCTTGTCCTGCTGCTTGGCACGGTCTGGCTGTCCGCATCGGACAGCCCCGCAGACAGTGCAATGGAGCAGTATAAGGATGAATACCAATGGTATCTGGAAAAGGTAAAGGGATACTGCAACGAGGAATCCGCCCTTTATCTGGAGCAGGAGGCGGGGCGGATTGCGGAAGCGAAGGAGAACCAGAACGCCCTTCTGGAAAACTATTATGACGGGAAAATCAGTGAAAGCGAATATAAAAAAGAGAGCAGTGATATAGAGAAGATTCTGGAGCATCAAAATGGATTTGAGGTCATCTATCAGCAATATCTCTATATCTGCGAAAACACAGAAAACCGCTGTTTTCTCCAGACAAACGGATGGACAGGGCTTCTTGGAAAAGGTACGCTTAACTTCATTCTGTTCCTGGGCATTCTGCTTTTGGCCACGCCCGCTTTCTGTTCCGAGTATAGCTGCCAGATGGACGCTCTGCTCCTGACCTCAAGGGAGGGGCGGAAAAGTGCTCTGTATAAACTGCTCATTCTAATTGGGGCTGTCCTTTTCCTGTCATTTGGCATCTCGCTTATGGAATACGGATTTTACAGGTTCAGATACGGGCTGCCGGATGGGGATTATCCGATTCAGAGCATTCGCTACTTTGCAGACAGCAGCAAGGATATATCGCTGTTGCAGGGATATGTCTCGATAGGGCTGCTGCGGATGTTCGGCGGCGTGTTCCTTGCACTGCTTCTGATGTTCCTCTCTGTTCTGACAAAAAGGTATGCGGTGACCCTGCTCACAGGTGCGGTATCAGTGATTGTTCCCTATGTAGGCTTATCGAAAACCAGCATTTACTGTCTGCCCTTGCCCTTGCCGTTTCTGCTTGGAACAGACTTTTTCGCAGGGGATATTGTCCTCCGCGATGCCCTGAAAGGGGATGAAAAAAGAGTTTTTGCGGAGGTGGATACGGTTACGCTTTTGGCCTTACTCTCGGTATCCATGCTTTTGTGTACTTTGGCTGCTGCCTGGATTTTGCGGTGCAATTCCAACAGATGGCTGATGAAATCAGGACGAAAAAAGCGCGGGACTCTGGCTGTCATGCTTGGCCTGGCACTGGCAGTGACGGGATGTGCGGGCCGTGAAAAAACGGGAAGTGTCGTCTATAATTCCTCGGCAGTCTTTGACTGTATGGGATACGAAATCATACGGGATGCAGAGACTTTTGACTATTATCTGAGAGATGCTTCCACGAAAGAAACCTATCCTTTAGCGCGTTCCCCTGTGTTTGGGGTATTTTCTGAGGACGAAGAAATACGGGCCTGCTATGTGTGTCCGCCGTATCTGTATTACACCACATCGGTTATGGAAAGCCATGTGAACCGCGTGGGAAACTATAACACAAATATGACAAAGGTGTCAGTTGTGGAGCTGAATCTGGATACCTTTGAGGAAAAAACGATTTTCGAGCAGATTACAGATTCCGGGCGCTCCCTTCTGGGCATTGACTATGAAACGGGTGACAAATGGCAGTTCCTGGACTTTCATTACGCTTTTTTCTTAAACGATGAAAGCATCTTTTTCCTCGGTAACGATGGCCTGACGCAGGTAGACCGGTTCACCGGAAAAACGCTAAAGCTTGACATTCCTGTAAACGGAAATATTTCCTTCGATGGCGAAAGTATTTTTTACAAAAATGAGCGGGAGGTCTTAACAAGATATTCTGTTTCCGAAGGTGAAATTTACACGTATGAAGATATCGTTGCCTATGATTTCTGCATGGATGAACAGTCGATCTATTATGTTTCCAGGACTGACGGCGGATGCCTGTATTCCTGCGGCAAGGACGGGAATCACAAAGAAATGATCAGCGATATACCTGCCATGGCAGTTACCTGTGATGCCGGTCATATTTATGTATTGGCAAGAGAAAGTGGGGAGGAGATCGTCTTCCCAAAGAGCCGTTGAGCCATCTGATACCGATACCGTAATCCATTGTGCGGATGGCCAGACGGCTCTTTTTGACAGGAGCCTCCGGCAAAATAGAGGATATACTGCAGACCGCCAGGATTTACAGTGGTGTCTTCGGGAAAGCACTTGGCTGGCGGTCTGCAGTCGGGTTGCACTGCAAATTTAACCGGTATGCAGTATAATTTACAAATTGGTTACATCAATATGGCCCCGTTTATGGCAGAATAGAGATGGAGGGCGGATTATGGATGCAAAGATTTTGGTGATAGAAGATGAAGAAGCCATCAATGATGTGATATGCATGAGCCTGCGGGCCACGGGATATGAGGTATCCTCTTTTCCGGACGGCGACGAGGCCAGCGCCTGGCTGGAGGAGCGGCATGATTACGACTGCGCCGTAGTAGATGTGATGCTGCCCGGAAAAGACGGCTTTGCGCTGCTGCCGGAGCTGGTGAAGCATGATATCCCGGTTATCTTCCTGACGGCCAGGGGGGAGCTGCAGGATAGGGTGCGGGGGCTGACGGGAGGGGCGGAGGACTATATGGTGAAGCCTTTTGAGATGCTGGAATTACTGATACGCATCGACAAGATATTGAAGCGCAGAGGGGCCTTGCAGACGAAAATCGCCATCGGCGACGTGGTGATCGACTGGGAAAGAAGGGCGGTGACAAAAGCGGGGCAGGAGGTGTCCCTAAAGCCCATGGAGTTTGACTGTCTGATGATGCTGGTGCGCAACAGGAACAAGGCCCTGACCAGAAGCCAACTGCTGAGCGCCCTCTGGGGAATGGAGTTCGAGGGGGAGACCAGGACGGTGGATGCCCATATAAGCCGTATCCGCAGGAAGCTGGGATTCGAGGATGTGATTAAGACCATACCCAGAATCGGGTATCGTCTGGAAGCGTGAAAGGTGAGGGACAGGATGAAGCTGTTTCGCAAGATATGTATATGGCTGTTCGCCGGGATGGCGGGGCTGGCATCGGGCATCCTTTTCTTCCTGCTCTCGGCGGTGCCCCGGCAGAGCATAAAGGACGCGGCGCTCTATGGGGAGAGGGAGATCGGCGGCAAGATATCTGCCGTCCGGGAGAGGGTGCAAAGCGGGGAGCCCGGGGGAACGGCTGTCCGGGATGCGGTCATCCTCCATGAGTTCCGGCAGGTTTTCGGGACGGACAGCGTACTGTGGAAAGAGGGGGAGGAAATCCGCAATGGATCCCCTTACGAATTCGACAGGGATGAGCTGAGCAGGCGGTTCGGGGAGGAAGGCCTCCGTGCCGGAGAGATTTACGTAAGCGGAACCCAGAGGGTGGGAGAGAGGTTTCTGCTGGTGTTCTATCAGGAGGGGGTTGCGCTGGGGGCGGAGGGATACAGCCTTGCCGTGTACCGGGATGTGACGGATATTTACGCAAGGGTCTGGAGGCTGTTTCTTATCGGGCTGGGTTATAGCGCGGTCCTGTTCTGCGGGGTGGGGGCCGTGCTCTACTGGGGCGTCCGGCGGACGCTGGCTCCGCTGGAGGAATTGCGGCGGGCGTCGGCCGGGATGGCGGAGGGGGAGTATGGCAGTGCGATTCCCGTCACGGGCAGGGATGAGATTGGGGAGGTGACGGAGAGCTTCAACCGGATGGCGGAGAAAATCAGGGAGCATATGGAGACGCTGGAGGAGGTCAATGAAAGGCAGAGGCAGCTTCTGGGAGGTTTGTCCCATGAAATGAAGACGCCCATGACTGCAATCATCGGGAATGCGGAGATGCTGCTCACTTTACAGCTAAAAGACAGGGAAAGGGAGAAAGCTCTTTTCCATATTTTGAATGAAGCCAGGAGGCTGGCCCGGCTGTCGGAGAAGATGATGGAATTTTCAAGGCTGTATGAGGATTTGGGCTCTGTGATCGTGATGAAGAGGCAGAAGATAGGAAAGGTATTGGAGCAGTTGGAGGCGCTGACGGCATTCCGCCTGGCGGAAAAGCGGATTTGCCTGAAAGCGGCCTGTGTGCCGGACGGGCTGGAGAAAACGGCGGATGAGGATCTGCTGCTTTCGCTTCTGTGGAATCTGGTGGAAAATGCGTATAAGGCCTCCGAGCCGGGAGGGAGCATAGAGGTGCGGGCAGAGGGAGGGAGCTTGCTCGTGCGGGATTTCGGAAAGGGGATTCCGCCGGGGGAGATAGGCCGTGTGACGGAGGCCTTTTACATGGTGGACAAATCCCGGTCGAGAAAGGCGGGGGGCGTAGGCCTTGGACTTGCCCTGTGCAGCCGGATCGCGGAGATCCACGGGTGGAGCCTGCGAATCGAGAGCAGGGTGGGGGAGGGGACGGAAATCAGCGTCCTGTGGTAGCGCGGCGGGCCCGGTCACAGGCCGGAATGGCCAAAGCCGCCATCCATTCATTCCGCTCCCCGGAGCCGGGCGGCATGGAAGAAGAGGGTTCCCATGGCAAAGGTAAGCGGCTGTGCGGTTACAAAACGGTTACGGTCCGGGTAAGATTCGGCATAGGGGTCCGGTGTAGAATGTCATGGAAAGAGGGCATTCCCAGGAAGAGGTTGCTCATTTTCACAGACAGGATAAGGAGAGGAAACGCGATGAAGAAAAGGATAGCAGTGACAGCCGGACTGCTCATGGGCATCAGCATGCTGGCGGGCTGTGCAGAGACGCCGGAAACCCCCATTGTCAGGCCCAAGGGGGAGAATGCCATGGAACAGTATAGGGAGGCGGAACATCCGGGGCCGCAGGACGCCGGGGCAGACCCGGGGCAGGCCGCTCCCGGAATCCCCCTCAGGACAAGGCTGGAGGCGCCGGAGCATTATGAGAGCCAGGTGCGGGATGCCACAGGAAAGCTGAACGTGTATACCGATGCGGAGGTAGAGATTCCGGAGGTGGAAGAAGTGCCGGCGATTTATGTGCGCCGGCATGATTCCGGGCAGGAAGATATTGATGTAGTCACTCGGGCGCTGTTCGGCGATGCGGATGTGTACGATGCCCGGGGGTACATGCAAAAGACGAAAGAGGAATGGCTGGCAGTGCTGGAGGAGCTGAAAGGCTATGAGGCTGTGGGCGATTTGGATCCCAAGGGCCTTGGGACGGATTCGGAGGGCAATTATGTGTACGACCTGGGCGGGGAGATAGAGCGGGCACAGCGGGCGTATGAGACGGCGCCGGAAAGCAGGGAGCTGGCAAAGCTGGCTGTACCCTATGCGTTCCAGGAGGAGCTTATGGACCCATGGATGCCGGAGCTGGGAAGCATCCGCAAGGTATACGGATTCGTCAGGGCAGAGGACGGCGGCAGCTACAGATATGATTTGACCAGGAGGAACAATGATTCCCTCAGCTTCTGGGCGAGGAAGGTCCGGGGGGAGGGGGAGCTGGCGGAATGGCCGTACGGCCAGTGGAGCGAATATGATTCCATGAAGCTGCTCTATTCCTGGGTGCCGGAGAGAAGCCTGCTGGATATAGGCGTCACGGAGGAGGCCAGGAGGCTGGCTGACGAAAAGACGGTGGCTTTGGGGCTGACCGACATGGAGGCCGCCTCCTGTAGGATCGTCCTGGGGCTCCGGAACGGCTACAGCGGCAGGCCCCGGGAGGAGGATGTGACAGATGTGGGCTATGCGTTCCATTACACCAGAAGGCTGGCAGGGATTCCCATAACCTATACAGTGATACCCGGGGGAGGGAGAGAGGGGGGAATGGACAGCGAGACGGTTCCCTGGGGCTATGAGTCCCTGGACATCTATGTGACGGGGGATGGAATCGCGGAGATCGGCTTTGGAAATCAGTATGACATCGGGGAGAACAAGGTGGAGAATCTGGAGCTTTTGCCTTTTTCGGACATAATGGCGATTTATGAGAAAATGATGCTCATACAGAACGCGGATGTGCTGACGGACAAAAGGGCAGAGGGGGAGGATGTAGGGGAGCCTTTGCAGGCGAAGAACATTTATGTGGACAGGATCGTGTTCGGATATACGAGGATTTATGACCCGCAGTCGGATAACCGGACGGGACTTCTGGTCCCTGTGTGGGATTTCTTCGGAACCTATGAAATGTCCTATGACGGGGAGGAGATGTGCTCCGTAAACGACGTGGATAAGAGTTTTGTGACCATTAACGCGGTGGACGGGACTATTATTGACCGGTGGCTGGGCTACTAGCGTAAAAGGGCATTCTTCCAGGGTGGCACCGGATTAATGTAGCGAGGACGGGTTGTGTGCAGAGGAGGCTGGGCGGTGAGGCAGGTATTGGCCGTGGTGCGGTATGATTTCAGGGGCTTTTTGAAAAATCCGAAAGTGATTCTGACTGTTTTTCTGGGAATCGTCCTCTGCTATCTCTTAAGCGAGCGGATCATGGTGGTGATCAAGGGGTATGGGACGCCTGTGCAGGTTGCGGAGCCGTTTCTGTGGACATTCGGGGACGGGGCCTCCGTTCTGTTGAGTTCCATTCTGCTGATGCTGCTTTTTTCGGATCTGCCGCAGATGGGAAGCGTTACGCCGTATTATTTATATCGGACCACCAAACGCAGATGGCTTTTCGGGCAGATGCTGTATGTCGCCTGTGTAGTCGCTCTGTACACGGGATTTCTGTTCCTGGTGACGGCGGCGCTGTGCATGCGGGACAGCTATGGGGGGAACCGGTGGAGCGACACAGCGGCCATGCTGGCTTACTCAAAGCTGGGGGAGGATCTGTGCGTGCCCTCCACGGTAAAGGTCATGGAGAGCACGACGCCCTATGGCTGCATGCTGGGAGTGCTCGGGCTTTTGTTCTTCTATAGCCTGTGCCTCAGCTTCCTGATTCTGGCCGGGAACCTGCTGTCAGGGAAAAAGCGGGGGATGATCGGAGGGCTGTTCTTCAGCCTGTGGGGATTCCTTTTGGACGCCAGGGGGCTGGGGAAATTGCTTCATCTTGGCACACATGAGATGTACAAGGTGAATCTCCTGGTGGGGTGGATCAGCCCCTTAAGCCATGTGACCTATGGCAGGCACAATTTCGGATATGACAAAATGCCTGCAATCTGGCAGTCGTGCCTGTTTTTCCTGATTCTGCTGCTGCTTTTCCTGGGCCTTTCCCTGGGGGCCCTGAGGCGGTACAGCTTTCGGTTCCTGGGAGAGGAGAGCTGACAAAAGATATGATATGTGAGATGAAGAGGATGCTCATGGGCAGGGGCATGTGGGCGGCCGTGGCGCTTGCGGTGGCCGCCATACTGTCCGGAACAGCCTGGCCGGTGAGGGCCGGGGGCCTTGAGCCGGGGCATTTCATGAGACTGGTACAGAACGCGCTCTGCGGGAAGGTCGTGTACTTTGTGATGCCGGTGGCGGCGGTCCTGCCCTGGAGCGATTCCGTACTGCAGGAGCGGAAGGGGGGATTCCTGAAATCCGTTCTGCCCAGGGGCACCAGGCTGGGATATGCACAGAACAAGGCCCTGGCCGTGGCGTTGGGCAGCTTTCTGGCATGGATCGCGGCAGGGATGGCCGTACTGTTTCTTTTCTTCGTCCTTTTCTTTCCCAGAGAGTTTTCCTGCCGGGAGCTTTGCCAATGGGAATCTTCCCGCTGGGAAGGGGGATGGCCGGTTTCCCCGTCTTTGATATGGGAGCTGGCGGCAGTGCTGCTGCGCTGCGGACTGATGTCAGGGATATTGGGAACCCTCGGAGGGATATGCGCGGTTCTGAGCGAATCTTCCTACCTGGGGTTCGGAATCCCTTTTGTAGGCTATTATTTCTGCATCATTCTGCGGGAGCGGTATTTTCCAGATGCGGTCTGGCTTTATCCCCCTGGGTGGATTTCCGGAGATGCCGGGTATTTTTTGCTCCTGTTTCTTGTAACGTCCATGGAGCTGCACGGATATATGCTTTATGGAAGGCTGGAGGAATTATAGACGGCGTGCCGGTATTCTTCCGGACTTGCACAGATTTCGTGCCATCAGGGAGGGAGATAAGCTTGAGGAAACACAGGACAAAGACAGCGGGGAAAAAACAGACAGCGGGGAGGTTAGTTGTGCCTTTTGGGGTTTTTGCATTGCTTTACATGATTGGGATGACAGTGCCCCTGGAAGCCACGCCGCACTACCACAATATCATGTCCAGGATTTGGAACTGGACGGAGATTCTGATTTTGCTGGCAGCAGTATTCTATATCATAAAAACCAGGACTTTTCGGTGGCGGCAGGCAGTCGCGGCGCTGCTCCTTGGGGCGGTATGCATGGTCGCCGTGTTTCGGGACCCCAGAACCGCGGACATCATCGTCACCAGCCTATGCGTGGCGGCTGCCTTTTACGCGGGATGCAGGCTATATGAGCTGGCGGAGGTGGAAAATGTTTCCGTCCATGCGGGCCTGGCAGGGAGCATCCGGTATTTTTGCCTGGGTGCGGTCGTCTCCATTCCGCTGGCGTTTTTGAATGTACTGTATTTCTCGTTCAGCCGCCGGATCCATGTGGGGAATGTGCTGTATTCAGCCGTTTTTGCGTTGAAGCCTGCCATAGCCGAGGAGGTGGTGTTCCGCTTCTTTCTGCTGGCATACGCTTACTATTTGATAAACGGAAAACCGACTAAAAATTTTCAGAATATATGCATTTACGTTTTGTTGACGGTTCCCCATGAAATGCTCCATTATCCTGACATGATTTTGGAATCGCCCATCCTGGGGCTTGGCCTGGGCATATTGGGGAGCGCGGTTTTCGGTTGCCTATGGCGCTGTTGATGAAAAGGAGGAACCTGCAGATGGCAGTGGGGCTGCACTGGTTCATAGACTTTGTCCGGTTTGCCGCCGGAGTTTAGGAGGGATGCTTTATGGACGGACAAAAGCTCTGCGTGGAAATCAGCCATGTGACGAAACGGTTCGGGGAGGATCTGGTGCTGAAAGAGGTGAATCTGGCCCTTGACTGCGGCAAGGTATACGGAATCGTGGGAAACAACGGTTCAGGCAAGACAGTGCTGATGAAATGTATCTGCGGATTCATGCCTGCTACCACAGGAACGATCAGGGTATTCGGAAAGCAGATAGGGAAGGAGGTGGACTTCCCGGAAAGGCTGGGGGTCATCATCGAGGCGCCTGGCTTCCTGACGAACCTGACAGGCATCAGGAACATTGAAATACTGGCCGACATGAGGAGGCAGATTACGAAGGCGGACGCGCGGATAGCCATGAGGAAAGTGGGGCTGGATCCGGATATGAGAAAGCCCGTGGCCAAATATTCCCTGGGGATGCGCCAGAGGCTGGGAATCGCCCAGGCAATCATGGAAGACCCTCAGCTCCTGGTCCTGGACGAGCCATTTAACGGGCTGGACAAAAACGGCGTGGCGGAAATCAGGAAGATACTGCTGGAGCTGAAAACAGAGGGAAAGACCATACTGCTTGCCAGCCATAATGAAGAGGATATCCGGATTCTGTGCGATGAAGTCTACGAGATGGACGGCGGGGTGATGCGGAGGATGAGGTGAGAGGAATGAGAGACAGAGGATTCAGAAAGATGTGCATCGGATTAATGATATTATTATTGTGTTATTATGATAAGCTGGAGCTTGGGATGAGCACGGTTGTGATAGAGGCGAAAGCGGCGGAAACAGCGGCGAGGGCGGAGGCTGTGGGGGCAGAGAAAGCTGCGGAGGAGCCGGAAATCAAAAAAGGGCAAATAACCGTGCAAATGCTGGAAGCTACAGAGGAGCCAAAAACCACAGAGGAGCCAAAAACCACAGAGGAGCCAAAAACCACAGAGGAGCCAAAAACCGCGGAGGAACCGGAAACCGGGAAAGAGCCAGAGCCCGAGAAGGAACCGGGAACCACCCGGAAGCCAGAAACGACACAAGGGCCAGAGTCCACAGACGGATCGGAAACTACAAAAGAGCCCGAACCCACGGAGGAACCGGAAGCCACCCAGAAACCAGAAACGACACAAGGGCCAAAGCCCACAGACGAATCGGAAACTACAAAAGAGCCCGAACCCACGGAGGAACCGGAAGCCACCCAGAAGCCAGAAACGACACAAAAGCCAGAACCCACAGACAGACCGGAAACGTCCCAAGAGCCCGAACCCACCCAAGGGCCAGAATCCACGGAGGAACCGGGAACCACCCAGAAGCCAGAAACAACCCACAAGCCAGAACCCACAGACAGACCCGAGCCCACGGAGGAACCCGAACCCACAAATCCGCCGCAACACACTAAAGAACCGGAAGAATCCCCTCCCGCCATGGAACCCGAAGAAATAGTCCACAAGCCCAAAATGATCCTGACCGCCTGCGACATAAACGGAAAGCGGATAAAGGCAGGAGCGGAAGAGCCGCTGAATGCCGCCTTTCAGAATTGCAGCGCCGACAGCTATATATACAATCTTAAAATATCTGCCTCAGCCGAACCCTCCGGTATACAGCTCGAAAATTATTCCTTTTACTACGGACAGATTGCGCCGGGCGAATCCATCCCATTATACACAGTGGTGAAAACGCTGTCCCACATGGAGGGAACGGGCGCGTACCTGTACTTCAATCTGGAGTACGAGGATGAAAAAGGGAACGCAGTGTCCGCCAGGGAAATGGCCGCTTTCTCCGTCTTACAGGAAGAAACGGTGCTCAGACAGCCTAAAATACTGCTGGAAAGCTGTACCCTTTCCCATAGGAAACTGACGGCGGGGACAGAGGAGCCGCTGGAAGCCGTATTCAAAAATCACGGAAAATCCCAGACCATCTATAACCTGAAGACTACCGTCTCCACCGAATCCCCATCCATCCGGTTTTCCGGCACATCCTTTTATACCGCCCAGGTCGCTCCGGAGGGGCTTGTCTCTCTGGCCGGGGAACTGAAAATAACAGCCGAGGCGGAAAGAGGGACAACCCCGCTGTATTTCGACTTCGAATATGAAGATGAGAAAGGCGCTGTCATCACTGCAAGGGAAACGCTCATGCTGACCGTGGAACAGCCCGTGGAAATGGATTTGGAGACAGGCATGATTCCGGGCGTCCTGTATGCCGCCGACACCCTGGAGCTTCCTGTAAAAGCCCTGAACCTGAGCCGTACCAGCGTATACAATGTGCGCATCCTCCTGTCCGCCCCTGGCCTTTTTCCCGTAAATAATGTATTCATCGGAAATATGGAGGCCGGAACCGAGGGCACCGGCACGATGAGCGTCTACATAGGGACCCGGACAATGGAGGCGGCAGGCAGCGGCACATCCACAGACAGCCAGGAGAAATACGGAAAGACAGACGGGACGATCACATTGCAGTACCAGGACGCTGACGGCCGGACATATACCCTGCAGCAGGAATTCCGGACCGAAATCAAAAAGCCCCGGCTGATGCCCTCGGAGACAAAGGTGCCGGAAGAAGGGAGTCCCTGGTGGATTTCCGCCTCTGCGGTGATGATTGCGGCGCTGGCGGCCCTGAGCATGCTGCTCCTGTCCCGTCTGCGCAGAAAAAACA
Source organism: uncultured Acetatifactor sp. (assembly GCF_910585425.1). GTDB lineage: Bacteria > Bacillota > Clostridia > Lachnospirales > Lachnospiraceae > Acetatifactor. Next base: position 11,940 of record NZ_CAJUCP010000062.1, on the reverse strand, counting down.
TCCTCCTGGAAGAGGCCAGGAAAATGGTGGAGGAAAAACAGACCGGACATTGAGACAGCCCGGTTCCCTGTACATGACAAAATTGCAAGTTTTTTGCCTTGTTGTCTCCGCATGGGATTTGTGGTACAATGAGGAATCAGGACAGGGAAAATCTGTCGCGAACAGGGGGGAGTTCCATGAGAAGAGCCGCGAAAAATACCGTATTCACCCTATTGTTTCTATTTTTATGTGCTGCCACAGCGCTTTTTGCCTATCTGTATTTCTTCCAGCCCGGGGAGAGGGACCTTTCCGGGGAGTGGGATGCCGAGCTGGACATGAGCGGCCGGGCCGCTGTCACGGCTCTCGACTGGCTGCAGGACATAGAGGGCGTCTCCGTCTCTCTGGAGGAGATGGAATCCTACATGCAAGGTTTGACCATTCAGGTCAATCTGACCTTTCAGGAGACTGCCCGCTCGGAGGGAACCTTCCGGTGCGGCATCCTGCCGGAAAGCTACGAGGCCTGCAGCCAGGCGGCCTATGAGGCGTTTGCCCTGGCATTCCAGTCGCTTCTGGACGAGAGGCTGCGCATGGCCGGATACACGGGCGGCACGGACGGAGAAAGCATCGAGGCCCTGGTGAACGAGACATTCGGCATGTCCACCGTGGCCTACCTGACGACCTGCGGCCCGGCCCTGCTGCCCTCCCTGGAGGAGCTGCAGGCGCAGTATGACGGCAGCGGCACCTATACCGCAGTGGAGGGCGTCCTGACCAGGCAGTTCGATGCAGGCGGGCCCGGGGCTGTCCGGGCAGAGCGCTATATCCGCAAAGGTCCGAGCCTGGTTCTGTCCGGGGAGGCGCAGGATGCGTCGGGCGCCGTTCCACTGGACCGGGTCCAGGGACATTATCCCGTGGTATATACGTTGCGCCAGGCCGAAAACAGGTGACAGGCAACCGATTTCAGCGCCAGGCCCGGTTTCAGGCGGAGGCGACTGCCGGGGCAAGGCCTCCGGGGAGAGAAAGGAGTCAAGATGAAAACAATCCTGCAGAAAATAAGCGTCCTATTGCTGTGTGCGATTCTGGTATGTTCCGCCCTGCCGTCCAGGGCAGTGGCCGGCTACCAGATTCCCGGAGCCTGCCAGGTGCAGACGGAGTCGGGCACCGCTGCGGTAAAGACCCTGGACTGCGATTACGACAACAATACCTACCTGTCCCTGCGGGATGCGGCCATGGCGCTGAACGGCACGGAAAAATCCTTCTCTCTGGATGTGGCGTCAAATGCCGTCTCCCTGAACCTGGGAGAGGCCTATGCGCCTTTGGGAGGGGAGAACGCCCCCTGGGGAGAGGAGGAGCTTCCGGACGCCTCCCTGCGGAGGAATGAATTTACGCTAAACGGGGAAAAAGTATTCTACTATACCATAATCATGATGCTGCCCTCGGGCTACTATGACTGTTTCATGATGGCCGCGGATCTGGCCATGATTCTGGATGCGGATGTCACGGCTCCCGGCGCGGGAATCCTGCAGATCAATACCCGGGAGCCTTTCCGGGTCTCTCCTGAGGCTTTGGAACAGGCCGGTTATTTCTATGGGGTCAACAGCGTGCTGGCGGGAGACGCCACCACCGGGGAAATCTATTACCAGTATCAGGCCGATGCCCCATACCCGATCGCCAGCACCTCCAAGCTGATGACCTGTCTGATGGCCATGGAAGCCATATCGGCAGGGCAGCTCGCACCGGAGCAGTCCGTCACCATCTCCCAGTCCGCCCAGATGCTGGCGGAATCCTCGGACGGTGTGATTCCGCTGAAGGCAGGGGAGCAGATTACCGTGCAGGAGCTGCTGACAGGCGCCCTGCTGCCCTCCAGCAATGAGTGCGCCCTGTGCCTGGCGGAGGCCATCGCGGGCTCGGAGGAGGAGTTCGTGGGGATGATGAACCAGAGGGCGCTGGAGCTGGGGCTCACCCAGGCGGTGTTCTACAACAGCCACGGCCTGCCCGCCTACACGGAGGATCCTGTTCCCGCAAAGCGTCAGAACCGCATGAGCGCCCAGGACATGTTCCGGCTGGTGTCTTATATGCTGAAGGTATATCCCCAGATTACGGACATCACGTCCCGGCATACCGCCGTGCTGGATTCTCTGGGCCTGGAGGTGCGCAACAGCAACCCGCTCCTTCGCAACATTCCCGAGGTCACCGGCCTGAAGACCGGAACCACCAACAAGGCCGGAGCTTGCCTGGTCACATCCCTGGCCGCGGATGACGGGACTGAGGAACACGACCTTGTAGTCGTCACCTTGGGGGCGGAGGATTCCATCGAGAGAGGCAGGGTCTCCGGCCTGCTGGCCAAGTACGCCCTGCAGGCTTTCCGCACAGGAACGGGAGGGCAGGGAGCCGCGCCTGAGGAAACACCCGGAAACCTGCCCGTGCATGCGGAGGCGGCAGTGGACCGGATCCTCAGGACTGCGGGGAGGCGCTGAGCGCAATCTCCTGTGGCCGTCAATTGTCAAATGCTGTCAAATGAACGCCGGGAATGGTATGGAATACAAAATGTCTCCGACAGCCTATGTTGGGTTAGAATTCGACAGGATTTATGCTTTTATTCCCGCGAGCAATGAGTCAAGTGGGCATGCTTGCATGCACATTTGACGAATGCCGCGAGGGTCAAATACCCCGCTGCTCTGCAGCGCTGCAAGATTGATACCCCGTTGCTTGCAGCGGGGTATTTGATTATGGGATGGCTTTCAAAAGTGGGTGGCTTTCGCCCGGCAGGTGTGGTAGAATAAATCTGTGAAGCCAAGGGGCTTTCATGGGTATTGTCTTAGGATTTTGGAGGGAACGGAGGTGCAGTCAGCATGGAGAGAAAGAAAAAGCTTCCTATAGGAATCGAATTCTTTAAGGATTTCAGGAGGGATGATTTTTACTATGTAGACAAGACAGGCTTTATCCGCGACCTGGTGGATAGGCGAGGGCTGGTAAACCTGTTCACAAGGCCCAGGCGGTTTGGCAAGAGCCTGAACATGGATATGCTGAAGACCTTTTTCGAAATCGGGACAGACCCGTCCTGCTTCGAGGGCTTGGAGATTTCCCGGGAGAGGGCAATCTGCGAAGAGCATATGGGGAAATACCCGGTCGTCTCCATCACGCTGAAGGACGTGGAGGGGAGAAGCTTCCAGACCGCGCGGGATATGCTGGGAATCGTGGTCAGAACGGCGGCCAGGCGCTTCAAGCCGCTTTTGGAGAGCGATAAGCTGATGTCCTATGAAAAAGACCAGTTGCTCCAGTTGATGATAGGGAAGTTCGAAAGCGAGGCTGATATCCATAACAGCCTGCGCCTTTTGACGGAACTGCTTTCCGAGCATTATGGAAAACAGGTGATCGTCCTGATTGACGAGTACGATGTGCCCCTGGACAAGGCGTATCAGATGGGCTACTATCAGGAGATGGTCAGCCTGATCCGCGCGCTTTTCAGCCAGACGCTTAAGACGAATTCCAATCTGTATTTTGCGGTTATCACCGGATGTCTGCGGATTGCGAAGGAGAGTATCTTTACAGGGCTGAACAATTTTAAGGTCAGGACGATTTCTGATGTGCGCTTCGCCGAATATTTTGGATTTACATCGGATGAGGTTCGGGAACTGCTTTGTTACTATGAACTTGAAGACAAGTTTGAAGTGCTGAAAGAATGGTATGACGGGTATCATTTCGGGGATGCAGAAGTATATTGTCCATGGGATGTAATCAACCAATGCGATAAATTCCGGGAGTCAAAAGATGCGCCGATGGAAGCCCACTGGGAAAACAGCAGCAGCAACGCAATCGTGAAGGATATCATTGCAACAGCCACAGAGACCACAAAGCATCAGATAGAGGCCCTGATTTCCGGGGAAGCGGTGGAGAAGGTGCTGATTCCGGAACTGACCTACACAGACTTAGAGAGCGAGGACGAGGAGACGCGCCAGACCTATCTGTGGAGCGTGCTCTTCGCCACCGGCTATCTGACCGATGCGGGGAAGCCCGAGGGGCAGCTCCACAAGCTGGTGATTCCCAACAGGGAGGTGAAACGGATTTACGAAAACAGAATCCTCTCCTGGTTCAGGGTGAAGACCGTAAGCGATACCGCCAGATGGAGGAAATTCTGCGAATCCGTGAAAACAGGCGATGCCGCGGAACTGCAGAATCTACTGAACGGCTTCCTGGCGGACTCCATCAGCATCCGCGATACCTTTGTGAAAAAGCAGATGAAAGAGAACTTCTACCACGGCATGATATTGGGCCTGCTGCGGGCCGAGGGCAGTTGGAGCGTCATGTCCAACGCGGAGTCCGGCGTGGGTTACACGGATATCCGGCTGGAAATCCCATTGACAAAGACCGGCTGCATCATAGAAGTAAAATACGCCGAGGACGGAAAATATGCTCAGGCCTGCGCCCAGGCCATGGAACAGATAGAAGAGGGCGGATACGCGGAAACCCTCAGACAGGACGGCATGCGGACAATCCATAAATACGGGATTGCGTGTTATAAAAAGAGCTGTGAGGCAGCATATGCCATGGAAAGCGTTCCGCGGGACAGGGAATCCTGAAGCCTGATTCTTCAGGCATCTGATAATAGACATTCAATGATACAAGGAGGCAGAAAATGAAGGAACTGTTAACTATGGTAAAGGAGCTGAGCTTCGTCCGGACGGGCGGAAGCGAGGAGGAGAAGCGGGCCGGGGAGCTGATTATGGAAGAAGTAGGTCGGGCCGCCCAGGAGGCAGGCCGGGAGGACATCCGGGGAGAGTACATGCCTTTCCGGATACCTGACGCGAAGGTGGCGAAATGCGCCGTCCAGGCGGCTGGCCGGGAGATTCCCTGCGTGCCCTTCCTGCGCTCCGGCAACATCGACAGGGAGTGCGAGCTGGTGTATCTGGACAGCGCTTCCGAAATCGACTTCGCCGGGATTGGGAGCCTGGAGGGCAAGGCGGTGCTGCTGAACGGTCTGGGGGACGAGGAGGTCTACAAGAGGCTGGTAGAGCATAAGGCATCGGCGTTCCTGACGCTCCAGGGGAAGTATTACCTTACGGGAGAGGCGGTTTCCCTGTACCCCAGGCGGCTGCGGGAGCATTTCACCAGGAACGGGGCTATCCCCGGTTTCGCCATTCCCTCGGCGGAGGCGCTGCGGCTGATTCAGGAGGAGGTAAAGATGGTGCACCTGACCCTGGAGCAGGAGGACACAGAGCCGGAGAGCAGGAACATTACGGCCGTCATCCCGGGGACAGATCTGAAGGAGGAATCGATCGTGCTCACGGCCCACTATGATTCCGTCCCGGTGGGAACCGGCGCATGGGACAATGCCACCGGCACTGTGGCCCTTCTGGCGATTTTCCGGCATTTCGCGGCAAAGCCCGCCAGGAGGACACTGCGGTTCATCTGGTGCGGCAGCGAGGAGCTGGGGCTTTTGGGCTCCAAGGCCTATGTGGAACAGCATGAGGATCTGTTGGAGAAGATCGGCTTCTGCTTTAACTTCGACATGTGCGGCACCGCCCTGGGGGCCAACAAAATCTGTGTCACGGGAGAGAAGGAGCTGACCACATTCATGGAGCAGTACTGCAAGCTGGCAGGATATTCCGCGGTGATCGGTACGGGAGTCCACTCCAGCGACTCCGCCCCCTTCTGCGACAAGGACATCCCGGCCCTGGGACTGAGCCGGGAGAGCTCCACGGCGGAGATACATACCATCCATGACCTGCTGCCCACCCTCAGTGAGAAGGCCATGGAGAAGAACGTGGCATTCGCGGTTCGGATCATCGGGGACGTGGCGAACGCGGCAGTGCTTCCCGTGAAGAAGGGGATGTCGGAGGACACCAGGAAAGAGCTGGACAAGTACTTCCACCGGGAGGAAAAGAAAGCCGATAAAAAGGACGATAAAAAGGAATCATGACCACAAAAGAAACGAGGTGGGGACAGCTGACGAGGCTGCCCCCACCTCAAAACATCTAGGGCGGAAGAGGAAAAGCTTCCATGCGGCATCCTACAGCATCCAAAAAACATTTTACGGCAGATGCATTGTTTTGCCGCCCCGGACAGGCTATAATGGAATATCTGCCTGAAAACGGCAGCCGGGAGGTGGCGCATTGATCCGTATCGCAATCTGTGATGATGAAAAATACATGTCCGACCAGATACAGGAGCTGGCCTGCGCATTTTTTGGCAGGAGAAACAGGGAGATTGCCATCCGGCGGTTTTCCTGCGGCCAGGAGCTGCTGGAATACGACGGGCAGATAGACATCCTGTTTTTGGATATACAGATGAAGGGCATGGACGGCATGGAGACGGCGAAGAGGCTCCGGGCGGGGAAGTTCCGGGGCTTCCTGATCTTCATCACGGTACTGCGGGAGATGGTGTTCCAGTCCTTCGAGGTGCAGGCCTACGACTACCTGCTCAAGCCCATTGAGGAAGCCAGGTTCGAGAAGACCATGGAGCGTCTGCTTGCGTCCATGCACAGCGCCGGCGAGTCCAGCCTGCTGGTGCAGAAGGGATATGAGAGCCGCATCATCCAAAAGGAGGACATCGTCTTCTGCGAGATCATAGACCGGAAAATCTACCTGAACCTGGCCTCCGGCGAGGTGGTGGACTATTATGAGCGGATCGAGAACCTGGAGACGAAGCTGGACAGCCGCTTTTTCCGGTGCCACAGAAGCTTCCTGATCAATCTGGGGCATCTAAGGGGCTATAAGAACGGGACGGCGTATATGGACAACGGCAGGGAGATTCCTGTATCACGGCTGCGTGGTAAAGAGTTCTCCAGCGTGATCCTGGAGTATATGAAGGATATGTGAGAACCTGCCAGGGGGGAGGGAAATGGCTGACTATCTGGATTTTTTCAATGTATATGTCATGGGAGGCGTGGAGCTGCTTTTCCAGTTCTGCTTTCTTGCAAGGATTCTGAAAAGGAAGGTAAGGCTCCCTTTTCTCTTCCTGTTCGCGGTGTGCGGGGCCTTCGTCACCCAGATTGCTTCATATGCCACGATCCTGGGATTCGTGATGCTTGTGCTCCTGCTCATAACAGGCGGGGTGCTGCTCTGCCATGCGGATTTCAAGTCCTCCCTTTTGTATGCGGCGCTGGTGACCGAAATCATGCTGCTCTGCTATGGAATCATGAAGCATCTGTCCAGCATTTTGCTCCCTTTGGTGCCTGTGGACCTCCAGGCCGGGACGGGCATTATGTTCATGCTGGCCACGGAGATTCTGTCGCTGCTATTGACCGGAATCTGCTATTCCCTTGTCTGCCGGTACTTTTCCGGGGAGGCCCTTTGCACCGCGGAGCAGATGCAGTATATGTATCTTGTCTTCATCCCGATTCTGATGATATTCGTCATGAGCGAGTATATCAATGCCCTTGAATTTGACATCATAATAATGGAGGGCGCCCCCTCGGAATATCTGTTCAGCCACGGGCAGCTTCTCGTCATGCATCTCCTGGGGCTGGCCAGCCTGTTCTGCATCCTGTTCACCTATAAGAAGCTGCAGCAGAGTTTCCGGCTCAGCACGGAAATTTCCCTGCTGGAGCAGGAGGAGCACTCCCTGAACCAGTATGTGGAGGAAGCGAAGGCCCATTATGAAAGGACAAAGTCCTTCCGCCATGACATCAGAAACCATATCGCTGTGATGAAAAGGCTGCTGCAGAGCGGGAACCTGGAACAGGCGGTGAACTATATGGAGGACATGGACGACATGGCGGAGAAGATGTCGTTCCCCTGCAGCACCAATAACCCGGTGGCGGACATCCTGGTGGGGAGCAAGCTGGGCCTGGCGGGGAGCATGGGAATCCGGGTGGGCTGTTCCCTGCTCCTGCCCTATCCCTGCGGCCTGCGGGACATCGATATCTGCATCATCCTGTCCAATGCCCTGGACAATGCAATCCACGCGTGCAAAAGCCTGGATGCCGACGCGGAGCGGTATATCCATGTGTCAGGGCGCATCCAGGGGGATTTCCTGATGATGGAGGTCGAGAACAGCTTCCATGGGAAGGGCATGGTGAAGCCGGGGACAGGGCTGTCGAACGTGAAAGCGGTAGCGGAGAAATACGGCGGGGCCATGAGCGTGGAGACCCGGGGGGATGTGTTCGTCCTCCATGTGCTGCTGATCATCCCACGGCATCCAGAGGGCATTTCACGGCAGATGGATGGATGAAACAGCCCCGATTCCCCACATTATATATTTATTCCCGCGAGCAATGAGCCAAGCGGCCGTGCTTGCACGGCCAGTTGGCGAATGCCGCGAGGGTCAAATACCCCGCTGCTCTGCAGCGTTGCAAGCTTGATACCCCGTTGCTTGCAGCGGGGTATTTGATTTCCCAATACCCGGATTTATCGGATCTGACTCTTTTAAGCCCCCCTTTTTCTTTCAGCCTTTTCATTCGGCCGAGGACAGCCTTTCTCCCGATATTCAATCTGGCGGCAAGTTCCTGATAGGTGTAGGCAGGATCCTCGGAGAGTAGATTGAGTATTTGCTGTTCTTTCTCTGTGAAAGTTACAGTTCCATTTACAGTTCCATTTACAGTTCCGTTTTTGGAAGGCCCATATACAACTCTATCTTCCGGGGCAATGAATTTGATTATAACGGAATTCCCTGTAATATCATATTCGGGCAGCGGCACATGGTCTTCCCTGCAGGCCTGACAGATTTTTTCAATCCCACGTCCCCAGCTTTCGATAAAACCAGCAAGATAATACACATGGGCAATATTGGGATTGAAAGGTTCTGAAGAGTGCTTCTCCATGAGTTTTTTATGGACCAGCTCTCAGGGAGGCGGCCGCAATTGGCGATATAAAGACGATCGTCATATACGCTCACCTGATGTAGGACAGATTTTGCGGACATTCAAAATAAAAAAGAATGTGGAGGTAATAGACGATGACAAAGACGATTTTTGAGGAACTGGGCGGCAAATACGAACGACAAGGAGATTATCTAATACCGTGTATAGCTTTACCCGCCGAAAAAGAACAGCCGATAGGCACATGGGGACAGCGGCATCTGGACTATCTGAAGAAGTACCGAAAGGTTACATACATTAATCTTCTCACAAGCGGCAGGCTCAACGCCTACCTTGCCGACATTGACAGGCAGGCACAGGAACGCTTTGAAAGGCTCATAGAGGGCATGAAACAGGCACAGGGTATAACGGAACAACTAAAGGTTGAAAACGCCTTAGAATGGACAGGAAGAATGAATAACATAAGAGCTTGTGCGAGGGAAATTGTGGGGGAAGAACTCATTTACGCATAAAGAATTGGCGGCAGAGGGGAATGCTCTGTCGCCTTTCCTTTTTCGAACAACAAAATTCTTTTTCATGACTTTTTTGGGTACCTTACTTTATTTTCTTCTATTGACAAAGCTGACATTTCTGATTATACTGTATATGTAATAACAAATACAGTTGGAGGTGGTTATTTGCATATTATCGTATCGAACAGTTCAGACTTGCCGATTTATGCACAAATAAAAGAACAAGTAAAAGAACAGATTTTATCGGGTGAGCTTAAAGAAGATGAAATGCTACCCTCGCTTCGACAATTGGCAAAAGATTTGAAAATAAGTGTTTTAACTACTACACGAGCATATAACGAACTGGAGGAAGAAGGCTTTATTACAAGCCGTCAAGGAAAAGGGTTTTTTGTAATGTCAAGTAGTTCAAATCTCATTCGGGAACAACTAATACAAGAGGTAGAAAAAAATCTTAGCAATGCTATATTGGCGGCGGAACGAGCTTCTATGTCTGACAAAGAGCTTATTCAGCTATTGCAGCTTTTATTGGAGGTAAACCATGAGTAAACAGTGCTTAGAATTGAAAAATGTATGCAAGACATTTTACGACTTCAAGCTGAATAATATCAGCTTTACTTTGCCAAAAGGGTATATTATGGGGCTTGTTGGTCCTAACGGAGCAGGAAAAACAACAACAATACAGCTTATTCTCAATATGCTTGAAAAAGAAAATGGAGAGATTTTGGTTTTTGGTAAAGATAATGTAACCTGTGAAAAGGATATAAAGCAGGAAATTGGTGTTGTTTTTGACAGTATGTTTTATGTGGATAGCTGGACAGTAAAAGATACAGAAAAAGCTGTATCTATCTTTTACGATGACTGGCATCATGATGTGTTTGCTGGTATGCTCAAACGCTTTAATTTGCCGCTAAACAAAAAGGTTAGCGAGTTATCTCGTGGTATGCAGATGAAACTAATGCTTGCTTGTGCTTTTTCGCATAATGCGAAACTGCTCATACTTGACGAGCCAACAAGTGGACTTGACCCAGTTACACGTGATGAATTTTTGGAAATCCTGCAAGAGTATATAAAAGATGGAGAAAGAAGCGTTCTGTTCTCAACCCATATTACTTCTGATTTAGAGCAGGTTGCCGATTACATTACATTTATCAATCAAGGCAATATGATTTTTACTGGGAGTATGGAAGATTTATTAGGCAGTTATCACCTTATCAAAGGCAGACCGCAAGACCTTACACCTGAAATTGAAGGAAATATTATAGGGTTACGAAAAACGGATATGGGGTTTGAGGGACTTATTGCCGTTAATGAAGCGGCACAATACGGACATTGTTTTTTTGAACATCCGACAATTGATGACATTGTTATTTGTATTGCAAAAGGAGGGAGAAAATAATGAGAGCATTTTTGAAAATGGCAAAATTGGATTTTCTCACAATGAAAACACAATTCTTTTCATACTTATCTTTGGTTGTAATCGTTCTAATGTTCGGGTTTATGAAATCATCGGTTATTGTATTGTGTATTACAAGTGCGTGGTTTATCGCATTGCAGGCTTCTAATATTTTTGCCATACAAGAAAAAAATAACCTTGAACGCTTGTATGGCTCTGTTTCAGTTGAACTGAATGATATTGTTCTGGGACGATATGCTTTTATGTTTCTTAATTATTTTATCTCATTTTTGGCAGTTATTGTATTGAATTTTGGATTTTCACTGTATCAAGGTATTACCGTTAATGTATCGGATATAATGCTTGGTTTTAGTTTATCATTTCTAATATTTTCCATAATAACAGGAATACAGATGCCGTTATTTTTCAAAATGGGATATACAAAAGCGAAAGTATGGGCATTGTTGCCATTTCTCATAGTAATGGCAGTAGTTGTTATTCCGTCCTTTATAACCGCCTTATCTGATTTAATTCAGTCGATAATGGTGAATCAATGCGCAGTTATTATAATAAGCATTATGGCGGGGTGCGTGATTGAGTTCATGTCGTACAAGATTGCCGTCATTGCATACCGAAAACGAAAATAGAAATGACAGTGAAGGTAAGAGAAAGGGATAAATTTATGTTTTTTAGAAAATGTAAAAAATGTGGTGGAAAAATGGTTTTGGTAAATGCTGATATTGATGTTAATATTGGTGGCGCTTTACAAAAAGTCACTAATGTTCCAGCAAAACAATGTACCGAGTGTGGAAATATTGTCGTAAATGAGTGCGTTTTAGCACGAATAAAGCAGTATGCTCAAAATTATCCTGCAAATATTCTTGACTTTGCAAAATGTGAGGATGAAGAGGGGTCAGCAGCTGCATCCATTTTATAATTATCGAACAGTGGTAAAATAGGAGGTGGTATATACGATTAAAGGAAATTGGATACTATGCCCTATTTGTGGCTGTAAAACTCGAACAATGATACGCAAAGATACAGAACTAAAAAGATTTCCATTGTACTGTCCAAAATGTAAACATGAAACATTGATTGAAGCAGAAAATTTACAGATAACAGTCATCACAGAGCCAGACGCACAGACGCAGAGCCGATGAACTTGTGAAATAAAATCACAGTTTGTCGGCTCTATTCTATTTCATAAGGTTTTATGGCGAACGCCCACCATATAAAAAACGGTGTGTGGTGGGCGGTATTGCTATGCCCGAAAAGACTTAACAGACACTCTCCAGACCTGT
>NZ_CAJUCP010000061.1 GCF_910585425.1 uncultured Acetatifactor sp. | reverse complement strand
CTACAACTTAGTAGTTCTGTGAAGCAATACCAACATATTTATTGACTAACACCATAAAATAGAATAAAAGAGTGAGTCAGGCAGCGGCCGTCCTTTAACAGGGGGCTGCCGCTTTGCGTTTGCTTCATTCTTATGCCCCTTATGTCTCTGATACTGAAAAGACGTTCAGCATACATTGTAAAAAGGGCCGGAGTTTGGTATACTGATATAAAGGCAAAGCAGACTATTTCTGAAAGTGAGGTGTCTCGGTGATTGATAAAGAGAGCTCCAGAACGATAGCATTTTGGCTGGGCGGTAATATCATCTCTTTTGAGGGGACTATATTATGGTAAATACTGATAGGATGACAGCAGAAATGATAAAAGAGCTTGCTTTTTCGGAAGAAGAGCTGGAATCACTTGTTAAAGCGAGAAGCACTCCGATTTCATTTGATGAAGACTGCCCGGAGACAACTCCTGAACACGCATTGAAATTTAGGCGTGTAAATCCACCTAGAGATTGTATCGGGAAGAGAGCATAAGAAGACAAACTCGTATACGTAGTGCTACCATCGATAACAACACCACGGTGCGACAGACAGCAAAGGCGCATGGAGTGAGCAGGAGAACTTCTAAATGTCCTTTCTGAAATATCTGATTATGGATTAGCGTCAGCAAGGTATAATGAATGAAGGACTGACCGTGGGCTGGGAAATCATGGGAGGTGAAGGAATGCTGTCAAAGGAAATGAGAGAGGAATTGATATGGGGTCTTACGGATATCTTTAGAAATAACATTACCATGATTATTTTATACGGCTCAGCGGCGAGGGGCGACGCAACGGAAGAAAGTGATATTGATATTGCGATTGTCGTGAGGAGCCAGATGGATGATGCGACAAAGAGACGCTTCTTAAGCTGGGCTGCCGACATGGACATCCGATATGAAAGAGTTTTTTCAATCGTGGATATAGAGGAAAGCAATATGAAGAAATGGGAGGATGTACTTCCTTTTTACCGGAATGTGAAAAAGGAGGGGATTGTTTTATGGAAAGCAGCTTGAAGGAACTGGCGGGTTATCGTTTGGCGAGAGCCCGGGAAATGCTGTCGGCATCAGAGGGCAACCTGGAGATAGGGCAGTATAAAACATCCTTAAACAGGTCTTACTATGCGGTCTTTCACGCAATGCGTTCGGCGAATGCCCTGAAGAGCTTTGACTCATCCAAGCACTCAGGAGTGATAGCATATTTTACGAAAGAATATTTGAAAACAGAAATATTGGACAGAAGCCTGGCTGTTATTATAAAAGAGAGTTCATTATGCAGAGAAAAGTCTGATTATGACGATTTCTATGTGGCGGGCAGGGCTGAAGCGGAAGAACAGCTTAAAAATGCAAAACAATTTGTTCAGGAAGTGGAAAAGTATGTGAGTTCAAAGTAACAGAGAGGTATTTTGCTTCATCTAGGGATATACCAGGAGGAATACATATGGCTTCATTGACACATGTCTGTATGTGGTCAGACAATAGCTGGAAACCGATAGCAGCAGAAAAAGCCGCCATACTGCATCCAGGTGGAACCGTATCTGCCCATAGCGGTCTGTTCATGTGTGAACTCTGTGGACAGTATGTGATTCTTACCGATGGAAATAGCAACAGACGCCATTTCAAACACAGCGCTGATGAAAAAAGCAAGGACTGTCCTGAGCGTATATCCGGAGCTGGCTATTCCATTTCCTATGGTTCTCAGGAACATGATTTGCCAATCCGCATTACAAGCGTATCGATATCTTCTTTCAGATTTGAAGTTGGTTTGATTCGTGCCCCAATAAGTTCTCTCAGCAAGGACTTCCGTATAGAAATCAAACCAAAGGTGGCATCTGATGTGTGCTATGTGTTCACCAAAGAACGATTGAACCAGCACGGCATTACATATCTTCCTATCGGTGAAAGGCCGTTTGAAAAATACACTCTCAGTTTCCGGAATGGAAGTGATAAATTACATGAATTCTGGCCTGCAGAGATGAAAGGCATTGATTCGGAAGGCACATTGTTTGAAAAAGCTTCCGGCCGAAAACTTCCATATGATGCCGATGTTGAGATTGGAAAAGAATACTATCTGCTAAAACGTGGCTGCGTCTATGGGAGGCAGCGAAACAGTGTGCGAATTCAAGAAATCACGCAAAAACGATTCGGGTGGGAAATTTGGATTCTTTATGTGGTTTCAGCATCTGCATTTAATGAAGATGCTGCCCGATTCTATCTTAACTTCCATTGCCGCCTGACAGATTGCCCCGTTTCATTGAAACCGGTATGGCCGCTATTTGTTGAAGGTAATTACATAGTTAAGCACAATCAAGACAAGATGTATATGCTTGTGGAAGGTAATGTAGCTGCATTTAGAACATTTCCTCCCGTGAGAGTCCACCAGCTTAATTACAATTCATCTCAGCCAAAACTATATGAGGTGCCTTGCTCCGGCAGACAGCAGTTAATATCTGCCAGTCGTACTCAGGCCTTACAATATACATACTTTTGGAAAGAGGCTCTTGGCCAGGTGGGCTTGCGTCCAGAAGTTTCCGTAACGGATCTTGCAGGTGCTGCCGTCGATTCAGGCGAGACTGATATTCTGCCAAAGAATAAAACGCTGTGCTTCAAATCGACATTTGATGGCGAGCTTATTATCTTGAACAAGAACCGTGTTGTAGATAAGCGAAAAATATCCTTCGACAAATATATTGAGCTGGACGGACTATCCTATGGTTTAAGCGTTCAAGTTGTCATTGGCCTTGATGTCATCTGGCAAATCAGCTTCAGGAAACAACAGCCTATCCTTACAGAGGACGAAGCTGAAATTCTGAAGCGGATTACGAATGTATCAGGAGCCGCAATCCCAGCTCCGCACTCCTTGCGAAATATCTTGACAGGAATGAACCACTATCCGCAGATATGCCAGTGGATACGAAAATGTATTAAGAATGGCATCATCAACGAGCAATCTTACCGCAGATTGCAGGAGGCCTATCGTGGTATGAATACGAATAGATAAGGAGACACATTATGGATTACATCGATCTTCTTGCTCAGGAAGAAAAGTCAACCCTCTGCGGAATCATCGCAGGCAGAGAGTTCAAAGAACTCTTCAAGAGAAACGAACAGGAATTCGCTAAAATACGCAAGGGATTCAGAGCCAAATCATTGACAGAGCAGTCTGCGCTGTCAATTGCTATAGCCAATGTGGACAAGCCATTTATCGCAATGTGGGTCAATACAAGAGTAGATATCTGGCTCAAGGAAATTCAGGAAAACATAGAGAAGCTTGAGGGGGAAGGTTCAATTCATGACATTGCTCTGGCAGCGACTATGCTTGACTCCGTCTTTGCCAATCATGTTGATTTATACCTCAAACTTGTAGGAAAATCTTTGGAAGTGGATGCCTGCCCTAAACTTCATGGAAGAATGGAAGGCATCAAAGCTGAGCGTGCGAGGAATGCGGAAGCGGCTGCCCGTATTAAAATTATGGAAGATGAGAAGCGCCATCTGCTTGGCCAAATTGAAGCTGCTCAGCAGAGTGCTGATGCTATAAAGGCAGAATACCAACAGAAAATACAAGAAATTGAACAGGATAAAGACACATTGGAGTCCTTGTTGGCTGAGGCACAAGAGAGAATTACCGAATTGCAGACCGTTCCCACCACTGCTAAAAGCGACGACGCCGATTATCTCGCACAGTTTGACGATACAGATGCTTCTATTCTACCTTCTACTGGTAGTGATGAAATTGTTTCTTTATGTGGTGTTATCTCAGATTACAATGGGGAGAAAAGGCTTATTCGTTATGCTGATTTAAGCCATAATGGACACTATAATATTTTTAACCAAAGTGCAGATGTCCCGCCATCCTTCACAAATAGAAAAAAGATTTTCCGTAAGGATGGTCCTTCCAATGACGGTTTTTATGGCATTTGGACTTGGCACGCAGTTCCGAAGGAGAATGATCCGTCCAGGGATCATATATTATCCCAGTACAACATGAATCTTGATGCCATTGAAGTCGTTACTATTTCAGAAGCATCAAATCTTGATGACCTGATTCATCTGCTGAAAAACGGAATCGAATGCCAGCTTCATAGCCGTAGAGTCATGTTCGCCTTTTATGTATCCAAGGGACAGTATGTGGGAGTTTTGTGCAACATCAAGGAACTCAGCATGGTGAAGGGGAAGGCTGCCTTTGCTGAGGATTGCATTGAAGTACCAGTATATGAATTCACCAGTGGTGATATTTTGCGTTTGGATAATGGGCTTTCTTTCTATAGAAATGCGTTTGCTGGTCTTCCATGCAAGATCTATCAATTGAAAAGTTCCCTTGATATTGTAAAAAGTATCGTTCGCTCTTCCATTTCCTGGGCTACCTATAAAACAAGAGAAGTAACTCGTTCCGAGTATAGAACGTTTAAGGATTTCCTTGGTGCAATTCCCGTTGACGATATCATATGTAAGATTGGAATGGCATGCCGTTGCTCCAATCCAGCCGCGAAAGAATTGCTGGATGAATTCCTGAATGTAGTCTGGAAATACGTTGATGGAGACAGTTTAGAAGATGAAATAATCCGCGCAGCTATTTCTGCAAGCACGGAACTTCAGGAAAAAACAAAAGCACTGATTCGTGCGGATTGGGAAGCGGAGAACAAGAGCTTACTGGCCGAAGCACGGAAGGAACTCGATTCACTTGAGGCTGAGTCAAAGTCTGTTTCTGCTGATTTAGCCGAAGCGCAGGAGGCATTTAGGAAAACCAAATCGGAAGAAGAACAGCTTGCTGGTATCATAACCGAAAAGAAAAAGCTGGCTGAGGATGTTGAAGCAGCAGTTGCCGAAAGAATCCAAAAGGCACGCGAAAATGCGGCAGATTTTATTGCAGATATGGCTTTCGTTGGTGGACGACCCATTCAGGCTGTAGTCACAGAGGCTTCTGCCGCAGTTGAGGTTTCATCTAAACCTGTTGTTACACCATATTGCACTTTTTCAGCATACGAAGACCGAAATGATCTCGAAGCGCATCACTCTTGGGAAGACGTAGTTAGTACAGCTGCATTTGAACTGGGAGAGGCTGGTGTAGCAGAGAAATATAGCAGTGGCCTAGCCGCTTTCCTTTGTGCCGCTTACATTGAAAAACAGCCAATCCTCCTTGTGGGCCCAAATGCAATCGATATTGCGCAAGCATTTAGCGCAGCCGTTACGAGTCATAAGCATGGAATGCTCTGTTGCGAAGGCAACTTTAGCAATCAGGTAATCACAGAAATCGGCATCGATGGCGAAGATATCGTGATAATCAACAATCTTCTTGCAAGTGGCTGGATGAACAGACTCCCAGAGATTCTATCTCAAAAAGATATCTTCTATGTTGCTACTCATCCGTATGCAGAAGACGTTCAAGTTGAGCCCAAGAGCCTGTATGGGTTCATGCTGCCGCTGTTTACAGAGTTTTTTGTGGATAAGAAAGCCACTGGCAATTACTATGGAGGTTACTTTGCGGATGACTTCAAAGCCTATTCAGCATCAAAGGGCGCACAAAAAGAATTAAGAGCTCTTTCAAAATTTACACTGAGTCCTTTCGTCAGAAACCGAATCGACAGCCTTGTTGCTACGATGCACGACATCCATTCCGCCGCAACGGCGGATGAAGAGTTTCTGTTTGCGGTTCTTCCTATTGCTTATGCGTCATTGGCAATGAATGAACTCACAGAAATGATTGCTGATTCGCAGAAGGGTATCGCAATTTCAGCAAGCCTCAAACGTGATTTGCAGTATATCTTAGGAGAAATCTAATGAATAAGTACAACGGACTGCTTTTAACGGTATCACACAAGTATTGCATCCATAAAGGGACACAAGAAACAGAGGACGATTGGAAGACTCGTCTGGTTTATAGTATCTGCGGAATGATGGCTTATGCTTCGCTCTGGGACGACTCGGAAGAAGAGCCTATTTCCATTGTGCATTTGAAAAGGAAAGTCAGCAGCATGCTTGCAAGTTACAAATCGATGTACCCGGAGCTTTCCGGAAGCTTGCCAAATGTTTCTGAGAAACTCGAAGATGAAATTGCGGACCTATTCTTAAGCGCGGGAGTGGTCTATCACCGTCCCAACCGAATCGCTCCATCCATGAAGCATGAAGAACCGTTCTGTGACATTTTATTTCAAAGAGGTATCGCTCTGGATAGCATCTCTTGTGTATCCGGAATTGGTTTTTATTCAAAACAGGTCAGAGAAACAAATTCGGACAGGATAAAAGCAATGTTCGGTCTTGAACAGGACAATTTACAGGCATTATGGTGCGAGGCGCTATCTGCTGCTTCCTGGAAAGCCGATTTGTCGTTTGAACATAATACAGAGTACCTTCGCCTAAAACCGCCCTTCTCTCAAGGATACTGGGTAGACAAGCCGGATATGACAGGTGCTGTTTCGATTCTTCGAACCGGAATGAAAGGCTCACAGTTATACTACCTTTACCGCTATTCTGGCAATACGATAGAAGTCAGCTCGCTGCCGCAGTGGCAGGTAGAGTCCTACAATTACAGATTGCTTGCTTGCGCCTGCCTATCAGCCTATGGAACATTGCCTCCAATAGAATATTCTGAAGGCGGAGCAATAGTCCATATACGTATGAATTATTTGCTCCCGCCACGTGAGCTTGCATTTTTGAAACTCTATAGCTGGCCTGAGAAATGCATATCATTCCCGTGCAATTTCAGGCGAAAATTATCAACAGAGGTCTTTAAAGCCATTAAGAATGTTTTGTCTGATGAGGGATATGAATGGAAGGAGGGATAATCTAATGCTAAACGGAGCGAATTTTGTTCATACGCAGCTGCGAATGGAGCTGGAAGACTATATTAAATCCCAGTATTTCGGGAAATCTCCGCTCTTGCTTTCAGCACTAAGCGATCATATTGATGATGAGGGATTGCTCTATCAGAAACCCTTTATTGAGTCCTCTCCTGCATATGTGACTGTACAAAATGGTATTGAGACAGCATCCATTGAATCTTGGATGAAAGAGTATTTCTTACAGTTGGCAGAGGCTGGCATAGGAGTTTTCCCATCTCCGTTTGCTCACCAGATATCTGCGCTTGAAGCGGCAACCAGAGGAGAAAACTTATTTGTTTCGACGGGGACTGGTTCTGGTAAAACCGAATGCTTTATGTGGCCACTTCTTGCAAAGATGGCTACTGAAGCAAGAAACTCCAAGGAATCGTGGGCAAAACGAGGTGTTCGCACGATTGTCATGTACCCCATGAACGCCCTGGTTTCAGATCAGGTTAGCCGACTCAGAAGGATGATTGGAGATCCCGATAAGAAGTTTATCAAGATATTCAGAAACATTTGCGGTGACGAAGTTCGTCGTCCACAGTTTGGTATGTATACCGGTCGAACCCCATATCCTGGAGCGCAGCCTTCTACAGAGCAGGACAGAAAGCTGGAAAAAACCTTGGCAAGAATGTCTTTCCCTCAGAGCGATTCTGAAAAAGAATTTTTCAACCACCTTCTCAATGAGGGAAAGATACCAGCGAAGGCAGATATGAATCAGTTTCTGCAAGGGCTTCATGAGAGTAAGCATATTCCAGACGATGAGGATGCAGAGCTGATAACCCGCTTTGAAATGCAGCAATTCTGTCCAGATATTCTCATCACAAACTATTCTATGCTGGAATACATGCTGCTACGTCCCAGAGAACAGAAAATCTGGGATAACACTCGCGAGTGGCTTGCTTTGGACAACGAGAACAAATTGCTGTTTGTTATTGATGAAGCACATATGTACCGTGGTTCATCAGGCGGTGAAGTTGCGTTACTGATACGCAGACTTTTCCATAAGCTTGGCATTAGCCGTGACCGAGCGCAATTTATACTCACTACCGCAAGTATGCCCAACAAGAATCAGCAGGATGTTGATTCAGTGATGACGTTTGCAAATGAGCTTACCGCTTCCGACATAGCGACCCAGTTCTGCTATCTCACTGGTGAAAGGGAAGTCATTGATGGCCAGTTGAAGTATGACATACCCACTGAGCTACTCTTAAGCTCAAGTCCCAGCCAATTCGAGGACAAGGATGAATGGAAGCTTTCTGCGCTCTTGTCATTCTGGCGTCAATTGGAGGGCTTTGACCATTGCATTAATTCCTTGGAATCGGTTTACAACTGGATGTACGACAATCTTGTCTATTATCGCCCATTCCATGAACTCGTCAAGTATTGTCGTGGAAATGCAGTATCTCTGGGAGAACTGTCTTCTGGTATATTTCCGGATCTCAGTCAGGAAAATGCGCTAAAAGCAACTAGCGTCCTTTTGGCTATTGCGCCACTTGCAAAGGACACCAAAGGTTCTGTTCTCTTCCCTGCACGCATGCATATGCTTTTCAAAGGTATTTCTGGAGTGTATGCCTGTGCCAATGCAGGTTGCAGTTGTTCCCATTCGAAAGGAGGTCTTGCTTTAGGCGAAATCTATTTGTCTGATGGCAATTTGATATGTCCACATTGTGGCAGTGTTGTATATGAACTTTACAATGACAGACGTTGCGGTGCACTGTTTTTCAAAGGCTATGTCCTTGAAGATGACTCAGAACTTCATGGAAATGTATATCTGTGGCGCTACCCTGGTCAGTTAATGGATCGCAGAATGAAAGAAGTGCATCTGTTTATCCCAACAGATGATTTTGGATTACCTGCAAAACAGGGTAAAAACGCCATCAAGCCATGTTATCTTGATGTCAAGAGCGGGTTTGTCAACTTTACGGATGACTCTTCCGCTGGCAAGTCATGGATTAGAAAGCTATACTACTGCAACTACTCTGCAAAAGGTAAACCGCAGATTATTACTTTCCCAACCTGCCCGCATTGCAGACATCAACTTTCTACATCGCAGCTTACCTCATTTAGCACTCGAGGCAATCAGTCTTTCTTTAACTTGATTAAGTCGCAGTTCCAACTGCAGCCTGCTGTATCAGGGAAGGACGGTAATCTTGATCGGTTTCCTAACGAGGGACGCAAAGTCTTGCTATTCTCTGATAGCCGTCAACGTGCGGCAAAATTGGCTAGAGATATGTCTGATGCTTCGGATATTTCTGCTGCAAGGCAGTTGTTTGCGATAGCGATTAAGACAATGGAAGAGCAAACAGTCGAGCAATCCATGAATTCTCTGTATGACTACTTGTGTCTGGCGGCTGGTCAGCGTCATGTGCAGTTGTTCCATGCCCCTGAACGCACAAAATTTGCTGAAGATTGTATTTCTGCGCTGAAAAACTATAATCGTTGTTTAAAACGAGGAATAGACTACACTCCGCGATTTACTATTGCGAACGCACCTGTGCAGATGCAAGAGCAGCTTCTTCGACTGTTTACTGGTGGCTATAACACCTTGTACGACTCCGCTACAAGCTGGATCGAACCTACTGATAAGGCTCTTTTTGATGCTGTTGATGCTCTTGATGAAAACCATGTAACGGTGACTGATGAGGAGTTCATTGATTTCTTCAATGCTTGGATGCTCTCAATCTGTGATATGTCTACTGCCCTTGGCCATACCATCAATGATACAGTTCGATTGAGGGTTCGCCCAAATCACGGTGGCTACGGACTTGATAAAGATTGGGAGTTTTCGAAGGTTATCCGTGAGATCATGGGGTGGGGTGACGGAAATGAAACGGAGATGGCTTGGAAACGAGTATTGAAAGAAGCATTCCTTGATTCAGCGCAACCTGATAACGGAAAACTATACATCGACCTTTCCAGAGTAAAAGCACGTTATGATGCTGTGCATGTATGGTACAGGTGTGAGCAATGCTCTGAGTTGACGCCTTTTGCCCTAAAAGGAAAATGCCCAAGCTGTGGTTCCGCTCGCATCCATAAGATGGAATCCAACGAATATGAAGCGCTTAGCTTCTGGAGAAAGCCGGTTGCTGATGCGCTCAAGGGTGAGCCAATCCATGTGATTGACACAGAGGAGCATACCGCGCAGCTCTCGCATAAAGACCAGCGTGATGACCTTTGGAGCAAGACGGAACAATATGAATTACGCTTCCAAGACTTGACTCAAGATGGGGAAACTCCTGTCGATATCCTCAGCAGCACCACCACCATGGAAGTTGGCATTGATATTGGTTCCCTAGTTGCGGTGGGCTTGCGGAATATTCCTCCCATGCGTGAAAACTATCAACAGCGGGCTGGCCGTGCAGGCCGACGAGGATCTAGTCTATCTACAATCGTTACCTTCTGTGAAGATGGGCCTCATGATACATTGTACTTCAATGACCCAGCTCCTATGTTTCGTGGTGACCCTCGCAAGCCTTGGATTGATATAAGAAGCGAGAAACTCCTCCAACGCCATCTGGCTATGGTTATCCTACAAGAGTTCCTTGCAGAAAATCATATGAGCCTAGATACGCTTCCGGCAGCCGTTTTCCTCCAAGACTGCCTTGACGGTTTCAAGAGCTATCTTGCTTCCTATAATGTCGATAAGGACAAGCTTCTTTTGCCTATCGGAGCCGTATTTCATTATTCGGTGTTTGAGGATGAACTTAAAGAGGCCTTTGATACACTTAAAGAAAAATGCCAGGCTCATCCCGAGCTTTTTGGCGTAGAGGAAGGTGCTAAGGAAGGCGATGCAAAGATTCTCCTGGATGCTCTCTACGAAGAGGGCATCATCCCAACGTATTCATTTCCAAAGAACGTCGTAAGTACCTACATCCCGGATATGTACGGGAAGATTCTCTATGAGGTTGATCGTGGACTTGATGTGGCTATTGGAGAATATGCTCCTGGCAGAGCGATTGTTGTTGATAAACAAACCTATCAGATTGGTGGATTCTATTTTCCTGGAAGTGAGCGTCGCCGCGGCCAGGCACTGACCCCGGCGCGCGCCTACACAGAAGACCCGAATTATGTGAAGCAGGTTATCTCTTGTGCTGAGTGTGGTTGGTTTGGTCTGATGGAAGAAGATACAAGGAGTTGTCCGTTCTGTGGGAACAGTGATTTGAAAATCACTCGGGAAATGATGCGCCCTTGGGGCTTTGCGCCAAGAAGTGCTGAGGCGATACCGGATGTTCAGCTATCAGAAGAGTATACTGCTGTACAGCAGCCTCTGTATTCGACTCTGCCAGATGCAGAAGCGATGAAATTTGCCCTAGGCTGCAAGAACATACGAATTGCTTCACGAACAAATCAGAGAATCATCATGCTGAATAAAGGTTCAGGTGATAAGGGCTTCATGGTCTGCAAGGACTGTGGCGCTGCCATGCCAGGCAACGATATTTCTGTTTTGAAGGACATTGACAGACCATACAAGTCGAAGTATGCTCGAGGCAGATGCCGTCATGGTAATTCCTTTAATGTGAATCTCGGTTATGATTTCATAACTGATATGCTGGTTCTTGAATTCTCGATTGACGATAAGATTATTGATGCACGCCGGAATGATAATCCATGGCTTAGCCGTGCAGCTCAATCCTTGGCTGAAGCACTGCGACTGGCAGCAAGCAAAAAACTCGATGTTGAATTCACCGAACTCGTCACCGGTTATCGTCTCAGGAATGGATCTGAAGCTTCCTATGTCGATATCTATCTTTACGATAGCCTATCGAGCGGTGCTGGTTATGCGGTCAGTGTAGCCGATGCAATTGCCGAGCTACTATCCGATATGAAGGGACTGTTGAGTTCGTGTGATTGCGAATCTGCGTGCTCCAAATGCCTGAAGCATTACAGAAACCAGTATGTACACGGCATGCTTGACCGCTTCGCGGCTCTTCAGCTTCTTGAATGGGGCGTTGATGGGATAAAAGCATCTCCTATCACGCCCGGGGCACAGATTAACATGATTATGCCTTTGGCGAATATTCTTAAGCAATCAGGCTGTGAAATCACTGCTGATAGTGGAATCGCCGCAAAGGGGCGAAGAGGCACAAAGAAGGTTGTTATCTACCCGGCAATGTGGGTGGAACCACATGCTGCAAACACCATTTTTGTGAGCGATGCTTATATCAAGTACGCCAAGCCATATGCTGTCCAAAAGATTCTGGACAATGTTTAAAATAGGCTGTCATCCTAAAGATACTGGCTGCGAACCGGAAAATGGTGCAGCTCACCGACTCTTATTGGTTGGTGAGCTGTGCTATGCGTATTCTCCATCTATTAACCTAATTTTACCGTTCCTGGTCGTGTTCCCGATTAGTAAAAAATTCCACATCAGCTCCCCCAATCCAGTCATACCCTCCGGAAATCCTTCATACAATGGAAAAAAGGTATCTTAAAGGGGTATTCCTTTGAAGGATTATATCGAAGAGCGCGCCATCGGCATCGCCAATTATATCATTGACAACAATGCCACAGTACGGCAGACGGCAAAGGCCTATGGGGTCAGCAAGAGCACGGTACATAAGGACGTGACCGAGCGTCTCATGCAGGTCAATCCCGCTCTGGCCACAGAGGCCAGGAAGGTGCTGGATCTGAACAAGTCCGAGCGCCATATCAGGGGAGGGCTCGCCACGAAAGAGAAATACCTGCACCAGCAGAACAGCATGGCGTAGAAGCGCGTCAGGGGCCATTCGGAACGAGTGGCTCTTTTCCGTGGGAGGATTCCGGGCTCCACCGGTCTCTGAGGTATCTGCAGAAGGCGTCCGCCGCAAGCCCCATCCCATGCCCGCTGCCGGAGACGATCTCTATGGCCCGCCTGGGAAGGGCGCAGTCCAGGGGTATCTGCACCAGCCTTTTATCCTTTATCAGGGGCAGAGCGGTCTGTTCCGGCACGAAGCCGATGCCCAGATTGCCCAGAAGGAGCGGCAGCATCAGGTCGGAGGTGGCCACCTCCATGTCCAGCTCCATATCCAGTCCCTGAGCCGCGAAGAAGTCCCGATAGGAATCATAGGTGGCGGTTCCCCTGCCCAGCCCGATCCAGGGGCAGCTTTGGAGCCCGCCCAGCGTGGAAGTTGTCCTGGACAGGCTCCTATACTCTGGACCGCCTGCCAGTATCTCTGTAAAATCAAATATTTTCTCACTGCGAACCGAATGCGGCATGGCATAGGGCGTGGTGACCACGGCGAAATCCAGCTTTCCGTCGGTGAGGCGCTTTATGATCTCCGGGGTGGTGTGGTTGTGGATCTTGATCCTGACGGCGGGATGCCTGCGCCTGAAATCCTGGAGCGCGTCCAGCAGGAACAGGTGCAGCGCCGTCTCCGTGGCGCCGATCTCCACCGTGCCGCTTCGGAGGGAATCCCGGCCGCGGAGTTCGGTCTGGGCGCTCCACAGGTGCCGGTAGGCGATTTCCACATGGGAGTACAGCAGCTCGCCCTCCTCTGTCAGGCTGACACCCCTGGCCTCCCGCAGGAACAGCCGGCAGCCCAGCTGTGCCTCCAAAAGCTTCATCACCCGGGTCACATTGGGCTGACTGTTCCCCAGGGCAGCCGCGGCTTTGGTGATATTCCCGTATTTGGCCACATAGTAGAAGATTTTGAAATATTCGAAGTCGATATCCATATCTGATTGATATACCTCATATATGATAGATATATTTTTCGTATCCCTTCTTCCGTAGTATAATAGGTTTCCAGGAAAATGTAAAGAGGATTGAGAAACGGAAAGGAAGGGTAAAGTCATGAACAAGGATTTGACACAGGGGAATCCCCGGAAGGTGCTGTGGGCATTCTGCCTGCCCATGTTCGGCAGCATCGTGTTCCAGCAGCTTTACAACATAGCGGATTCTTTGGTAGCAGGGAAGTTTATCGGAGAGGGCGCCTTGGCGGCGGTGGGGAACAGCTACAACATCACCCTCATCTTCATCGCCTTTGCCTTCGGCTGCAATATCGGATGCTCTGTCATCGTATCCCAGCTCTTCGGGGCGAAGGACTACAGGACCATGAAATCCTCGGTCTATACGGCGCTGATTGCCAGCGGCGTCCTCTGCGCCGCGCTGATGCTTGGGGGCCTCGCCTCCTGCGACACATTGCTGCGGCTGATGAAGACCCAGCCGGAGGTCATGGCGGATTCCGCCCTGTACCTGGACATCTATATCTGGGGGCTGCCCTTCCTGTTCTTTTACAATATCGCCACGGGCATCTTCTCGGCCCTGGGGGACTCCAGGACGCCCTTCCTCTTCCTGGCCCTGTCCTCCACGGCCAATATCCTGATCGACATCCTCTTCGTGAAGGGCTTCTCCATGGGCATCGCAGGCGTGGCCTGGGCGACGTTCCTCTGCCAGGGGGCCAGTTGCGTCCTGTCCCTGGCGCTGGTGCTGAAGCGCCTGGGGGATATCCGGACGGAAGGGAAGGTTACGGTCTTCTCCTGGAGCCTGCTGGGAAAGATAGCCGTAGTGGCCATCCCCAGCATCCTGCAGCAGTCCTTCATCTCGGTGGGGAACATGCTGATCCAGGGCCGGATAAACAGCTTCGGGGTCAGCGTGGCCGCCGGATATTCCGCGGCGGTGAAGCTGAACAACCTGGTGATCACCTCCTTTACCACCATCGGCAACGGGATATCCAATTTCGCGGCCCAGAACCTGGGGGCCGCAAGGTTCGGGCGGATCAGGGAGGGGTTCCGGGCAGGCTGGCGGCTGGTGTGGTGCCTGTGCGTGCCCTTCTGCATTGCCTATGTGGCGTTCGGCAGGTATCTGCTGCTGCTTTTCATGGACAGGAGCTCGCAGACGGCATTGCAGACGGGCAGGGAGTTTTTGTGGATCCTGTCTCCGTTCTACTTTGTGGTGTCCGTGAAGCTGGTGGCGGACGGAATCCTGCGGGGCACCAGCGCCATGGGGCAGTTCATGGTCGCCACGTTCACGGACTTGATCCTGCGGGTGGTCTTGTCCTTCCTCCTGTCCGGCTGGACAGGCTCCGCCCTGGGCATATGGTGCTCCTGGCCTGTGGGCTGGACCATCGCTACGGGGATGTCCCTTTTCTTCTACCGGAGGGCCTGCCGTAGGCTGGGGGCCTGAACTGGGGGAATTTTGCATATAATTGCGGCTTCGGGATAGCTTGTGGTTAAAGAAGACCCACGCAATGAGGACTCTATTGTTTCGCGTTTATGGTTTTCCCGCCTCCTCCGTATAGTACTGCGCCTGGGCATGCCACAGCGCATGGTAGATGCCGCCCTCGTCGGAAATCAATGTCCCGTGGCTGCCGGTCTGCACAATCCCTCCGCTGTCGAACACGGCAATCTTGTCGCAGAAGCGGCAGGATGCCAGGCGGTGGCTGATGTAGATGGTGGTCTTGTCCCCGGCGATCTCGTTGAAGCTGCTGTATACCTCGTATTCCGACACAGGGTCTAAGGCGGAGGTGGGCTCGTCTAAGATGAGGAAGGGCGCGTCCTTGTACAGGGCCCTGGCCAGGGCGATTTTCTGTGCTTCCCCGCCGGATATCTCGATGCCGGTCTTGTCGAACTCCTTATAAAGGAAGGTGTCCGTGCCCTCCGGCATGGCCGCCAGGCGCTCTCCAAAGCCGGCCTGCTCCAGGCAATGGGCAGCCCGCTGCGGGTCATAGGAGGAGCCTGCGGCCACGTTCTCCCCCAGCCGGAAGCCGAAGAGCCGGAAGTCCTGGAATACGATGGAGAAGATGGACATATATTCGTCGTAATCGTACTTCCTGATATCCACGCCGTTTAGGAGAATCGTCCCTTCCGTAGGGTCGTAGAGGCGGCACATGAGCTTGATGAAAGTGGTCTTGCCGCTGCCGTTTCTGCCAACGATGGCCAGCTTTTCCCCAATCTTGAATTTCAGGTTCACATGGCGCAGGGCATAGCTTTCTGTGTTGGGATAGCGGAAGGATACATCACGGAATTCCACGAAATATTCATTGTCGTCCCGTTTCTCCACAGTGAGGGAGCCCCGGTACATGGGGTTGGGGATGTCCAGGTAGGAGAAATACCGCTTTAAGTAGGTATGGTTCACGATGGCCCTCTGGATATTGGCCACTGCTTCGGAGGCGGCGGTGAGCAGCAGCATGACGCAGGACATATAGCGGGCGATGGAGCCCACGGTGATCTGGCCGGAAAGGGCTGCGTAGAGGAGAATCAGGTAGACGCAGAACTTCAGCACATGGCTCAGCGCCGCGTCCGCCGCTTTCAGGGCCGCCTGCTTCCGGCACATTTCCAGGGAGTGCCGGTGGAATTCTGTCATGGTGCCCACATTGAAGTCCAGCAGGCCTTTGGTCATGTCATAGAGGCGGATATCCTTGCCGCTACTGTAGTGGCCGAAATAGTCATAGTATTTCCCATAGAAGACATTCAGATGGACGGCAGTGTCCAGGAAGTGGCTGAAAATGGCCTCGCTCTTCCTGGAGGCATAGGCCCCGCACAGGACGGTGAGCAGGATGCCGCCCACGAACCCCAGCTTCATGAACAGCGGAATCCCCTCCAGAAAGAGGAAGGACAGCGTCATGGAAAGGGACGCGAGAATCCTGGTCACGCTGAAGACCAGCATCTCCGTAGAGGACATGAGATACCACAGGTTGTAGCCTGTCTGGGATTCCATGGCAATCCTCTTGCGCAGAAGCGTCACTTCCGGATTCTCGATGGAGGCGTAGGCCATTTCCATGGCTTTCCGGGAGAAGGCCCATTCCTCGCTGAGGTTAAGGTCATTGCGGGCGATGTCGCGCCTGGAGGACAGATAGGCGCTTGCGAGACTCAACAGGAACACGATTCCCACCGTAAGCCCCGCATAGAGGGCCAGGGTCTGCAGGGGCTGTTTTTCGTACAGCCCGTCTATGAGCCGCGCCGAAAAGTAGATCGGCACATAGGGCATCAGGCTTTTCAGGAAAGCGTTCAGGATAAGGCATGCCGCATAGGATCTGCTCAGGGTAAAGAGATGCCTTATGGCCCTTTTGGAAATCTGAAAATGTTCTGATAATGACATAAATATACCCTCCCGCGCACTATAATGCGCTATTACATGTTAAGAACAATCCATGAACCGGTGCAAGTCCGGAAGAATGTCCGCACTTTGGGCATTCTTCCGTGTGAAGCTTGAAATCACTTGGCGAGGTACGTTCGAGCTTAGTGATTTCCTTCACACTTGTACCAGCAGCTCTGCTTTTCGTAGAGATTGGCGTACTCGCCCCCCAGAGCTATCAGCTCCTGATGGGTGCCCTCCTCCGCGATGCGCCCGTCCTTCAGGTAGAGGACGCGGTCGCAGAACTGGGTGGAGGCAAGCCTGTGGGAGATGAACAGGGAAGTCTTGCCCCGGGTCATTTTCTGATACTGCAGATAGATCTGGTTCTCGGCGATGGGGTCCAAGGCCGCTGTGGGCTCGTCCAGCACCAAAATGGGAGCGTCCTTGTAGAGGGCCCTGGCCAGCATCAGCTTCTGGGCCTCGCCGCCGGAGAGCTCGATGGCGTCCGGGTAGAGCTGTTTGTCCAGCCTGGTGTGGATGCCCTGGGGGAGGGAGGAAAGCTTTTCGCCCAGCCCCGCAAGCTGCATGCACTGCCTGGCCCGGGCAAAGTCCGTGCCGTCCCCGATCTGTCCGGAGACCGTCTCCGCCAGAGAGAAGAACCCGGTCTGCACGTCCTGGAACACGGGGGAGAAGAGGCGGTAGTAGTCATCCCGGCGGAATTTCCGGAAAGAGACACCGCCTATTTTGATATCGCCCTCCGTGGGCAGATAGAGGCCGCACAGGAGCTTTACCAGCGTGGACTTGCCCGCGCCGTTTAAGCCTACCAGGGCTACTTTCTCCCCGGGCTTTATGGTCAAGTCCAGGTCTGTCAGGGTATCGGCTTCGGCCCCTTTATAGCGGAAGGACACATGCTCGAAGGCGATTTCCAAGGCGCCGTGCAGACAGTCTCCCGCATCCGCCTCTCCGGTGCCGTCCTGCTCCGGCAGGTCCAAATACTGTCTGTAGTCGCAGAGGGCCAGGCTGGTGGAGTGGATGCCGCTCCACTCGGCCATGATGTTGCCGATGAAGGAGGCGAACATGGAGATGGCCGAGAAGTACAGCAGGAACCTGTCCACGGTGAGTTCCCCCTGCAGCGTCATTTTGATCAACAGCGCATAGGCGGCGCCGTCCCGCAGCAGGATGACGAACAGGTCCGCTATCCGGGAGAGGAAGCTCCTCCAGACAAGCTGCCTGTTCCAGAAGGAGCGCCGGGCGCACAGGTCGGAGTAGACCTGCCCCAGCCACCCGGCCATTCCATAGATGCGGATGTCCTTGCCCGCCCCAAAATCAGCGGTCTCCCCCTGGACATACCACAGCCTTCTGTCGATGTCGGTCCATTTGTCCCGGTGGGCGTACTCCCAGTTCCGGTAGGCCCTGGCGCAGAGCCAGTTGACCAGGGGAGCGATGGTCAGTATGGGCACCAGCAGGGGACTGACGTATGAGATGATCGAACCGAACAGGAGATAGCTAAGGACATTCTCTATGAGCTTCATGCTGCGCCTGGGCACATCCGACACGGGCCTCACGCCGTTCCACAGCTGTGTGGCCATGGCGGCCCTGTCGCTTAAGTCCCGGACATCCTTGCTCTCATAGTCCTGGAAGAAGCAGGTCATGGACTTCCTGTCCGCTTCCACGTTCTTCAGGAAACTGTATAGCGACAGGTAATAGGTTTCGGACAGATGCTGGCAAAAGGTGCGCAGGACGCTGGCGGCGAGCATCAGCCCGATGACCAGGCCTACCCTCAGGGCCATATGGCGCAGGGACGCCCCTGCTGTGACTTCGGCCACCGCAAGGGAGGGGAGATAGACCTCCGTGTAGGAGAGGCATACGTTCAGCGGCACCTCCAGCGCCAGGAGCAGGAAGCACACCGGCGCTTCCCTGAGAATCTCCCGGAAGCTCCAGAGGGCATTGTCCAGGGTGGAGCGGTAGGGCTTGGTCTTTGGTTTCCTGTTTTCTTTCATGAGGGATGTCCTCCTGTCTGTTTTTCCTAAGGAAGTGTCTGACGCTTCCTTACGTCTTTCATTGTAACCCAGGAGAACAGAAAAAGGCAATCCGTGCACGAATTGCGTTCAACAGGGCACGAATTGCCTTTGACAGACATTCTGTAAAAGGAAACGGAATTTAGATTTTTTCATAGAAGCAGGCCTCTACGGCAATAATGACTGCTCCCCCTACCTGAATCGTCTGCCTGATGCCGCCGGCCCATATGGGCGCGGACTGCGTCCCCTGTACCATTGCGTTATAAGGAACGTTCACGTCCACGGAGACCCGCTCTCCGCATACGGCCTTTATGACTTTGACCACATCCTGTAGATTGTCGTCCTCTGTACAGGTCATGATTGTAGAGTTCCCCTTTTTCAGGAAACCTCCTGTCGAGGAAATCATCGTCGCCTGATATCCCTTGCTGTTCAGGGCATCCGTCACACGCTCCGCATTGTCCCTCTCCACAATCGCATAAATCAGTTTCATTCCAGCTCCTCCTCACAGTTTCGTTTAGGAAAAAACAACAGGTTCCTCCTTAAATAATAACATAATCAGCTTTATGGTACAAGACTAACTGTCAACTCGAAGCCGATCGAATCAGCCTTGCAGAAAATCATTCCACGGCGGGCACCAGGAACTCGGAGGTGAACGCCCCGTCCTCGCTGTTGTACTTGCACCAGCCGCCGTGGGCTTCCAGGATGCTTTCGGCCCGGCGCAGGCCGAAGCCGTGGAGGCCCATCTTGCGGGAGGAGAAGAGCTTTCCTTTTTTGGAGGCTTTCGCACCGGCGGAATTGAGCATGGAGAAATAGAGCATCTTTCCCTTCATTCCCAGGAAGAGCCGCAGGAAGCGCTGGCCTTGGGCGCACTGGCAGGCCTCGATGGCGTTCTCCAGGAGATTCCCCACGATGATGCCAAGCTCCAGGTCGGAGAGCAGGAGCCTGTCGGGGACATTGGCCTTGACGGTGACGGCTATGCCCAGGGCTCTGGCCTGGGAGATCTTGGCGGACAGGATGGCGTCCAGGGCTACGTTTCCGGTCTTCAGCAGGGTGTCCACATCCATGAGCTGTTGGTCGAGCTGTTCTAAGTAGGCCAGGGCCCGCTTGGTCTCCCCGGCCTCCAGCTGGCCCTTGAGGGCCTGGAGATGGTGGTGGAAGTCATGCTTGTAGCCGCGCATCTCCCGGTAGATGCCCTGGACTTCCGCCAGATGCTGGCGGGATTGTTCGGTCTGGTATTCTATGAGGTTCAGGTAGGTTTTCTTTCTCATGTCGCTTCTCCTAGTTCCTCTCGATAAAGGCCCGGTTCACTGCATCGTATTTTCCCCTGGCCAGCGGTAGGAGCGTCCCGCCCTCCAGGGTGACTTCCGTGCGGGAGATTCTGGTGACGGCCTTCAGCGAGACCAGATAGGAACGGTGTATGCGGAAGAAATCATCGGTGAGGCGTTTCTCGAAAGAGGAGATGCTTTCCTTTATCCGGTATTCCCTCTTGGCCGTGTGGATGGAGATATAGTGAAGAAAGGCTTCCACATAGAGGATGTCCGGCTCGCGCAGCTTCACGGTCTCGCCCTCGCAGGAGATGATGACGGAGGGCGGCTCTGTGTGCAGACGGTCCAGGGCTTTCGCCAGGACGGCGCAGAGTTTGTCCTCCGACACGGGCTTGGTCAGATAATGCAGCGCGTCCACCTCATAGCCCTCGCTGACGAACTCGAAGTGGGAGGTGATGAAGAGGATTTCTACGCGTCCGTCTTCTTTTCGGACGCGCTTTGCCAGCTCTATGCCGGAGATGGCTTTCATCTCGATGTCGAGTATAAGGATGTCGTAGGCGCTGTCCTGCGCATAGGCGAAGAGGAAGGCCTCGGCGGAGGGGAAGGTGCGCACCTCAAAGGAGAGGGCCGCCCCGTGGGCCCACTCTGACAGGAGATTTTTCAGGGATTGGAGCTGTTCTTCATCGTCATCGCATATGGCGAAACGGATAGCCATGGAGTCACCGCCTTTTGGGAGATTCGGCCTTTCTGCCAGGAATAGATCTTTGATTACAGGGTTCGCGAAGCGGTTCCTGTAATATGGACATTTTACCATACTCTCCCCATAGCGGCAATGCGCAATGCGGATTTTGGGAATTAGTCTTGAAAGGGCAGCTTTCCATTTGCGCAAAGCTGCCCTTTCTCTACTGGGTGAACACGTCCCCGGTGAACCCGGCGAAGAAATTGTAGTCGTAATCCGTCTCCCCAAGGCATTCCATCACATATCTGGCGCAGCCGCCAAACCAGTAGTTCTCGCCGTACTCGTCCGTCACCAGGCGGTGTATGTTGGGAATCGTGTTGTTGCTCTGTTTCGTGGTCATGAGAAGCTCCTCCTTCTGTAATCTGATTTTCGGGGCATGGGCCAGTTGGGAGACGCGGATGGACCTGAAGTATTTCATGCCCTGGCCGTTGGAGCCGATGATGATGTCCCCGGGGGCGGTGCGGGATAAGTCCAGGGACATGTAGGGGAAGCCTGTGCCGCAGTAGCGGATCTCCCCGTTGATAATCACGGCCAGGTGGGTGGGGCCGATGATTCATGTGACCTGGTTATAGCCCCTGTCCCGGATGCCGTCCCGGCCGGGAAACTCGTAGAGGTCATAAAAACAGGGCTGACGGAATACGATGGCCTCCCGGTGCAGGGCGGCCTTTGACAGGTCCTCCGAGGGCTGGTTGCCCATGTTGACGCCGAAGCCATTCTGGCTTAGGTTGCCCAGGGAGACGCCGCCTGCGTAGTAGTCCGGCTCTGCTCCGTGGTAGAAGATCAGGCAGCCCTCCTCGGAGCCATAGCCGAACTGTTCGTCGTCCCCTCCCAGACGGAATTCCATATCCACCCGGAAGGGCAGCTTTACCGCCACATTGGTGTTGAGCACCCTGGTGCTGATCCATCCGGTGTACTCCGCCTCGCCGTTTTCCAGGATGCGGTAATGGGGATTGTTGATGGGGGACACTTTGTCCAGGGGCACGTCCGTCTCCCAGAGGACGGGGTTTCGGGCCTGGATCTCCTCTATGGTGATGGAGCCTGCAGGCAGTTCTGTGGGCTTTTCAAAACAGGCAGGGTTGGCCATGCGCCGCTTCACGGGCACCAGGAGGCTCACCAGGTCCCGGCGTTCGTCGACTTCGTGGGTGTAGTCGATTTCGTAAAAGGGATTGTCGTCAAAGCTTCCCACCAATCGGCCAAACTGCTAATGGTTATTTCTGCGGTTTGACAATATTGGTTATTGGTTGTACAATAAATTTAATAGACACGAGAACACTTAGCGCAACCCATGGTTTGTATAAAAGAAAAGAGGTTCTTTTGAGTATAAGAGTAGATGTCAGAAAATTTACGAAAATAGAAAAGGCTTCAATAAAAACAGGTGATTTCTCACTGTTCGTAGGCGATAATAACAGCGGGAAAACTCTGATGATGGAGCTTATGTATGGGATTGTAAATACAATATCCAATTGGAACGTGAAAATTGGTTGCGCCAAAATCACGGAGATGGAGGATATAACTTATATTCGGTTTTCCAGCGAGTGGTTTGCTGAAATGGAAAGCAGTATCAACAACTATCTGAGGGACAATAAAAGGGGATTTCTCCTGGAATGCTTTTCCATGGAAATTCCTGTGGAAGAGATAACAATACATTTTGAGGCCGCAGAGGAAGTATTTTATGTCGGTACGATTGCAGAAATGGCATACTTGGAGAAGGAGTATGCCGATGGCAATAGGGAAAATATTGCAGGTAATGTGGCAGGGACGGTGGACGAGATGAAATTGCAGCTTGCCAAATACGCCCTGTTGGACATGCTGGGATTGCCTGTGGGAAAAAGGCAGTTGTTCCTCCCAGCGGCGCGGGCCGGCCTGCAGATGCTCTACAGGAATTTTTTTGTAAACATGCAGGGAAAGTCAGGAATGGCTCTGCCGATTTACGATTACCTGAAATTTCTACAGACCTATTCGCCTAGAACGCAGTTTGGTGAAAATGAGGAGGATTTGATTGAATTTGTGGACAGAGAGCTGTTGGGTGGAAAGATTGAGTATCGGAACGATGTATTTATGTATCGGGAAAGCAATTGTTATGTTCCTCTGAACATGGCTTCATCCATGATTCATGAATTATCATCTTTCAGCAGTGTATTGCAATCGGAAGGAAGTTATGGATATTTGTATTATGATGAGGTGGAAAATAGTATACATCCCATAAAACAGGGAAGCATTGCAAAGGCATTGATGAGATTTTGCAATCTTGGCAACAAGATTATCATTTCTACCCATAGTGATACTCTGGCGGGAAGAATTAATAATTTAATATTAGTATCAAGAATGAAAAATGTTATCCGGAAAAATGAAATATTGGAAAAGCTGGATTGGAGCATACTAGATATGCTTCAGCCGGAAAAAGCAGTATATATATATGAATTCAAAAAAAATGAAAAGGGCAGTGTAGTCGTCGAGGAATTAGAATTTTTTGATTATCCAAAGATTGGTTATGACTTTGGGCGATTTAATGAAAATATCGATATGCTATACGATGAATCAAGCTGTATTATGGGATAGTCAAATGAAAGTGCAGAAGCTGAGACAGGGCTGTTCTACATTATACGGTGAGGAATGGGGAGAAGGGGTATTTCAGCAAGGAATATATACCCGATGGAATGCCTAAGAAAGGGACAAAAAAGCCGGATATTACCGCTATTGTGGAAAGCAGTACCGAAAGAAAAGTAAAATGGTATATTTATGATTTGAAAGACACGGTTATAAACACAAAAACGGTGCTGAAGCTCTGCAGTCAGTGGCATAGTGGGATAGAGCACATCAAAGAGCAGTATCTAAACGGCTTAGACGGATATAGCATAGATAGTTCATTGGGGGTAATAACCAGATATTGGAGCAAGAATAAGCTTCAGGAACTTAAGGATGGCTATATGGAAAAAATCAACCAGGCCGACCGGGGAGGTTTGCTTACGGCCAGAAAAAGCCGGGTAAATCTGGATGAATACAGACAGAAGGCTAAGGCTATTCAGTACATTTTGGATGGGATTTTTATTGATGATGAGATATCAGGTGGACAGAAATCCTATGATATCCATTATGTATTAATGACCACAGTTGACAAAATTACATATACGGCTGAAATGAACATAAAATTTTAACGGACAGCGGGAGGGAGTGCTGTGTTTGCAAATCCGATATTAAAAGCGTGGCTTGATTTATATAGCGAAGAGAATCAGCTGAAGTGCGATAACAGTTTGGATATTGAGAGAAGGTATATCGATTATATCTATTTTTCACAAATTCAACCGGATAGGCTAGATAGGGATTTTGATTTGTTAAATCAAATATGCGATGAAGTGCCTGATGGGATTGGCTTAATTGGCATTGCCATAACCATGAACGGGCAGCTGCTATCTACAAGAACGGATATCGATGATATTCTGCAGAAAGACAGTCAGGGTAAGTTTGAGGTATATATTTTAGCCTATAAGGAGAAAATTTCTGCTAATGAGCTTATAAATGAAATTTATCATAAAAGATAGGATGGATACAATTTTTCAGAGATAATATGCTATTTTCAGACACAGAAAATTATTGCCAGGTGGGATGGGCTTCCCAACATAAATATCATTTTTGTGGCGGAGGAAAAAGCAGAGACCCAAAGCATAAAAGGCAAAGAGTATACCGTTAGTATTCAGCAGATTAATGAAGAGAAGCTATATTCGATTGCCCAAGCAAGCAGGAAAGAGTATCAGGCGGCTCTTGAGTACAAGGATTCTATTGAATTTGGAAAATTAAAGGATGCGGGGCAGGTGTATGTCGTGCTTTGCGGTGCAGACAGTCTGATTAGCATTTTGACAAACGATGACGACTTGATTCGGGCGAACATATTTGACGATAATGTTAGAGATTATCAAGGAGATACGGATATAAACCAGGAGATGGAAGCGACTTTGTCGGCCAATCCTGTAAATTTTGTCCTATTTAACAATGGAATTACGATTGTGTGTGATAAGCTTGAGTCAAAGAACAGGGCGCTGATTATTAAAAATCCCCAGATTGTAAACGGCTGCCAGACGTGCAATTCGCTCTATAAGGTCAAGAAGAAGGGAAATGACTTGTCCCAGGTTCAGGTAATCGTGAAGGTTATCGAGGCCACCAAACCGGAAGTGGCCCAGGGTATCGTTAAGGGTACGAACAGGCAGAATATTGTCTATGAGGAGGCTTTTGAAACCATCCGAAAGTACCATAAGGAACTGGAGGATTTTTTTAATATTATGCAGACGGAGGGTTTTTGCAAGGTCTATTATGAGAGGCGTTCCAAGCAGTATGCTAGAGATAATATGATAAAACCGTATCAGAAAGTCAGCTTTAGGGTGCTGATTCAAAGTATGGTGGCGATGTACATGAACCATGTTGAGACTTCGCATCGGCATGAATCAAAACTCATTAGTGATTATAAAGATAAGCTTTTCGTGGAAGGGCAATCTTATTATCCATATTATGTGGCTGCGCTTTTGGCATCGAATCTAGAGTACATCATGAAGCAGGATCATAGCCTTAAGGATATGCAACCATACAAGATGCATCTGTTGTTCCTGATTCAGGAATTGAGCATGGGGCCGGCACCAGATATAAATGATAGGAATAAAGTAGAAGAGTACTGCAAAAAGCTGTTGAAGGTGTTGAGCAGTACAGAATATAAGAAGGCGGTTTTGCAGGCAGCCAGCAGATTTCGGCAAATAATGGCTCAATGGGTTGCAGTAAAGGGCTTAGGCTATAGATATGCTATAAAGGATAATCCGGAATTTAAGGATTTCATGTTGAAGGAGCTGCGGGGAAGCGCCGTTGCGGAAGTGAATTCAAATGTATATACTGGAAGGGTCATGACCGTTACCACGGATAAACACGGCAATCTGTTTGGGTTTATTGCACATAAGCCGGAAAACGTATATTTTAACGAACTGGATAATCCAGATATGAATATTTCTTATGAAGGGAAAAAAGTATCGTTTCGACTAACAGGAAAGGAAGGAAAAAGCAGAGGAATTAATGTCAGGCTTTTGTGAGGAAGCAGAGAACTGCTGTTTTTTGTTGGCGGCGGAGGCGGCCAGCGAGGAAGAGTTCCAGGCAAGGCTGTGAGAGGGACCGGGCGCGGTAGCGCCGGACGAAGAGAGGCTCAGAATCAGGAAAGGAGCGCGCAGATATGTACCGCATCATGATCATAGAGGACGACCAGCCCATGGCGGACGCCATGCGGAAACAGATTGAGGCCTGGGGGAACCAGTGCCAGTGCGTCACGGATTTCAGGAATGTCATCCCGGCCTTCACGTCATACGACCCACACCTGGTGCTGATGGACATCATGCTGCCCTTCTTCAACGGCTACCACTGGTGCACCGAAATCCGGAAGATCTCCAATGTGCCCGTGGTCTTCCTGTCCTCGGCCTCGGACAATATGAACATCGTCATGGCCATGAACATGGGCGGGGACGATTTCATCCCCAAGCCGGTGGATCCCCAGGTGATGGTCGCTAAGATACAGGCCGTGCTGCGCAGGGCCTACGACATGGCGGGGAAGATCCCGGTGCTGGAGCACAGGGGCGCGGTGCTGAACCTGAACAACAGCTCCCTCACCTATGAGGGGAACCGCATCGAGCTGACAAAGAACGAATTCCGTATCCTGCAGACCCTGCTGGAGAATAAGGGCAGGATTGTCAGCCGGGACACTTTGATGACGAAGCTGTGGCAGATGGACGCTTATGTGGAGGAGAACACCCTGACGGTGAACGTCACCAGGCTGCGGAAGAAGCTGGAGGGCGCGGGGCTCAAGGACTTCATCGCCACGAAGGTGGGAAGCGGGTATATAATAGAAAGCAAGGACAGCTTTCTATAATCAAGTATCGTGGAGTGAGGGAAAACAGATGGATGGTTTTCGACAGGGCGGCGGAGCGGATTCGGACGGACATCAGGCAGTGGAACCGCAGAGGGTTCCGCCGGTTCGGGAGTCCTCGCAATGGAGCGGATTGCCAACGGCCAGGGGGATATGTTGATTGGCGTGCCGAGAAGCGCCCAGGGAGGTATATGATATGGAAGAGGAGAAGTGGTATGGCATACTGTGGCAGTTCCTGTGGCAGCGCCGTGGGACGGCAGCGCTCCTTGGGGCCTTCGCCGGAATCTACGCGGTGATTTTCACCCTGTACGATTTAGAGATTGAGGCGGTGCTGTACGCAGGAGGGCTGTGCGTCCTTCTGGGGACGATAGTGCTGGGCGTCTCCTTTTTTTCCTACTATAATGCCCATAAGGCGCGCATAAATTTGCTGCAGAACGTGGAAATCCTGGACGAAGAGCTTCCGAAGCCCCGGACATTGGCGGAGGCGGACTACCAGGAGATGGTCAGGAGCCTGAAAGAGGCCTATGACAGGAACCTGCGGGAGAGGCAGAGGGAGCGCAGGGAGAGCATGGACTACTACACCACCTGGGTGCACCAGATCAAGACCCCCATCTCCGTCATGCGCATGACCCTCCAGAGGGAGGACACGGATGAGAAAAGGGAGCTGCTGGCGGAGCTGTTCCGGACAGAGCAGTACGTGGAGATGGC
Source organism: uncultured Acetatifactor sp. (assembly GCF_910585425.1). Taxonomy (GTDB): domain Bacteria; phylum Bacillota; class Clostridia; order Lachnospirales; family Lachnospiraceae; genus Acetatifactor. The sequence goes on along the minus strand of NZ_CAJUCP010000061.1, from coordinate 5,182 downwards.
GCTGAACTGGATGCGCCTGGGGAGCGATTCCTCCGACTTCCTGTTCCGGGAGTACGCCCTGGACCAGATTCTGCGCCAGGCCATCCACAAATACGCGCCCCAGCTGGTGCGGAACCGGATCCGGCTGACCTATGAGCCCACGGACGTCACGGTGCTCACGGACGAGAAGTGGCTGCTGTTCATCATTGAGCAGATCCTGTCCAATGCCGTCAAGTACGCCAGAAACAGCAGCCTGACCATCTCCGTCACACCGGATAAAATGCTTCGGATTGCCGATACTGGAATCGGCATCGCCCCAGAGGATGTGCCCAGGATATTCGAGAAGGGCTTCACCGGGTACAATGGCAGGGCGGACAAGAAGTCCACAGGGCTGGGCCTCTACCTGTGCCGCCTCACCGCGGAGAAGCTGTCCCATAAGATTGGCGTGGAGTCCACAGTAGGAGAGGGCACAACGTTCTCCATAGACCTGCACAGGGACGCGCTCTGGGTGGAATAGCGGATGCGGCTCTAATCCTGGAGGCTTTCTTTTACCCTTTTTAAGTCGCGCTCCAGCTTTTTCTTGAGCTTGTCATACTCCTTGTTAGCGAGCAGTTCCAGTTCGTCTTCGATTCGGATTTCTTCTTTTCTGAGATCGTCTTTGAATTGGATATCAGTTGGCATGGGCATCCCTCACTTTCTGATGATGGCATCTTTTTTCATTCTTAATGCCATTATAACAAAAGAGGGATAAAGTGTAAAGCGTTTTGCAGGGGCGGGTTACGGAAGGCTTACAAAAATGTCACATGAAACGGCGGAAATGTCACTCGATTCGATGTCGGTACTTTCCGTTTTTTTGTAGAATAGGGATAGTTCCAAGAACAAAACACAGCAAACAGCAAGGAGGTCGATTCATATGGTTCTATTAGAGGCACAGAGCCTTAGAAAGGTCTATACCACGCGCTTCGGGGGCAATCAGGTCCAGGCGCTGGCTAACGTGTCCTTCTCCGTGGAGCAGGGCGAATATGTGGCGATCATGGGCGAGTCCGGCTCCGGCAAGACCACGCTCCTGAATATCCTGGCGGCATTAGACAGGCCCACCGGCGGGCAGGTGCTCCTGTCGGGGAAGAGCCTTTGGAACGTGAAGGAGAAGGAGCTGGCAGCCTTCCGCCGCAACAACCTGGGGTTCGTGTTCCAGGACTTTAACCTCCTGGACACCTTTTCCATCCAGGACAATATCTTCCTGCCCCTGGTGCTCAGCGGCAAGGACTACAGGGAGATGGAAAGGAGGCTTGGGCCCATCGCGGAGAGGCTGGGCATCCGGGAGATCCTGAAGAAATACCCCTATGAGGTATCCGGTGGCCAGAAGCAGCGTGCAGCGGTGGCTCGGGCCCTGATCACCAATCCCCAGCTGATCCTGGCGGACGAACCCACAGGGGCCCTGGACTCCAAGGCCACGGACGGGCTGCTGCGGATCTTCAACGAGATCAATGAGGACGGACAGACCATCATCATGGTGACCCATTCCACCAAGGCTGCCAGCCATGCGGGGCGGGTGCTGTTCATCAAGGACGGGGAGGTGTTCCACCAGATCTACAGGGGGAACAGCACCAACGAGCAGCTCTATCAGAAGATATCGGACACATTGACCCTGCTGGCCACGGGAAACAGGGACGCCGCAGAGAGAGGCAGGAGGATGATGGCATGAAGATGAGCTTCTATCCGAAATTAGCGGCAGGAAACATGAAAAAGAACGCAAGGACGTATGTCCCCTACATGCTCACCTGCATCATCACTGTGGCCATGTACTATATCGTCAAATCCCTGTCCCAGAATCCGGGGGTCAAAGAGATGATAGGCGGCGGCTATCTCAGCGAGCTGATGTTCATAGGGAGCCATGTGGTGGCGCTGTTCGCCGTCATCTTCCTGTTCTATACGAACAGCTTCCTGGTGAAGCGCAGGAAAAAGGAATTCGGCGTCTTCAACATCCTGGGCATGGAGAAGCGCCACCTGGCCTGGGTGCTGGGCTGGGAGACCGCCTATCTGGCCTTGGGGAGCCTGGTCCTGGGGCTGCTCCTGGGCATAATCATGGACAAGGCCATGTATCTCCTTGTGGGGAAAATCATAGGGGGCGGTGTGCCTTTAGGCTTTTTCGTATCCGCAAGGGTCATCGGGCAGACAGTGCAGATATTCGCGGTGATTTTCCTCCTGATTTGCATCAACGCCATCAGGCAGGTCCATGTGGCGGATCCCATCGCACTGCTGCAGGCCGGGAACGCGGGGGAGAAAGAGCCCTCCACCAGATGGCTTCTGGCTCTGGCGGGGCTGGTCTCTGTAGGCGGCGGATATTATATCGCCGTCACGGTCAGTGACCCGCTGGCGTCCCTGCTGCTGTTCTTCGTGGCAGTGGTGCTGGTCATCATCGGGACCTATCTGCTCTTCACCGCCGGGAGCATCGCCCTTCTGAAGATTCTGCGGAAGAACAGGAAATATTATTACCGGACAAGGCATTTCGTCAGCGTGTCCGGGATGATCTACCGCATGAAGCAGAATGCCGTGGGGCTCGCCAATATCTGCGTCCTGTCCACCATGGTGCTGGTGATGGTGTCCACCACCACCTCCCTGATGATCGGCATGGAGGATGTGGTGAGGGAGCGCTATCCGGCGGACATTATGGTCTACTTCAAGGAGGATGCGCCCCAGGGGAACCAGGCGTACATCGAGGCAATCCGGGCCCTGCAGAGGGAGCGGAGCCTGGCTGTGAAGAACGAGATGGCCTATCTGTACCTGGGACTTTCGGCCTCGCACGAATATAAGTACGAGGAAAGCCATGAGATAGGAGTGACATCGGCGCTGGACTCCATGGATGAATTATTCTTCATCGCGCTGGAGGACTACAATGCTGTCATGAAGGAGCGGAAGACCCTGGAGGAAGATGAGGTCATGGTCTATTCCAACCGGACTTCCTTTGACATTCCTGTCTTCAGGCTGCTCGGCAGGGAGTACAGGGTAGCGGAGAAGCTGGATTCCTTTGTGGGCAACGGCCAATATTCGGCCAATATCTCCAACACCATCTATATCGTGGTTCCCGACAGGGAGGCCCTTCTGGAGATTTATGACGCGCAGAGGGAGCTTCCGGGGGAGAACGCCAGGGGCATCAGACAGGTCTACGGCTTTGACATGGACGCCGATGAGGAGGAGCAGAACGCATTCTACAACGCCCTGCTGGACTGCATGGCCCAAAATGGAATCAGCGCCGTGACGGAAGCGCGGGCGGAGGCCAAGTCATCCTTCATATCCCTGTACGGCGGGCTATTCTTCATCGGCGTGTTCCTGGGAGTGCTCTTCGTCATGGCCACGGTGCTGATCATATACTACAAGCAGATTTCGGAAGGGTATGACGACAGGGAACGGTTCTCGATCATGCAGAAGGTGGGGATGAGCCGGGATGAGGTGAAGTCCGCCATCCACTCCCAGGTGGTGACGGTGTTCTTCCTGCCGCTGATCGTGGCGGGGATCCACGTGACGGCGGCGTTTCCCCTGATCTCCAAGCTGCTGGTACTGATGCAGCTGACGAACACGAAGCTCTTCATCGCCTGCACAGGGGCGTGCTTCCTGGTGTTCGCAGTGATGTATGTCTTTGTGTATAACCTGACGGCCAGGACCTATTACAGGATCGTCAGCAGGTAGGATGGGAAACTGCTGCGGCTTCGGCATGGACGGCGAAGCCGCATAAGAGAAAGGCTAGAGAAAATAGATAAAAATAAGGAAGAAGAAAAGTATAGGGCAAAAGAAAGGGAGGAATCAGTCTATGAACCAGTTTATGAGCGAAAAGGAGAAGGAAGAGATAAAGGAGACCAGGAGAAGGAACCTGAAGAGGGCTGTGGCGCTGGCGGTAATCATCGCGCTTGTGGCCCGGCACATCCGGGCCAGGCGGAGGAAGAGGGAGGCGGAAAGCTGCTAAAGCCTGTATCTGGTAAGGGATTTCCAGCCTCCTGGAAATCCCATTGCTGTCAGTAATCTTTCCTCAGGCAACATAGGAGACTGCTTCAACAGCGTGGAAATCAGGCGCGACAGCTCCTGGCGGAACGTGGAAAAATCTTTTCGGGACAGCAGATAGCGCAGAGCGATCACCACAGCAAACAGGTCGGATTTGCCCTGGAGATACTGCGTCCCTTTCCGCGGAATGGACAGTTTGCCATGGAGACGGGTGTCTGGAATATCGATACGGCATCTGAATGAAAACAGACGTTCATTGTGAGCGCAGACATTCCTGAAATGGGTAAGCGTTTTCAGGTATTGGGCAAGCTCTTTTTCCGATACTGCGTGGAAGTGCAGACTGATTTTTGCCTTCAGGCTTGCGGTGAGAAGGGAATACATTTTGGAAATCTGGCCAAAAGTCAGGGTGTTCAGCACGACCCACAGGGGGACATCGCCATATGTAGCCCGCTGATAGACTACATATGGATGGTCTGTATTCATGTTCGCTTCCTTTGAAAGCATGTAGGTCAGCTTGGCAATCTCGGATCTGTTTTTGGGGGTAATGTCATAATTGGCAGGATTCAGGTAATCGGTCTGGAGGTGAGAATATGCTTCAGAGAAGTGGTAGGATATCAGGGAACGCATTTTCTGCTCTATGTGGCAGATATATTTGAAGACAAGGGAGCGCAGCCTTTCATCAAAATATACTGCTTAACGATTTCACTTGCCGTGAAACCAGACTGCATAACGCTGACTGGTTCATTCGCATGATTACATTAGGCAGCATTCAGCGTTATGCAGTATAATACAGAGCCAGGATATCATTGAAGCTGGTGCCCGTAACATATTGGCGGGTTATCCTGTCATAATACAGGCTTTTGTAACCATTCATTAAGGCATAATAAGAGATATCTGTCAATATGGACTTCGCAGATTCCAAATCTGGGATAATGAGATTTTTGTCATCAGAGAGCTTTACAAGCAGCTCCTGGTATGTAAGAAAAGGCTTGACGGGCCTGAAAGATTTTCTCGACATGGCTTCTCCTTGAAAAAAAGGAGGGCCCGCAGGTCCTCCTTCCGGTCGCAGGCATCGCAAGTTTCTGCAACCTGATCACTGTTGTCAGCATAACATATAATATCTGTAATGTCAATATGAAATTACAAAAAGTCCAGGGCTGTTTCACGAAAGATTTCGATGTTATGTAACCAACAATATGCCGATGAA
>NZ_CAJUCP010000060.1 GCF_910585425.1 uncultured Acetatifactor sp. | reverse complement strand
AAAGCCATTACTGGCTTTGCGGGTTATTTCGTAGTTCTTAGGTGTCAAACTCCCGGGCAGTTCCTGGGGAAGGGGATATGGAAGACATATGAGGGAATCGCCACATTGAGTGACGGATGATTGTGAAGTTGTAAAGAAAAAACACTTGACACCCACCCGTATCTGTAGTAAGATACACAAGGCTGGTAAAGTTATGGATAAGATATATGAACAGACTATGTTATTTGACTTCTACGGCGAGCTGTTGACAGAGCATCAGCGCAGCGTATACGAGGACGTGGTGTACCGTGACATGTCCCTGGGGGAGATTGCCCAGGAGCGGGGCATCAGCAGACAGGGCGTACATGACCTGATCAAGCGCTGCGACAGGATTCTCCAGGGCTATGAGAGCAAGCTCCATCTGGTGGAACGGTTCGCCAGGGCGAAGAAGACAGTGGCGGAGATCGAGAAGCTGACGCTGCCTGTGGAGGCTCCGGAGGAACCGGGCGGAGAACCGGGTGAAAAGCCCGGCGCCGGGGAACTGCGCCGGATGCAGAACCGCCTGCAGGTTATCAGGAAGCTGTCCCGGGAGCTGCTGGAGGAGCTGTGAGTGCTGTGGAAGGGAGGACGTTCCGGAGGGGAAATCCCCGGACGAGTCCGCAAATACAACTATAAGGAGTCACAGGTGGCATTTGAGAGCTTAACAGATAAACTGCAGAATGTATTCAAGAACCTGAGGAGCAAGGGGCGCCTCACCGAGGAGGATGTCAAGGCTGCCTTAAAGGAAGTGAAGATGGCCCTTCTGGAGGCCGACGTGAACTTCAAGGTGGTCAAGCAGTTCGTGAAGGCGGTGGAGGAGCGGGCCATCGGCCAGGACGTGATGAACGGCCTGAACCCCGGCCAGATGGTCATCAAGATCGTCAATGAGGAAATGATTGCCCTCATGGGCAGCGAGACCACGGAGATCGCCATGCAGCCCGGCAAATCCATCACTGTGATCATGATGGCGGGACTGCAGGGCGCCGGTAAGACCACGGCCACGGCCAAGATTGCCGGGAAGCTGAAGCTGAAGGGGAAAAAATCCCTGCTGGTGGCCTGCGACATCTATCGCCCGGCGGCCATCGAACAGCTGCAGATCAACGGCAAGAAGCAGGAAGTGGACGTCTTCTCCATGGGGACAGACCATAAACCCACAGAGATCGCCGCGGAGGCCATCCGCCACGCGGAGAAGAACGGCCACAACGTGGTCATCCTGGATACGGCAGGCCGTCTGCATATAGACGAAGACATGATGGCGGAGCTCCAGGAGATCAAGAGTACAGTCTCCGTCCACCAGACCCTCCTGGTGGTGGACGCCATGACCGGCCAGGATGCCGTGAACGTGGCGAAGGAATTCGACGAAAAGGTAGGCATCGACGGCGTCGTCCTCTCCAAGATGGACGGCGATACCAGAGGCGGTGCGGCCCTTTCCATAAAAGCGGTCACAGGCAAGCCCATCCTCTACGTCAGCATGGGCGAAAAGCTGTCTGACATGGAGCAGTTCTATCCCGACCGCATGGCAAACCGGATATTAGGCATGGGAGATGTGCTCTCCCTGATAGAGAAGGCCCAGGAGAGCATAGACCTGGACGAGGACAAGAGCCGTGAGATGGCCGGCCGCATGAAGAAGGGCAAGTTCGACTTCGAGGACTACCTGGAGAGCATGAAGCAGATGCGGAACATGGGCGGCCTGACCAGCATCCTGAGCATGCTGCCCGGCATGGGGATAAAGGGCGCGGATCTGGAGTCCATGATTGACGAGAAGCAGCTGAAGCGCATGGAGGCCATTGTCCTGTCCATGACCAAGGAGGAGCGCAGGAATCCGAAGCTTTTGAATCCCCAGCGCAAGCACCGCATCGCAAGAGGCGCAGGCGTGGACATCGCCATCGTGAACCGCTTCATCAAGCAGTTCGAGCAGAGCCAGAAGATGATGAAACAGTTCGGCGGCGGCAAAAAAGGCCGCGGCATGTTCGGCGGATTCCCTGGAATGGGCAAGGGCAGGTTCCCCTTCTAGTACATCGAGGCATGAATCCCCGGGTAATCAGTGCCTGGCGTCCGCTCCAGGATAAGGCGGAGGAAGGTGCTGGGCAGCTTCCCTCCGGGATGTGGGATGATTTTCCCAGGATGAAGGATGATTATGGGTGACGCGGGAGCAATCCCCGGAAGCCCCTTATCATAATGAAGGAGTGCATTCATGAAGAAGTGCATTCATAAAAACAATTCAACACAAGGGCCGTACAGGACGGCAGAAAGAGGTAGAGACTATGGCAGTAAAGATCAGACTGAGAAGAATGGGACAGAAGAAGGCTCCTTTTTATAGAATCATCGTAGCTGATTCCCGTTCCCCCAGAGACGGCAAGTTCATCGAGGAGATTGGCACCTATGATCCCAGCACGGATCCCAGCACCTTCAAAATCAACGAGGAGCTGGCCAAGAAGTGGCTGGCAAACGGCGCTCAGCCCACAGAGACGGTAGGAAAGCTGTTCAAAGCCGCTGGCATCGAGAAGTAAAAATCATTCTTGGAGGTGGCTATAAATGGAAGAAATGCATTCCAAAGAATTGGTGGAGGTTATCGCAAAAGCGCTTGTGGATAACCCGGAGGAGGTTGTGGTGACGGAGAAGGCCGAGGGCCGGGGGTCTGTCATCGAGCTTCATGTAGCATCGTCCGACATGGGAAAAGTCATCGGCAAGCAGGGCAGGATAGCGAAAGCGATTCGCTCGGTGGTGAAAGCGGCGTCTTTTCGGGACAAGAAGAATGTGGATGTTGAAATCGTGTAGAGGAAGCGCATGAGTTAGGAAATGCGATGTTCCGGCAGGGGCTGCTGCATGGGATGAGTCCTGGTACTCTCCTGGATGCGGCGGCCTTTTTGTCATATAGGAGAAATGGATGGAAGAGTATTTCAAGGTAGGCATCATCACCTCCACCCACGGCCTGAAGGGGGAGGTAAAGGTGTTCCCCACCACGGACGATGTGAAACGGTTCAAGCGTCTGAAAAAGGTGACGCTGGATACCGGCAAGGCGCGGGACGCGGGAACGGTCCTGGAGATAGAGGGCGTGAAATTCTTCAAGCAGTTCGCCATACTGAAGTTCCGGGGGATTGACAGCATAGAGGATGTGGAAAGATACCGCAAGGCCTCTCTGCTGGTGCCCAGGAGCGAGGCGGTGCGGCTTAAGAAGGACGAGTATTTCGTGGCGGATTTGATCGGGCTGACAGTGCGGGACGAGGACGGGACGGAAATCGGCACCCTGAAGGATGTGATAGAGACAGGCGCCAACGATGTGTACGCCATCGGCCTGCGGGACGGCAGGGAGCTGCTCCTGCCCGCCATCAAGCAGTGCGTCCTGGAGGTGGACGTGGAGGCCGGGTTCATCCGGATACACATTTTAGAGGGACTATTGGACGGAGCGTGAGAAAAGTGACGAAATTCCATATACTAACCCTGTTCCCGGAGATGGTCCTGCAGGGGCTGAGCCCCAGCATCATCGGCAGGGCGGCGGAGCGGGGGCTGCTTTCCCTGAACGCGGTGGACATCAGGGACTACACCCTGGACAGGCACGGAAAAGTGGACGACTACCCTTACGGAGGCGGGGCCGGCATGCTGATGCAGGCGCAGCCCGTGTATGATGCCCACAGGGCCGTGACCGGCGGAAGGGCAGTCAGGACGATCTACATGACGCCCCAGGGAGCGCCCTTCACCCAGAGGATGGCGCAGGACTTCGCCAGGGAGGAGGAGCTTGTGTTCCTCTGCGGCCACTACGAGGGCATAGACGAGCGGGTGCTGGAGCTGGTGGTCACGGACCAGGTGTCCATCGGCGACTATGTGCTGACGGGAGGGGAGCTGGCGGCCATGGTGATGATCGATGCCATCGGGCGGCTGATTCCCGGGGTGCTGGGTAACGAGGAGTCCGCCGGCGAGGAGAGCTTCTTCAACGACCTGCTGGAATATCCCCAGTATTCCCGGCCGGAGCAGTGGCAGGGGATGCGTGTGCCGGAGGTGCTCCTGTCGGGCAACCACAGACTGGTGAGCACATGGCGGCTGGAGCAGTCCAGGCAGCGCACCGCCAGCAGGCGCCCCGACCTCTATGCCAGATATCAGGAGAAGCAGCGGCTGACAGAGCGGCTCTCCAGGCAGAAGCGGGACAATATCCACATGATGGAGAGCCTGTCCAGGGGGCAAGCCGATATCTTATATACGGATTTCCGTGGAAAGGACACGGCCCTGCTGCTGTATGACAGATGCTGCGCCATTGCCATGCTGACGGCTCTGGACGGGGAGACCGGGGAGCGGATGGCGGATCTGCTGCCCGGGGATACCCGGATGGTGCTGGTGTCGGAGGCCTTTATGCGGGATCTGCTGGCGGAGAGAGGATATGCCGTCTTCGGGGAGTTCAGCCAGATGCTGTACACCCGGAAGGAGGCCCTGCCCGTGCGGCACAAGGAGATCAGGCGGCTCTCCATGGAGGATTTCCCGTATGTATCCGGATGGTACGGCAGCGGTTCGGAGGGCCCGGGCACGGAGGGCGGATACGTCAGGGAGCGGATTCTGGCGGGCGCCATGTACGGAGCGTTCCTGGAGGGCAGGCAGGTGGGCTTCGTGGGGACGCATGAAGAGGGGGCCCTGGGGATGCTCTTCGTGGAGGAGCCTTTCCGGGGCAGGGGCATCGGGGCCTCTCTGGAGGCCTATGTCGTAAACCGCATGCTGGAGCGGGGCCAGACGCCATACGGGCATGTGGCCGTGGGAAATGCCGCCTCGGAGCGGCTCCAGGAGCGCCTGGGATTTTATAAAGCGGAAAAAACTTTCTGGTGGCTGGAAAAAGTGCTTGCAAATGATACGTGAATATGCTAAACTTTTCATGTTGTGAAGAAGAGATGGTCCTCTGTTGTCAGGAAATCAGGACGATTCCTACGGACATTAAGAACATCTAGTGAAAAAGGAGGCTCATTATGAGTGACATCATCAGAGAAATCGAGGCTGAGCAGTTAAAAAGCCAAGTCGATGAGTTCAATGTCGGCGATACCGTAAGAGTATACGGTAAGATTAAGGAAGGAAACAGAGAGAGAGTCCAGGTGTTCGAGGGCATCGTCCTGAAGAGGCAGGGCGGAAGCAGCCGCGAGACATTTACCGTCAGGAAGTCATCCAATGGCATTGGCGTTGAGAAGACCTGGCCTGTACATTCCCCCAATGTGGAGCGGATCGAGGTCATCAGGAGAGGTAAGGTCAGACGTGCTAAGCTGAACTACTTGAGAGGCCGCGTCGGTAAGAAGGCAAAGGTAAAAGAAGCCGTAAGGTAAGCGGACAAAAGGGCAATTACTCACGTAGTTGTCCTTTTCTTTCATCAGGAATGATCATATGGCGAAAAACAGAGGTCTCAGCTTTTACAGACGCAAAAAGAAAATAAGCTCGGCCCATGTGCGGGAGGCCTTCAGCTGGCTGTTCGGCATCTTTACGGCAATCTTCATAGCGGTGGTGCTGAATGTCTTCCTGGGGGTGACCACCAATGTGGTGGGCGTGTCCATGGAGCCCGCGCTGTACAACGGACAGCAGATATTCATCAATTCCTTCGTGTATCTGATCTCCTCCCCCAAAGCCGGGGATGTGGTGGTGTTCCTGCCCAATGGGAATGAGAATACCCATTATTATGTGAAGCGCGTGGTGGCAGGGCCGGGAGACAGCGTGGCGATCCGTGACGGCATCCTGTACGTGAACGGGGAGGAGAGCCCATGGGTGGAGGAGAAGCTGGCGGAGGCCGGAATCGCCGCCGAGGAGTTCACCGTGGAGAACGGAGAGTATTTCTGCATCGGGGACAACCCGGGCAACAGCGAGGACAGCCGCTCGGCCAATATCGGGCCGGTGCGGGAGGAAGACATCCTAGGAAAGGTATGGTTCCGTGCAGCGTATGGGGATACGGGCATGGGATTCGTAAAATAGAATGAATTATCAATGGTATCCTGGTCATATGACGAAAGCAAGGCGTATGATGCAGGAAAACATAAAACTGATTGATTTGATCATAGAACTGGTGGACGCCAGGGTGCCGGTGGCCAGCCGCAACCCGGACATCGACGAGCTGGGGAAGGGCAAGTCCAGGATCGTGCTCCTGAACAAGTCCGACCTGGCCGACGAGGGCTGCAACAAAGCGTGGATGCGGTATTTTGAAGACAGGGGAGTCTTCGCCCTGGAGGTGAACTCCAAGTCCGGCGCGGGCATCAAGGCCATCAACAGCCTGGTGCAGAAGGCCTGTGCCGAAAAAATCGCAAGGGACAGGAAGCGCGGCATCCTCAACCGTCCGGTGAGGGCCATGGTGGTGGGCATCCCCAATGTGGGCAAATCCACCTTCATCAACGCCTTTGCGGGCAGGGCCTGCACCAAGACAGGGAACAAGCCGGGGGTCACCAAGGGAAAGCAGTGGATCCGGCTGAACAAGAGCCTGGAGCTGCTGGACACGCCGGGCATCCTGTGGCCCAAGTTCGAGGACAATGAGGTGGGGATGCATCTTGCCTTTATCGGCTCCATGAATGACGAAATCATCGTCATGGAAGAGCTGGCCTGTGACCTGCTGGAACTGCTGCGGGAGCTGTACCCGGAGGCCGTCACAGGGCGGTACGGGATCTCGTGGGAGAGCGATGCGGGGGAGGCCAACAGCATGGCGGCCATGCTGGAGGGCATCGCGCGATGCAGGAGATGCTTCCTGAAAGGGGAGAATCTTGACCTGAAGAAAGCGGCAGATCTGCTGCTGGATGATTTCAGGAGCGGCCGCCTGGGGAGGCTGACGCTGGAGCGCCCCGAAAGGCAGCCCGTGCCGGAACAGGAGAACAGAGGATGAGCAAAGTAATGAAAGAGATGATAAGCACGCTTGCTTATCTATTAGGGGTATTGTGCCTGACATGGCTGGTGATCACGTTCGTGGGGCAGAGGACAGAGGTGGACGGCTCTTCCATGGAGCCCATGCTGACCGATGGGGATAACCTGATCGTGGATAAGATCACCTATCGTTTCAGCGACCCGAAAAGGTTCGATATCATTGTATTCCCATTCAAACAGGAGAAGAATACATACTATATCAAGAGGATCATCGGGCTTCCCGGAGAGACGGTGCAGATCGATCTGCAGGGAAATATCTATATCAACGGCGAGCTGCTCCCGGAGAACTACGGCAGGGAAGTCATCGCGCCGGAGCATGTGGGCATCGCGGTGGAGCCGATCGTCCTGGGGGAGGATGAATACTTCGTCATGGGGGACAACCGCAACAACAGCACGGACAGCCGCACGGAAATCGTGGGGAACATCCATGGCGACGACATTGTAGGCAGGGCGTGGGTCCGGATTTGGCCCCTGTCCAAGCTGGGCATACTGAAGCATCAGTAGCATGGGCCCCGTGGCAATACAAGAGAGACGAAAGGAACCGGAATGAAAAGCACCACTGAGATAAAGAGGATTCTTCAGGCAGCGACCATTGAGGAGCTGCCTGAATTTGTAAAGGAATATTCCCGGGACGAGCGGGCGGGCGTGCGGAAGCTGGCGGAGACGGCGGCAAGGCGGCTTGACGCGCTGGAGCGGGAGAGGCAGCGGATAGAGACGATAAGGGTGTACGAGGAACAGTACGGGGCCTGTGACTTTATCTGCGGGATAGACGAGGTGGGGAGAGGGCCGCTGGCAGGCCCTGTGGTGGCCGGAGCGGTGATCCTCCCCAGAGGCTGCCGCATTTTATATATAAATGATTCGAAGCAACTGTCCGAAAAAAAGAGAGAGGAGCTTTATGACATCATCATGGAGCAGGCCGTCTCCTGCGGGCTGGGATATGCCTCGCCGGAGCGGATCGACGAGATCAACATCCTGCAGGCCACCTATGAGGCCATGCGGGAGGCGATCGGCCGACTGGCCTGTAAGCCGGATATCCTGCTGAACGACGCAGTGACCATTCCCAGGGTGTCCATTCCCCAGGTGCCCATTGTCAAGGGGGACGCCAAGAGCATCTCCATCGGCGCGGCCAGCATCATCGCCAAGGTCACCAGGGACAGGATGATGCGGGATTATGATAAGATTTTTCCGGAATACGGATTTGCGGGAAATAAGGGCTACGGCAGCGCGGAGCATATGGAGGCGCTGCGGAAATACGGCCCTGTGCCCATACACAGAAGGAGCTTCATCAGGAACATTGTCTGAGCATGTTGTCTGATGCAGAGATTTCAGGGATATGAGATTCCAGAGATAAGAAAGGAGAGCGCGGATGAAGCTGTCACAACTGTTTTCGGGAGAGGTACGGACGGACAATACGGCGCATGCCCCCCAGCCCACCCCGGCCCAGGCGGAGCTGATGAACCGCCAGATCCGTTCTCTGGTGCCGGGACAGACCATCAGCGGCGAGATCATCGCCAGGAACGGCAATGAGGTGCAGATCAGGCTGTCCGAGGACATGGTGCTGAACGCCCGGATCGACCGGAACATGAATATCGAAATCGGGAAGAACATGACCTTCGAGGTGAAGAACAACGGAAGCGCGCTTACGCTGAGCCCCCTATTCACCAATGTGGCCACGGACGTGAACGTGATGAAGGCGCTGGACATGGCGGGGCTCCCCCTGAACCGCACCACCGTGGACATGACGGAGCAGCTTATGGCCGCCGGGCTTCCCGTGAACAAGGGCAGTCTGCAGCAGATCTTCCGGGAGATCAACAGCTTCCCCCAGGCCGCGGTGGCAGATATCATCAATCTCCACAAGCTGCAGATGCCTGTGAACGAGGCCAACGTGAACCAGATGGCCTCCTACAGGAACCTGACCCATCAGCTGACCGGGGGCATGGAGGACATCCTGGGAGCGCTGCCGGAGGTATTCGATTCCATGATGGCAGAGGGGGATGTGGCCGGTGCGGTGAGGCTGTACCAGGAGGTGCTCTCCCTGATTCGGGAAGCGGGACAGGAAGACGGAAATGTAGTCGGAACAGGAGGCGCCCAGGAAGGGGGAGCCGCCCAGGGGACGGAGAACGCCGGGACAGTGGCGCCGGGAGGGGAAGCTGTCCCGGGGACAGGCGATGTACTGGAAGGCGGGCAGGCCGGACAGCCTCTGGCTGAGGGCGCGTCTCCGGGGGAGGCAGCGGCGCAGGCAGGCAGGGCCTTGGCCGCGGACACGCTCCTGGCCATGGCGGCAGAAGTCGCGGAGGCCGGGACGGCCGGGGCAGGGCAGACGGCGGGGCAGGGTGAAGCGGCCGTTCTGCAGGCCGGGAATACGGCCGATGCGGTACAGGCCGGGCTGCGGGCGGCTGTGGCCCAGGAGGCCATGGCCCTGGTAGACCAGCTGGACCTGACGCCCCAGGAGGCTTCCGACCTGCGGAGCCAGATCCTGCAGTTCGCGGGAGGCCAGGCGGACGCGCTGCAGCTCTTTACGAAGCTGGGAAGCCTGGCGGAGGGCGCAAGGACTTCCGCCGGTGCCATGCAGGCCCTGGAGAGGCTGTTTTCCGGGGAGAATTTCCGGGCGTTTTTCGCCGGTGCCCTGAAGGGGGACTGGGTGCTGCGGCCGGAGGAGCTGGCCGTCCCGGGCAGGGTGGAGGAGCTGTACCGCAGGCTGGACAGACAGTTGAAGGGGCTGGCCACGGCCCTGGAGCATGCGGGACAGAACGGCACGGAGGCTTTCCGCGCCACGGCCTCCCTGTCCCAGAGCGTGGACTTCCTGCAGCAGCTCAACCAGATGTACAGCTATGTACAGCTTCCCCTGCGCCTGCAGCAGCGGGATGCCCACGGGGATCTGTACGTCTATACCAACAAGAAGAACCTGGCGAAGAAGGACGGGAATGTCAGCGCCCTGCTGCATCTGGACATGGAGAACCTGGGACCGGTGGATGTCTATGTGGCCATGCAGAGCAGCAAGGTGAGCACGAAGTTCTATCTCCGGGACGATGAGATGATAGATTTCATGGCGGCCCACATGGACATCCTGACGGAGCGCCTGCGCGCCAGGGGCTATGACTGCAGCTACGCCATGGCCGTCAGGGAGGAGAAGAAGGAGCAGGCCCCGGCGAAAGGCGGGCTGGAGCCGCTTCTGAAGCAGGAGAGGGGCGTCATGCTCTCCAGATATGCCTTTGACGTGCGTACCTAAAGCGAAAAGAGAACGCAAGAGAAGCGTTCTTCCGGACTTGCAGCGATGCAGCGATACAGGGGGGTAGAGATTTGGACGGAAAGAGAGAAAAGGACGGGAAGCTGAAACAGGCCATCGCGCTGGAATACGACCCCTCGGACGCGGCGCCCAGGGTCATCGCCAGCGGCCGGGGGATCCTGGCCGAGAAGATTATCGAAAGGGCCCGGGAAAGCGATGTGCCGGTGCACAGGGACGACAAGCTGGCGGACACGCTGTCCCGGCTGGACATCGGGGACATGATACCGCCGGAGCTGTACGAGGTGGTGGCGGAGATACTGGTGTTCGTGGATTCCATGGACAAGATCAAGGGGAAGATCAAGAGGTAGCGGATTTTTGAACAAGCGCAGGGTGGGAGCGGACAAGGAGAGACAGGCCGCGGAATATCTGACAGGGAAGGGCATGCAGGTGCTGGAGACCAATTTCCGCTGCAGGCAGGGCGAAATCGATTTGATCTGCCGCCACCGGGGATATCTGGTGTTCGTGGAGGTGAAGTACCGCAGCGCCTCCGAAAAGGGCTATGCCCTGGAGGCCGTGGACTATCGCAAGCAGCTTAGGATCTGCAGGGTGGCGGATTACTACAGGTATGTCCACGGGCTGGGAGACGGAACAGGCGTCAGATATGACGTGGTGGGCATACAGGGCAGCGAGATACAGTGGGTGCAGAACGCTTTTCCGCATATTTATGCACGGGGATACTGACGGGAGGTGGAGGGCTATGTTTCAGATACAGCGGACAGAAAGAGGCGGGCAGCCAGGGCAGGGCGTGGATCCGGAGGGCCGGGCCCCGCAGGAGCGGAGCGAGCGGCCGGTGCGGCAGAACCTCGCGCTGACGGAGGGCGGGGAGCCTCTGGAATATCTGACGTTCCCGCTGCTGGAGCGGACCGGAATCGTAAAGCACCTGTTCACCACCCGCTTGGGGGGAGTGAGCAGGGGAGAATGCGCCACCATGAATTTCAGCGTGGACAGGGACGAGAATCGGGAGAACGTGCTGGAAAACTACAGGCGCATCGCCGGGGTGCTGGACTGCCGGGTGGAGGACATGGTGGCGTCCCACCAGACCCACACCACCAACATCCGCCGCATGACCTCGGCGGACAAGGGCAAGGGCATCCTGCGCCCCCGGGATTACGCGGACGTGGACGGGATGGTGACGGATGAGCCGGGCCTGGTGCTGAACACCTTCTACGCGGACTGCGTGCCCCTTTACTTCGTGGATCCCGTACACCGCGCCGTCGGGCTGGCCCATTCCGGCTGGCGGGGCACTGCGGGCAGGATGGGGGCGCGGATGGTGGAGGCCATGGGAGAGCGGTTCGGGAGCAGGCCGGAGGAGATTTACGCGGCCGTAGGCCCCTCCATCTGCCGGGACTGCTATGAGGTCAGCGGGGACGTGGCGGAACAGTTCATCCGGATGCTGGGGGAGGCGGTGGCCATTCCCGGAAGGGAGCCGGGGAAGTACCAGTTGGATCTCTGGCTGGCCAATGAGCTGATTTTAAGACAGGTTGGTCTTCTTCCTGCCCATATCGCCGTGACGGACATCTGCACCTGCCACAACAGCGGATATCTGTTCTCCCACAGGGCCAGCGGCGGCAGGAGAGGGAGCCTGGCTGCGTTCCTGGCGCTGAAAGATTAAGAAAACATTCAGATTTTGCGTATATAACATTTAAAAAAGATATGGTTACATGGATATGCGGGGGTATTTCAGGAAAAACGGAGTGATGAGATATGGCGAATATACTTGTGTGTGACGACGACCGGGAAATCGTGGACGCGATAGAGATCTATTTGAGCCAGGACGGGCACTGCATCTTCAAGGCCTATGACGGGAAGCAGGCCATCGACCTGCTGAAGAAGGAGGAGATCCATCTTCTGATCATGGACATCATGATGCCGAAGCTGGACGGCATCCGCGCCACCCTGAAGATTCGGGAGTACAGCAGCATCCCCATCATCATGCTGTCCGCCAAGTCTGAGGATACGGACAAGATTCTCGGCCTGAACATCGGCGCGGACGATTATATCACGAAGCCCTTCAATCCGCTGGAGCTGGTGGCCAGGGTCAAGTCCAACCTGCGCCGGTACACCTCCCTGGGGAGCCTGAACGCGGAGAGCAAGTCCGTCTATCAGGTGGGAGGTCTGGTCATCAATGACGACACCAAGCAGGTGATGGTGGACGGGGAGCCCGTGAAGATGACTCCGATTGAGTACAATATCCTGCTGCTCCTGATGAAGAACCAGGGCCGGGTATTCTCCATCGACCAGATTTACGAGAGCATCTGGAACGAGGACGCCATCGGAGCGGACAACACTGTGGCCGTGCACATCCGCCATATCCGGGAGAAGATAGAGATCAATCCCAGGGAGCCCAGGTATCTGAAGGTCGTCTGGGGCGTGGGCTACAAAATCGACAAGCAGTAGAGGAGCATTCAATGAAAAGGACCACATTAAAGAGATTCTGCCTGGAGCTGCTCCAGCATCTGCTGGCGGCCGGCATCATGACGGCTCTGGCGTATCTGCTTCTGAACTCCTATATTGCGGTGGACTCCATCGACGGGCCCAAGGTGTACCGGATTTTTCCCATCGATACGGGACTGGAATTCGAGGAATCCGAAATCTACCATGACCTGTTCCGGAACGCGGTATCCGACATCACCCAGCTTGTGGCCCTGAAGGGGCAGCTGGAGACGGACGGCATCCTGGATCCCTCCAAGAAAATCGACGTGACGGCATACGCAAAGGAGATCGGGAAGGATTCCGGCGGCCCTCTCACGGTGGTCTATACGCTGGACGACATCGTCAAATGGGGGAAGTCCGGCGTGGAGTATACGAATCGCTTCATGAGCATGTCGGAGTTCGTGAACTATTTCGGCAACTGCATCTATCCCGAGAATTTCAAGCTGGACCAGTTCGGCCAGCTCAGCTTCGACGGCTTCTACCATGTGGGCGATGCCCAGGAGGACGAGCCGGAGGAGGGCGTGGCAGCGGACGGCGCGGACCTGGAGGAAGGGGCGGTGGTCCAGGCGGAGCGCTACGGGAAGAGCGCAGAGGAGATCACAGCGCTGGCGCAGGCCCTGGAGGAGAGCACCCAGGAGCAGTTGGAGGACATGGTGTTCGCCCATATCATGTCCCAGAATCCCGACGGCATAGACATATCCAGAGAGGACGACGGCAGCCTGACCGTGTTCATCCCCATGCTGAACTGCCGCTACACAAGCGTGGGGGGCAAGAAGCAGCTCACGGCCTATGCCCGGAACTGGATTGAATATATGAAGCTCCAGGAGAACGTGGTGGCGGCGGTTGAGAGCCTTACCATCAATTACCAGCGCTATCAGCTCTGCAATGAGGCCTACAGAGGGGCCAACAGCAATGTGAAATACATGGTGCGCATGATGACGGACGACGGCATGTGCACCTATACCAATGTGCCCGACCTGGCGGAGCTGCCAGACAATGAGGTCACGGAGTCCTTTAATGAGTACAGGCGCTATCTGATCTACTATCCGGACAGCCTGGTGTTCATGGGGAATACGATATTCAGCGAGGAGGAGATAGACGACTACATCAGCGTGTACAGCTACGCCTACCCGGACACCACCCATATCTGGCTTGGGGTGGACTCCAAGTACACCATCCAGGGGGACTCCTTCCACACGGCCAACGCGGTGTATCAGAAAATCGTGCCGAATGTGGGACGCTTTATCATCCTGATTGCGGTTCTGGCGTTGTTCTGGCTGGGCATCGGCATCTATCTGACCTGTGTGGCCGGCATGGTCCCCGGCGGGAACGGGGAGCGGATCTGCTATCTGAACCGCTTTGACAGGCTCTGGACGGAGCTGCTCCTGCTTCTGGCGGCGGGGCTTGTCTACGGCGGCTGGCTGGGATACGGGATCCTGGTGGACATTGCCGAGACGGCACAGGTCATGCCCACGAAGCTATTCGGCGTGGAGCTGACAAGGCTGTACCGCTACGGCCTGTTCGCGGCCTTCGGCATATATGCCAGCATGGGCTTTGACATGATCTGGTACAGCATGGTGCGGCGGATGCGGGTGGGCGGACTGTGGAAGGGGAGCTTCCTGCACTTTCTGTACAGCGGAATCGAGAATACCGTCAGGTTCATCCTCCGCCACAAGAGCTCCATGATCAGCACGCTGCTGCCCTATAACCTGTTCCTTTTTTCCAACCTGGCAGGGATGGCAGCGGTATATAAGCTGTGGAACAGGAGGATATACGCCTTCCTGCTCCTGCTGGCCATGGTGGCTGTGGACGGAATCGTGGGCGTGCTCCTCTCCCGGCGCAACGCGGAGCAGGCGGAGATTGAGGAGGGCATAGGCAGGATACGGGACGGAGAGGTGGAGTTCAAGGTGGACGCGGACAGCCTCCACGGCTCCAGCAGGGAGCTGGCGATCGCGGTGAACAATATCGGGGAGGGCATCCGCAGGGCTGTGAAGACCAGCATGGAGGACGAGCGCCTGAAGACGGAGCTGATCACCAATGTGTCCCATGATTTGAAGACACCATTGACGTCAATCATCAGCTATGTGGACCTGCTGAAGCGCCTGCATATCCAGGAGGAACCTGCCAGGGGATATATCGACATCCTGGACAGCAAGGCCCAGCGCCTGAAGCAGCTTACCGACGACCTGGTGGAGGCCTCCCGGATCTCCTCCGGCAGCATCGAGCTGGAGAAGGAGAAGCTGAACCTGACGGAGCTTTTGAACCAGGGAATCGGGGAATTTTCCGAGAGGCTGGAGGAGAGCAGCCTGCAGGTAGTGTTCGAGGACGGCGATGTGCCGGCCTACATCTACGCGGACAGCCGCAGGATGTGGCGGGTGGTGGAGAATCTGTTCAACAATATCTGCAAGTACGCCATGGAGGGCACCCGGGTCTACATCCAGACGATGAAGCAGGAGGGAAGGATAGAGGTATCCATCAAGAATATCTCCAGACAGCAGATGAGCGTCCGGCCGGAGGAGCTGACGGAGCGGTTCATCCGGGGGGATTCCTCCCGCAGCACAGAGGGCAGCGGCCTGGGGCTCTCCATCGCAAAGAGCCTGGTACAGGTCCACGGGGGCAGCTTCGAAATCCTGATGGACGGGGATCTGTTCAAGGTCCTGCTGGCCTTTCCGGAGTACAGCGAAAGCCCCGCAGACGACACCGGAGCGCGCTGAGGGGCCGGGTACTAGTTCATATCGAACTCCTGGCGGTTGTTGTAGGATTCCAGGATGCTGTGTATCTTGTCGGTGGGCGTGAGCGCATAGGTCAGGGAGGCATCGTGGTTCATGAAGTCGATCAGGGAGGCCACGAACTTGCTCATGTCCGCCTCGATGAAATAGGGCCTGCTGTAAAGCGCAGGGGGCAGGTAGATGAGGTCAGTGGTCACTACCTTGTCGAAATACCCCTTCTCATAGGCCTCGTCGAAGGACTCCAGGCCATCGGTGAACAGCCCGAAGGTACAGCAGATGAAGACCCGTCTGGCGTTCATCCGCTTCAGCTGTCTGGCGGTGTCCAGCATGCTCTGGCCGGAGGAGATGATGTCGTCTATGATGATGACATCCTTGCTGTCGATATTGTCTCCCAGGAACTCATGGGCCACGATAGGATTGCGGCCGTTTACGATAGTGGAATAGTCCCGGCGCTTATAGAACATGGCGGTGTCCACGCCTAAAACCGTGGCGAAATAGATGGCACGGTCCAGCGCCCCCTCATCGGGGCTGATTACCACCAGGTGGTCTTTGTCCACAATCAGGTCGTCCTCGGAATTCAGCAGCGCCTTGATGAACTGGTAAGGGGTGGTGAAATTGTCGAAGCCGTTTAAGGGAATCGCGTTCTGTACTCTGGGATCATGTGCGTCAAAGGTGATGAAATTTGCGATGCCCATGTCCCGCAGCTCCCGCAGGACGAACGCGCAGTCCAGGGATTCCCGGCCGTTCCTCTTGTGCTGTCTGCCCTCATAGAGGAAAGGCATGATGACATTGATTCGGTGGGCCTTGCCATTGCAAGCGGAAATGACCCGTTTCAGATCCTGGTAATGGTCGTCCGGGGACATATGGTTGGTAAATCCATGCATATTGTAGGTGATGCTGTGGTTGCACACATCCACCAGCAAAAAAAGATCCTTGCCGCGGATGGATTCCTGGATGGAGGCTTTGCCCTCGCCGCTTCCAAAGCGGGGCGTCTCCACCTCTGCCAGATAGTTGTCTTCGCTGTAGCCCTGAAAGGCCGGGTCGGTCTTTACCTTGTCGTTATGGATGTTTTTGCGGAATTCTACCAGATAATCGTTGACTCGTTCTCCCATTTTCCGTGCGGAGGAGAGGGCGATGATTTTTAAAGGAGCTACGGGCATGGCGTTCTCAATCTCATGTAAATTAGGCATATGTCCTCCAATGATGTATAAAACAAGTTGTACCTATATTTTATATCTTACGCTAGTGACACGTCAAGGGATTTCTTGTAATATAAAGGGTAAAAGGAGTAGCGGCCGCCTTTTTTGCAAAAAAGAGAAAGCGGCCGTTTTGGGAGAGGAGAGATGAGGCACATGGAGAACAAGGCCCATATCGTAAAGCGGGTGGTACCCGGAAGCATTGGGGAGGAGCTGGATATCGCAGCCGGGGACAAGCTGGTCGCCATCGACGGCATGGAAGTGGAGGACATATTCGACTACCAGTTCATGATACAGGACACCTATATCGAGCTGCTCCTGGAGAAGCCGGACGGGGAGCAGTGGCTCCTGGAGGTGGACAAGGACTATGACGAGGATCTGGGGCTGGAGTTCGAGAGCGGCCTGATGGACGAGTACCGGCACTGCCACAATAAGTGCGTATTCTGCTTCATCGACCAGATGCCCCCCGGCATGCGGGACACCCTGTATTTCAAGGACGACGATTCCAGGCTCTCCTTCCTGCAGGGGAACTATGTGACCCTGACCAATATGTCGGACCATGACATCGACAGGATCTGCAGATACCGTCTCTCCCCCATCAATATCTCCTTCCAGGCCATGAATCCAAAGCTGCGCTGCAGGATGCTGAACAACCGCTTCGCCGGGGAGGCCCTGAAGAAGGTGGACAGGCTCATGGAGGCCGACATCCGTATGAACGGGCAGATTGTGCTCTGCAAGGGGCTCAATGACGGGAAGGAGCTGGAGTACAGCATCAGGGAGCTGATGAAGTACATCCCTAATCTGGAGAGCGTGTCTGTGGTGCCTGTGGGATTGACGAAATACCGTGAAGGTCTGTATCCCCTGGAGCCTTTCGACGGGGACGAGGCGGCTCCGGTGATCGACCTGATAGAAGGATTCCAGCGGGAGTGCTTCGCGGAACACGGCACGCATTTCGTCCATGCCAGCGACGAGTGGTACATCCTGGCGGGACGGGAGCTGCCGGAGGCGGAGCGGTACGACGGGTATCTGCAGCTTGAGAACGGCGTGGGGATGCTGCGGCTTATGATGGACGAATTCGAGGAGGAGATGGCCAAACGTAAGAAAGAGGACGGTTTTCCGGATTTCCGGCCGGGACGGGAGCTTTCCATCGCAACGGGGAAGCTGGCCTTCCCTTACATCCAGAGGATGGCCAGAGGGCTGGAGGAGAGCTGTCCCGGGCTGGAGATCCGGGTCTATCCCATCACCAACCACTTCTTCGGGGAGCTGATTACGGTGTCCGGCCTGCTCACGGGCCAGGACCTCCTGGCGCAGCTTCGGGGCAAGGCCCTGGGGCAGTGCCTGCTGCTGCCGGAGAACGTGCTGCGCAGCGGCGAGGACGTGTTTTTGGACGATTGTAGGCTCCCGGAACTGGAAAAGGCTTTACAAGTGCCGATTAATATTGTAAAATCAAGCGGAAAAGACTTTGTGGAGTCCATACTCGCGGCGGGAACGCAGGCGTGTGCGGAATCCGAAGCATGAATATGGAAGCGAAGCATTCTTCGGGCTTCCATGTGGAGAGGTGAATTATGGCAAAGAGAAACAGGAAACCGATTGTGGCAGTGGTGGGCAGGCCCAATGTAGGGAAATCCACCCTGTTCAATGCGCTGGCCGGAGAGCGGATATCCATCGTGCAGGACACCCCGGGCATCACCCGGGACAGGATCTACACGGATGTGACCTGGCTGGACAGGACATTCACTCTGATAGACACAGGCGGCATCGAGCCGGACAGCAAGGACATCATCCTGTCCCAGATGCGGGCCCAGGCCCAGATTGCCATCGACACGGCGGACGTGATCATTTTTCTGGTGGACGTGAAGCAGGGCCTGGTGGACGCGGACGACAAGGTGGCGGACATGCTGCGGCGCTCCCACAAGCCGGTGGTGCTGGTGGTGAACAAGGTGGACAGCGTGAACAAGTATTCCGCTGATGTCTTCGAGTTCTACAATCTGGGCATCGGAGAGCCCCATCCCGTCTCCGCGGTGAACAAGCTGGGCCTGGGGGACATGCTGGAGGAGGTGGTCTCCCATTTCGACACGGAGGGCCAGGGGGAGGAAGAGGACGAGCGCACGAGAGTGGCCATCGTAGGCAAGCCCAACGTAGGGAAGTCCTCCCTGATCAATAAGCTCCTGGGGGAGGAGCGCCTGATCGTGTCGGACATCGCGGGGACCACCCGGGACGCCGTGGACACGGAAATCGTCCATAACGGAAAGGAATATGTCTTCATCGACACCGCGGGACTGCGCAGGAAGAACAAGATAAAAGAGGAACTGGAGCGGTATATGATCGTGCGGGCCGTGAGCGCGATTGAGCGGTCGGACATCGTGGTGCTGCTGATCGACGCGGTGGAGGGCGTCAGCGAGCAGGACGCGAAGATTGCGGGCATCGCCCATGACAGGGGCAAGGCGGTGATCATCGCGGTGAACAAATGGGACGCGGTGGAGAAGGACGACAAGACCATCTACCGTGTCACGGAAAAGGTGAGAAACGTCCTGTCCTATATGCCCTATGCGGAGATCATCTTCATATCGGCGCTGACGGGACAGCGGCTGCACAAGCTCTTCGATGTCATCGACATGGTCAGCGAGAACCATGCCATGCGGGTGGCCACGGGCGTGCTGAACGAGATCATGGCCGAGGCGGTGGCCATGCAGCAGCCTCCCTCTGACAAGGGCAAGCGGCTGAAGCTCTACTATATCACCCAGGTTTCCGTGAAGCCGCCCACCTTCGTCATCTTCGTGAACAAGAAGGAGCTGATGCACTTCTCCTACACCAGATATATCGAGAACCAGATTCGGGACACCTTTGGGTTCCGGGGCACTCCGCTGCGGTTCATCATCAGAGAACGAAATGAAGAAAAGTAATCATAATGAAGAGAAGCATTCATAATGAAGAAGAGCATTCATAATGAAGAGAAGCATTCATAACGAAAAGGAGCAGTAGGGCTATGGAAAGGATAATCTGTTTGTTGATGGGCTATGTGTTCGGTCTGTTCCAGACGGCGTATTTTTACGGTAAGGCCCACGGAATCGACATCAGGCAGCACGGGAGCGGAAATGCGGGAACCACCAATACCCTGCGGGTGCTGGGGACCAAGGCGGGGCTGATTGTGCTGGCTGGGGACTGCCTGAAATGTATCCTTG
Organism: uncultured Acetatifactor sp.; assembly: GCF_910585425.1. GTDB lineage: Bacteria > Bacillota > Clostridia > Lachnospirales > Lachnospiraceae > Acetatifactor. The sequence goes on along the minus strand of NZ_CAJUCP010000060.1, from coordinate 13,461 downwards.
CGGTGCTGGTCGTAAGACTCCTGTTCGGGAAGGGCTATCCGGACATGATATACCTGCTCTGCCTCTATACGGCGGCAGGTGTGATCCTGGGACATAATTACCCCTTCTACATGGGTTTCAAGGGAGGAAAGGGAATCGCGGCCACGGCGGGACTGATCCTGTCCTTCCATCCCTATTTCATCATCATGGGGGTGGCGGTGTTCTTCGGCATTTTCTTTACCACCCATCTGGTGTCGCTGGGGTCGCTTTTGGTATATCTGGGCTTTGTGATAGAGATGGTGGTCTGCGGGCAGAACGGGGTGTTCGGCGCCATGAGCCAGGCCCATCTGAACGAGATGTACGTCCTCTCGTTCCTGCTGGCCGGATTGGCGTACTGGAAGCACCGGGAGAATATCGTCCGCCTGCTGCACGGCAACGAGAGAAGGACATATCTGCTCAAGAAGAACAAGGTGGATGCGGCGGAAGACGGCAGGAAGGAATGAGCGGAACGGACGCGGAATTTGCGGGACACAGGCCCGAACCGAAAAAAGGGGGATCATGGCATGGGAGAGAAGCGTGATATGGAAGAGAAGCGTTCCAGGATAAGCATCATCGGCGGCGGAAGCTGGGGCATCGCCCTGGCAGTGCTGCTGCATAAGAACGGACATGAGGTCACTGTATGGTCGGCGCTGGAGGCGGAAATCCGGATGCTGCGGGAGAACCATGAACACAGGATGCTGCCCGGCGTGAAGCTGCCGGAGGACATGGCGTTCACGGCGGACGATCGTGAAGCCGTGGAGGGCAGAGACCTGCTGGTCATGGCGGTGGCGAGCTCCTATACCAGAGCCACCTCCCACAGGCTGAAGCCCTATGTGGCTGAGAGCCAGAAAATCCTGAACGTGGCCAAGGGCATCGAGGAGAGCACCCTGATGACCCTCTCCGAGATCATCGAGGAAGAGATTCCGCAGGCGGACGTGGCCGTGATGTCCGGCCCCTCCCACGCGGAGGAGGTAGGCCGCGGCGTGCCTACTACCATAGTCGTGGGGGCAAAGTCCAGGGATACCGCCGAGTATATCCAGAACCTGTTCATGAACGAGGTGTTCCGGGTCTATGTGAGCCCGGATATCCTGGGGATGGAGCTGGGCGGAGCGCTGAAGAACGTGGTGGCGCTGGCGGCGGGAATCGCCGATGGACTGGGGTACGGGGACAATACGAAGGCGGCGCTGATCACCCGGGGCATCACGGAGATCGCCAGGCTGGGCACGGCCATGGGCGGCAAGTTCGAGACCTTCTGCGGCCTGACGGGCATCGGCGACCTGATCGTCACCTGCGCCAGCATGCATTCCAGGAACCGCCGGGCGGGCATCCTGATCGGACAGGGGAAGACCTGCGACGAGGCCATGGCGGAGGTGAAGATGGTGGTGGAGGGCGTGTACTCCGCCAAGGCTGCCATGGCGCTGGCGGCGAAGTACCAGGTGCAGCTGCCCATCATCGAGCAGGTGAACCAGATTCTTTTCCAGGGAAAGAGCGCAGACCAGGCGGTGCGGGAGCTGATGCTCCGGGACAAGAAGATAGAGGTATCCGATGTCCTATGGCCCGCATAAGTGTGCAGAGATTTTCTAAGCCCGCAAAGTACGCGGACTAAGAAAATCTATACTGCACACGGAAGAATGCCTGAGGTGCAGGCATTCTTCCGGGCTTGCACCAGTATTTATGCCGCTTCAGCGGCGTGAATGGAAGACAGGCACGTTCCTCTCGCAGCGCCATATGCTGTATACGAGGGGGTGCGAGATGGATCATGTGATTTTAATGGCATTGGTTGCAACGCTGGGAACCTGGTCTGTGACGGCTCTGGGCGCTGCGACCGTTGTTTTTTTCCGGACGCCGGAGGGGAAGGCGCTGAACCTGATGCTGGGCTTTTCCGCAGGGGTCATGGTGGCGGCCAGCTTCTGGTCGCTGCTGCAGCCTGCCATCGAGCGGGCGGAGGCCATGGACGGGATGCCGGCTTTCCTGGTGGCCACGGGCGGATTCCTGTGCGGCGCCGGGTTCATGTGGGGCTCCGACAGGATCGTGTCCCGGGCCAGAGGCCGGGCGGACAGCGCCCAGGGGGAGCCTGGGGACAGACTGCACCGGATCGTCATGCTGGTGCTATCCATCACGCTCCACAATATACCCGAGGGCCTGGCCGTGGGCGTGGCCTTCGGGACATTGCGGGGCGGCGGGGCTTCCATGGAGGAGCTGATGGGCGCGGTGACGGTGGCGGTGGGGATAGGGCTGCAGAACTTCCCGGAGGGCGCGGCGGTATCCATTCCCCTGCGGCGGGAGGGATATTCCAGGCGGAAAGGATTCCTGCTGGGCCAGGCTTCCGGCATGGTGGAGCCTGTGGCAGGGGTGATCGGCGCACTGCTGGTAGTCCATATGGAGACGATCCTGCCCTTTGCCCTTTCCTTCGCCGCCGGGGCCATGGTGCTGGTGGCAGTCCATGAGCTGATACCGGAATGCCAGAGGAACCAGGAAAAGGCTCCCTATTCCGCCACCATGGGCATCATCCTGGGCTTTGCGGTGATGATGCTGCTGGACGTGATGCTGGGATGAGGACTTTCATTAGTAAAAAAAATGTACAAAAGGGATTGACTTATCTGTCGCGGATGTGTCACAATGTTCATTGAGGACGCAGCCGGGGACGGGGCCTTCCGGCCCATTCGAAGAGCCGCGGAAAATACATGGCAAGGAGGAGGCAGAGACATGGCACTTTTTGAGGCAAAGACGAAATACGGTCTGGTGCGGGGGCACTCCATGGAGGGATACACGGTCTTCAAAGGCATTCCCTACGCAAAGCCGCCGCTGGGCGAGAGGAGGTTCGCCGCGCCCCAGGAACCGGACAACTGGGAAGGGATCTATGAGGCGGAGCATTTCGGGAGCGTGGCCATGCAGGTGACTCTGGATCCGGCGTCCTTCTATGGAAAGGAGTTCTATCAGTATCCGGAGTACATGCCCGCAAGGAGCGAGGACTGCCTGTACCTGAATATCTGGACGCCGGCCGGGGAGGCGGGGGAGAACCTGCCCGTGGCCTTCTGGATCCACGGGGGCGCGTTCCTGCAGGGCTACAGCCACGAGGTGGAGTTCGACGGGGAGGCCTACTGCAGCCGGGGCGTCGTACTGGTGTCAATCAATTACCGGCTGGGCGTGTTCGGCTTCCTGGCACACCCCTGGCTGGAGGAGGAGCAGGCCGGATGCGGCGGGCGCAGGATCAGCGGAAACTACGCCCTGCTGGATCAGATCGCGGCCCTGCGCTGGGTGCGGGAGAACATCGCGGCCTTCGGAGGGGATCCGGGGAACATCACGGTATTCGGGCAGTCGGCGGGCTGCATGAGCGTCCAGGCGCTGGTGAGCACGCCCCTGACAGAGGACTGGATCGCAAAGGCCATCTTCCAGAGCGCCTCCGGCTATAAGAGCATGATGGGCACGCACACCATGGAAGAGGCGAAGAAGGCCGGGGAGGAGTTCGTGGAGCTCACCAGCGCGGCGGATCTGGAGGAGCTGCGTGCCATTCCTGCCGGGGAGCTGCTGGAGATGCAGAGAGCTTTCCTGGAGCGCAGGCAGGGGATGGGGCTCTGCTTCGGCCCTACCATCGACCACGCCATACTGGACGGGGATTTCGACACCCTGCTGGAGCGGGGGGAGACGAAGGACATTCCCTATATGATGGGCTCCACGGCACAGGACCTGGGGACTACGCCGCAGATGCGGGAGACCGGGGAGCGGGGCGGACTGTATTACGGATGCGTGGGACTGAGCCACAAGCTGGAGGAGCTGGGCAGGAGGCCGGGCTATGTATATTATTTCACGCGGAGCCCGCTGGGGGACGACGCAGGGGCCTTCCATTCCTCGGAGCTGTGGTATATGTTCGGCACCCTGGAGCGAAGCTGGAGGCCCAAGGAAGAGGGGGACTACGCGCTGAGCGGAAAGATGCTGGACGCATGGACGGATTTCATGAAATACGGCGATCCGGAGGGCGGGAAAGAGGGGGCCTGGAGACCCTGCACCAAAGAAGATCCCTATGTACAGATTCTCGATATATGATTTCTGACTGACCGGACATGGAAGGAGAGCTCCGGCCCGTCTGCCCGGGATATCTGGACATAGGACAGGAGAGAGGAGTTTGGAGGACCATGGGACGGACGGAATTACGGAAGAAAAAAGATGTAAATACATTGACGGAAGGGGCGCCCTGGAAGCTGCTGCTCCTGTTCTCCCTTCCCCTGATGGCGGGGAACATCTTCCAGCAGATGTACACCATGGTGGACACCGCCGTGGTGGGCAAGGTGCTGGGGGTGGATGCGCTGGCCGCGCTGGGGGCGGTGGACTGGCTGAACTGGCTGACGCTGGGGATCATCCAGGGCTTTGCCCAGGGCTTCTCCATCCTGATGGCCCAGAAATTCGGCGCGGGCGAGTACGGGAAGCTGCGGCAGGTCATCACCAATGCCATCGTCCTGGCCGCTGTGTGTGCGGTGTCGCTGACGCTGATCAGCGAAGCGGCAGTGGGGGCGGTGGTGTCTCTGCTTAGGACGCCCCAGGAGATCCGGCCGATTTCCATGGCGTATCTGCGCATCCTGTTCGCGGGGCTGCCGGTGGTCATGGTGTACAACCTGGCGGCGGCTATCCTGCGGGCCCTGGGCAATGGCAGGAAGCCCCTGATCGCCATGGTGATCGCCTCTCTGACCAATATCGTGCTGGACATCCTGTTCGTCATGGGCTTCGGCTGGGGCGTGCAGGGGGCGGCAGTCGCCACATTGATCGCGCAGTGCTTCTCGGCTGTTTACTGCATCTGGCATATCCGCAAGATTGAGGTGCTGCAGTTTGGAAGGGAGGACTGGAAGCTGGAGGGATCCCTCTGCGGCAGGCTCATGACCTTCGGACTGCCCATGGCGTTCCAGAACACGGTGATCTCCGTGGGCGGGATGATCGTACAGACCATCGTCAACGGCTTCGGCGTCACGTTCATCGCCGGGCTCACCGCCACCAACAAGCTGTACGGAATCCTGGAGGTGGCAGCCACCTCCTACGGCTATGCCATGACCACCTATGCCGGACAGAACCTGGGCGCAGGTAAGATACGCAGAATCCGGAGAGGGATGGGGGTGGGGACGGGAATCGCCATCATCACCTCCGTGGGCATCATGGCTGCCATGCTGGGCTTCGGGAGATGGATCCTGGCCTGGTTCCTGCCTGCGGACGCGGGACAGGGCATGGAGGCGCTGGACATTGCCTATCGCTATCTGTCCATTATGGCGGTATTCCTGCCTGTGCTGTATATCCTGCATGTGACCAGGAGCTGCATCCAGGGGCTGGGGAACACGGTGCTGCCCATGGTCTCCGGGGTGGCCGAATTCGTCATGCGCACAGGGGCAGCATTGCTGCTGCCCCTGTCATTCGGAGAAAACGGTATTCTGTATGCGGAGATCCTGGCCTGGATCGGCGCCGATGTCATCCTGATTCCAAGCTACTTCTATATGGTGCGCAGGCTCCCGATGGAAGAGGAGCGCTCCATGGAAGAAGCGTATTCCATGGAAGAGGAGCATTAGTCCAGCATCCTGTCCAGTGTCTCCAGCAGGCTGTTCACATCGATAGGCTTTGCAATGTGGCCGTTCATGCCGCATTTCAGGGCCTCTTTTTTATCCTCCTCGAAAGCGTTGGCGGTCATGGCCAGGATGGGGATGGAGGAGAGCGCCTTGTCCTCCATCTGGCGGATGCGGGTGGCGGCCTCATAGCCGTTCATCACGGGCATCTGCACGTCCATCAATACCAGCTGGTAGAAGCCCGGTTCCGATTTCTGCAGCATATCCACCGCAAGCTGGCCGTTCTCCGCCACATCGATGGTGAAGCCTGCCTCGCCCAGGATGGCGGTGGCGATTTCCTGATTCAGCTCATTGTCCTCGGCCAGCAGGATGCGCCCCCTGTGATGGCGGAAGGAGTCCCTGGCGGCATCGGCGGCCTCCTTCTCCTCTGTGTGGATGGCGGAGTGCAGACAGCTTCGCAGCTCGGACATGAACAGCGGCTTGCTGCAGAAAGCCGTGACGCCGGCTTCCAGGGCCTCGTCCTCGATGTCCGCCCAGTCGTATGCCGTCAGGACGATGATGGGCACGTCCTCCCCCATTTCCTTCCGGATCCTGCGGGTAATCTCAATGCCGTTCAGATCCGGAAGCAGCAGATCGATGATATAGACGGAGTACCCGTCGCCCCGCATGGAGGCCTGATGGGTGCGCAGCACGGCTTCCTTTCCGGACATGGTCCACTCGGCACGCATGCCGATCTGCTGGAGCATATAGGATACGCTGTCGCAGGTGTTGAAGTCGTCGTCCACCACCAGCGCCCTGCAGTTCTTCAGCTCCGGAATGTCCTGCACTTCCTTTTTTGCATTCTGGAGCCGGAAGGTGAGGGATACTATGAATTCCGAGCCCACGCCCTGCTCGCTCTTCACCCGGATGGAGCCGTTCATCATATCCACGATGTTCTTCGTGATCGCCATTCCCAGCCCGGTTCCCTGTATCTTGCTGATGGTGGAATTGCGCTCCCGCTCAAAGGGCTCGAAGATGCGCCTCACGAATTCCTCGCTCATGCCGATGCCGGTATCCTTGATGGCGAAATCGAAGTTCGCGTATCCGGCAGGCGCCATGGGAGTCTCACGGATCCTCATGGTGACCAGGCCGCCGGGGCCGGTATATTTGATGGAATTGCCCAGGAGGTTCAGCAGCACCTGGTTCAGCCGCAGCTTGTCGCAGTAGATTTCCTCGTGGATCACGTCCACCGCATCGATATAGAATTCCAGCTGCTTTGCCCGGATATCCGCCTGAACGATATTGCGGAGCCCGTGGAGGATGTCGGGCAGGCTGCATTCCTGCTCGTCCAGATGCATCTTGCCGCTCTCTATGCGGCTCATGTCCAGGACATCGTTAATCAGGCTCAGCAGATGGTTGCCGGAGGTCATGATCTTCTTCAGGTATTCCTCCACCTGATCCCTGTGGCCTATATGGGTCATGGCCAGGGCGGTGAAGCCCACGATGGCGTTCATGGGGGTGCGGATATCGTGGGACATATTGGAGAGGAAGATGCTCTTGGCCTTGCTGGCCCGGTTCGCCTGCAGGAGGGCGTCCTCAAGCTGCTCCTTCTGCTCCATTTCCTTGCGGGTCTCCTCGTCCACGCTGCGCAGCCCCAGGACCATGCCGTGGCTTGTGTTCCACTCGCCTGCCCGCACCACCTTCAACTGATAATATTTCACTTCGCCGTTCTGGACAGAACGGTAATTCGTATAGAACAATTGCCGTTGCACCAGGCCTTCCTTCATGCTTTCGGGAGAAAGGAATTCCCGAAGCATATCCTGGTCCTCTTCATGGACGAATTCCCGGATATAAAGCTCCATGCTTTCGGAGAAGGATAAGCTGCCGCTGAACACAGAGCCGAAGAGCGAGGCATCCTTGTCCTTGATTTGGAGCAGCTTTCCGGCATCCGTGTCCAGGTCAAAGAAGCAGACGAGATTGTAGTCCACCGTCAGGGCGCGAACCAGCTCCATCTGCCTTCTCTCATTCTCCAGGCGCTCCTGGTTCTCACGCTGCTTCTGGGCCGTGCAGTCCAGCAGGAATCGCTGATAGGCCAGGTTGCCGTTTTCCCTTATGAGCTTGATATTGCCCATGATATACAGAATCTTGCCGGTTTTGTGCCGGACGCGGTATTCCACGCCGATGCTGTCGCCCTCCTTCTTCAGCGACTGGATGGCATCCCGGAGATATTCTTTGTCCGAATCCACCACAGAGGAGGCCACCATGTTGAAGCCGCCGGCCACCATCTCCTCCTGGGATTCAAAGCCCAGGATGTCCAGGGCCGACTTGTTGACGCTGATGATGCGCGAACCGTCCAGGGTGTGGCACATGACGCCGCATTCCAGGGTGGTGAAAATGGTCTCCAGGGTCTGATTCTTCTTGACGACTTCCTTTTCATAGGCCCGTTCCTGGGTCACGTCGATCGCCACGCCCACCGTGCCCATGACGCTGCCGTCCAGATCGTACAGGGGCGATTTATAGGTGGTGAGCAGCTTCATCCCTTCGCCGGTCTTCACCAGTTCCTCCGAGACGCAGGTAATCTCCCTGTTCATCACCTCATTGTCGGATTCCATGCAGTCGTTGGCATTGTTGGCGGGATCGTTGGGATCCACGTCCCATATGTAGAAATGGTCACGACCTTCTACCTGCTGCTTTGTCTTGTTTACGGTCTGACAGAAACAGTCGTTGACTTTTTCGTGGATTCCCTCCCGGTTCTTGTACCAGATCAGATTGGGGACATGATTGATGGTGGCTTCCAGAAAATGGCGCGTCTCCCATGAATCCTTGTCCGCCTTGTTGCCAAGCTGCCATCTCAGGAAGCGGAAGGTGAATTCCTCCTCTGACATGGGAAGCTTCCAGATATCGCTGATATGGGGAAAATCAGGGGCCAGCGCTGCAATCTGGCTGCTGTCCGCCAGCAGGATCAGCTCAGCGTCCCGGCGCTTGCCGGAAAGGAGCGTCCGAAGGGCTTCCTCCGTATCCATAGCCTGTATGTCCGCGATGATCACATCGGCTTTGGCAGCCAGTTCTTCCTGCGGGCTGTCGCTTTCCATGAATGTATGTGTGAAATGGTCAAAAGGGGCCGTCTTTTTTACGATGTCAAAAAGGCTGTCCTGTAATCCGGCTAAATAGAAATGAATATGACAATGGTACATATTCGTTTCCTCCTTGTGTTCGTTCCTTTTTCCGCTGCCTGTTTCAGGGTCGCTTCTTCTATTATATCATTGTTTGTCCGGCGTGGCAACCGGATTTTGTGCGCTGTGCCGTCATCTATAAATCGCCGCAACGATTTCCGCCGTCGTCTTGGGCTTGTTCATGGCGTAGATATGGATGTCGTTCACGCCGTTCTCCTGAAGGTCGCGGATCTGGCGGATGGCATAGTCGATGCCGGCCTTGCGCATGTCCTCCTTATTGTCCCCGTAAGCGGCTATCAGATTGGCCAGGGCTTTGGGGATGCTGGAGCCGGAGAGGGTGACGGTGGTGCCTAACTGTCCGGCGGAGGTGATGGGCATGATGCCCGCGCAGAAAGGGACGGTGATGCCTTTCTTCTCCGCCTTCTCCAGGAAGGAATAGTAGTAGTCATTGTCGAAGAATAGCTGGCTGATGAAGAATTCCGCTCCCGCCTCCTGCTTCCTCTTGAGATGGTTCAGGTCGGACTCCATGCTGAAGCTCTCGAAATGCTTCTCCGGATAGCAGGCCCCCGCCATATGCAGGTCCGTATGCTCCCGCAGGAAATCCATCATGTCGTTGGCATGGGCGAAGTCCCGGGAGGCGAACTGCTCATCGCTCATATCCTTGGGGCGGTCGCCCCGCAGGGCCAGGCAGTGGCTTATGTTGTGGCGCTTAAGCTCCCCCGCGATCCGGAGCAGATCCTCCTTTCTGCTGCCTACGCAGGTCATATGGGCCACCGCGTCTATCCCCAGGGTATTCTGGATATAGGAAGCGATTTCCACGGTCTTGCCGGCGCGGCTCCCGCCGGCCCCATAGGTAACGCTGATGAAATCCGGGGACAGCTTCCCCAGCGCGTCCATCACCTGAAAAGCGGATTCAAAATCCCCGTCCTTCTTAGGGGGGAAGACTTCGAAAGAAAGGGTGGGCTTGTGCTCGAACATGTTCTGTAACATTTTATATCACCTTATTTTCCTTTGTTTCATGATTTCTGCTTGATTTTGCATTAAGAATATCGTAACATGAAAGAGAATGAAATTCAAGGGAAAGGTGGTTGCGATTTACAGGGCGGACAGGCTTTGGCGGAAATTGCGTGGATGCGGTTCGGCCGGGGCGGATCCGGACCGTGGATGGCAGCGGAAGGGACATGTAGCGCTATGGAGAGACAGGGATTTCAGGGAACCGGGGAATATGTGGCCAGCGAGGAGCTGATGGCCAGCGTGAATATCGCGATTGCGCTGAAGAAGCCTCTTTTGATCAAGGGGGAGCCGGGCACGGGCAAGACCATGCTGGCGGAGGCCGTGGCGAAGGCTCTGGGGAAGCGGCTGATCATATGGAACATCAAGTCCACCACCAAGGCCCAGGAGGGGCTGTACGTGTATGACACCATCCAGCGGCTCTATGACGGGCAGTTCGGCGAGGAGGGCGTGGACGACATCGCCCATTACATCAAGCTGGGCAAGCTGGGGGAGGCTTTTGACAGCGAGGAGCAGGTGGTGCTCCTGATCGACGAGATCGACAAGGCGGATCTGGAGTTCCCCAACGATTTGCTGTGGGAGTTGGATCAGATGGAGTTCTACATCAATGAGACCAAGCGGACAGTGAAAGCCAAGCAGCGCCCCATCGTGATCATCACCTCCAACGCGGAGAAGGAGCTGCCGGACGCGTTCCTGCGCCGCTGCATCTTCCATTACATCGATTTCCCGGACAGGGAGCTGATGGAGGAGATCGTGCGGGTGCATTATCCGGACGTGGAGGAGAATCTGCTGAAGAATGCCATGGAGGTGTTCTACAATATCCGCGCCATCCGGGACATCAGGAAGAAGCCCAGCACTTCCGAGCTGATCGACTGGATCAATGCCCTGCAGATCGGGGGGATTCCGGCGGACACCATCCGCAAGGCTCTGCCTTTCGTGGGGGTGGTGGTGAAGAAGGACGAGGATCTGCAGCTGGTGCGGCAGGAGCCGAATCTGTAAGGGGGCTGCCGAGGGCTGTGAAATCCTTCAAGTGGACAGGCTGGTGACAGGGATTATGGGAAAAATTTTGGGACAGGCTATTTTCGGTTCTGAACAGGCTGTTTTTGAGCAGGTAGAAAAAAATATAGACGACCTTGTGGCGAACAGCGTGGATTGGAGCGCGTGCGCTTCCAAAGAACAGCTGCAGGCGGCGAGGGAAGGGAAGCTGGGATTACGGTTCTTCGACAGGGATGTCCCGGAAGAGTGGCTGAAGGATGTCAAAGGAAAAAGAGTCCTCTGCCTGGCTGGCGCCGGGGGATTGCAGGCGCCATTGCTGGCATGCGCGGGTGCGGAAGTGACGGTTATCGATATTTCGGACAAAATGCTGGATAAGGACAGAGAGATTGCGGAGAGGGAAAATCTGCGGATTGAAATCGTAAAAGGCAATATGTGTGATTTATCCATGTTTGGGGACTGCAGTTTTGACTATATCCTGAATCCGCCGTCCTTAATGTACATTCCCAGGCTCAGCGTGGTGTTCAAGGAATGCTACCGCGTCCTGGCGGAAGGCGGCGCCTTACTCATGATGGCTCCCAGTCCGATCAATTATGTGTGCGACTATGTGGAGGATGAGGATGGCGGATACTATAAGGCCGTGCACAGAATGCCTTTTTGCTCCAGGGAGCATGACGATTCTGACTGGATCGAGTATGGGCATTCCATGGAAGAGTACCTGGGCGGCCTGATTGCGTGCGGGTTTGTGATCAATGGATATGTGGAATGCCAGATGGAGGATATCACGGAACTGCATTTCATGACGCGGGCGATCAAGAGCCGATGACGGCAGGAAGGATGTGGCGATGGGGCAGATAGCGAATCAGATGTTCCTGGAGTGGTGCCATAAGATGGCGCGGAAGATAGGAGAGAAACGGAAAAATCGGGACGTTGAGAAGCAAAGGCCGGAAGAGGCCGGGAAAAAGGAGCGCCGATAGCAGAACTAAGCGGCACAGGTATCAAGTGAAGTGACTCCGGAGAGTCTGGAAGAGGATGGAATATGTTCATAAAATTTTTTGAGACACTGAGGGAGAAGGGGCTGCGTGTGACCCTGGGGGAGTGGCTGACCTTTCAGGAGGCGCTGGACAAGGGGCTCTGCGGCAGCTCCCTGACCCAGTTCTATTACACGGCCCGGATGATCCTGGTGAAGAGCGAGACGGATTTCGACAAGTTCGACATGGCCTTCGAGGAGTGCTTCAAGGCTGCCCAGAGGGAGACCGAGGTGGGCAAGGAGATGCTGCGCTGGCTGGACAAGTCCGACATGATGGAGCTGGCTCACGAGGAGGCCAGAGACCATATGAACAAGATGGAGGATCTCCAGATCGACAAGGAGGACGTGGAGGAGAAGTTCCGGCAGCGCCTGAAGGATCAGGACAGCGAGCACAATGGCGGCAGCTTTTGGATCGGCACCATGGGCAAGACCTCCTTCGGCAATACCGGCGGCAACGTGGGCGGCGTCCGGGTGGGCGGCAAGACCGGCTACCAGTCTGCCTTTGCGGTGGTGGGAGCCAGGAAATACCGGGATTTCCGGGACGACAGAGTCCTGGACAACAGGCAGTTCCAGATGGCGTTCCGGAAGCTCCGGCAGTTCTCCAGCAGGCTGGACATCCCGGAGACGGAGCTTGACATCAATGGCACCGTGGACAAGACCTGCAACAACGGCGGCTGCCTGCAGATCGTCATGCAGAAGCCCAGGAAGAACGCGGTGAAGCTCCTGCTCCTGATGGATTCCGGAGGCACCATGATTCCCTTCAGCAGCCTGCTGAACGACCTGTTCCAGGCCATCCATAAGTCCAATCACTACAAGGATGTGAAGACTTATTATTTCCACAACTGCATCTACAGCAAGGTGTACAAGACCCCGGAGTGCGAGAACGGGGACTGGGTGGACACGGAGTGGATGTTCCGGAACGTGGACAGTGACTACAAGGTCATAATCGTCGGGGACGCGGCCATGGCGCCGGAGGAGCTGTATTCCGACACGGGCAATTACAGGGGGCCCAACGGGGGGCTGTCGGGCTATGAATGGCTGCGGCTGATGAAGAAGAAATATAAGAAAATCGTGTGGCTGAACCCGAAAATGGCTCCGGGGCGGGCTCCCTGGCGGGAGGCGGAGACCGCGGTGAAGGAGCTGTTCCCCATGTACAAGCTCACGGTAGACGGACTGAACCAGGCTATGGTGAAGCTGATGGCGAACCGGTAGGCCGGGCAGGGACGGAGGTTTTATGGTAAAAGCCAGGGCCGTTTTAGAGAGCTGTAGGCTAATGCGGGGAAAGGAGTGTTGTATGGAGCCGGCATGGGCAAAGGGGTATACGGAAGAGGATTATTATAATCTTCCGGAGGAAGTACGGGCAGAGCTGATTGATGGACAGTTCTATTACATGGCTGCGCCCAGCCGGATTCATCAAAAGATTTTGATGGAATTGTCGGGCACCATACGGGACTACATGAAAGCAAGAAAAGGTTCCTGTGAGGTATATCCGGCACCTTTTGCCGTAAAACTGTATCAGGATAAAACAACGATTGTGGAACCGGATATCAGTGTGATATGTAATGTCGATAAGCTTACGGATCGGGGATGTACAGGTGCGCCTGACTGGGTTGTTGAAATCGTTTCACCAAGCACTTCCAGCCATGATTATATCCGCAAGCTGAATTTATACGCCAATGCGGGGGTGAGGGAATACTGGATTATCAACCCCAAAAAT
>NZ_CAJUCP010000059.1 GCF_910585425.1 uncultured Acetatifactor sp. | reverse complement strand
ACAGGGGCAGTCTGCGCTTTTTTGGCTACCCGGCAGGTTGTGTTTCATAGTAAAATGAAAAGTAATCGGTTAAAGACAGTTGGCGAAGAAATTGTGCATGAGTTAAATAGCGTTTATTTGAAGAGTGATGTGGAGCAGATGCGATTTCTGATCGCCAGAGATAAGGAGTCTTTAAGAACTGTAATTGAAAAGGAACATTAGAATATAAGGTAGAAGAATTTGTTGCTGCTGATTCCTTTTTATATTTTTTCACATGAGAAAAGTTTTCCGGAGTATAATGATAATGAACAGAAGCTGGAGGAATTAAAGGGAGAGTATCACGAAATCCTAAAAAGGCTGGATGAACTGGAGCGTCAGAAAGTAATCGGGGCCTTTGACAAGCGGACAATCATAGAGCTTTCCAATGATGTGATTAGAGAGATTGCACAGAAGTATGAGAATGTGCAGAAAGGTGTAGGTGAAATTATGGGTGGAGCATTGATTGAAACAGAAGCACGCACTATCTTAAATCAGGGAAAGAGTGAAGGCATTAGTGAGACAAAGAAGAAAACGGCACTTAGGATGCTGAAAATAGGAAAGCTGACTATTGAAGAGATTGCAGAGTGTTCTGAACTGAGTATGGCAGAGGTGGAACAGCTTGCCAGGCTGCAGATAATGTAATATGATAAAATAACGGCTGTTGAATAATATTGATAGAGACGAAAAGGCAGGTGGCGATACTGGGAGAATATGGCCACCTGCTCTTTTTATCAGATATTCTGCTTAATAATCCTTGAAATCAGCCCCACTGCCACGTTCCGGTCGGCATCAATCCGCGTCACCACGAAACTGACATCATCCTTCTTGCCGGGCATCCGGTTGTCATAGCAGCTGTGGGCGACTGCGTTGACGCCGATGTGGAGGCGGACGAAGACAGTGCCTTTGTGGATGTCCGTGACCGTCCCGGCGTACTTGCCCTGAATCTTGCATTTACCCAGGTTCTCCTTGCTGGTGTTGCCGTTCACGCTCTTGACGTCGGCTTTCACGGAAATGTCCTCCAGGGAGCGGATCTTCACGCTTAAGATGCGGACAAGAATCTGCTCGCCTACATGGAAGCGTTCCGTGGCATCTCCCAGCCAGTCCCAGGATAAGTCGCGGGCAAGGATGGAACATTCCGTGCCGAAGATCTCCACGCGGACAACCTTTTCTGCCACGGCAATGACCCTCGCCTGCACAATGCGGTCTTCGCATACGCGGGAATTTCCGGCCGCATCCGGCATGTAGAAAATCTGGCGCTTCTTGTACATGGCATCTTTCCTGCTGGCCACCACGCTGCGGCTGGCGTTTTCAAGCCCTTTGATGATAAAGTCGATTTCACATCCCAGCATGTTGCCGAGGATCTTGTTCTGGCGCTGCACCAGTTCCCCGTAATCATGGGCTTCATCCTCCACGAGGTTGATCATCATCTCCGAAAGGGGGATCACGACACGCATGTCCTTGTAATAGACGACTGCGATGGTGCCGCCTCCGTCCATCTTCTCAATGCCGCCCAGGGTGCCTGTCAGGATCTTCCGGGTGCGGTAGGCGTTCTGCAGCTCATGCCAGATGGTATCCTCCCTGCTCTCAGGTGTCTCCACTTCCGAATCGGCATTCAGGGTAAGGATGGTGGAAGGGGCGGTCTTCCGTACAGGCGGTTCCGATTTTGGAGCAGGGGCGGCTTTTGCTTTCCGCCTTCTGGGAGGGGCTGAAACTTCAGGGTTATTTTTCCCTGTGCCGCTTCCGGTTTCCGCTCCGGCCCCGGAGGAAAGTTCCGGAGCAGGATTGTTTGCATTATCCGCCGCTCCATCACCTTCGACGGGGGCCTCCCCCGTATCTTCCTGCAGCAGTGCCATCCCGCTGTCATTGCCGGTCTCTGCTTCCGCCTCCATGTTTTCCCCGGAAAGGGATGTTTCTTCCGGCACATCCCCATCTGTAATGGCACTGTCAGAAGCAGGTGCGCCATCTTCCGCAGCGGTCTCACCAGAACCGGGAAGTTCCTCATCCATGACAGCCTCGCCAGTGCCAGGCAGTTCTCCATCCGTAGGGAAATCCCCGTCTGCAGGCATTCCACCGTCCATAAGGATTTCGCCCTCCGCAGGGGGATCCCCTTCCATAAGGGTTCCTGTTTCCGCAGGTGCATTTTCCAGGATGGCGCTTTCTTCAGTTACAACAGTTTCTTCCGTTTTTGCTTTTCTGGGCATAGTTTTGTCTCCTTTTCATGATTGTCTGGTCTGCCTGCAGGTTTCCACAGGCAGGCTGTTTTGCCGGGCAGCTCAGGACATGATGGATTTCTTGTCCGTCATGACGATACCGCAGTCCCCGTCCGCAGGGAAGAATGCCTGCCGTTCATCCGCCCATTCAGGGGGAGGGCCGGTGGGCGCAGTGCCTGCAGGGGCAGGGTTCTTTCTGGGCGCCTTTGGTTTCTTCTGTTTCGGTTCCGGCTTCATCAGCCGTGAAAAGTCCGGCTCCGGTGATTCCGGGAGACTGCGCCACTCCGGGATATGGTCGCTGGCCCGGCTTTCCTTTAATTTCCGGCTCTCCGGGTGGAGGGTGTAGTCATATTTCCCCACCTTCAGCACCTTCTGGCCCCGGAGGATGATCAGTGCCTCATCCAGCGGCAGCCGCAGCACCTCATCCGGCGTCAGCAGCTTGCGCTTCCCGATGGAATGTGTCTCCCGGTATTCCGGCGTGTAATCTGACACCCGCCAGGTATTGAGCTGCTTTGCCTGGCTGGATACGGCCACGCTGACCTCACCGGTGCGGTTCGAGATGAACTCGGCCGTCAGCTCATCGGTGCAGCCCAGGAAAAGCTGGGTGTCGCAGTTCCCGATGATCTCCTGCCACTGGTTTAACGGGTAGCGGTTCTGCATCTGGGGCAGGTTCTGGAAGATGCAGCTTATGGAGAGCTGCCTGGAGCGGATGGTGCTGATCTTCTTGGTAAGGTCAGCAATGGTACAGCCGCCGTTGGCAAGCTCGTCTGCAAGGATATGTACCGGAACGGGCAGCTTCCCGCCGTCCCCGTATTTGTCCGCGTATCTCACCAGCTTGATGAACACGAAGGACATGAACAGGGAGGAGAGGAAGTCAAAGGTGGAATCCTGGTCTGAAGTGATGCAGAAATAGGCGCACTTCTCGTAGCCCGGCTGCGTCAGGCTGATCTCGTTATAGCTGGTGATCTGCCGGATCAGCTTATTCTGGAATACCTGCAGCCTTGTGCCAAGCCCGATGATGACGCCGCTGCGCACCGTGTCGGACGCCTGCTTGAAGATGTTGTAGGGCGCCTTTGCCGGGTGGGTGACCGGGAGCAGGTCAAAGAGGCTGTTCAGCTCCTTTTCGGAGTTCATGGTCAGCAGCTTGTAGACCTGCCCGATGTTCTTTCCCTCCGGCGGGAATCCCTGGTCCACATACAGCACAAGGGCTTTCAACAGGTTCATCTCCGAGTTGTCCCAGAAGTGGTCGCCTTTCGGGGAGCCGGTGTTTTTGATGATGACATCGGAAAAGAGCTGCGCCATGATCTCCTGCCCCTCGATCTCCGCGAGGCAGTTCCAGCTGTCGGAATTTTCAGGGTTGATCAGGTTGAACACCCGCACGGTGTAGCCGTTTTCTTCAAGATAGAGGCACAGGTCAGCATATAGCTCCGACTTTGGATCGGTAATGATGAGGCTCTCCCCGCGTTTCACACACTGGAACACCACGTTCCTTGCATAAGCCCGGCTTTTCATGCTTCCGCTGGCCCCGAATACCGCCACGTTGCGGTTCATCCGCGTTTTCTCCGGCAGGCAGACCGCTTTCCCGTACAGCTTCCCTAAGATGACGCCCCGGTTTCCCATGATGTTAGGCACCAGCTCCAGCACTTCACGCATCTCAGAGTCCGTCATGAAGCCGGAGGTGCCGTAAGTCCCCTGGTCTGAGTAGGTCAGGTTCCGTTCCCTGTCATAGGTGCCTTTCCTGCCAAAGCCCATCCGCATCACCATAAATACCAGCAGCCCGGAGATGCCGATGCACAGGGCGATCCCGTACAGGCTGTAAGGGAATACGGTGAGCGCTTTCAGGCAGGCGCCAGGCGAGCCGTCGGGGAATGCCGGCGAGGTGCCGTTCCCCGGTGTGCCCCCGGATGAAGTCCAGTCCCGGTAGTTGATGATGAACTGGGATACATAGCCGCCTGCATAGGCAAGCGCCATGAGCAGGACGGGCAGGACGAAGAAGAGCGTCATCTGTTTCTTTTTGTTTTCTGTCAGTTTCAGTGCAGGAACCTCCTTTCAAATTTATACAGGTCAATGGTTTCAATGGCGGCTGCATCCCCAAAGTATTGCTGCAGGACCGGTTTCTGGAAGTCGAAGCAGACCAGGTTCCCGGCAAGCCCGTGGAAGGAGAGGGCAGTACGGAACCGGGACAGCCGCAGCATGTCGAAGTCAAAGGCAAGGAGCACCGGCATCCCCTCCGATACGGCATCATGTTCCAGCCCGTAATCGGGGCAGGGAGGCTGCAGGTCGGACAGGAGCAGGCTCCGGAGCGCTTTCTGCAGGGCCGGGGAGCAGAGCAGCCGGAGCGTTGTCTCTCCTGCGGCATCATCCGGGACATAATGGAAATAGTCAAAACTGGAATCCAGGCAGAAATAGCTTTTCTGGAAGCCGCCGGTGCTCTCCATCAGCTTCAGGGCTGTGTCCATACCGCTGCCGATGAAGAGGAGCCTTATGGGCGTGTCCGGATGGTAGCATGGCTCGATGCTCCCTCTGGAGAGGATCCCCCTGCTGATATGGTGGGAAAGGAATGTCTTTACCCGCAGCTCAGTCTGGTACTCCCACTTGATTGGTGCAGTTCCTGTATGGAACAGGGCATAGATGCAGCCTGGTGCAAAAAGGATTCCCATGATGCGGGAGTTGCCGATTTTCACGGCCTCCGTGCCCAGTTCCTTGACCTCCCTTGAGTGGTAGAAGATGGGCAGGGGCATCCGGACAGATTCCCCGGCCTGCGGTTCCTCCCGGAAGATCAGGGGCTTTTCATCACGGAAAAAGGTGATGCCTGCATTCAGCAGCATGGCATATATGTGGGATGCCTGCTGGAGGCGCAGCCGCCTGGGGTAGCCGCTTCTGGGGTGGTTCGTTTCGGTGTTGCCGGACAGGTAGAATGAGAAGCGTTCCGGGTTCTGGGCAAGCAGGAGCTTTTTGCCGCCGCAGGCCAGCCGGTATCCCCGGAGCCGGTCTTTGTAATGTGTCTTGAGGAGGCCCTCATCCTTCAGCTTTGTCACCAGTTTTTCCCCATAGCTGGGGCCGATGCCTAGTCGGGACAGGATATCAGGGCTGCACTCTCCGGACAGGGCGGTCAGGGAGAGCAGGCGGTATGCGGCGGTGGATGTGTCGTTCATGGCTGGCTCCTTTCTTGTAAATGGATGCGGCGTTAGCAGGTGGCACGAGGAGATGGGATTGCGCTTTTTTTACCGTACACGCCTGAGACTCCGGTTAAGGAATGGCGGGGGCACGGAAGCAGAAACCCCGTATTTCCGCATGGGAGGCGCAGTTTTTACCGCAGCCGGGAGATTTTCCGTAAAATCCCTTAAAAATCCGATATGCTTTTTTCCCTGTCCTCCCGCTCTTTCAGCCATCCGGGGAAGCGGCTTTTTTCCATGACGGCGAGGATGGTGCAGTCCCTTTCCCCGAATTCCGTGGTGTGGTAGGCGTCGCAGAACAGCCCGCTGTCGTCGGCCATCAGGAAGCCTGCCACGGTATCTAAAAGCTGCTTGCACTCCAGGTTGTCGTAGTCCCGCACCCGCCTGTCGGAGAGGTTCTTGTCGAACACATGGGAAAAACAGACCACGCACTGCCTGAAATGCGGAAGGTCATGTCCCTTTGTGTAAGCCTCAAGCGCCGCATGCAGCGGATCGGTCAGGAACGTGGTGTTGACGCGTTTGGTGCGTTTCGGCATCAGGCCGGGCAGGGCGATCTCCACGATGCCCTGCGTATGTTTTATGGAAATGCCGTGTACCTGGGCGGCCGCTTCCATGAGGACGGGCTTCGGCACAAGGTCTGCGGCATAGATGAGGTTGCGCAGGGAACAGGCGATCCGTTCCGCGCGCCGGGCGGCATCCAGGCTAAGTTCCTCATAGTTTTTCCCATAGGTGCCGGTGTTGGCTGCCATGGCATTTATGGTGTTTGACAGCCGGGGGAGGTCATCCCCTATCCGCGCAAGGCGGGATGATAAAGTGTGTCGGTCCATTAAGTATCTGTCACTCCTTGTTTCCTGTAATACTGCACCTTCCCGTCCGGCGTGACCGTACAGAAAGCGGCAGTGCCGGGGATAGCAAGGAGGGGTATCTGCCCGGCATGGTCCACGATGGCTATGCGGCGGGGCGCATCCTCTTTATAAGCGGAAAGGGCATTGTTCATGAGCATCTCTTTTTCTTCCGGTATGTGGATGACGTCATAGGCATCCGACTGGGTGTAGAAGGTCAGCGCCACCGGAAAATCGCTGGCCGTGTGGAAGGTGATGTCTTCCCGGAAATCCAGGAGCACCCAGAAGGCGGCAAGGGTGGACGGGCTGGGGATGCAGTCCTTTGAATACAGGACAAGCCCCCGTTCCGGCAGTAAGGCAAGCCGCCCTGTTTTTTCCAGCCGCCCCAGCAGGCGCAGGAGCTTACCCTCTGTCAGTTCCGGGTAGAGCCGTCCAAGCTGGGGAAGGCTGAGGGCATGGTACATGGAAAGCAGCCGGGTGATCTCCGGTAAATGGTTTTCCTGCTGTTGGTTTTTCTGCTGCATGGTACAGCCTCCTTTGTTCCTGCGGCATATAAGCCTGCCGCAGGGAATGGTATTTATTATAATAGGAAGTAACTCTGCGTACAGATTACATAAACTTTACATACAGTGCTGGTCTGGAACTGGAAGATGCACTGTATATGCGTAAACTTTACTTAAAGCGTACATAAAGGTATTTCCGACAGGGATGGATTCCCCCTGCCATGCGTAAACCGTATGTAAAGTGTAAGTATCAGACTGCTTCAGCCATCTGCCTGCGCTGCCTTTCCTTTTCCAGCAGCTTTTTCAGTTCATTACGGTCTGTGGTGATCAGTTCCTTCTCCAGTTCCGATGCCTTGAATTCCACGGTGACGTTATTGTTGTTGGTGGAGATCAGGCCGTTGCCTCTTTCAAAGTGGGTGACTGCCATTGTCTCCGCTTCGGACAGGTGCAGGATGGACTGCACACGCATGGCCTCCTCGTCCTCCAGGTTTAGGACGATCTTGGTCTTGGAGTTATTGATGATGCCTTTGCCGTATTTGCCGTCCTCCAGCGCAAAGAAGTCGTTCAGGTCCTGGGTGGCGCAGATGGCGGAGCCGCCGTACCCACGGATGATCTTGAAGATCTCCAGCACGAACTCTGCCGCGAGGCGGTTGGACGCCGCACCGATTAACTGCCATGTCTCGTCAATGAAGATGGCTTTTTCCACGGTACGGTCTTCCTTCGCCTTGTCCCAAACGTAGTCCAGCGCAACGAACATACCCACCGTCAACAGGTCGCCTGTCAGCTCTGAAATGTCCAGCACGGTATATTTATTGTCAAGGTTCACGTTGGTCTGCTGGTTGAAGGTGGAGGCGGAGCCATGCACCAGCCGGTTCATGATATTGGCAAGGCGCTTCGTATCCGGGTTCTGCTTTAAGATATTGAATACATCCTCAAGCACCGGCATTTCCCGGTAGTGTTCCGGGTCTTCCGGGTCAGGCAGGCTTTCGTTGTTGTGGGTGATGCCTTTCTGGTTATAGGTCTGTATCAGCGCCTCATCCAGAAGCTGCCGTTCCTCATGTGTCATGTCCGGGATCAGCAGGGAAAAGAAGATGTGGAGCCGCTGTATCTTTGCTGCAAGCTCCGATTTTTCCGTCTGCGGGCCGTCCAGAATGTCACTGGCGGAGGAATCCACCTTCCGGATCTCCATGATGTTGATGCAGTTTTTGGAGGCAGGCGAGATCTGGATGAACTCCCCGCCGATGTTGCTGCAGGCCCGGTGGAACTCATGCCCTTTCAAGGGGGCGATGATGAACACCTGTATGTTCCTGCGGCGCATCCGAAGCGCCATGAGCTGCATGGTGAAGGTCTTGCCCGCGCCGGAGGTTCCCAGGATAGCCATGTTCGCGTTCTTGTAGACGCGGGAATTGAAGATATCCACGATGATCAGCGAGTTGTTGTGCTTGTTCACCCCTAAAAGGATGCCGTTGTCATCGCACATCTCAAAGGAGGTAAAGGGATAACAGCCTGCCACGCTGCCTGTCAGGATGTTGCGCTTGGAGCGCTCAAACAGCTTTTTCTCCAGCGATACCAGAGGCAGGGCGGAGAGCAGCGCCTGTTCCTCCCTGAAGTGGCAGGAGACCGCCTCCATGTCATGTGAGAGCATCAGCTTTTTCATCTCATTGGTGCGCCACTCCAGCTCCTCAAGGCTGTCCGCCGTGATGGTGATGAGGATGTTCATGTAATAGAAGTCCTCGTTGTTTGCAAGCCCTTCCTTCAGGAAATAGCCGGAGCGGATGGCGCTGTCCAGGTCATCGAAGTCCGAGTTGGTGTCGGAGGTGTCCTTGATCTTGGAGCGGTTTATCCTAAGCTGCTGTCCGAGCTTTTGCTGGATGCGGTCCTTGGGCTGGCGGTCAAAGAAGATGTCCACGTCAATCCCCTCGCCTGCATTGACAAGGAGGGAGATCCATCCGGCGCACACCTGCGGGCGGTAGCCCCCGGAAGGCACTAAAAGGTAGGTATGGTAGGTGCCGTCCATGATGACATAATTGCCGTGGGTGTAGTCGATGGTCTCCGGCGCGATGAATTCCATGGCGGGGATGTTCCCAATCTCATCCCGCCTGCCTGCATTGATGTACTGCCCGATGACCTCATTCACACGCACACTCAAAGGCTTTGCCACGCTGGTCTTACGGTTCAGGATACTGTAGAATACCTCCGCAGCCATCTCATCCTCATTGTCGGGGACCAGAAGTTCGTTCCCGCATTGCTGCAGGTAGGTCTTAGCAGTCCGCACTGCAGTGGTAAGGGCGGATATGGCGTCGCTTTCCTCATTCCCCCGGTTTGCCGCAAAAGGCTCATACTCAAAGATGATGAAGAAGCGCCTTGTGATGGCTTCCCTGGAACCGATGCGGCGGATCAGGTTTTCATAATCCTTCTGGAGCGCAAGGCAGCGCTCATCTGTCTCCAGGCGCATCTCCTCCCGCAGGGTTTCCAGATGCCTGTTGATGTCGGCACGCCTGGTCAGGACTTTGAACTGGAGCTTCACGGGGCTTATCTTTAAGTAGCTGATAAAGGAATAGATGATGCCCCTCTGTTCCCTGGCGCTCCGCAGCAGGAAGTTGATGGGGATGACCTCTATGATCTTCACATAGCGGCGGTCTTTGGTGTAGATGATGCCGTTTTCGATCTTCCGGATGGGGAGATAGGAGGCGGAAGGGTTTATCAGCTCCGGTTCCGGCTCCTCCCTCATGCGCTCACGCATCTGGGAGACACCGAGTTTCTTTTTCTGGTGCTTGCCTGCATCCTCTGCAGATGCCGCCTGCTTTGCCTGCCGGCGCTCCTTAAACTGCCCGAACTCCTCGGCATAATCCTCTTTTTTGGGTTTTACTTTCTTTTCCCGCCGTTTCCTTGCGGCTTTCTGCTGTTTTCCGGGCTTTCTTTCTTTTTCCGGCGTTTCGTCTGTATCCTCCCGTATTCCGACGATCCTGCGGTTCTTCAGGTATACGAAGAAGTTGATGACGAATGAGGTCAGGCTTTCGCCGTTGATGCCGATGATGGCGAACAGGGCTGCCGGGAGCACGGTCAGGCAGGCGATGATGATCTTCGTTGTCAGTGTCACGGGCAGGTGGAACACGGGCAGGCCGATGAGCAGTGAGGCTGCCAGCGCCTCCGCCGCATTCCTCAGCTTGATGGTCCCGCCGAACACCGTTCCGGTATCGATGAAGTTGGGTGGTATGATGTATATGTCATTTTCTTCCTGTCTTATAGACATTCCTTAATGCACCTCCTAAGATATTTGCTGAAGGCGGGAGGGGCGAGGGTATGCCCGTTCCCGCCAGTGGCCGTTGTATGTTTATTCCGTGTAGGGCCTGCCGCACAGGACAATGTTGCCCGTGCTGTAGATGGGGCGGTAGACCACTTTCTTCTTGGAAGAGGAAGCGTCCACCACATAGCCGTCCCCGGCATAGATTGCCACATGGTCGATGTTCAGGTAGCGGTTGTTCACCCCAAAGGAGTAGAATACCAGGTCCCCGGGGGCAAGGCTGCCATAGGATACGGCAAGGTTGTTCTCCGTGATGTACCTTCCCTGTGAGGCCGCCGTGTTGGAGCCGCCATGCTGCAGGATGACGCCTAACTGGCTGTATACCCAGTAGGTGAAGGAGCTGCAGTCGAAATAGCCTTCCTGGTTGCGCTTTTCCTGGCTGTATGGCGTGCCCAGCTTTGTCAGGGCCAGGTCAACGGCTTTGTTCCCGGTTTCCCCCGGTATCAGGTCAGGGTTGATTTCCACCAGATAAACCGTGTCAAATAAAAACAGGTGCAGGTTGGCGGCATATTCCTCTGCCGTCTGCATCTGTTCATCGGTGAGAAGGAAGACATTTTCGGCATAGTAGCTGTCGCCTGCGTATTCCACCGTGTATTCATAATGGTGTATGGTGAGGGTTTCCCCGGTTTCCTCATCTGTTTTCTCATAGTCTGTGATCTGGACGGTATAGGTGAAGATGCCGTCCGTATTGTCACGGAGTATCCGCTCCAGCTTTGCAAGGCTGATCTCACGGTAGTCGTCCTGCGAGGCGCAGAACTGGGAGATGATCAGGGCGCTTTCGTAGATGATGCGGTCTGAAAAATCATCCGTGATGCCGTATTCGCAGCCGGGGCCCAGGGCATCCGCCTCCTGCTGTATTTCTTCCAGCAGGCCGTCATGCTTCTTGCGGAGGATGGCTTCAATGGAAGCCTCCGTTTCCGCAATGTTCTCCATGATGACGCTGTTATCGTTCAGCGCGTCGCCAGTGGCATCATCCAGCCCCAGGCTGCCGAAGATCAGGGAGGGGAGCATCAGGAGGAACAGGACCGGCAGCATCAGCAGGGCAGCAAAGGCTGCCAGTATTTTCCCGGCCGCCTTCCTGTTTTCCCATAAGCCTGCAGCCAGCATCCCATAGGGGCCTGCGGCCGCGCCTTTTGCTGCCCCGGCAATGGCTTTTCCTGTCTTTATGGCGCCTCTTGCGGTTCCTGCGACCGATGCCGCCCCGGACAGGGCGGACTGTTCTTTTCTGATGTTGTCTCCAGCCATTTACACACGGTCCTTTCTTTTTGGCATGTCAGGGAGCTTCTGCACGATGTTCTCATGGTAGGCGATCCTGCCCTCCCCGGTCATGTACGGGGTGCGGTCTACGGTATCCACGGCATACTGTTTGTACCAGGTGGCGTTGTCGGCAGTAGTGACGGTCTCATAGTTCCCTTCCGGTGCCATGTACTGCTCGGTGTTATACATGCCGAAGGCTGTGCCGTTGGGGTAGTCAACCGAGGTTTCCGTGCCCGTGATGCGTCCGCCGCCGATCTCCACGCCGGAGTAGCTGGGGGCGTCAGGGATGCCGGTCTGCCCCAGGTAGGAGGTCAGCGCCTGCGCTGCCTGGGAGCCGGTCATGGAGCCGGTATAGCTGATGTTCCCTTTTGCCACAGCCCCGGTGACGCCGTTGGCGAAATCCCCGCCCTTTTTCACGGAGGATTCAAACGCCCTGCGGCTGATGGGGTTGCTTGCGTGCCCGGTCATGGTCTGCATGGCGCTCTGGGTGAACTGCCTCCCCACGGCACCTGCAAGGCCGCCAGAAAGGAAGGAGGACTGGTTTACGCTGTTCGAGCTTCCGCCCATACGGAAAGAGCCGCCCCGGAAGCTGGATCCACCGCCTATGTTCTTTGCAGTGGTAAGCCCCCTTGCGGCCACCATCAGCTCCGCCATCATGTTGCCGCCGGTATGCCCCACGTTGATGCCGAGGCTGGATAAGAAGCTGTCGATCTTCTGGCTGATCTTCAGGAATGCGATGGCGCACAGGAACCAGATGAACACGTTCCCGGCGGCGGTCTCCTTTCCGGCTGCCTGCACATCGCTCTCTGTTACCGCAAAAGCAGTCATGGACTGGGAAAGGGACAGCGTGGCAGTGAGTATCAAAATATAGATTTTCTTTTTCTTCATAGGGCCCTCCTACAGTGATAACGGGTTGGACAGGAAGCTGCCCACCATGGACGTGAACAGGCGCAGGCACCATGCGTTCATCATCAGCAGGAAGATCTGCCCGCCGAACATCCTGCACCACGACTTGAAGATATTCGAGGTGGACTGGGATGCGCCGGTGGCAAAGGCCATGGGAGCCGTGTACACGATCACGCCCAGCAGGATGTAGCGCTCCGCCGCCTCAAAGAGCAGCTTGATGTAGTTCCATGCAAGGATCAGCAGGAGTATCAGTGCGATCAGGGCAACGGAGCCGCTGGCGCACACGCCCAGGATGGTCAGCAGGACGGAATTGAAGTCTGCAAAGTTCAGGGGCGGCAGGTCTGAGGAGAGTATCCAGGAATAAGGCGTGCCTCCTATGGCAAGGACCATCTCCGTGATCTGGTCACAGTAATAGATCAGGCCGATAAAAAGGACGGACCGTATGCTCAACCGGATGGGGTCCTCCGCCTCCACACCCGCGATCAGCCCGAAGTTCTTAAAAAGCTGCCACACCCAGTTCAGGAGGACAAGCCCTATGGCAGCTGCCACAAATATCTTGTACATGGTCTCCGCAGCAGGGAAGTAGCGCAGGAAAGTCCCCATGTCACATCCAAGGGCGCCCAGTACCGAGGTGGAGATCAGGTCAAGCCCGTTCATCACCTGTTCGGCAATCCATTCCACGATGCCGTCAAGTATTCCCATGGGTCATCCCCTCCCTTCCGTCAGCCATTCCATTTCCCGTCTGAGAAGAACGGTGTGACATAGGCGAGGATGAAGCCAAGCCCGTTCAGGACCACCCATGAGATCGCAATGCGCTTGAGCCATGCACGGGATTCATCCACGGTCTTGCCTGATTTTGAAAAGTTCATCAGGAGCAGGGCGACGGAAGCTGTCACGATGGCGGCGATGGTGGAGATGCCCAGGATCTTTCCGTAGACATCCTTCATGATGGTCTCCGCTTTGGACCACATATCCGATGCCAGCACCTGGTTGGTCTGAAGGGCAAAGAAGTAGGCGAAGGCCGCAGCCCCCATTATGATGTTCTGGTAAGGGATGCGGGGTTTCTTTCTGGTGGGAAGCTGGTTCCCGGTCGGGTTGCTTTTTTCTTTTTTCAATGATTTACCTCCTGTAAAAGTTGGGATGGGAAAGGCCGGCAGTCCCAGGGAGGATGCCGGCCCTTCGTGCCATACGGCCAGCGCATGGCGTCTGTGTTACAAAAAAGGGCACCTGCGTGTCTGCAGATGCCTGGAGAATGGAATGGATTTGGGTGCGGGTACAATTTTAAGCATGACCATTATAGCATGGGCATTTTTACCTGTAAATCGCATTGCTGTGCCAGTTTGCGCAATTTGTGCGCCAATTTGGTGCCAGCCTGTCATTTCCCTGTCGGAAAGAACTTGTCCAGCATCTCAAGGCAGTCTTTTGAGGTGTATCCCCACAGGATGGAGCTGAGTGCTTGGACCGCCTCCGGGCGTTTGCGGTAGTATGTCCTGGTGGAGATATTGGCTATGTGTGGCCGCAGGCTCTCAATGATCTCATCCGTGTTCTGAAGCTGCTGTGGGGAGAGGTAGCTGTAATAGAGTATCCAGTAATACTGTTCCCCATGTTTATGCTTGCTTCGCAGGATGTCCACGGCGGAGTTTAAGAGTGTCAGCATCTTGTTGCTGCGCTCAATGCTCTTTGCGTAGTCTTCCAGCTTCGATCCGCCGATGTCTGCCCCGGCAAGGTAGATGGAGTCCAGGAACTCCTCGATGCTGCTTCCGTACTCAATCTCAAAGGTGCTGCGTACCTGCTGGACGGCAAGCTCCAGGTTCCACACAGCATCCCGGTAGTTCTTCAGCAGCTTCCATGTGTCATGGAATAGGGGGTTCTCCTGCTCTGTGGGAATATTTTTGTTTGGTCTTGTATTTGGCATGATGGTTTACCTTCTTTCTTCATTTTCTGTATCAGCCTGTCTGGAAAGTGTGGGGCTGCTGTTGTCCTCCGGCGGGCTGGCAGGGGAGAGAGTCAGCTCGAACCGATAGGGCATCTTCCCGTCCGGGCAGGCGATCTGCAGGGAATACTTTACTGTAGTTTCTTTGCAGTCGGATAAGGGATATAACTTATATAGGGTTCGGGGGCATTCACAGCACGGAACCCCTTGCGCCGCAAGGATTTGCGCCACTTTCTGGACGATTTTCTTCATGTGCTGTTTTGAAACGCTACCGTCCTGCCCTGAAACGCTGTTTTCCGCTTCCATAATGGTAATCTGTTCCTCCCGGATTGGTTCTGCTTCAGGAATGGATGAAGTCTCCGGAATGTGTACTGGAATCTGAAATGTCATGCAAATTTCCTCCTTGTCGATCATTACGTCACTGATATTGAACATGGTGGATAAGTAGCTGCACAGGTAGATGACGCTGCCATGCCTGCCGGTGAACGATACCAGTGAAAGATATTCTTTGTCCTGTAACTTGTTTAAGATGCGGCTCACTGTAGCTTTTGAGATGCCCCAGCGAAGGGCAAGGTCGCTGAAGTTTGTCAGTGGGCTGCCGGTACAGTTGCGGAAATATACCACAGGCCCCAGTTCGGAACCCTGCACCTGCCCGTCGTTGTAGATGGCGTGGACCCACAGATCCAGCACAATGTCCATCTCCGAGCATTTACCCATGCTGATCAGCTCATGGACGGCGGCAATCGGGAAAAAGAAAAAACCCACATCCTTCAGACATGGGTAATTGTAGTCGAGCGCCGTATTGTGCTGCTTCCAGCCGTTGATGCTGAATTTGACCAGATGGTTCCTGCCGAGCCGGGTATAGGTGATGTAGTTCTGCTTCTGTAGGAAGTCAAGAATGGACAGCGCCTGATGCTGGAAACGTGTGCGGAACCATTCCGCCAGCTCCGAGGTCTTGCAGATCCATTCGCCTGGGCCGACCAGATAGGATATGCCCTCTATCCGGCGGTAAGAGGAGCGGAAGTTGGCATAGGAGCAGAGCGTCATGTAATAAAAAAGATAGGAGCTTCCGTTGGTACGGATGTCCCTATCTTCCATAAGGCTGCGGAGGAACTCACGGTAGATGCGGCACCGTGGGTAGTCCACGATTTGTTTTAGTTCTAATTGATAATCCATACATACCTCCTGAATAAAAAATGCCCCGTAGAAAATTACGGGGCATTATGCAGAAATAATTGTTGTTTCGTGATCGTGCTCTGTTGTATAATGTTAGAGCAGAAGAACGATGATTCGGTTTCTGGTTACATGTGTGTCAATGTAATCAAGGTAACATACATGAAGCAAGTGCATTTTATTGATAGATTTTCCGATTGTCAGTGTAAGTCTGCCTATATGAAGCCGAATCCGAGTGCGGCTTCCTCTCCAACAGCGCCGAGGCTGAGAAGCTCTGTACGCCGGAGTACCAGCAGCGGGTGGCATGGGCCATACATATGGGGATCCTGGAATATTTGAACGAGAATGAGAAATAGGGGCTTATACGGCCCCTATTTTGATGGCGGACTACACGGGCGCTGCAGTGGGACGCAGGCTCTTGACAGTCTGGCGATTACAGGAGGGCCGCACGCAGCTCCTCTCCGCTCCTGGCGCTCAGGTAGGCGGGGGCGATGTCGAAGACAGTCTTGCAGCCGTGGGATCCCTCGCCGGACAGGCGGTAAGCGGCCCGCGCGTAGGCGACGAGGACGCTGGCGGTGAACTCCGGATTGGAGTCCAGCTTTAAGCTGTATTCAATCAGGTGGCGGTGCTCCTGCTCCCAGCCCGTGGAGCCGCTGCGCAGCACGAAGCCTCCGTGGGGGATGCCGCTGTGGTCCCTTTTCAGCTCTTCCTCGCTGATGAAGTGGACGGTGGTGTCGTAGTCTGCAAAGTAGTTGGGCATGGTCTTGATTTCTTCTTCGATTTTCGCCAAATCCGCCCCCTCCTGGGGCACCACGTAGCATTCCCGGGTGTGCTTCTGGCGGGTGGTCAGCTCCGGATCCTTCCCGGCCCGCACCGCCTCCAGGGCGTCCGCCACGGGGATGGTGTACTGTTTGGCATCCTTCACGCCTGCAATCCGGCGGATGGCGTCGGAATGGCCCTGGCTGACGCCCCTGCCCCAGAAGGTGTAGTCCCTGCCCTGGGGGAGGATGGCGCTGGCGTACATCCTGTTCAGGGAGAACATGCCGGGATCCCAGCCCACGGAGATGACGGCAGTCTTCCCGCCCTCCCTTGCCGCGGCGTCCACGCTGGCGAAATGCTCCGGAATCTTCGCGTGGGTGTCGAAGCTGTCCACCACATTGAAGAGCCTGGCGTACTCCGGTGTCTGCGCGGGCAGATCCGTGGCGCTGCCGCCGCAGAGGACCATCACGTCCAGCCTGTCCGTCCACCGGGCCGCTTCGTCCACATGGCAGACCTGCGCCGTCTGTGTGAGGATTTTTACCTCCCCGGGATTCCTCCTTGTGAACACTGCCTTCAATTCCATATCCGGATTCTGACGGATGGCGCATTCCACGCCCCGTCCCAGATTGCCGTAACCTAAAATACCGATTCTGATAGCCATGATGTCTCCTTTCCCGTTGGCGCTCTTTGCGCTGTGTTGTCTTTTTACGTCCCTTATTATATACGCTTCATGGCGTTTGTGCAAGTCATTCCCCGGGCAGGACATGACAGGTGTGTCATATATTTCGCTGCCCGGGAGGCGCTTTCAGGGGCCTTCCATGGGGCCGCCGGCTTCCTTCGGGCTGCCGGGGAAGTCGGTGGGGCCTGTCCGGACAGGCTGTCGCAGCGCAAAAAGCGGAAAAATACCGCCGGCCCCATCTGCGCCGTAATCCGGACAGGCCACTGAAGGACAGCCTGCCGGGGGCAGCGGTATGGAGATGGGAGGGCCTATGCTTTCCCGGCCCACTCTATGGCGATTCCTGTGGCATTGGGGCCCACATGGGAGGACACGATTAGGTTCAGGGAGGCGCGGCAGCTACTCTGCACAAGGGAGCTGCATTTCTCGAAAAGCGCTTCATTGCCCACATAGATGGAGCCCAGCCTGGCGGTTTCCCTGGACTGGGAGATCTGCTGGATATTGCGGAGGGCCGCATTGATGCCCCGGTTCTTTTTGTAGGGCACGATGCGCCCTTCCGTGATGGTGAGGGTCACCTTGATGTCCAGGATATCCCCGATCTTGCCTACGCTGGGGGAGACCCTGCCGCCCTGGACCAGGTATTTGAAATCGTCCACCACAAAGTACACATCGATCAGGCCCACCCGCCTGCGGATCTCCTCAGCCGTTTCCGCAAGGGGCACCCCTCTGCCCCTCATCTCGATGGCATCCACGCAGAGGAACCCGCTGCCCAGGGTGGCGCTGAGGGAGTCGATCACTTCTATCCTGGATTCGGGATACAGGGGCCGCAGCTCGTCGGCCACCATGCAGATAGTGCTGTAGGAGCCGCTCAGGGCGGAGGAGACGGCGATGCACAGCACGTCCTTCCCCGCCTGCAGGACCTCTTCGAAGCGCCTGCGGGTGAAATCGGGATTCACCCCGGCGGTGTAGGCCCTGCGGCTGCGCAGCTGCTCGAAAAACGCTTCCCTGGACAGGACCTGCTCGTCTCCGTATATCATGTTTTCGTCGAAATAGTAATATTGAGGCAGCAGAGATACCTCTTTTTCATAGGGAGAGGGGAGGTCTACATCGCCGTCTGTAAAAATCACATATTCTTTCATACGAATCATCCTTTACTTTTTGCTTTGACAATGAACGCTTTGGCGGAGCTTTTGTCTTACGCGCCCCGATCCTTCCTCTATCCTACTATGCCCGGCGGACTTTCGCAAGTGATTTTAGATATATTTCACAGCTTTACGGATAACTGCCGCAAAAGCGTACCGCGGAAAATGTCATGCTTTAGGGCAGTTTTCCCTTGACGAGCCTCTGTTCCAAAGGCTATAATAAACAAAAAACGAGGTACTTGTCATGTTGATTTTTGCCTGTGGAAGAATGCGCAAATAAATATGCCACACCGGAACAGGGGCGGGAGACCGCTTTGTTTGGCGTACTTATTTTTATTTGCGGCGATGGAATCCTTTTTGTGTGCGGAGTCCATTGTTTATTCTGATTCTTCCCCACAGGCAGTGAATGGCAGTACCTGAAGAGGTTCTTTTCGTGTACCTTCATGTACGCTGGCCAGGCAGGGGGATTCCCTGCCTTTTTGCTGTCCGGATCTGTGGAAGCCCGCTGCGGAACAGTGTGGGGCTTCCAGGGTACGGGAGGAAGCGCTCCTGCCCCATCACAGAATAGGAAATGAAAAACAGGAAAGGAACTCATATGAACAGAAAGAAATATGGAAATAAAAATCACCCTGTGGGAATGGAGGGTCTGAAATTCCTGCACGGTCAAATGTATCGGTACAGAAGGTACAGCATCGCGCTGCCCCTTCTGGCATGTCTGTCACAGGTCTCGCAGTCCCTTTTGCTCCTGCTGCTGCCCAAAATCGTGCTGGACGCAGTGACAGGCGGCGCAGGGTTCGCGCCGTTTGCGGCCTCCGTCCTCCGGGTGGGGGTGGGGCTTGCCGCGGCCGCCGTGCTGAACCTGGTGTTCCACAATGAGATTGAGAAATGCTCCCAGACATTCCTGTTCCGCAGGCTGAATGCCCTCTGGGAGAGGAAGATGCTGCGCCTGGATTACGGGGTCTTCTGCTCGAAGCAGGGGAAGATCGGCATGGAGAAGGCCAGAGCGGCCATCGCCAGCCCCAACCGGGGCGTGGTGGAGCTTCCGGGGAAGGAGGCCGCCCTGCTGGAGGCCGGGGCCGGGCTGGCGGCGTACTGCGCCATCGTGGGCACGCTCCATCCGGCCATTCTGGTGTTTCTGGGGCTGTTCTTCCTGGTCGAGATGGCTGCCGGCATCTGGATAGAGGAGAGGAAGCAGGGCTTCAAGGAGGAAAAGGCCAGGGCCGACAGACGGCTGAACTATATCGCCTACGGCACCAGGGGCATGAAGGAGGCCAAGGACATCCGCATCTTCTCCATGACCGGAATGCTGAAGGAAATCACAGAGGAGGTAATCCGGGGGAAGAACGCGGTGGAGGCGAAGGTGCTGAGATGGCAGTTCCTCCGGGCGGGAATCACGGCCCTGCTGATATTCGTCAGGAACGGGCTGGCCTGCCTGTTCCTGATAGAGCGGTATCTGGAGGGCGGCATGACCGTGGGGGACTTCTCCCTGTATTTCGGCGCGATTGCGGGAATCGGGATGTGGCTGACGAAGCTGTCGGAGGCGGTCTCCGGCTTCCGGGAGGCGGAGAATTTCGTGCGGGATTTCTACGGGTTCCTGGCGCTGCCGGAGGATGGGACCGCGGAAGGAGCGGATTTGGCGTCAGGCGCTGTCTGCCGGGAGGGCAGGGAGATGTCGGAGTGCGCTGCGGACTGGGATGGACCGGACAAGGGGGTGCTGCCGGAGTGCGCCGGGACAAAGCCGCAGGGCGCTGTGGACTGGGATGGACCGGAGCGGGTGGTGCTGCCGGAGGGCGCCGGAACAAAGCCGGGCAGCCCCGCTTCGCACGGGAAATGCACGGGGAAGCCCGGCGGAACCGGGAGGGCCGTATCTTTTATATTGGAAGACATATCTTTTTCCTACCGGAAATGGGAGGACGGAGAGGAGCGGGAGGTTCCCATATTCCGGAACCTGGACCTCACGATTCGCGCCGGGGAGCGGCTGGCCATCGTGGGGCGCAACGGTGCCGGGAAGTCCACCTTGGTGAAGCTCCTCTGCGGCATGCTGGAGCCGGACCGGGGGCGGATCCTCATGGACGGCCGGGACATCCGGGCCATTCCCAAAGAGGAGCTCTACGGACATTTTTCCGCGGTGTTCCAGCATTCCCGGATACTTCCGGTGAGCGTGGCCCGGAACGTGATGCTGGACGTGCGGGAGCGGGAGGATAAGGATGCCATGTGGGAGGCCATCCGGGCAGCAGGGCTGGAGGAGAAGGTGAAGTCCCTGCCGGCGGGGGAGGAGACCGGCCTGGTGGGGCAGATATCCGAGGAGGGCACAGAGCTGTCCGGCGGCCAGGAACAGCGGCTGCTGCTGGCCCGGGCGCTGTACAAGGCCGCTCCGGTGCTGCTGCTGGATGAGCCCACGGCGGCCCTGGATCCAAAAGCGGAGAGTGAGATTTATGAGAAATACGGGGAGCTGACAGAGGGGAAGACCTCGGTCTTCGTCTCCCACAGGCTGGCTTCCACCAGATTCTGCGATAGGATCCTCTTTATAAAGGAGGGCAGGATCGCGGAGAGCGGCAGCCATCTGGAGCTGATGGAGAAGAACGGGAGATACGCGGACATGTTCCGGGTACAGAGCCGATATTACAGGGATCAGGAGCGGATTCCCGCAGCTGGATGCGGCGCAGAGGACGCGCCTTTTGCCGGAAGGAAAGAGGGCGATACCGATCAGACGTATGGCCGGGAGGAAGGAGAGGACAGATGAGGAAAAACGGAAGGACATTGAGACAGGACATGGGAATCGTCCGCCGGGGCATCCGGGAGTTCGGGCGCATCCTGCCGGGACAGATGGGGCATGTGATGGTCAGGAGCATATTGATAGCCGGGATTCCGTTTCTGGAGACGGCTGTGACGGCGGTTCTGCTTAACGGGCTCACCGTAAGCCCTGACAGGGGCAGGCTGTTCCTGTACGCCATCCTGGGGGCGGGGCTGATACTGGCGCTGTCCCTGTGGAGGAATTATGAGGACTGCCGCATCGACGCAGGGTATCGGAGGCTCTTCGCCTCCCATGAGATCGGCCTGACAGGCAAGGCCTATGCCCTGCCCTACGAGCTGCTGGAGCGGGACAGCACCAGGCGGCTGCGGGATGAGGTGTCCGGCGCGATCGGTCTGTCCGGCGCGGGGATGGCCAGCCTGTACTGGGACATGGACGTGGTCTGGACGAATCTCTTCACAGCGGGGATGGGAGCCGTGATACTGGTCACGTCCCTGGCCGGGATGCTGCCCGCTGAAGGGGCGGGCGGGGGCTTTGGCCTGGCGGGTCTGGCTGCGCTAGTGGCGTTCAGCTCCTTTGTGGCCTGTCGGATGACGGGGAAACGCTTTGACGTGACCTTTGAGCTGTTCCTGAAAGGGGCCCGGTATGCCAGATACGGGGATTATTATCATATGAATTATCTGCCGGACGAGGACGCGGCCATGGATGCCAGGATCTACAGCCAGGAGAGGATGATTTTGGACCAGTGCCAGACGAAGTGCTATGAGCGGCTGGCGGAGGGGAAGGAGCGGGAGTACAGTGCCGCAAGCCGGTATGACGGCGTCAAGCTGGGCTGCTCCATCGTCTGCGGCTGTGCGGTGTACCTTGCCGTCGGACGGGGGGCCATGGAGGGCGCCGTGGGCTGCGGCAGCGTCATTCTGCTGTACAGCGCGGTGACGCGGCTGATCGAGGCGGCAGCCAGGATGGCGGAGATCCTGACGGACCTGCGGAACAACAATGAGCACCTGCTGCGGTATTTCCGGTATATGGACCTGCCGGAGGCGCGGGAAAGCGGGGGAGTGCGGGGGATGTCGGAGGGGCAGAAAGGCCCGTCAGCCCGGCATCTGTCGGAGGAGCAGGAATGCCCGTCAGCCCGGCATCTGTCGGAAGAACAGAAGTGCCTGTCAGCCCGGCATCTGTCGGAGGAGCGGGAAGGCCCGTCAGCCTGGCATCTGTCGGAAGAGCAGAAGTGCCTGTCAGTCCGGAGTCTATCGGAGATGCAGGACACCCTGGAGGCGCCGCGACCGGCAGGGAAGCCTGGCGGCGGTGGAGGATCCGGCAGCGATATCGTTTTCCAAAATGTCAGTTTTCGGTATCCCGACAGCGATGCTTACGCGCTGAGGGATGTGAACCTGCGGCTGTGTGCAGGGGAGAAGACTGTCATCGTGGGGGAGAACGGCTCGGGGAAGACCACGCTGGTCAAGCTTTTGTGCAGGCTGTACCGCCCCGCCTCGGGCAGCATCCTGCTGAACGGCCGGGATATCTGGGATTACGATTACGGGGAATATATGGGATATCTGGCGGCGGTGTTCCAGGATTTCTCCCTGTTCGCCTTCTCCCTGGCGGAGAATGTGGCCGGCTCCAGAGAGTATGAGGGAGAGCGCGTGCTGGCGGCGCTGGAGAAGGTCGGGCTTTCGGGGCTGGTGGCCGGATACCCGAAAGGAATCTCGCAGCCTCTGTTCCATGACTTCGATGAGGAGGGCGTGGACATCTCCGGCGGGGAGGCCCAGAAACTGGCCATCGCCAGGGCCGTCTACAAGGACGCAGGCATCATGGTGCTGGACGAGCCCACTGCCGCGCTGGACCCTTATGCGGAGCATGAGATATACGAGAATTTCGGGAAGCTCGCGGAGGGGAAGACCGTGCTGTTCGTCAGCCACAGGATGTCCTCCTGCCGGATGTGCGACAGGATAGTCGTCATGGAGGCAGGAGAGGCGGTGCAGACCGGAACCCATGAGGAGCTGCTGGCGGACGGGGACGGGAAGTACAGCCAACTGTGGAATGCACAGGCGAAGTATTATACCTGATTTTGTGATGTACATGCCGGGGGAGTTCCGGCAGAATACGGAGGGAGGTTTGGCTTAGCTTAAGATATCTTAGCTCATGATAGGTTGCTTACGGAATTCCGGTCAAGGCTGAAAGAAACAGGGCTTTCAGCCCGGCCTTGACTGGTCTTCCGAAGCTATACTGCAGACCGCCAGGATTTACAGTGGCGTACCCGGGAAAGCACTTGGCTGGCGGTCTGCAGTCGGGTTGTGCTGCAAATCTGGTCTTCTGAAGCTATACAGTCGGGTCGCGCTGCAAATTTAACCGGAGCGCAGTATAAATGCGGGTTCGGGTCCTAAACTGGGTTCATATCATATTTGTTTTGCCGCCGACAAAATTTTCATTATTTCACAGGGATGCCGATTAGCGGTACTGATTGACCAAAAGTTTCGCCAAATATCCAAAATATAAGGAATACTTTGTGGTTTTGTAGTATAATTAAGATGTCCGGTGCGAAATTCGAACAAACAGAAAGAACAGAGAGCAGAAAAGATGACAGATGAACGAGATGAAAAACAAAAGACAATGATCCATCAAACAAAAGACATGACCAAAGGGAACCCCTACTCCCTGATGCTGGGCTTCGCGCTGCCCATCTTTTTGAGCCAGGTGTTCCAGCAGCTATACAACACGGCGGATGCCTTTATCGTGGGCAGGTATCTCGGCACCAATGCCTTGGCGGCGGTGACCTCGTCGGGGACGCTGATTTTCCTTATGATCAGCTTTTTCGCCGGGATCGCCATGGGAGCCGGCGTGGTGATCTCCCGGTACTTCGGGGCGGGGGACGGGGACCAGGTCTCCCGGGCGGTCCATACGGTGCTGGCCTTCGGCCTGGCGGCGGGGGCGCTGCTGACGGTGGTGGGAGTGGCGTTCACCCCTACGTTCCTGGTGTGGATGCAGACGGATCCGGAGGTGCTGCCGGAGGCCATCTCCTATTTCCGGTATTATTTCCTGGGCTCCCTGGCGCTGGTGCTGTACAATGTCTGCCGCAGCATCATGAACGCTCTGGGGGACAGCCGCAGGCCTCTGTATTACCTGATTGTCTCCTCGGTGATGAACGTGGTGCTGGATGTGGTGTTCCTGGCGGTGCTGCGCTGGGGCGTGTGGTCCGCGGCTGTGGCCACGGTGATCTCCCAGGCGGGCAGCGTGGTGCTATGCATGATCCATCTGATGAAAAAAGGGAACGTGTTCACCGTGGAGTGGCGCAGGATCCGCTTCCACAGGGACATGCTCAGGGAAATCGTCCGAAACGGCCTGCCCTCCGGGGTGCAGAACTCCGTCATCGCCTTTGCCAACGTGATCGTCCAGTCCCAGATCAACTCCTTCGGCAAGCTGGCCATGGCGGCTTACGGCACCCATGCCAAGATCGAGGGCTTCGCGTTCCTGCCCATCACCAGCTTCAACATGGCCAGCACCACCTTCATCAGCCAGAACCTGGGAGCCAGGCAGTACGACAGGGCGAAGAAAGGCGCACGGTTCAGCATTCTGGCGGCGATGGCCCTGGCGGAGACCATCGGGGTCTGCTGCTATATCTTCGCGCCGAAGCTGATCGGATTCTTTGACCAGACGCCGGGGGTCATCGAGCTGGGCGTGCGCCAGGCCCGTACGGTGTCGCTGTTCTTCTGCCTGCTGGCCTTTTCCCACGCGGTGGCGGCGGTGTGCAGGGGGGCGGGGAAGGCCTTCGTGCCCATGTGCGTCATGCTGGCGGTGTGGTGCGTGATCCGTATCAGTTACATATTTGTAGTCGTAACGCTGACCAATGAGATCGGGTATATCTACTGGGCCTACCCGCTGACATGGGGGATCAGCTCCGTGATTTACCTGTTCTATTACCTGCGCTGCGACTGGGTGCACGGGTTCGACAGGGCGGCGGAGAAGCGGTAGCAGCGGCGGGCCGGTCCGAAGAGGCGGGAGCGGGAGAGGAGCGTGGAAAAGGTGACGGAGAAGATGACGGAAAAAAGGACTTGTCAGGTTTGTATGCATCATTGCAGTCTTGCCCCCGGCCAGACGGGGCTCTGCGGGGCCAGGAAAAATGAGGGCGGGGAAATCGTCTGTGAGAATTACGGCCAGATTACCTCTATGGCGCTAGATCCCATCGAAAAGAAGCCGCTACAGAATTTCCGCCCGGGCGCGAATGTCCTGTCCGTGGGGAGCTACGGCTGCAACCTGCGCTGCCCTTTCTGCCAGAACCATGAGATTTCCATGGGCGGCAGGGAGGAGGCCGGCGGGATGTACGTATCGCCAAAGCTGCTGGCGGACACGGCGCTGGAGTGGAAGGAGCGCAAGAAGGCCGGGAACATCGGCGTGGCTTTTACCTACAATGAGCCGCTGGTAGGCTGGGAATATGTCCGGGACACCGCCAGGCTGGTCAGGGAGTACGGCATGGAGAACGTGCTGGTGACCAACGGCACGGCCTCCCTGTGGGTGCTGGAGGAGCTCCTGCCCTGGATGGACGCCATGAACATCGACCTGAAGGGGTTCCGGGAGGATTATTACCGGAAGCTAGGCGGGGATTTGGAGACGGTGAAGCAGTTTATTGCAAGAGCGTCGTCAGACTGCCATGTGGAGCTGACTACGCTTATCGTGCCGGGAGAGAATGACGGCGAGGAGGAGATGGAGGAGGAAGCCCGGTGGATCGCGGGCTTAAGCAGGGAAATCCCGCTCCATATCACCCGCTTCTTCCCCCAGTACCGCATGACGGACAGGGTGCCTACGGACGTGGGGGCGCTGCGCCGCCTTGCGGGTATCGCGGGGAGGTATCTGGAGCATGTGTATCTGGGGAATGTGTGATGTTCATAGCCGCATCCATTTACTACGGTCAGGCTTTCAAAAAATCGCTGAACTCTTTCAGCTCCTTTTTCCTGTCCTCCGGAAGGCTGTTGAACTCCACATTGCGGACTGCGCCTTCCAGGGCGTATAAATGAACCAGGCAGACATTCGGATACCTTCCCTTCAATTTCAGGAAAGCCTGCTCCGCGCCCGAACGAATCAATTCCTCCGGCGAACCAATGCCCACAGCATCCAGCTTTTTGGCCATCTCCCTGCCGATATTCATCATGGATGTCAATTCTGCCATGTCTTTCTCCTGTCTCCCTTCGCCCTGAGCCGCCTGACAGCGCCGCCGCCTGTCAATGCCGCACCACCTCGAACCGCTCCAGCGCCACCGCCTCTTCCTCACGGATGCCCGCTTTCTGCTTTGCGATGGCGATCTGCTGCTCCACGGTGTCCACGCCCTCCAGGTTGGGCAGCAGCAGGCCCCGTTTTAAGCCTTTCGTCACGATGACCCCATACCGGCCCGCGTCCAGCTCTTCCGGGGATGTGACAGGCTCCGTCTCCCCCAGCACGTCCACGCTGATGGTGAGGCGGTCTGCCTCCCAGGCCTCCACCGGGGGGAACCTGGGGTCTCTGGAGCAGGCGCTGACGGCATTGGCGATGATCTCCTCCGCCAGGCTGTCTTTCGTGGCCTGGATGGTGCCGATGCAGCCCCGGAGCCGCCCGTCCTCCTTCAGGGACACGAAGGCCCCGGCCCGGGTGCCGTAAAGCTCCGGAGGCAGGCCCTGGGGCGGGGCGATCTGCCTGCCTGTCCGCAGATATTCCTGAATAGTCTGCCGGGCCAGGCGGACATAAGGGTCTTCCTTTTCCCGGAGGGCCCGGAGTCTGGCATTCTCCTTTTCCTCATGCTGTTCCAGGAAATCGCGGGTTCCGTCAGGGCCCAGGGCCTTATACCCGCAGATGCCGTATCCCACGCCGAAAGGCCCCTCATAGGAAAGCTTCCGCGCCTCCACGGCGGTCCGGTGGAAAGCCCCGGCCAGGATGGTGAAGGAGCGGTGCCCGCATTCAGCGGCTTTCTCGCAAAAATCCTCGGAAAATTCCAAAAGCTCCCCGAAAGCGGCCCTGGCCATGACGTCCATGATCCGGGCATCGTACCTGGGCCCCTCCTCCTGATAGCCGTAGGGGCCGTCCTCCTTCAGGCGGTGTGACAGGTCGCCGCTGGCGATTATCACGGCGCGCCTGTCCAGGGCCTGGGCCGTCTCCCGGATGCACTGCCCCAGGCGGTAGTGGGCCGTCAGAGGGAAACCCGACAGGCCGATTCTGACCAGACGGTATTCCGTCAGATATTGGTTCACGAAATACAGGGGGACCATGGTGCCGTGGTCCAGCTTCCGCTCCCGCTCCCCCAGCGTGCCGGCCTGGATGCCGCGGACTCCGGCTTCCGCGGCCAGCCGCTCGGCGAAGGCCGTGTCATAGGAGACCTCCATGCGCACCTGGGGCGCCCCGAACCGCCCGAAGTCTCCCTTGGCGCTGCGCCCCGGAGAGATATGGAAATAGTCGGCGTACATGGTCTGATGGGGGGAGAGGAGCACGATGGTCTCCGGCTGCAGCCGCCCGATTTCCTCCGCCACGGTTTTGTAGGATTCGATTGTGTTCTTGATGGCCTCTTCCTGCCCCTGCCCCACGTCGGGTACGATCAGGGGCGGGTGGGGGACCATGAAGCCTGCCAGGATTGCCATAGAATGCTCCTTTCTTGCGCCTGCGCTGTTCCGGATTCTATTGAGTTTGTTCTATTGAGTTCGTATAGATACTATTCTAAACGATATGGTTACAAAAAGCAACAGCCAGCAGGTTCGGGATTTTCGGATGGAATGCCGGTTATCCCTGCTGTTTGCGGCAGGGGCAATTTTTTAGATGTACATGGCGGGTGATTTCTGGTAGACTATAGGAGAGAGCAATTTGCGATGCCCTACAGCGATTGATCAAGGGAGGAAGACAAAATGAGAATACAACCGGACAATCCCCTGCTGGTCTACAGCGGCAGAATCGACTGGAGCCACAGCCATGCCCCTGTGTTCATCTTTCCCTGCACCAGCGTGTCGGTCAGGTTTACGGGCCAGGTGCTGAAGGTGCATGTGGAGAACCGCCATGCCTACTGGGACAATTACCTGGGATATCTTCTGGACGGAGAGCAGTCCTTCCTGCGGCTTCCGGAGAACGGGACGGCGGAATGCGAAATTCCGATAGAAAGTGGCGGAGAACATGAACTCCTGCTGTTCAAGCGCCAGGATGCCTGCCACGAGCTGGTCTTTCTGGGGCTGGAGATCGGGGAGGGGGAACGTCTGCTTCCCGCCAGACAGAACCCGAAGCGTAGAATGGAGGTGTACGGCGATTCCGTGTCCGCGGGAGAAGTGGCGGAGGCTGTGGAATACATGGGGAAACCAGACCCTGTCCACAATGGGGAATATTCCAACGGCTGGTACTCCTACGCCTGGATGACAGCCAGGAAGCTGGATGCCCAGATACACGACATCGCCCAGGGCGGGATTGCCCTGCTGGACGGGACAGGCTGGTTCAATGAGCCGGAGGCCATCGGCATGGAGACCGCCTGGGACAAGCTGCGCTACAACCCTGTCTTCGGCCCTGCGGTGCCCTGGGATTTCAAAGCCTACACGCCCCAGGTAGTGGTGGTGGCGGTGGGCCAGAACGACGCCCATCCGGAGGATTATATGAAAGAGGACTATGACGGTGCCAGGGCCGTGGAATGGCGGGCGCGCTACAGGGCTTTCCTGAGGAAGCTTCGGGAGACCTACCCTGATGCCACGATTATCTGCTGCACCACGATTCTGGGGCATGACCCATCCTGGGACAGGGCCATAGAGGAAGCGATGGCGGGCCTGCAGGACGAGGGAATCACGAAATATACGTTCAGGCGCAACGGCTCCGGCACCCCGGGGCATCTGCGGATACCGGAGGCGGAGGAGATGGCCGGGGAGCTTGCGGCCTATATCCGGACGCTTCGGATTCCGGGCTGGGAGGAGGAAGACTTATGAGGATAGACAACCCCATGCGGGGGGAGCGGATCCTTGTCCGCAATTATGAGAAGTCCGACCTGGAGTTTCTGACGGGCATGTGGTTCCATGAAGAAAACGGGAAATATATGAGCGATCCTACCGCGGAGTATGTGGACCAGGCTTATCAGAAAGCGCTGGACACCCTCGGGGAGAGCGAGCTGGGATATTATCTAGTCATCGAGCTTGCGGACACAGGGGAATCGGTGGGATCCTTCTGCATGTTTCCCGATGAGAGGAAAAAAGTGTATGATATCGGCTACTGCATCCACAGGAAGCACTGGAAAAGCGGCTATGGCAGCGAAGCCCTTGGGCTGGCGCTGGAGTGGATCAGGGCCAGGGGCGGAGAGAAGGTGACGGCAGAGGTGGCGGTGGGGAACCTTGCATCCAATGCCCTGCTGCGGAAATTCGGGTTTGCCGTGGAGAGGCGGGCAGAATTCAGCAAGTATCATATGGACGTGCGCTTTGACAGCTATATCTATGCCCGGGTGCTGTGAGATGTGCCGGAGGCATTCTTCCGGCTGTACCCATTGTTGTTGACAACAGAACTGCTTTTCTGCTGTATGTGCCGTTGAGAGCGGCGCATCTGCAATTTTTCCGACATGCACCCCATCCACAATGGAATGATGTGAAGCCGCCTGTGAAAAGTGCGTGCAGCTTACAAAAATGTCACGTAAGGCCGCCGAAATGTCACTTGTTTCGATGTCGGCGCGCCCGGGGGCTTTGTATAATACAGGAGGATGGGGGCGCGGAGCGGCTCCCGTTACAGATGCCAAAGACAGAGGCGAAAAAAGGCGGCCCCCCGGGCGGGGGATGGAGGGAGTTCGGATGGAGAAATCGGTAAAGAAATGTGGGAAGAGATGGATGAAAGCGGCAATCCTGTGCTGCTGCATGGCGCTGCCGTTGACGGGCTGCGGGTTCCGCGGGATGAATTCCTGGGAGTGGCTTAAGGTAGCCGACAATGTGGCAGGGGTGCTGGGCGCTTCGCAGATTACAGCGGACGAGGAGCTGTTCGGCGAGCGGGTGCGCCATGACGACGACTATGTGGGCAGCTACAATGCGCAGTGCCAGGGAAGCACGGGAAGGGACGTGGTGTTCGGTGGCGGCTCCATCGAGACCCGCAGGCTGCAGGTGTACGGGCGGATACTGGCGGAGGCGGGGCAGGCCACGGTGAGGATTCGGATGAACGAGGAGGTTGTGGAGCTGGAGGCGGACGAGGAGGGGCGCTTTGAGACGGAACTTCGCCTGAAGAGCGGCGGGAATTATATCATGGTGGACTATGAGGGGTTTTCAGGCACCGTGGAGCTGATCAGCATACGGCTGCCCCTGGACTGGGATGGGAAGGATGCTCTGGCATTCTGTCCTGAGGGGGAAGGTGGAAGGTGAGACCGGATGCCGGATGGGGGCTGCTGCTGGGGGCCGGAGAGGGAAGGGAATCCGGTTTGGCAGAGG
The DNA here is from genome assembly GCF_910585425.1 of uncultured Acetatifactor sp. Classification (GTDB taxonomy): domain Bacteria; phylum Bacillota; class Clostridia; order Lachnospirales; family Lachnospiraceae; genus Acetatifactor. Next base: position 4,380 of record NZ_CAJUCP010000059.1, on the reverse strand, counting down.
AGCCGGCCAGGAGCTTGGGAAAGCCGCGTGATATGCGGCCTGGAGACTCGGAGAGCATATGTAATAGGCGCTCGGAAGCTTTGGAGACGGAATCCGGCATGGGGGTCGGACAGCACCTGGAACAGTGGGGGAATCGGTCCAGAGGAGCTTCGGAAAGCCGCGTGGCATGCAGCTTGGAGATTCCGGGAGTGTATTGTAAAAAAGAGGAGGATGAGCAAATGGAATGGTTCGTGGATTCGACAGTGGACGGGAAGGTTTTGGATCGTTTCTTCACATTTATGGAGGACAATAAGGTTGAGGTGCACACCATGCAGATCTACCGCGGGGAGCGCCGGCTCCTTCGCCTGGCACAGGAGCCCTACTCCTGCGGGGACTCCAGGGAGGTGTATTCTTTGAGCAAGATGTTCACCTCCACGGTGGTGGGCATCGCAGTGGGGCAGGGACTGTTGCGGGTGCAGGACAGGCTGGTGGATATCTTCGGCAGGGAAGGGGCTTCGGAGAAGATGTCCCATATCACGGTGCGCCACCTCCTCTCCATGAACACAGGACATGACAGATGTGTCATTCCGGATATGATCACGGCCCGGGATTCCGCGGAGGCGTTCTTCGGCGTGGAGCCTGTGTATGAGCCCGGGACCCATTTTGTATACAACACGGGCGCGAGCTGCATGCTGGTGTCGGTGATAGAGAAGGTGTCCGGCAGGGACTTTTTCCAGTATGCCTGCGAGAATCTGTTCTATCCCATGGGGATGACGGACATCTCCTGGAGGCGCTGCGCAGACGGCAGGTGCGTGGGCGGCGCGGGGCTCCATGTCTGCAGCGACGATATCGTCAAGCTGGGACAGATGTACTTAAGCGGCGGCGTCTATCAGGGCAGGCGCATCCTGTCCGAGGCCTGGATTCGGGAGGCGTCCTCCTATGTGTCCGACAATTCCGGCAACGGAACGCCGGACTGGTGCAGCGGCTACGGCTACCAGCTCTGGATCAACAGCAGGGGAGGCTATCGGGGGGACGGCGCCTTCGGGCAGCTCCTGGTGATCCTGCCGGAGCGGGACATGTTCGTGGCCGTGCAGGCTTTCTGCGTCGATATGCAGAAGGAGATGGACGGCGTCTTCCGTCTGCTGGAGGCTATGGACGGCGGCGAGGGGGAGGGAGAGGTGCATGCTTTCCCGCCGCTACCCGTGGGAGGGCGGCTTCCGGAGATTGACAGGACTTACCGCCTGGAGGCAAACGAGATGCGGTTCGGCAGCCTGTGGATCAAGGCCGGAGGGGACAGCGTGCAGTTGGCCTTCGATGACGGGCAGAGCGTCCAGACCCTGCGGGCGAAGGCGGGCTGCTGGACGGTGAGCCAGTGCGACATGCGGTATGTGCAGCCTGCTCTGGGAGGACATCTTCCCGGGGAACAGAGGCAGAGGCTTGTGATGGCGGCTTCCTGCGGGGAGGAAGAGGGGAAAATCGTATTGCTGGTCCGCTACCGCACCAGCCCCCACAGGCAGCGCTGGGAGATTGAGGCGGACGAAAGCGGCCTGCGGATTTCCTTCTCGGAGCCGGAGGGGCCGTCCTGGAGCCTGGAAGGAGAGGCGTGTGCCAATCCTTATGCTTTCCGCTTCACCGGCGCGTAGAGGATCATCTGGTCGTAGCCCAGCCCCGCTTTGATTTCCTCATCCACATAGACCATATGCCCCATCAATTCCCGGCTGTCATCTATGACTAAATTCGTGTCTTCCAGCCACCTTTCCGTCTTGCGCCTGACATGGTCGTGGCTCTCCCCGTCTCCGTCTATGCTGACGGCTGCCGCGTATAGTCCGCCGGGGCATTGGACGATTTTCCAGGGGGCGGTGTCGGTCTGGGTCACATGGTCCTTCACGGCCCAGAACCATTCTGCCCTGTCGCCCGTTCCGCACAGGAAGTCAGCGGCGTCGAACAGCACGGGCTTGAACAGGTCATTATGGGATTCCTGCCATGGCATGAAACCGCCTCCGAACAGCTCCTCGAAGCTTATGCGCCCCGACGTCACCGCCCGGAAGGGTGGGATTTTTACAATCATGATGTCCGGCACCTTTCTGTCAAGCTTCTCCGTGACCTCCAGCAGACGGTTCACCGTTGCAGGATTGCCTCTGTAGTCCACATTCACAATCTGGGCCTGGATATCTTTGGCCTTCTCATAGAGCAGCTTCACGTCGGCCTCCCTGCTGAAATCGGCCTGTTCGATCTGCCGGATGAAGGTCAGGACAATCTCCTTCAGCTCCTGGAGCAGGGAGACCTCCGTTTCGATATCCCGCACCTTTTTGTCCAGCACCTCCAGGACGGTTTCGGAGCTGGGGGTGCTGAAGATGCGCTGGATGTCCTTGATGCTGATGTTCAGCCTGCGCAGGATCAGAATCTGCTCCAGGCGGTGGAGGGCGTTCTGGTCATAGAGCCTGTAGGCATAGTCGCTGCTGCGGGCGCTCTGTATCAGACCCATGTCTTCGTAATAGCGCAGCGTCCGGGCTGAGATATCGTATTTTGCGGTTACTTCCTTGATTTTGATGTAAGCATTCATGGCTTTGCTCCTTCGTGGTTTTTCTGTATCGCATGGAACCTTCTGCGCAGCTCCTGTGATGATAGTATATACGCTTCCCTAACGGCAGAGTCAAGCTGTTTTTTGAAATAACTGCATAACGCAGAAGGGTGCCTGATAATAAAATGCTAGTAAATGAACTTAAAAACAAATTGGATGAAATAGGTGTTTCTCAAGATTTATATTCTATTATGACTGGTGGATTACCAAATGAGAGATTATGTATAGTGCAAGAGGAAATGTGGCAAGTATATTACAGTGAGCGCGGCAAAAAAGTGGGACAAAAGTTTTTTAAAACTGAAGAAGAGGCATGCGAATATTTTTATGAAAAACTGAAGAGATATTCGACGATTTAAAATTTGTCAAATTTTTGTTTGAGTTTTATGAAACACAACAAACTTGCAGGCTGGCCCTGCGGGGCCTGCTTTCAGAGGAAAAAACGGAGCTGCCCCAGGACGCCATCATGGTCAAGGGAACAGATGAAGAAGGCAGAGAGGACCCCCTTTTTTACGGCACGATACAGGAGACACATATATTCCATGAGAACGGCGTGGGCCAGGTCATACTGATGGCGGCGTCTGAAAGTGCGAGGATGGACATGCGGAAGCGGAGCAGGTCGTTCCAGGACACGTCCCTGTCATGCGCCAAAGTGATGAGGGGCATTGTCTCGGAATACGGCGGGACGGTGGACTGCGAAGATTCCACTACGACGCTGCCGGGCGCAGTGGATGCAGGGGCATCCGGAAGCACGGCGCTGGCCCCGCAGGGCACCGGCATAGCCAATGTGGGGAGTGGGTCCGGGGCGGGAGGCCTGACGCTGCTTCCGCAGATAAGTGGCCAGGCAGCCACCTATGCGCCTGCTATCCCTGATGTGGGAAACAGTGTCACATGCCCGAGTGGTGGGGGTGGTACAGATACAGTATATATCCCTAGAGATGAAGAGGGAAATCCAATTCCTTTAGATAAGCAAACTGTAAATGGACAAGATATTCCGTTACCAGATCCATCTGCCGAGGGTAGACCCCATACTGTTTTAGGAGGTAAAATAAGTTCAAAAACGGGAGAGGATTATAGACAGTCAGCAACTTTTCCTGGTGGAACATGGCCAACAGTAAACGGACATGATGTTCCTTGGAGTGAGGTACATTGGACAGATTATGGAACACCGCATCATCATACGAATCCACATCAGCACATTTTTGAATATAACCCTGATAAAGGTGGCTGGATTAGAAAAGGTCCTACAATATTTGAGCCTTAAGAAAGAGGAAAGAAGATGGATTATTTTTTAGATATTATAATTCCAAAGAAGGAAATAGAAACTGTGAAACTTAATGAGAAATTGCTTAAATGGGGAGAAGATGTTTATTCGTGTAGCCCTCCACAATATATATCAGATTCCGATATTGTTTTCGAACAGATTGAAGATGTACAGTATTTGAACAAAATAATAGGCGAAGAACTTACAAATGATACTATTGTGCTACATTTAAAGAGCGATATACTTTACGATTTGGAATATGCTGTTAATAATCCTGAATCAGTATTAGAAGAAAACGTATTACTTATATTTTTAAACAAGTTAATTGAGTTAAGTCAATTTTATATTTTAATGGTTCGAGAGGATGAAAAAGTAAAAGAATATTATAAGATATCAACAAAAGAAGAAATTAGTATTAGGTTGTCTGATAGCCTAAGATGGTCTAATCCTAAGGATGTTTTATTGTTTAAGAAAAGGGAAGATTGATTTATATTTTGAGATTCCTGAATGAAAACCCTAATCCCCCAGCTATGCTGGGGAGAATAGAGTAAGCGGAAGC
>NZ_CAJUCP010000058.1 GCF_910585425.1 uncultured Acetatifactor sp. | reverse complement strand
AGATATGGGCCCCGTCCACGTCCGCATCCGCCATGATGATGATCTTGTCATAGCGGAGCCTGGAGATATCGAAATCATTCCCGTACCCCTCGGAAAACCCGCATCCGAAGGCGTTGATCATGGTCTTGATCTCCGCGTTTGCCAGCACCTTGTCTATGCTGGCCTTCTCCACATTGAGGATTTTGCCCCGGATCGGCAGGATTGCCTGGAACATGCGGTTCCTGGCCATTTTCGCGCTGCCCCCGGCGGAATCCCCCTCCACGATGAAAATCTCGCACTGGGAGGGCGTCTTGGACTCGCAGTTGGCCAGCTTCCCGTTGGAGTCGAAGGAGAACTTCTGCTTCGTCAGCATGTTCGTCTTCGCCCGCTCCTCGGACTTGCGAATCTTGGCCGCCTTCTCCGCGCAGGAGATGACATTCTTCAAAGTCTCCAGGTTCCGGTCGAAGAAATGCACGATCTCCTCACCCGTCACCTTGGACACCACCTTGGCCGCGTCCTGATTGTCCAGCTTCGTCTTGGTCTGCCCCTCGAAGCGGGGATCCGGGTGCTTGATCGACACCACCGCCGTCATACCGTTACGCACGTCCGCCCCCGTGAAATTGGTGTCCTTCTCCTTCAGGATCCCCAGATTCCGCGCATATGTATTGATGACGTTCGTGAACATGGTCTTAAAGCCCGTCAGATGCGTGCCGCCCTCGGAATTGTATATATTGTTGCAGAACCCCAGCACATTCTCATGGAACTCATTGATGTACTGAAAAGCCACCTCAACGGAAATCCCCTCGCTCTCCCCGCTGAAATAGACGATGTCATGCACCGCCTCCTGGGACTTGTTCATGTCCTTCACAAAGCCCGTGATCCCGTCCGGCTCATGGAACGTCACCGTCTCCGGCGCTTCCCCCCGCCTGTCCTCGAATACGATCGTCAGATTCGGATTCAGATAAGCCGTCTCATGCAGACGGCTCTTCACATCCTCCTCCTTGAACCGGGTCTTCTCGAAAATCGTATCGTCCGGCAGGAAATTGATGGTAGTCCCCGACTCCTTCGTCTTCCCCAACACCGGAAGCAGCCCGTCCTGAAGCTCCACCACCGGATTTCCCCGCTCATACCTGTCCTCATAGATAAAGCCGCCGGTCTTGACCGTCACGGTCAACCTGGTGGAAAGCGCGTTCACCACCGAAGACCCCACCCCGTGCAGCCCCCCGCTGGTCTTATACGCTGAATTATCAAACTTCCCCCCCGCATGGAGCGTGGTAAAGACCAGCCGCTCCGCGCTGATTCCCTTCTCGTGCATCCCCACCGGAATCCCGCGCCCATTATCGATCACCGTAGCCGACCCGTCCGCCTCCAGCACTACCCGGATCGTATCGCATACCCCCGCCAGATGCTCATCCACCGCATTGTCCACGATTTCATAAATCAGATGGTTCAGCCCCTTCGTGGACACGCTGCCGATATACATCCCCGGCCTCTTCCGCACAGCCTCCAGCCCCTCCAGCACCGTAATGCTGGAGGCATCATAATTCCCAACACCCACACCACTCGCCATCTATAATCCTCTCATTCCAAAAGCCTTCTGTCCCATGACTGTCATGTCCCACACCGCTTTCCCGGGAGCGGAGGAACATATGTTCTGATTCCATGATACTCGAACTTCCTGCAAAATGCAAGAAGTTTTTTCACTAAACCTGAATCTTCCTGCAGCAGGCAAACGCCAGCGCCCCAGGCCCGATATGACACGCCACGCTCAACGACAGCGCGTCCACATGTACATCATACCCCGGAAACCGTTCCAGTATCTCCTTCTTATAGAGCTCCGCCTCCTCCAGGTTCGCCGTATGCGCAACCTGCAGCCAGATATGCTTATCCTCTGTCATCCCCCCGAACCGGTTCTCGATATCATTCCTGATAGCCGTCATCATAATAGCCTTCCCCTGATTCGTGGTCCTGGCCTTGGCAAAAGCGTCCAGCTTCTCCCCCTGAATCTGCAGCACCGGCTTCAGCCGCAGCATCGTCCCGATCGCCGCTGCGGCAGGCGTGATCCTCCCGCCCTTTTTCAGATAATACAGCGTATCCAGCATAATATAGATACTGCTGTTGAACTTATCCTCTTCCAGGAACTCCCTGATCTCCCCGGCGCTCTTCCCCTTGGCCGCCAAAAGCTTCGCGTCCAGACAGGACTGCCGCTGGGTCACCGAAATCCTCTGATTGTTCACCACCTGCACCCGCCCGTCGTACTCCTGGGCCAGGATCATGGCGCTCTGACAGGAGCCCGACAGCCCGCTGCTCATGGGGATGTGGACCAGCTCGTCATGCTCCTCCAGGACCTTGTCCCACAGATTCATCACAGACTCCGGAGACGGCTGGCTGGTAGCGATATTGGCGCCGGAGGCAAGCTTTTCATAAAACTGCTCCTGGGTCAGGTCGATATCCTCGAAATAAGTCTCCTCATCGATCATAAAAGGCATGGGCAGCACATAGATGCCCAGCTCCTTCCCCGCCGCCTGTGTGATTCCACTGTTGCTGTCCGTTACAATTGCCACATTTGACATAACATTCCCTCGTTTCCGTGCATACGTTTTCCCGATATGCCGCATGTTTTATTTCAAAATCTATATCAATCTATATCAGTCTCTAACCGTATATTTCAATTTCATCGCCCGTGAGCATATCATATGGACCGAAAGTCCACGCCCGCCTCCGCCGCCTTCTCCAGATGCGCTTTCAGGCGGCCATGCTCCGGCAGGCTCAGCTCCGGATCCGCGGCCAGCAGCCTGTCCACCGCCTCGGAGGCCTGCTTCAGCAGCCCGGCGTCCGCGTAGATATCCCCCACCCGAAAAGAGAATTCCCCGCTCTGCCGGATGCCGAACAGCTCCCCCGGCCCCCGGAGCTTCAGGTCCTCCGAGGCGATATGGAAGCCGTCATTGGACTTGTTCAGAATCTCCAGCCTTTCCATGGATTCCGCCTTCTCGTCCGCGCTGACGAAGATGCAGTAGCTCTGGTGCTCCCCGCGGCCCACCCGCCCCCGGAGCTGATGAAGCTGGGCCAGGCCGAAGCGCTCCGCGTTCTCCACCATCATCACAGTGGCGTTGGGCACATTGATCCCCACCTCTATGACCGTGGTGGACACCAGCACATCGATGGAATGCTCCGCGAACTGATTCATGATGCGGTTCTTGTCCCCGGGGCGCATCCTGCCGTGGAGATAGGACACCCGGATATCGGCAGGCAGCGCACTTTTAAGCGTCTCCGCGTAGTACACCACATTCTCCATGGGAATCCCGCCCTCGGCGTCATCCGCGTCCCCCTCCACCTGGGGACAGATGACATAGACCTGCCGCCCCTGGGCCACCTGTCCGGCGATGAACCGGTAGGCTTTGGGCCTGTAGCCGGTATTCACCACGCAGTTCTTGATGGGCAGCCTGTCCGCGGGCAGCTCGTCGATGACCGACAGATGGAGGTCTCCGTATAGAATGATGGCCAGCGTCCTGGGAATGGGCGTGGCGCTCATGACCAGGATATGGGGATCCTCCCCCTTCTGTGCCAAAAGTTCCCGCTGCCTGACCCCGAACCGGTGCTGCTCGTCCGTCACCACCAGCCCCAGGGAGCGGTACTGCACCTTTTCCTGGATCAGGGCGTGGGTGCCGACGATCAGATTGGCCTCCCCGGCGGCAATGGCCCGGTAGGCCTCCCGCTTCTCCCTGGCCGCCATGGAGCCCACCAGCAGGACGGGGCGGAAAATCAGGCCATACTTTTCCGCATAGCCCTGTATGGTCTCGAAATGCTGTACGGCCAGCACCTCCGTGGGGGCCATCAGCGCGCCCTGATACCCGTTGGCGGCGGCCGTCAGCAGCGCCAGCACGGCCACGATCGTCTTGCCGGAACCCACATCCCCCTGCACCAGGCGGTTCATGCAGCTCTCCCCTGCCAGGTCCTCCCGGATCTCCCGCCAGACCTTCTCCTGGGCCTTCGTCAGGGGAAAGGGGAGCTGCTCCAGAAAACGCCGGGCGTCCGCGGTCTCCGGCATCCGGTGGCGGTTCTCCAGCTGCCTGTCCAACTGCCGGCCCCTGCGCATCAGATACAGGAACGAAAAGAACTCATCGAACACCAGCCGCCGCCTGGCTCTTATCAGGGAATCCCGATCATCCGGGAAATGCACCGTCTCCACGGCCTCCCGCCAGGAAACCAGTTGATTCTCCTCCAGCAGGGCAGGGTCATAGTATTCCGGCTCGAACGCATAGAGGGACAGCGCCTGCCGCACATATTTCTGCACCGCCTGGTTGGTCAGGCCCTTCGTCAGGGCATACCGGGGCACCAGACGGTTCATGAGCCTGTCGTAATCCGCCGGGGAGAAGATTTTGGGCTGCTCCATGACCGGGACGGCGCCCTTTGCCCGGACCAGGCCGCGGAAGATGTAGAATCCGCCCTGGCGCAGCGTCTTTTTCAGGAAGGGCATGTTGTAAAAGGTCAACTGTAGGCGGCCGGACTCATCCGCTATCACCACGTTCAGGATGCTCAGATTCCGGATCCTACGCTCATTGGGGATGCCGCTTACGGCCCCCTGGACGGCGCAGACCTCCCCGGAAACTGCCCGGCCGATCTTCACAGGCTCTCCGAACACCTCGTAATCCCTCGGATAGGCCGCCAGCAGCTCCCCCACCGTCCGGATGTCCAGCTTGCCGAACAGCCTGGCGGTCTTCTCGCCCACCCCTTTCAGCTCCGTTATAGGCGTATCCCTGTCCATAAGCCTCCTCTACGGTATCCATCACAAAGGAAGGAGACAGCGCCAATCTGCCTCCCTCCTGCACTCCCCGCAACAGTTCAGATCTATTCCACAGACATGACATAATAATAGATGGGCTGGCCGCCGTACTGCAGCTCGATATCGCAGTCGGGATAGCGGTCCGCGATCTGGGCCCGGAAGGCCTCCGCAGCCTCCTCCTTCACATCGCTCCCATAGTAAATGCTGATCAGCTCGCTCTCCGGGCTCATCATCTTCGACACGGTATCCCCCGCCACAGCGGTCATGTCCCCACCCACGGCAAGGATGCCTGTATCGCCGATTCCCATGAAGTCGCCCTTTTTGATCTCCTTGTCGTCGATGACCGTATCACGCACCGCGTAGGTCACCTGCCCGGTGCAGACATGCTCGATTTCGGCCAGCATGTTCGCCTCGTTCTCCTCCACGGACAGCTCCGGCACGAAATTGATGACGGCGGTTATCCCCTGGGGAATGGTCTTGGTGGGGATCACGAAGAGATCCTTCTCCGCGGTGAGCTCCGCGGCCTGGTTCGCCGCCAGGATGATGTTCTTGTTGTTGGGCAGGATGAATATGGTCTTTGCGTTGACCTTATCCACCGCGTCCAGGATGTCCGCCGTGCTGGGGTTCATGGTCTGTCCGCCTTCGATGATGTAGTCCACCCCCAGGCTGCGGAAGATTTCGTTAATGCCCTCCCCCACGGAGACGGCGATGAAGCCGAAGTCCTTGGGAGGCGCATCTGCCGCCGCTTCAGCCGCCTGCGCTGCCTTGCCGGATTCCTGCCCGGCGGCCTTCCCCTCCTCCTTCTCCGCCATCTTGAAGAGCTTCTCCTGATGCTCCAGACGCATGTTGTCGATCTTCATGTTGGAGAGCGCGCCATACTTCAATGCCTTCTGGATCGCCAGGCCAGGGTCATTGGTATGTACGTGCACCTTCACGACATCGTCGTCTGCCACACATACAATGGAATCGCCGATGGACTCCAGATAAGCCTTGAAATCCATCTCTGTCTTGATGTTGAATGTCTTGTTCAGCATGATGATGAATTCCGTGCAGTAGCCGAACTTGATCTCCATCTGCGCCTCCGCCTGCCGCTGGCCGGAAGCCTTGCCGCTGCCTGTCCCGCCGGAGGGCTTGATGGACAGATCCAGCTCCTTGCCCAGGAACGCGTCGAAAGCGCCGGAGAGCACCGTGATGAGCCCCTGCCCGCCGGAATCCACCACGCCGGCCTGCTTCAGCACGGGAAGCATCTCCGGAGTCTGGCTCAGCACATATTCCGCGTGGGCGATGATGGTGGAGAGGAAGGTCTCCATATCCGAACAGCCGTCCTCCACAAGCGCCTGGGCCTTCTCCGCCGCTCCTCTGGCAACGGTGAGGATCGTGCCCTCCTTGGGCTTCATGACAGCCTTGTAGGCAGTCTCCACGGCCTTGTCCAGGGCTTCCGCAAGGACGGGGATCGTCAGGCTCTCCTCCTCCTTGATCCGCCTGGTGAAGCCGCGGAAGAGCTGTGACAGGATGACGCCGGAATTCCCCCTTGCGCCCCGCAGGGAGCCGCCGGAAATGGCCTTGCACAGCCCCTGCATGTCAGCTGCGTCGCCCAGCTCCAGGACTTCCCTGGCCGCGGACATGATGGTCATGGTCATATTGGTGCCCGTGTCGCCGTCGGGGACGGGGAAAACGTTCAGTTCATTGATCCACTCCTTCTTGCTCTCCAAATTCTTTGCGCCGGCCAGGAACATCCTGGAAAGCATCCCGGCATCGATTTGCTGTAAACTCACGACACGCTCCTCCTTAATCAATCACTCTGACACCGTCTACATAGATATTGATCTTCTCGATTTCGATACCGGTAAATTCTTCCACTTTGTATTTCACGTTGCTGATCAGGTTGTCTGCCACAGCCAATATGCTGACGCCATAGGCCACGATGACGTGGAAATCCAGAATTAGTTTATTGTTCTTGTTGAGCGTCACGGTGATGCCCCTGGTGATGCTGTCCATTTTAAGAAGCTTTACCAGACCGTCCTTTACGCTGACGCCTGCCATGCCTACGATACCAAAGCATTCCACGGCAACGCCTCCCGCATACTGGGCAATCACTTCATTATGAACGACAATCTTTCCCATATGGGTATTCATAGAAGAACCTTTCATAGTAACCCTTCCTTTCCTTGCCTCTAACAATAAAAAACAGACATATAGATATTATTTTAACAGCTTTCCCAGAAAAAGGGAATAATAAATATTAAAATTAAAAAAAGATTTTTTTCACTTGCTTTTTCCATATATTTCTGTTAAGATACTAATGTTGTGTACAATAAAAATACAAGCGTTGCACGCGCGGGTGTTGAGGAGGTGGCAAAATGGCGAAGTGTGATATTTGTGGGAAAGGCGTTCAGTTCGGTCATAATGTAAGCCATTCGAATAGAAAGACCAATGCAATGTGGAAAGCGAATGTCAAGCGGGTAAGGTGCAAGGTGAACGGCGCTTCTAAGAGGATGCATGTCTGCACCCGTTGCTTAAGGTCAGGCAATGTGGAGAGAGCGTAAGCTTTTTCGTACATTCAGCAAGAATGGAAATTGGAAATTGACGTCAACGGAAAGAGGCTGTCGCTGCGGCAGCCTCTTTTAGTGCTTTTCAACGCGCCCGGTATGCCTCAATCCCCGCAGAAGCAATTGTATCCCACAAACAGCAACAGGGCGATGATAATCAGGCCCACCAGCCGGTTGTGGGCAATCAGCATGATCAGCATGCCGATCGCTATGAGAAGAGCAACGAGTCCTATGATTTTCTTCATGATGCCTCAGACTTCGTGGTATCACTCTATCATATGCGCCCCGGGCGCGGAAAATGTCAATCCTCCGGCTCTTCCACGGAATGCCCCTCTTCCGTTTCTTCCTCCGGGAACGCGATGTCCACCACCTCCGCGTCGGAGATTTCTTCCATCCCGTCTGTCCCGTCCTTCCCGCCCTTCTTTTTGGACTTCGTGAACTTGTCCACCAGGTCCGGAATCATGTCCAGCACCTTGGTGACAGCGTCCTGGTTCTTGATGTTCACCAGCTTGACGGCATTGTCCTTTATGACCAGCACCGCGCTGGGCGTCATCTTTCCGCCCAGGCCTCCCGCGCCGGACGAGGAGCTCTTCTGCCCGTTGCTGCCTGCCCCGGCGCCTACGCCGAAGCTCACGTCCACCAGGGGCAGGATGATGGTATCGCCGATCTTCGTGGCCTCTCCCACCACTGTCTTGGTGGACAGCACCGTATCCATGCCTCTGAGCAATGACTCTACGACTCCCTGAAACTGATTTTCTCTTTCCTTCTCTGCCATCTTCTCCTCCATTCTCATGCCAGTTCATGCCGGACTTTCTTTGCCATGCTTGCCTTGTACAAGCTCTGTGTCTTTTCAGATATTCCTGTCCGCACCGCTATGCGGCAGCGGGTTTCTTCCGTCCTGTTTTCAGCCTTCGCAGGAATATGCGCAGCTTTTTGTCCAGGAAGAGCCTCAGGCCGTTTATCACGAACGTCCATACCAGTACGTGTCCGGCTATGTCGAACTCTCCCTCCAGCCTTTTCTCCTCGAAGTCGGGCGTCACGCACATTCCCGTCCCCAGCGGGGCGGACAGGATGCAGTATGCGCCGTAGAGGTAGCCTGTGGTATCCGGAGAGCCTGTGCCGAAGAGCAGCCTTACTTTGACGTGCTTTGGCCGGATGCCCTTGAGGATCCGGCCTGCCCGGAAAAAGGCATGGGCGGCCAGCTGCTTTGTGTTTTCCTCCTGCAAAAGCTCCATATAATAGGATATATTCTTCCAGATTCCTTTTATTTTATCACATATATTATAGATTGTGTACTTTATCCCCTGAACTTTTTGAGAAATCTTTCCAAAGGGGCCGCCCTCCTGAGCGGTCTGCCCCTCACCCTCTCCGCCGCTTCCGGCGGCAGGGGCGGCTTCTGACCCTGTTTCCGGGGAACCTTCCGTTTTTGGGCCGTTCGTGGCTTTTGCGGCATTGGGGACGGCTTCTGCGGGAGCGGCTTCCGAATCAATTGCTTTCGGCTCCGCAGGTTCCGCCGATTCCGGCTCCGAAGGCTTTGAGGAGTCCGCTTTCCGCGAAGCATTTCTCCCTGCGGGGGAGTCTGCATCCGCAGGAACGCTGTCCGTCTCCTCCCGAACCGTCTTCTCTGGCGGGATTTTCATATCGAGCAGGGAAAACCACAGCGCCTTGGCCGTAAGCCGTCCGGGCGCAGGGTATCGGAACCGCACCCGCAGCAGCCCGAAGAACCAGTTCAGCTTCACCGAAAGCCTCAGGCCTTCCGCATCTTTGCTGCCGGAGAGCCGGTAGGTGAGAGGGACGAACAGGACCAATACAAGCCCCAGGAGCATTACCGCCAGCACTGCCAGAAGGACTATGCCGAGTATGGACAGAACCTTTAAAACGATAGCTAACATCGCAGATACTCCTTCAACGCGCAGTCGCCCCTGACCGCCAGGCATTCGGTTACGATTTCCTCCACCAGGGCAATGGCTTCCTCCCTGTTCTTCGCTATGCCTACCACATAGGGCGGGCATTTGCGGTAATAGGGCTGGCACAATTGTCTCGCTTCATAGATTTCCAGCTGGTCGAACGGGTTGCGGGAAAGGGAAATCAGAAATACACCGGAAAATAGGGGCTTGTTTTCCAGCTTTTTCTTTATTTTATCCAATTTTTTCTTCTTAATGCCCTCACCCAGGTACAAATTCGGATGATATTCTAATAATACTTCTTGCTGCCCCATAGATTGCTCTTCTTCAGCTCCAGATACTCCTCATACGCCTTTTCCAATATCTGCTTTTCGTTTGCGAACTTCAGCAGATGATATGCCTCATGGTACTTGTAATAGCCTGAATCCGAAAAGAATTCTTCCTTTTGTGGTTTGCTGTAATAACTGTCGGCCATCATCAGATACCAGTGCACTTCCTTCTCCACGATATCCTCGGGCACGTTGAACGTGTATTCGCTCTTCCCGATATATTTTATGATGGTGGCTTTCGCCCCCGATTCTTCCAGCACCTCCCGCAGGGCCGTATCCTTGAAGTCCTCGCCCTGCTCAACGGTGCCTTTCGGCAGAACCCAGCCCTCGTACTTGTTCTTGTAATTCTTGTACAAAAGCAGGATTTTCCCACGAAAAATTACCACACCACCACAGCTTGTTGCTTCCATCATTGCAATTCCTCCTGATTGGTGTGCCACTTACCTGACTAGGAATAGTATAGTCCAATCTCCCCGGAAGTGCAATACTTATTTTTCGCGCGGCATTCTGCCGGTCATCTCCCGTCGTTAAAATAGGCATCGAAGATCCGCCTGGCGATGGGAACCGCGTAATCCCCGCCGCTGCCGGCTCCCTCCACGATGATCGTAACGCAGATTTCAGGATTCTCCACCGGGGCGAAACCGGTAAACCATGCATGACTATCCTCTTTTACGTCATTATATTCCGCGGAGCCCGTCTTTCCGGCGGCGGTGTAGCTTAAGCCGGAGAGCTTCCTGCCGGTGCCCTCCTCCACCACGGATTCCATCAGGCCCTTCAGGATCCCCGCCTCCTCCCCGGTCATCAGGCTCCCGTAGGCGGAGGGCTCGAACGCCTTCACGATCCGCCCCTCGTCATTCTCCACCCGGTCTACCGCATAGGGCTTCATGAGGATCCCGCCGTTTGCGATGGCGCTGGTTATCATGTTCAGGTGGAGGGGCGAGATCTGGGTCCTGCCCTGGCCGATGGAAGTCTGCATCAGCTCGTTCATGGAAACCCTGTCCACCACATTGGCTTTGCTCTCCGAATAGGGGAAATCGACAGGAAGAGGCCTGTTGAACAGCAGCTCCTCCAGGGTCTCCTCGAAGCTCTGCTGCTCCAGATTCACCCCGATATTGGCAAAGGAGGAATTGCAGGATTTCGCGAAGGAGCTCTCGAAGCCCACCTGCCCGTGGTTCGTCCCATGGTAACAGTTGATGCGCCCGGTACCGGAACTGAAATACCCATTGCACTGATAGGAATATTCGTTGTAGGTATCGGGGTTCTCCCGGATGTACTCCAGCGCCGTCACGATTTTGAAGGTGGAGCCGGGAGGATATTGTCCCTGGGTCACACGGTTCAGCAATACAGAGCTGTCTTCATCCTCCACGATGGAATCCCAGATTGCTCCGATTTCATTGGGGTCGAAGCCCGGATGGGACACCATGGCCAGTATCTTCCCCGTGGAGACTTCCGTCACCACGATGGCTCCCTTGTAGATATTGAGCTGGTCGTCCGCCACCAGCTGGAGCTCCACGTCCAGGGTGGTATAGACGCTGTCGCCGGGATTCTTGATGCCGGCTATGTCGTTGGCCGCCTTGTTGGAAAGGGAGGTATTGGTGTTGATCAGGTAGTAGTTTGCCAGGGCCTCGATGCCCGTGCGGCCTTTGGTGGAATAGCCCACGGCATGGGCGAACAGCTTGCCGTAGGGGTATGCCCTGGACTCCTCCTGGTCCGCATCCAGTCTAGTCTCGGCCAGGACGTCCCCGTCCCTGGAGTAGATCGTGCCGCGGTAATTCCTGGACAGCAGGATCTCCTGCCTGGAATTATAGCTGTTGTTGATCATCTCCTCCTCGCTGGTGGCCGTGAAATAGCTCAGATATCCGATCAGCGCAGTGAACAGCAGCCCGAAGAAGCAGCATGTGACGATGATCTCAGGCCTGTTGGCGCTGTAGCGGGCGCTGCGGCTTTTTTTATGACTGGTCTTTTTCCCGGGCGCTGCCGGACGGCGTTTCTTTTCCTTTTCTGGCATTATGCCTGCCTCCCTCCTGCTGTAGTCTGATATAGATGCCCTGGATCAGGAAAAACATAATCATGGTGGTCATCACGGAGCTGCCTCCATAGCTGATGAAGGGCAGCGTGACGCCGGTCAGGGGAATCAGCTTGATGCCGCCCCCGATGGTCAGGAATATCTGGAAGATATACATGATGCCGATTCCGTATACCACCAACTGGTAGAACCTGTCCCTGATCAGGGCTGACATCCGCATCATCTCCAGGAAGCAGGCCACGGAAAGCAGGATGATGCAGATGCCGAAGGCCACCCCCAGCTCCTCGCACACGGAGGAAAAAATGAAGTCCTTCTCCACAAAGGGTATCGCCGTGGGATTTCCCTTCAGTAGCCCCATGCCGAACCAGTTGCCGCTGCCGATGGCGAAAAGCGACTGGGTGATGGAATAGCCCTCCTTATCGATATAGCTCCAGGGATCGCGCCAGGTAAGGACTCTGTCCCTCACATGGCCGAAGAGCTTCAAGGCTCCCCAGGCCGCGCCGCTTCCCCCCACTGCCCCGGCCAGCAGATAGAGGTAATTCCGGGTGGCGGCAAATACTACAAACACGTAGCCCACAAAGAAGATCAGCGCGCTCCCCAGGTCCTTCGACATCACCAAAATCACCACATGGGCCCCGGCGATGACAGCCGTCATGCCCACCCTGACTATGGAGGCGTCCTCCCAGAGGGCAGCGGCCAGAAAAAAGACGAAGACGATCTTCACGAACTCCGAGGGCTGGAAGGTCAGGCCCCCTATGGTAAAGGAGATTTCCGCGCCGTAGGTGACCTCGCTGTAGAGCAGGACCATGCCCAGCATCACGATGCCCGCGATCCCGTATAACCAGGTCAGCTTCTTCAGGAAATGGATCTGGGACAGAATCCAGGGGATGAACAGGGACACCGCCAGGGACATCAGCACGATGATATACTGCCGCACCGCCTGGTTGAAGGAAACCCGTGAGATGACGCACAGTCCCGTTCCCATGAGCATGCACATATTGTTCAGCAGCAGCCGGTTGGCCTTTTCATATATGACAGGCACCATGGCCACAGCCGCCAGAAGGAACACCTGTACGAACACATAGAAGAATACATACTCCATGTCTCCGCTCACCAGGGCAAGGTCCGTGAACATGAGCAGCTGAAGGAAGAACATGATGGTGTTCTGTACCGTGTAAATGCCTGTATTCCTGGGGCTGCCCTGCTTGTGCGCCGTCCCTTCCACCAGACAGGCAAAGCTGCACAGGACATAGACCGCCATCAGCGCCGGTATGATATATCTGGAAAGCTCTGTGATATATTCCCGCATCTTTTTCCTTTCTCCATCCAATCGTAAATCTTTTCACACTGCGCCGCGCTTTTCGTGGGCGGTGGTGTAGTCCTTCAGCGGAAAGGGCATTCCCCTGAAAAAAGCGTCCAAGAGCCGCTTTACCTCCTCCGGGGATTCCAGGGTGAAGTCCATCCGCGGATCCACGCGCCCCTTCCAGCCGACAGGCTCCCGCTCCCCGGCACGCCCCTCTTTGGAAAGCTTCTCTTTCATGGAATGCTTTTCTTCCATGGAATGCCTCTCTTCCATGGAATGCTTCTCTTCCATGGAATGCTTCTCTTCCATATACAGCGAAAAGGGGACGCTGTTATAGATGATGTTCATGCAGTGCCGACAGTTGATCAGGACCGGAAACTCCTTTCGGTATCTGTCCCTGAGGCTTACGATTTCCCTGTTTTCCTTCCCTTTCCCGCACTCTCCCGCAGTCCTGCGCAGGCAGTTGGCCGTGACCATCATGGGGATACGGCTGTATACGATTTTCTCGCAGGAGAGCTTTTCCGAAAGGCCCTTCCGGCAAAGCCCCTCCCAGAGATGCCTCTGGGCGGAGGCGTTCAGCTCATAGGGCAGGCAGAAGCCTTCCGCCAGGCCGGACAGCTCCTCCAGGGCGGAATCGTTCCACGCGTAGACGCCTGCATCCGTCCTGACAGACAGAGCGGCCTCTTCCGCAGGGCGCAGCCCTACCCCTGAAACGCCCGCCTCCTTCTCCCCGGGATGCCTTTTCTCCTCGGGATGCTTTTTCTCCCCGGGATGCCCTTTCTCCCCGAGATGCTTTTTCCGTAGGAAGCCCAGCCCGTCCATGGAGCGGACCAGGAAGCCCCGGAAAAGGCCGCTCTCATGCACTTTCTCATATAATTCCTCCAGATATTCCCCGTCCGTCTCCCGCAGGATATAGGGAAGCGCCGCGAACAATGCCCCGCTGCCAGAAAGTCCCCTGCAGATGTCCGCTATGTGGGGCCACTGCTCTGTGAGCAGGTCGCCGTCCACATAGATCCGCCAGGGAGCGTCCAGGGAAGTTGCGGCAATCCACTCTCCCAGCGCCTTAAGCTGCCCCATGGTGCGGACATAGAAAGCGTAGCTGCGGGGCGAGGGCTGTTGGGACCTGCCCTTCGATGGTTCGGCTTTTGAAGACAGAAGCGCAGTCCTCCCCTCTGCTACAGCGTTCATCTCCACTGTGGGTTCGGCTCCCGAGGACAGAAGTGTAGTCATCTCCTCTGCCACAGCGTTCATCTCCGCCGTGGGTCCGGCTTCCGAAGGCAGAGGCGGAGTCATCTCCTCCGCCACAGCGTTCATCTTTGCCGTGGGTTCGGCTTCCGAAGACAGAAGCGCAGTCCTCTCCTCCGCCACGGCGTTCATCTCCGCCGTGCACTCCGCAGTCCTCTCCCCCTGCCTGTTCTCCCTATATCCCCTTGCCTGGAGGATTTTCCGTTCCAGCTCTGCCACGGCCATCCTGCGCAGTTCATTGATCTGCTTCAGCGGGTAAAAGCTGTCCGGGTCCATGGAAATCTCAGCCCCGTCCGCGCAAAAGGCGCTGTCCCCCAGACGGCAGAGCTGCTTCCGGACATTTTCCTCGGTAATGGGCTGCTTCTGGGCCTGCGCCACAGGCTCGCCCTCCGCGCCGGCGGACAGACGTCCCAGGGAGGGGCACTGCGTTTCCAGCGTTACCTTCGCGGGCCTGCCCACGTGGAAAAAGGCCCTGACCGTCACAGGCAGCTTCAAATGGGCGTCCAGGTATCTCTCCCGTATCCGGCACAGCACCCGCTCATCGCTCTCCCGGTAGGCGGGGCTGTCGATGCTGACCATATCCCGGCCGTTTCGCCTGAAATAGTAACCGTCCTGAAGGCCGTCCCGCACATATAGGGAGGCCAGCTCCCGCCTGTCCTCCTCGCTGACCCGATATTCTTCCGCGGCCTCCCGCGGCTCCATCCTGCTCCTCAGCGCATAGTAATTATCGATACAGCGCCTATAGATATCCGTCACACCGGCGGCATACTCCGGCCGCTTCATGCGCCCTTCTATCTTAAAGGAATCGATGCCAGCCTCTATCAGCCGGGGGATATGCTCGATGGTGCACATATCCTTCAGGCTCAGCGGATAGCATTCCTTACAGCCCTTCCCCTCGCTCAACGTATAGGGCAGGCGGCAGGGCTGGGCGCAGCGGCCCCTGTTTCCGCTGCGTCCCCCCAGGATGCTGCTGAACAGGCATTGTCCCGAATAGCAGTAGCACATGGCGCCGTGGACGAAGGCCTCCACCTGGACGCCCGACTCCTCCCGCATGGCGATGAGCTCCTCCAGGCCCAGCTCCCTGGCGGGGACAATGCGGCTTGCGCCCATTTCCTTCAGCAGAGAGGCTCCCCACCGGGAGCAGATGGTCATCTGCGTGCTCACATGGAGCTTCAGCCCGGGGAACCGCTCCCGGATAAAGCGCAGCACCCCTAAGTCCTGGACGATCACCGCATCCAGCCCGGCCTCATAAAGGGGGGCCAGGTAATCCTGAAGCAGCTTCATCTCCTGATTCTTCAGCAGCGTGTTCACGGTGAGATAGATCTTCCGCCCCAGGAGATGCCCATAGCGGATGCACTCCAGAAGCTCCTCCGTGGTAAAATTCTCGGCGTAGGCCCTGGCCCCGAACTGGTTTCCGGCCAGGTAGACGGCGTCCGCGCCCGCGTGGACAGCCCCATAGAACCCGGCCGCGTTCCCGGCGGGCGAAAGCAGTTCGACTCTGTCATTCTTTTCCATAAAAAACTCCCCTGCGTCAACAGCCTGTAAGCTATAGCAGCCTATAATGAAAGAAGCTGTCCGGGATTCGGACAGCCCCCTATTACTTTTTCTTTAACTCTGTTTCCAGCCGCACGATTTCTTTCTCGCCCTCGTTCTGGGCCTTCTGGAGCGCCCTTACCTGCTCCTCCACGCCCTCCAGCTTAATCTGGGTGGAAATCAGTTCATGCCGCAGGTCGTACAGCTCCTTGTCCTTGGCCGCCAGCTCATCCTCCAGGGCGGATATCTGCTTCTTCGCCTTAAAATAGTCATCAGCGATGTTCAGTTGGAGCAGTACCCCCTGGGTATCCGCAGGCTGCCGCTTGAACCCGTCCAGCTTGCTGTACTCGTTTATCTTGTTGTTGATATAGGACGCCACCTTTTGCAGATATTCTTCACTTTCGTAACCGCTCAGAGTGAATACCTTGCCACCGATGATTACCTCTGTGTCTGTCTTGGAAGACGAAGCCATGCCCCCACCCCTTTTGTGAAAATGTGTTTCCCTTTTTGTCCACTCACATTATATCTCATAATGGGGTGACAGGCAAGCATTAATTTCTCGTCCGCTTCGTTTCCGCTATACTGTGAAATCATACGTTAATATTGCTTCGTAGTCATAAAATATAATAGTCAGGGTATGGCTGCCCTTTGGAATAGTAACGGCCCGATCCACCACGGTAAGCGTCAGCACATTGCTCTCAAAATCTCCTTCCGAGCTATATTTTGCCTCAAACAACAGCTTTCCTGTGATTCCGCTGATCTGTGTCAGGTTATTGTCGTAATACCCCTCTACATCCTGGTTGAACACCACCTTAAGCGTCGCGCCATCGGAAGCCTTAAGGACCTCCACCCCTGTAATCATCGGCTTCTCTGTATCGTCCGGAGCCGGAGCCGTGTACTCGGGAATCTGCTTATAGCTGTAGAAGGACTCCCTGTTGTTCCGTTCGTCCTCCGACGCAAAGCAGAACCATTGCCCCGCCTTCACGCCCTTGACCGTTATATAATTCAGGCCGTATCCAATGGAGACCTTCGTGCCCTGGGCGTAGATTTGGGCGGGATCCTTGGGGGCGGTCGTACCTTCCCCGTCCACCTGATCCTGAATCGCATAGTAAAGGCTTCCCGCTTCGTCAGAGTTGACGGTGACCTTTATCGTGTCCTCGTCTACCCACTCGATGTTTCTTGCATCCACCCTGGGCGCCTGCAGGTCAAGGTAACAGCTTCCCTTTAACTGCGTACCGTCCTTCAGGGTGATCAGGATCGTATAGGTATTATTGCCCTTGGGGATGCTGCCCCTCTGCATATACACGCGGTAGATCCTGTTGTCCGAGGTCCTGACCTCCCCAAGCGTGGTCTCGTTCTGGGGACAGCTTATGTCAAACTGGTCCAGAGTCAGGCTTTCCGCGGTGGCAGCCTCCAGCTCTATCTCGAAGCCATACAGGAATTCGCCGTTCCACTGCTCCTCGGCGAACGCCTCTGCTCTTTTGATCGCGGTGGCCGTCTCCTCATGGACTTCGCTGGCAATGGAAAGGCTGTTTACCAATGTGGCCCTGTCCTCTGTATCGACAGCCATATAGTACATGGTGTACGACACGCCCCCGGCCAGGCCGGAAACGGTAAAGCTGTTCTCATGCTGCCTCATCTCCGTTCTGACGCCATTGCCGATGAGTTCGGATTCTGTGGGCACGGATCCCCCTGCCGCCCGGGCCGGGCCGGACGCGTTTTCCCTCAGCATATAGTAAAAATACCCGGGTGCGTCCGAATTATAGGTGATCCCGGCCTCGCCGGCGCTGGTGCGGACGGCGCCGATGCCCGAAATCTGCGGGCAGTCCGTCCTGTAGGTAAAGACCTTGGAAATCGTACTGCCATCGGGCAGCGTGATCTGGATATCGTAATCCTGGTCCCTGTAGTAGGTAGTGGTCAGGTCATAGACCCTGTTATCGTTGGTGGACACGGACAGTATCGTCATATCGGAGCCGCCGCTGTTACATATGATGCTGAAGGCTTCCAGGGTGAGGGGCCGTTCCGTCTCCCGGCTCAGAGTGACCCTGATGCGGCCGGTGCCTGTGACCTCCACGCTCTGGATCTCAATGGCTTCTTCACCCGGCTCTTGTTCCGGCTTCGAGGCATCGGGGGATTTCGGCGGCTCCTTTTTCTGGGCCTGCGCCTGTGTCTGGGCCGCAATTATGGCAGCCTCGCTTCTGCCCTCTCTCCCTTCCTGCTTCCCATATGTCTCGTAATGCTGGTAGGCGGCCAATATGTCCATGCCGAAGACATCCTGCAGGTCGCTGTATCTGTTAAGGTAATCCACCGGGTCGAAGTCCGTCCCGTTGTCCCTGTGCTCGAAAGCCCCATAGGTAAGATAGTGCTCCACATAGGCATCCCAGTCGTCCCCGAACGCCTCCTGGAGATCCGGATATTTCTCCCTGTATTCCACAAGGTCCAGCAGCCCGTTCATGTTCCTGCCTTCCGAGAGGCCGAAGGTCATGAAATGCTTCAGCAGAGCCGCCCTGTCATAACCGTATATCTCCTTTAAATCCGGATAATTCTCCACGTAATAGCGTTCATCAAAAACATCCGCTATGCCTGCCCCTCTGCCGTTTGCCGCCTGGACATAATCGATGCTGGTCAGCGCCAACGCGCCAGCGGCCGCCACGATGGCAATCCTCCTGCCCTTTCTCGCCGCCTTTGCCAATCTTTTCCTGACTGTCTCCGTCATTGCCCTGTTTTCCTTTCCTTCCTTAACCTTCTTTATGAGTGCTTTCGAGGTCGTTGATTCCCTCCGCATTCTACATTATCATAATGCTTTTTCGTCCTCGCGTCAAGTGATGGATAGGGCATTGGGATAAAGTCTTTCCGCCTCAGGCCAGGAACCTGTCCACGATCTGCTGCCTGTATTTCGGCGACAGGGAGGAGAAGAACGCGGAATACCCCGTCACCCGCACCACCAGGTCGGGATCGCTGTCCGGATCGGCGTGGGCCTTCAGCAGCCTCTCTTTGGTCAGGCAGTTCAGATTGATCAGTGTCCCTCCCATGTGGTTGTGGGCATGGATCAATGTCTCCAGCGCCTCCACGCCGCCCTCCTTGGTAATCATGGAGCTGTCCACGTCCAGGTGCAGCGGGGAGGAATTCCCGTAGCCCGGCTGGAGCCTGGCCACCGTGTTGGCCTTCAGGGAAGGGGCAAAGGTATGCAGGCCGCTGGCGAACCCCGGGTCGGGCTCATTGGAGTGGGAAATGGGCTCCCCCGCTTTCCGTCCGTTTGGCGTGGCCGGAAGGGCCTCTCCGTACCTGACGATGTCTCCGTGGGAAAACATGCCCGCCACCACCTTCAGATGATGCTTCGGGGTAGGCTCCTCCATGCACAGGTCCACGAACAGGTTCCGGCTCCGCTCCGCCCACTTCATGGAAGGGGAATGGGGCGCCCCCAGCCGGTCTATGTTCTTCAGCATCAGCCGGATCCTCTCATATCCCTGGTAATCCGCTTCCAGGGCCGTATACAGCTCCGGATAGGTGAGCGCCCGCTCCGTCTCGATCCGCTGCTCCATGGCGGCAAAGGAATCCGCCACCGTGGCCAGGCCGATGCCGTCTATGTTCAGGTCCATGATGTCCACGCCGCCCTGGGCGCAGTTCAGCCCCCGCTCTATGGGCCCGTGCATGAACAGGTTCAGCACGATCTCCGGCGTGTCCTGTGACACATGCTCATAATGCCAGTCGTAC
This sequence comes from uncultured Acetatifactor sp., assembly GCF_910585425.1. Taxonomy (GTDB): domain Bacteria; phylum Bacillota; class Clostridia; order Lachnospirales; family Lachnospiraceae; genus Acetatifactor. Next base: position 15,991 of record NZ_CAJUCP010000058.1, on the reverse strand, counting down.
CCCTCCTTCACGCAGTCCACCATCACCTTCAGATGCCCGGCAAACAGCTCCCACAGCTTCTCCGTCCCCGGCTGCTCCATGCCCTTCATCTCCTCTATGGCATGGCAGAGAGCCATGGGCATGCTGATCCTGGTCACGTCCTGCAGGGGATATTCCACCCCGGGAATGGCCGTCCAGTTGCAGCCGCATTTCACCCGCATCCGGGCCAGCTCCCTGGGGAAGCCGTTCCTGGCGAATCCCTCCTCGCAGCCCTGGCTGCAGGAATAGCACACCCCTGTGCCGTCCTCCATGTTGTATTCCAGGGATCTGCGCAGAAGCGTCCCGTCCATCCCGTCATGGACGCGGATCCCCACATTGGAGGGAATCTTCAGGTAGTGCACCGCATCCAGGATGAGGAAACTGACTCTGCTGGTCAATTCCGCGTCTCCCGAGGGCGTCAGGCCGCCGATTTGGGAATAATGGGTATCATTAAAGAACAGGCTGGCGAAATACCAGACGGCCTCCTCGTCCGTAAGGCCCAGCTTTTCCCTGTCCCTTTCATAATAAGGCCGGAACAGCTCGTCCATCTGCCCCAGCGCGCCTCCGGCGTAGTACATTCTGTCGATGCACTGGAAATGGGCCGTGAACTGGCAGGCCTGCCGCAGGGTGCGGGGCGGGTTCTCCAGGAGCCATGCATTGCAGTCCGCCACCTGGGCATAATGGGCCCGCAGCTCCTCCGATTCCGCCTCCTCCGCCATCTTCCCGGCGGCCTCCACATGCCGTCCGATCCATTCCAGGACACCCAGGAGGAGCTGCTCCTCCCCCTCATAGAAGGCCGGATCCCCGTGGACATTCTTTTCCTTATAGAACCTCACCTTCTCCAGCAGCCCCTTCCACCCAAGCTCCAGTCCGATCGTCAGGTCGGGGCACAGATGGTTCATGCCGCCGCAGCCGTGCTGCAGGATATTGTATTTCTCATGGACCGGGTAGAGATGCTTCGGCCTGTTCTCCTCCCGCAATCCGATTTCCATCCACCGGGACAGGTTCCCCGGCCAGCAGGTGGCCAGGGCGCTGGCGGGATTGCAGTACACGGGCATCTCGTTCAGGATCTTCCTGAAGTTCTGCCCCAGAAGCTCCATGCCGTATACCATGCCGTCCTCCCGGGTGATGGGCTGGAACTGAAAATCCGGGAAATCGATGAAGCCGTGGTCATCTATGTCCAGATGCCCCAGATGCCGGATCTTTTCCTGGTTGATCTGTATCTTGTCGCTGTGGAGCCTGTCTATCCGCTCCCGGATTTTTGCGGACAATACTGTCTTCTCTGTGTCAAGCATACGCTCCCTCCTTATCGTCTTCCAAATCTGTCGGTCTGTCGGTCTGCTATTCGAACATCCTCTGATACTTCCTCAGGGTCTCCGCATCCACTTCCCGGAAGGCCTCCTGGGTGAGGGGCTCCAGGAGCAGCCCCGCTTTCCCCACGCCCATCCTGTGGTAGCCCAAAAGCTCCACGTCGCGAAGCCCGTTGGCCCACAGGAATTCCCTGATGAACGGAAGCTCCCCGGCGTTCAGCTCCTCTATCACAGGAATCCGGATTTTGATCTCCTTCCCGGTTCCCGCAAGCCGAAGCAGGTTCTCTTTGATCCTCCGGTTGGACGCCCCTGTCAGCTCCCTGTGCACCTCTTCGTGAAAGGCCTTCACATCGTACAGGAAGAGATCCGTATAGGGCAGGATCCGCTCGAAAGACTCATAGGGCACATTCCCTGCGGTGTCCACCGCCGTGTGGATGCCCTTTCCCTTCAGCCGCCGGAGCATCTCTTCCAGGAAATCCGGACGGAGCATGCATTCCCCGCCGGAGAATGTGACCCCGCCGCCGCTTTCCTGATAATAGGGCAGATCCTCCAGCAGGTCTTCCAGCAGCTCCTCCGCCGTCATCTCGCATCCGATCCTGCTGAGGGCCTTTGCGTAACAGCCCCTGGCGCATTTTCCGCAGTCCAGGCAGTCCTCTCTGCGGTAGAGCAGCCCTGCCTCCGGGTCGGGCAGGAGGCACTGCCCCGGGCAGTTCTGGATGCAGCTCCCGCAGCCGATGCATTTCTGCCTGTCGAAGGCGAGCTGGGGCCTGCGCTCATAGGACTCCGGATTGTGGCACCAGAGGCAGCGCAGGTTGCAGCCCTTGAAGAACACTGCCGTCCGCACCCCGGGCCCGTCAAATACGGAGAAGCGCTGAATATTGAAAATCACTGCCGTCTTCTTCTCATCCAAGGGAAACACCTCTTCCAAGCACATGCTTCACTGCCCTCTCAAAATCCTCTTTCAGCAAATCCGCTCCCTCCAGCCCGATGTGCAGGCGCACCAGGCCCTTCTTCATGGTCTCATTGTCCCGCTCCAGGTCGGCCCCCACCGGGGAGGCAAGGCTCTCATAGCCGCCCCAGCTGGGCCCTCTGTAGAAGAACTCCAGCGCCTCCACGATTCTGTGGATCTGCTCCCCGGGCAGGTCGAAGACCACGCTCATCAGCCCGCTGGCCCCCGTCATCTGCCGCTTCGCCAGCTCGTACTGGGGATGGGTGTTCCAGTAGGGGTAGATAACCTCTTTGACGATGTCCAGCTCCTGGAAATACGCCGCCATCTCCAGGGCGTTCTTCATGTGCTGCCGCATCCTGACAGGCAGCGTCCGGATGCCGCGCAGCATCAGCCAGGAGTCGAAGGGGCTCATCACGGCCCCGAACAGCTCCCTCTCATTCTGGGCCATCTGCTCCACATCCTCCCTTCGGCCTGCCACCACGCCGCCGATGATGTCGCTGTGGCCTCCCAGGTATTTGGAGGCGGAGTGCACCACCATGTCGATGCCCATGGTCAGGGGCTTCTGGAAGATCGGCGTGGCGTAGGTATTGTCGATGACCGTTGCCGCATGGTGTTTTTTCGCGATCTCCGCGATTCTTTCCAGGTCCTGCACCAGGAAAAGGTATGTGGAGGGGCTCTCCAGGTAGATTAGATCCGTCTGTTCGCAGACCGCCGCTTCCAGCTCCTCCGGATCCGTGCCGCTGACGAAGGTGACCTTTATCCCGAACCGTTTCATGTACTCCGACAGGAAACGGCGGGCCGGGCCATAGATGCTCGCCGTAGCAACTACATGGCTGTCTTCTTTTATGTAATGCATCATGGCCGCGCTGATGGCTCCCATGCCGGAGGAGAAGCACTTCGCCGCCTCCCCCTGCTCCAGGGCGGCCACCTTCTGCTCCACCACCTCCGTGGTAGGGTTGGACACCCTGGTGTACGCGTACCTGCCCTCCAGCCCGCCTTCGTTCCCCTCGCAGTCAACGAACAGCGAGGTCTGGAAAATGGGCGTGTTCACCGCCCCGTGGAACCTGGCCGGGTCCTCCCCAAAGTGGGTACAAATCTCTTCCGCTCTCATTTTGGCACCTCTCTTTTGTCCTGTTATTCCTTCACCGCTCCCGCGATGTTTTCCACAAAAATCTCCTTCATGAAGCTGAAAAGAAGGATGGCGGGAGCCATGGCGATCAGCGTCCCCGCAGCCACGTTCCCCCAGTTGATGTCATATTTTCCGATCATGGAATATATGGCCACCGTCAGCGTCTTCCTGGCGTTGGCGTTGATGTACAGCACGGAGGTGTACACATCGTTCCAGCAGGCCAGGAAGACGAAGATGAACACGGAGAACAGCCCCGCCTTTGCCAGAGGCATCACGATCAGGAAAAATGTCTTCACCCTGCCGCAGCCGTCCAGCAGCGCAGACTCCTCCAGCGCCTTCGGAATCCCCTTCATGAATCCGATCAGCAGTATGGTGCCGAAGGGAATCTGGCCTCCCGCCAGGATCAAAATCACCGTGGACAGCCTGTCCACCATCCCCAGCCTCGTCATCAGGATATAGAGGGGCGCGAACCCCACCGCGCTGGGAAGCATCTGGGTCATCATGAAGATCATGAAGACCGCAGGCTTGGACTTGAATTCCATCCTGGAAAGGATGTAGGAGGACATTCCCGCAATCAATACCACCAGGCACGCTCCCGCCAGGGCCACCGTCAGGCTGTTGCAGATATACCTTCCAAAATCCCCCATCTGTATCACTTCCCTGTAGTTGCCAAGCGTCGCCTCCCTGGGGAGATAACGCACGGGAAATTCATACAGCTCCCTGCTCCCCTTCAGGGAAGTCAGCAGGAGCCACAGAAACGGGAACACCGTAAATACGAAGAACAGCGCCAACAGGACATACCTGCCTACCAGCGGAAAGATATTTCTCCTCTTCCCCATCATTCGTCACCGCCTTTCAGAGTATTGGTGCACGCCAGATAGATGCCCGTAAAGACCAGGGTCACCAGCCACAGTACCACGCCTGCCGCCGATACCATGCCGTAGTCGTTCCCCTTGATCACCTCCGTCATGATATAGCTGGAGGCGATATGGCTGCTGCCCGCGGGCCCGCCCTGTGTCATGCCGAAGATCAGGTCAGGCGCGTTCATGGTCTGCACCGCCCGCATCAGCACCATCAGCAGCAATATGACCCGGATGGAGGGAAGGGTAATATAGAAGAACTTCGTAAGGGGCCCGGCCCCGTCTATGGCCGCCGCCTCATACATCTCCTGGGGGATGGTCTTTAAGGCCGCCATGGTAATGATAGCAAAAAAGGCCATTCCTGTCCATACCTTGGCCACCATGACGCTGCCCAGGGCATAGTCCGGATTGGACAGGAACCCTACCTGCTGCTCCACGATTCCCAGGCGTATCAGGATATCGTTGATGACGCCGTTGCTCCCGTTGAACATCCACTTCCACATGATGCCCACCATGAAGCCCGACAGCGCCCAGGGCATGAACACCACGCATTCGTAGAACTTCTTGCCCCGGAAGGGCTTTTGCAGCAGCAGGGCGATGCCGAAGCCCAGGACGAACTCCAGGGCCACGCAGCCCACCACCCACACCAGCGTGTTCTTCCAGGTTCCCAGATATGTAATGTTGGAGAACAGCCTGCGGAAGTTCTCCAGGCCGTTGAACTCCCTGCTGAAGATATTGTAGGCCTTCACGTCCTGGAATGCCATCACCACGCCGTCTACGGCAGGGTAATACAGCATCACCAGAATCATGAACAGCCCCGGCAGAAGGAACAGAGCGATGAACCATCTGTCCCGGGCCTTCTTTGACAATTTGATTTTCTTGTTATGCATCTGTCCGATCCTTTCTCCTGACGTCAAAAGGCTGCCCGAAGCCGTAACCAGCCCGGACAGCCTCCTCGTTGGATTGCCTGTGCCTGTCTTACTGGGCGAACCTCTCCTTCACCCATTCGCTGTCCTGCGACCAGCTATAGAAGGATGCAAGGGTCTCGGCGCATTCCTCGGGCGTGGTCTGCCCCAGGAGCATGGCCTGCACCGCCGGATCCGCCGCCGGTCCGAACTGGTTGAGCTGCTCCAGCTCTTCCTCGGTGGCGAATCTGTTCTCGCCGCCGTCCACATACCCCACATAGGAATCCGGGTCTGCCGCCATATCGATATAGCATCCGTAATATCCCTCGCTGAAGAAGGGATCCTCCTGGGCCGTGGTATGGATGGGAATGTTCCCGTTCTTCTTACAGAAAGTGGTGTTCCCCTCCACGCTGGAGAGGGCCTTGATCACTTCCCAGGCAGCCTCCTTGTTCTGGGAGCTGGAAGCGATGCCCCAGCCCGCGAATCCCGCGGGGAAGAGCGCCCGGCCGCTGGGGCCTACCGGAAGAGGCGCAACATCCCAGGTGCCCTCCTCCATATACTCCTCGCAGGTGGCGATGACCTCCGGATCCTGGATCAGCATGGCCGTGGTGCCGGAATAGAAGGCCTCCACCATCTCCGCATAGCCCCAAGCGATGGAATCCGGATGGGAGCCGTCCTCGTAGAGCTTCTTATAGAAATTCATGGCCTCCGCCGCCTCGGGCTGGAGGTATACGCTCCTGCTGTCCCTGGAGATGAAGGGAACCGCGATATCCACCTTCCCCGGATCCACAAAGGAAAGGATCGTCATCTGCAGGAAGCCGGTGGTGCCTGCACCACCCCGGAAGGAATAGCCGTAGCGGTTCTGGGAAGGATCCGTCAGCTCCACTGCCGTATTGTAGAGCTCCTCCCAGGTCCCGGGAACGGAGAGGTTCTTCTCCTCGAACCAGTCCTTCCGATAGAACAGGGCCCTCTCGTACACGCCGTAGGGGATGGAGTACACATTTCCGTCATAGGAGGTGAGCTGGGCCTTCAGGAATTCGCTTACGCTGCCCCAATCCTCCCAACCCTCCACATAGGAATTCAAAGGCTCGATGAATCCGTTGGAGATATGGGTCACCGGCACGGAGTCCACTTCCACGATATCGATGCCCTGCCCGCTCTGGAGCATGGTGGAGATCTTCTGCTGTGCCTGATCCGCCGGAGGCGAGATGATTTCCAGTTCTATATTAAGGTCCGCCACCAGCTCCTGGATCAGGGCGTCCCTGGAGGGATTCCCCAGATAAGTCACCATGGTGAGCTTTGTTTTTTCCGTGGAAGCGTCCCCGCCTTCATCCGCTCCCCCGTCTGCCCTGCTTTCCTCCGCTGCCGTATCCGGCGTGCCATCCTGGGTGCTGCCCGGTGTATCCGCGGCATCCTCTCCGCCGCACCCTGCCAGCAGAGCGGAAGCCGTCATCATCGCCGCCAGAAGCACGGCGGCCATCCTGCCTCTTTTTCTTCTTACCATTTCATAGTCCTCCTTTTTGTTCCGGTATCCTTACCGTCTGCCTCCAAGCTTGGTTACGAGGCCCATTATAGCAAAGCGGCCCGCAGCGTGGAAATATATATTTTTCACCTTCTGTGTGGAAAAATGTCAGATGCCCCGCCAAAGCAGTGATAAAATTCCTCTTTATGCACATTATGTCCTATAGTATAATGTTGACACCCGCAAAGCTCTCCGGATATAGATGGAAATACAGACAAGAAAAGGAAACACGACCATGAAGGTGAAGGCTCTCCGCTCCCCCTGGAAACACTATCTGTACCACACCAGGCTCATGCACAAATTCCTCATCCTCCTGATGCTGCAGCTGGTGGTGGAAATGGCAGTGTCCCATTTCTTTTTCCAGAATAACGCCAGGAACCTGTTGACCAAAGAGATTCAGGCCACATCCAAGCAGTTCATGGAACAGTATACGGACAATGTAGACTACAGGCTGACGAAATTCAGGACTATCCTGAACAATCTCAGCAGCGACAGGCAGATCCGGCTGGTCTTCTCGGATCCGCAGGCCACGCAGGCGGACATGGAAACGGCAGACGCGCAGATCCGCCAGATCCTCAACAACCAGTTCCCCTACGGCCTCTATGACCTTACCTTTTACGCGCTGAAATATCCTTCCGCCAACAGTAGCACCTTCATAAAGCCTCTGGGGCAGGAACGGGAGGAATGGATGGAGCATCTGGAGAGCGGCGACTTCGACCGCTTCTTCCTGCACACGAAAAGCCCCTATTCCGTAGAGCTCCTCTCCGTCCTGAAGCCTGTCTATACCCTGGACGGAGAGGAGATCGCCGGCGTCATCAGGCTGAGCCTCTTTCCGGAGAAGGTCTTCAAGCCGGTCAAAAGCGTGGACGGGAAGGCCTTCCAACAGGTCTTCATGATCGATAACAGGGGGAATTACATCTACGGGGAGAAGTTCCCGGAAATGGAGGAATATTTCCGCTTTTTCCGCGAGAACTACGACATCATCTACAATGGCTATCCGGTGGCGGACTATGAGGGGGAGGAGGGGATCTATCTGACCAGCTCCAACTCCGCCGCAGGCTTCCGCAGCGTGTGCTACCTGGCAGCATCCAGCTCTGTGGAAAGCATCGAGAAGCTGAAGCAGACGTTGACCATGGGGAACCTGGCGCTGATGTTCATCACCCTCGTCATCGGATTCCTCCTCTCCGACAGCATAGGCAGGCGGTTCTCCATCGTCCTGGGCAAGATCAGAGAGGTCAGCCGGGGGAACCTGAGAATCTCCGCCTCTGACCTGGGAAGCGATGAAATCGGCATCTTCGATACTTCCTTCACCGATATGGTGAATCAGGTGAACCAGTTGATAGAGCGCAATTACGTGACGGAAATCAGGAAAAAGGACGCGGAGTTCATGGCCCTCCAGGCCCAGATCAACCCCCATTTCCTCTTCAACTCCCTGGAGATCATCAATTCCCTGATCGAGGTGGAGAAATACCAGACGGCCTGCGAGGTGAACGCCAGGCTCTCCGACCTGCTGCGCTACAGCATCAACCACAATTCTTCCGGCATCGTGACCCTGGCGGAGGAAATCGACTATATGAACAATTATGTCTATATCCAGCACATCCGGTTCGGACAGAAGTTCTCTCTACAGACCGATATCGATGAGCGCTGCCTGGGCTGCCATATCGTCAAACTGGTGTTCCAGCCCTTTATCGAGAACAGCATCAAGCATGGCTTCCGGGGAATATCTTCCGGCGGGCTCATACGGTTCCAGGTACGGATGCAGGACGGGAACCTCCTGATCTCCATAGAGGATAACGGAAGGGGGATGGATGCCGCGGAATATGCCGGCCTCATGGCCCGCCTTGACAAAGAGGGCATCGGCGACTTCCAGGAGCAGAACGAAAGCATCGGCATCCTGAACATCCACTACCGGCTGAAGCTGATATTCGGGGCCTCCTACCGGCTCTCCATCACTACGGGAGAAGGGCAGGGAATGTGCACCAGGCTCCTGATTCCCAGAATATGAGAGGTATCTTCATGAAACTATTGATTGCGGACGACGAGGCCCTGATCAGGGAAGCGATTCTGGCCAGGCTCAAAAAGGGGAACTATGTATTCGACGAAATCTTCCTGGCAGCGGACGGCCTGGAGGCATGGGCCATCGCCCAGAGGGAGCGCCCCGAGATCATCATCACTGATGTGCGGATGGAGGGAATCACGGGGCTGGGCCTGATCCAGAGCTGCCGAAACGCCCATATCGAGGCCTCCGTCATCGTGATCAGCGGATACGCGGAATTTGAGTATGTGCAGAATGCCATGTACCACGACGCATGCTGCTACCTCTTGAAGCCGATCACCCAGGAGGCTCTCTTCGACGCCCTGGAAAAGGCCCTGGCAAAGCATGCCGCCCGCGCGCAGTTCACCCAGGTGCGGGAACAGAACGCGCTGCTGTCTCTGGGGCACCTCCTCCAGAAAGGAAGGGAAAGGGCCCTGCAGGACGCGGAGGCCGCCCAGCTCAATGCCCTTCTGGGCGCAAATGAAGACAGTCAATTCGTCATAGGGACGGCCCATGTGAGCCGCTATGACCAGAACCGTTATTTCGGCCTGGAAAATGTGTACGGCACGCTGGCTTCCGGCCTTGAGGCCAGGCTGGGAGCGGGCCTGCGGATGATTCCCTCCACCAGCCCGTCGGACCGGGTCCTGCTCTTCTACGGCCCCCTGCTTTCCGCCGGGGAGGCAGGGCTGAGGGAAGGCCTGACGGCCCGGGTCAGAAGGCTGGACGTCCTGGGGGCCACTGTCACCATCGGCCTGAGCGCCGTCTCCGATGCCATCGGTCCCGACCTGTTCCGCCAGAGCGAGGAGGCACTGAAATACCGCTTCCTGAACGGAAACGGGAAAGTCTACCACATAGGGCTTCCTTCCGCCGGGGGACAGATTCCCAGCGACACGGACTGGAAAGCCCTGGAGAACGAGCTGCGCTGCAAAAGCCCCGGGGAGACGGCGGAGAGGCTGTGCGCTTACATCGACAGTTTCTATCCTTTGGTGTACAATTTCGGATACCTCATCCAGCATATCTACGAGCTGCTGATCCGCCTGCACTACGCCCCTTCCAGGCAGAACTGGGACTCCTTTACGGATAATGCCTTCTGGTCCTCCCATGAGAAGGAAGAAGAAATCCTCCTGCGGATCAAAGAAGAGATTTCCCGCACCTGCCGGACAAAGCTTTCCGAGGATTCCCTGCCTGTGGCGGAGCAGGCCAAGGCCTTCCTCATGGAACATTACAGGGAGCCCGTTTCCATGGAGATGCTCGCGGGGTATTTCCACCTCAACCCCAGGTACTTCTCCACCCTGTTCAAAAAGAAGGAGGGGATCTCGCCGCTGGACTACCTCACCAGGATACGCATGGAGGCCGCCAGTGATCTGCTGAAGGGCACGGATATCCCGGCCTCGGAGATCTCCTCCCTTGTGGGATATGAGGATCCCCGGTATTTCTATAAGGTGTTCAAAAAATATACGGGGCAGACGCCCACGAATTTCCGCAGCTGTAACGCCGCGCGTAAGGACTGAGGACATCGCCGGCGGCAGCTTTTTCGCGGCAGTCATCCCGCCCACAGGAAGCGCCGCCAGATCTGTTCCGCGCACCATCTAAGGTCGATGGCCTCCACCTGGTCCTCGGTGACGATGCTCTCCCGCTTATACAGGACGCCGTCCACGATATATTCCACGCTCCCCACTACGGTGCCGGGCTCTACGGGGGCTGTCAGCATGCTCTTCATGCTGTATCTGACCTGGATTTCCTCGTCCGGCCGCAGGAGCAGCCCCTCCAGCCCCCTGCCGTCCTCTTCCGCTGCCGTTTCGTCCCCGCCCTGGCCAGGGCCGCCGTTTAGGCCGTCTGTCCTTCCGGAAATTATTACATCCGTGTAGGCAGTCCCTTCGAGGAAATCCGTCTGGCCGTTCTCCACGGGAATGGGACTCAGCCTGCTGTCGTCAAAGGCAATGTTCGGGTCGGAGAAGCTTCTGTAGAAATAATTGTCGATGCCGTACTCCATGAGCCTGCGGGTGTCGGTCCATTTATAGCCCTTGTTGTTGGGCCAGCCGCAGGCAAGGAGCGCCACCACGAATGTCCTGCCGTCCCGCTCCAGCGCGCCCACATAGCAGTATCCGGCCTTGTTGGTGAAACCGGTCTTCCCGGTGAGGGCCCCGTCCATCATGGTGAGGAAGGCATTGTGGTTGGTGCAGGAGAAGCTACGCCCATTGGCGGAAAAGCCGTAGCTCGGGGCCCTTGTGATGTCCAGGAATTCCTGGTTCTTGGGCGACTGCCTGATGCAGTATGCCAATATCCTGGCCAGCTCCCTGGCCGTGGTGCAGTGCTCCTTCTGCACCGTGCTGCCATCCGCAAGCCTAAGCGTCTCGGTGGCATCCAGGCCGTTGGGCGTGATGAACCAGGTGTCCTCACAGCCCAGCTCCGCCGCCTTCCTGTTCATCAGGGCCGCGAAGGCCGCCACGGCCGCCTTGCTCTCCTCCGCTGTATATTCGGCGGTATCCTTATCCCGAAGCTGCTCCGGCAGATGCCGCTTGCCTATGTATTCGGCCAGGGCCACCGCCGTGTCATTATGGGATTCCAGCATCAGGGAGTGCAGCAGGTCGCGGACAGTGTACTGCTCCCCCTTTTGTATGTACAGCTTGACCTTCGGCATGCTGGCGGCATAGGCCGACACGGTGAGGGTCTCGTCGGGAGAGGCGTTCTCCAGGACCAGGATGCAGGTCATGATCTTCGTGGTGCTGGCCATGGCCATGACGGCCTCCTCGTTCTTGCCGTAGAGCACCCGCCCGGAATCGGCGTCCATCAGGACTGCGGCGGTGGCGTACAGCTCCCCGGGGGCGCCCTCCGCCGCGTCCGCCCTGAGGCCCATGTCTGAGAGCAGCAGGCAGCAGGCGCAGAAAAAGCCTCCTATTATTTTCTTCATCCGCATTTTCATGGTCATACTTCCAATGGGATTTTTAATAATATATGAGGCTTTGATTCCGTTTTATGTTTGGGGGCATGTCCCAATCTCAGACATCCAGCTGCAGCTGCACCTCGGCCTCGGCCTGCTGCTTGAACTCTTCTATCTGGACAGGGTTCAGCTCCGGCAGCTCATCCAGCTTCCCCACGCCAAAGCAGCGCAGGAACTGCTCCGTGGTGCCGAAGAGCAGGGGCCTGCCCGGCGCGTCCAGCCTCCCCAGCTCCGCGATCAGGTCGTATTCCAGCAGCTTGTTGATGGCATGGTCGCAGTTGACGCCCCGCACCCGCTCTATCTCAGCCCTGGTCACGGGCTGCTTGTAGGCGATGATGGAGAGGGTCTCCAGCACCGTGTCGGTGAGGCTCATCTTCTTCGGCACCTTGGCAATCTTCACCAGATATTCGTACATGTCCTCCTTGGTGCACAGCTGGACGGAATCCTCCAGGCGCACCAGGGAGATTCCCCTGTCTTCCCTGGCATAGCGCTCCTCCATGCCTTTCAGGATGTCCTCCAGCGTCTTTACGTCCTCTTCTATCACAGCGGCCAGACGGCCGATCTCCACGGATTCCCCCATGGTGAACAGCACCGCCTCGATGACCGCTTCCGCTCTCTTCCTCTTCATTCCCGCCGCTCCTTCCTGTCCCGGACATTGCCGGATGCCCTGCAGAGACCTGCGCCGCACGGGCGAAATCCTCCGCCCCGGTGTACTAGGCCGGAACCGGCATCCACGTTATCATGATATCGTCAAAAAGATTTTCCTGATTGATGGAAATCCGTCCCGTCTTCATCAGCTCCAGGACGATCAGGAAGGTGACGATGATCTCCATCTTGCTGGCCTGCTTCTCCAGGAGCCTCCGGAAGCTGAACTGCCTGTGCTCCCGGGCGTAGGCCTCCACATAGAGGAGCTTCACGTCCATGTCGATCTCCTCCTTTTCGATATTGCCGTAGCGGCTCCGGATGGGGTCGATCTTCTCCTCCTGGCGTCGGATGATCGTCTTGAAGATCTCATGCAGACGGTTCAGCGTCATATCTCCTATGAGCTGGTCGTAGTCCAGCGGGGGCTTGTACAATGCCACCTCCGGCGGGAGCTTCTGCTCCCGGTACAGGTTCTTGGCCGCGTCCACCTGGCGGTCCCGCAGCTCCAGGGACATATATTTATAGAGCTTGTACTCCAATAGCTTCTGCACCAGCTCAGCCCTGGGGTCTTCCTCCTCGCCCTCCTCGTCCACTTCCTTGGGCAGCAGCATCCTGCACTTGATGTCGATCAGGGTAGCCGCCATCACCAGGAACTCGCTCATCACGTTCATGTCGTCGGTCTCCATCTGCCTGATGTAGTCCAGATACTGCGCCGTGATCTCCACGATGGGGATATCGTAGATGTCGATCTTATTCTTTTCTATCAGATGAAGCAGAAGGTCCAGGGGGCCTTCGAAGGCTTCCAGCTTTATCGGTATCGCCATTGTCTCCTCGATTCGGGGCGCTATTCTTCCCGGAAGTCTTATTTGTGGAAAGCATCTCTTCCGTTTCGGGCCCAGAGTATTATTTTACCCCTTTTGCCCCGGCTTTTCAAGAAAGAACATCCGTTTCCCCCGGCCGGAAATCCAGCACCCACAGCTCCCCCGGATTGAAGGCGCGCACGGGGATGGTGTGGCTCCCCAGGCCCCTTCCCAGCACCATGACGGACGCCCCTTCCTTGAAGACGCCCCCGTCGTATTTCGGAAAGAAATGCCAGGCGGGGGAAAGCACGCCCTTGCCCCAGAGCGGCACTCTTGCCACGCCTCCGTGCACATGTCCGGACAGCGTCAGATCCGCGCCCCAGGCGGCGTACTGGGGAAAGTAGTCCGGATTGTGGGCCAGCAGCACCGTGCAGGCGTCTGCCGGAGCCTGTCCCAAAATGCGGGGGAGATAGTCCGGCGGCATCTGCACGGTCCTGAAACGCCTGTAATATTCCATGTCGATTTCAGCGCCGTAGACGGCGAGGCCATATTCCGGCAGGTCCACATGGCTGTTCAGCATGGGCTCCACGCCGATCCTCTTCAGGGCCTTCCTATATTGCTTTGCCATTTTTCCGTAGTGCCTGGAGGACAGCCTCAGGCGCTGCTCATGGTTCCCGTTGGCATAGTAGACGGGGTATTCCCGGACCAGATTCTCCAGGAGCTGCACCGCGGGCTCCAGCGGCGCCTTGGTATTGGCGGTGACCAGGTCGCCAGCTATCAGGATGAAATCCGGCTTCTGCCCGCGGATTGCCGCCAGAAGCCTTTCGTTCCCTTTTCCGTAGCATTTATTGTGCAGATCCGTCAGGAGGACGGCCCTGCAGCCGCGCCTGATCCTCGGATCTGTCAGGGTATGCTTTCGGATGACGAAGCGGTTCGTGTCGTAGAGCATCACCCAGAGCAGCGCCAATGCCGCTGCCGCGATGATAGTGAACAAAATATCTGTCATGGAGTTCCTTCCTATCTTTCTATGTGCCTGCGGGATGGCCGGGGAGCACCCTGGCCATCCTGCCCAATCCATTCATGCATTCATGATACCAGATGGTCATAACAGGAAAAAGCCGAATATTTTCCTCAGATAATCCGGGTAGCCGGCCTTTTCGATATCTTCCGTAAACAGGATGGGGATGCTGCCGATCTCGCTTCCGTTCAGCAGGTAACGGGCCCTGCCCGCCTCTGTCCCCTGTTCCACCGGCGCCCGCACCGTCTCCGGCAGCTCCAGCACCTTCTCCACCGCGCCCAGGTCGTTGCCCGCGATGTCCAGATGGCGGAATTCTCCCTGATACGCGATTCCCGCCTCTTCCGCCTTCCCGCCCTCCACGGGCAGCGCGGGAAGAGGGTCCTGGTTTCCGTCTATGTACAGATTGCACACGCTGAAGCCATAGGTGAGGAGGGCCTGCGCGTCCCCGAAGCGCGTCTTGTAGTCCGGCGCGCCCATCACCACCGCTATCAGGTCGATGCCGTCCTTGGACGCCGTGGCGGAGAAGCAGTATTTGGCTTTCGACGTAGAACCTGTCTTCAAGCCTGTGGTCCACTGGTACTGCTTCAGCAGCTTGTTGGTGCTGCTCAGGGTAAAGGTCGATGTGCCCTGTCTGGTCTCGTGGGTGATGTCCTCCATCCAGATGGTGGTATACCGGAAGATGTCGGGATACTTCACGGTCAGCTCCCTGGACATGATCGCCACGTCCTTCGCGGAGGTGTAATGATTGTCTGAGTCGCTCAGGCCGCAGCAGTCCTCGAAATGGGTGTCCACCATGCCCAATTCTGCGGCCTTCTCGTTCATCAGGGCCACGAAAGCCTCCTCGCTGCCCGCTATGTGCTCCGCCACCGCCACGCTGGCGTCATTGCCCGAGGAGATCGCGATGCATTTGATCATGGTGTCCAGGGTCTGGGTCTCCCCCTGTGCCAGATACACCTGGGAGCCGCCCATGGAACTGGCATGCTCGCTGGTGATCACCTGGTCCGTCAGGCTTATCCTGCCGCTGTCGATGGCTTCGAAGGTGAGCAGGAGCGTCATGATCTTCGTGATGCTGGCCGGGCTTCTCCGCTCCGTGGAGCTCTGCTCGTAGATCACCTCGCCGGTAGAGCTCTCTATCAGGATGACGGACGGGGAAGATATCGCCACATTGGCGCTTACGGGCAGCATCGCCGAGAAAAACAGCGCAAGGGAAAGAAACGCCGCTGCCAGAGATTTCCTTCTCAACATAAAATGCCACACTCCATATTCCATATCTTTGTCAATAGGATATGAAGATGGAGGTGGATATATGCCAAATGGCCCAAAATCGTGGCAGGGCCCAGGCCCACCGGGCGGATGCGGATACAAAATCCCCAGCCTTTGCGGGCTGGGGATAAGCTGGTTAGTTATATTTGCGCTTCCTGGCGGCTTCAGACTTCTTCTTGCGTCTGACGCTCGGCTTCTCGTAATGCTCACGCTTGCGAATCTCCTGCTGGATTCCAGCTTTCGCACAACTTCTCTTGAAACGGCGCAATGCGCTGTCCAATGTTTCGTTTTCTTTTACGATTACGTTCGACATGTCCACCCGACCCTCCCTTCAGTCCCTCAAGCAACATGACTGATTGGGTTATTTTTTATGTATCGCATATAGCCCATACACAAGTTTTATTATATCATAAATGCTGTATACGTCAACAGTTTTTTACAGTTTTTAGCATAAAAATTTTTCAGGGCCCTTCAGACCGGCCGATCGCCCCGGGAATCCTCAGGAAAACACAGCGTAATGCGAAGCGCCCCGCCCTCCAGGCCCCGTGTTTAGAAGTTAGCACCATAATCTTTAGGAGAAGACTGACACCCATAAC
>NZ_CAJUCP010000057.1 GCF_910585425.1 uncultured Acetatifactor sp. | reverse complement strand
GAAAAACCTTGATTTTCCAGTGTTTTCAAAAGTATCGTTATCTAACGTCAGCTTTTGAGCGCCCGGCTTTCCGGCTGATGCTGGAGGATATCCGGCAGGGGAAGGTGGACTGCGTGGTGGTCAAGGACCTGTCCCGGTTCGGGAGGAACTATATTGAGTCCGGCAGGTATATTGAGAAGATTTTTCCTATGCTGGGGGTGCGGTTTATTGCGGTCAATGACGGATATGACAGCCTGGCGGGGAAGTCGCAGACGGACGAGATTGTGATTCCGTTCAAAAATCTGATCAATGACGCTTACTGCCGGGACATTTCCATTAAGATCAGGAGCCATCTGGATATTAAGCGGAGGAAAGGGGAGTTTATCGGATCTTTTGCCGTGTTCGGGTATCAGAAGGACGAAAGGGACCATAACCGTCTTATGGTGGACGAGTATGCGGCGAAGGTGGTCAGGGATATTTTTGCATGGAAGCGGGCGGGCATGAGCCAGCAGGGGATTGCGGACCGGCTGAACCGGACGGGGGTGCTGTGCCCGGCGGCGTATAAGGAGAGCTGCGGGAGCAGATACCGGGCGAAGTTCCGGACGGGGAAGGCGATGCGGTGGAGCGCCGTGGCGGTGTCCCGGATACTGTCCAATGAGTGCTATACGGGCACGCTGGTCCAGGGGAAGTCCACCACGCCGAACTATAAGGTGAAGAAGGCTGTTTTGAAGGACGAGGCGGACTGGGTGCGTATCGAGGATGCGTTTGAGGCGATCATCCCCAGGGAGGAATTTGACACGGTGCAGGGGCTTCTTTTGAAGGATACCAGGGTTGCGCCGGATAAGGGGCATGTGTATCTGTTCTCAGGCATTGCGGTCTGCGGGGACTGCGGGCGGCAGATGTCCCGGAAGGTGTCCACGGTGGCGGGGAGGAAGTATGTGTATTATATGTGCTCCGCCAATAAGCGGGAGGGCGTCTGCACGGGGCACCGGATAAGGGAAGAGGAACTGACGGAGGCGGTGACGGAAAGCCTGCGGTGCCATATTGACCGGCTGGCGGAGTTGAGGGATATCCTGAACTATATCGAAACGCTGCCCATGCAGGATGCGGACGTGAGGCGTCTGGAGGCGCGCATGGTGCAGATGGAGGAAGAGGCCGGGAAGTATGAGCGGCTGAAAGTGTCGGCTTATGAGGACCTGAAAGACGGGCTGATCACCAGGGAGGAATATGCCGCTATCCGGCAGGAGTTTGAGGGCAGGCGGAAGGCGGCGCTTGCTTCTGCGGGGCAGCTTAGGCAGGAGGCGGAGAGGCTTGCCCGGAGGGAGGGGAAGCGGCATGAGTGGATTGAAGGTTTTGTGAAGAATAAGGGCATCCGTTCTCTGGTGCGCGGAGTGGCCGTGGAATTGATTGAAGAGATAAGGGTGTTTGAGGATAAGCGGATTGAGGTGCGGTTCCGGTATGAGGACCGGTATCGGGAAGCGGTGGAGCTTGCGGAGGGCGCGGGAAGCCTTCCGGGAGCGGACGGAAGGGAGGTCTCATAGATGGCGAGGAAGAGCAGGATTGCTGGAGCTGCGGAAGCGGCGGCTCCGGCAGAGAGAGGGATTTTTAAGGCTGGTATCTATGCGAGGCTGTCCAATGAGGCCAGCGGAGAGGATACGTTGGAGACGCAGGTGTACTTCCTGGAAGCGTTTGTGGAAGGCCGGGGGGATATGGTGCTGGCGGGGACGTATACGGATTTTGGTTATACGGGGACAAATTATGAGCGCCCAGGGTTTCTGCGGCTGATGGAGGATGCAAAGAGGGGAAAGGTTGACTGTATCGTGGTGAAGGACCTTTCCCGGCTTGGGAGGAATTATATTGAGACGGGGAATCTGATTGAGAACGTGTTTTCTTTCTTGGATATCCGGCTGGTGGCGGTGACGGACGGGTTTGACACGGGAAACGGTGACGGGATGGGGGCCATGGTGGCTTCTGTCAAGAATCTGGTGAATGATGTTTATTCCAGGGATATTTCCAGGAAGATTATTTCGGCTTTCCGGACGAAGCAGAGGAACGGGGAGTTTATCGGGATGGTGGCTCCTTATGGGTATCTGAAATCAAAGGAAAATAAGAACAGGTTTGTAGTGGACGGGAAGGCGGCCCCGGTAGTGCGCAGGATTTTCCGGCTGTATGCGGACGGGGTGAGCATAGATAAGATCGTGCGGATACTGGATGGGGACGGGATTGACTGCCCGAGGAAGTACCGTTACCGGATCGGGGTTACGAAGTCGGAGCGTTATAAGGATTCCCGGTGGGGCAGGTCTGCGGTGAGGACTATCCTTATGAACCGGGCGTATATCGGGGACATGGTGCAGGGGAAGGAGCGGCAGGAGCTGTGCAATAATATTCCCAAGTACCATACGGATAAGTCGGAGTGGATCGTGGCGGAGGATACCCATGAGCCGGTGGTGGACAGGGAGCTGTTTTTCCGGGTGCAGGGGATTCTGGAAGAGAGGCAGAGGGAACAGGCGGAGAGGCGGGAGAAGAGCCGGGTCAGTGAGCATAAGGAAGAGAATTACCTGAAAGGGTATATGCGGTGCGGGCACTGCGGGAAGACTTTCAACCTTTCCCAGACCATGCGGGGCGGGAAGGTGACGAGGGTGTATTACTGCCGGGGATACCAGACGCTGCGTTCTGCCGTCTGTATGAATAAGGACAGGGTGGACAAGGCAGAGGTGGAGAGGTTTGTGCTTGGGGAGATAAAGGAGTGTATCCGGCAGATGCTGAAAGAGGGGATTTCCGTGGACGGGGACATGCCTGTGGAGCGGGAGTCTCTGGAAGCGGAGGTGCGGAAGGCGGAGCGGGAGCTGAAAGGGCTGGACGTGAAGCTGGCTGATTTGTATCAGGACGCTGCGGACGGGATTCTGGACAATGGGGATTATCTGCTGATGCGGAAGGAGTTTCTTGGGCGGAAGGAGAAGCTGGGGCAGGAGAGGGAACGGCTGCTCCGGGAGATGGAGAAGTGCGGGAAGGCCGGCCGGGGAACGGCGGAGGCACGGCTTAGGAAGTGGCTGTCGGCCGGAAAGTTGGACAGGCAGATGGCGGAGTGTTTTGTGGAAGAGGTACGGGTTTTCAAGGGCAGGAGGCTGGAAGCGTCCCTTCTGGGGCGCGGGGAGATTCTGCACAGGATGGAGGGATAGGATGGGCATGGAAAATATAGTGGCGCTGTATATCCGGATTTCCCTGGAAGATGACGATATACAGGACGGGAAGGAAGAGAGCGACAGCGTGATGAACCAGAGGGCGCTTTTGAGGAAGTATATTTCCGGGCATGAGGACTTTGGAGGGGCTTCTGTAAAGGAGTTCCTGGATGACGGATATACGGGCAGGAACCTGGACCGTCCGGGCTTTCAGGAGCTGATTGGGCAGTGCCAGGCCGGGAAGGTGGGGTGCATCGTGGTGAAGGACCTTTCCCGGCTTGGGAGAAATTATGTGGAGGTGGGGAACCTGCTGGAGCAGGTATTTCCCTTCCTGGGGGTGAGGGTTGTCTCCGTGAATGACGGGTACGACAGCGCCATGCTGGACGGGCGGACGGGCGGCATTGACGTGGCGTTCAGGAATCTGGTGTACAGCCTTTACAGCAGGGATCTGTCCCATAAGGTGAAGAGCGCGGTGGAGACCAGGATGAAGCGCGGGGAATATATCGGGCCTTATGGGTTTTTCGGGTATCGGAAGGACCCGGAGGATGTGCATAAGCTGGTGGTTGACGAAGAGGCGGCGGTGATTGTGCGGCGAATCTTCCGGATGGTGGGGGAGGGGATGCGTCGGAATGAGATTGTAAAGATACTGAATGAAGAGGGCGTGCCTACACCGGCGGTCTATAAGCAGGGGAAAGGCTGTACACGGGACTGGTTCCCGGAGGGGAAGAAGGGCGGATGGAATACGTCCATGGTGGCAAAGATCATCCGGGACGAGCGGTATGCGGGGCATATGGTGGCCGGGAAGAAGGCTTATGAGAGTTTTGATTCCAGGAGGCAGGTGGGCGTGGACAGGTCGGACTGGATCGTGGTCAGGAATACCCATGAGGGGATCGTGACCCAGGAAGAATTTGACCGGGCCAATGCCAACATGCGGAGCGTGGTGCAGGGGAAGAAAAGGGAGCCTGCCAATAAGGGGAATTATTCGGTCATTGTCTGCCCGCACTGCGGGCTGACGCTCCGGCCGGGGACGCAGAAGGAGAGCATCCTGTACTGCCCTACGGGGCGGATGCACCGGGACAGCCCCTGCAGCCGGGTGAGGATGAAGAAGGCGCTTGCGGAGGATACGCTGGTGCGTCTGGTGAGGAAGCAGGCGGAGCTTCTTCTGGAGGCGGAGCGGGCGCTGAAAGGGCGGCAGGGTATGAAGGAGCCGGGAGCGGACGCAGAGAGTTTGCGGGCGGAGATGCGCAGGCTGGACGAGGCGAAGATTTCCGGGTATGAGGATTATAAGGCGGGGAAGTTGTCAAGGGAGCGGTTTGTGGAGAGAAAGAGGGCGCTGGATGCCAGGAGGCAGGAGCTGTCTGCGGCGGTGTCGGAAGCGGAAGCGCGGGAGATTGTGGCGGAAGCCGGGCAGAGGGAGTACCGGGAGGCTTTCCGGATTCGGGAGTATCTTCATCTGGAGGGGTATGATAAGCGGGTGATGGCTTCTTTGATTGAGAGCGCCAAGGTGATGGGGGAGGACAGGCTGGAGGTGGCTTGGAAATTTGGGGACGTTTATGAAAAGATTTTGGGTGAAATGCGGTGAGGATATGG
Organism: uncultured Acetatifactor sp.; assembly: GCF_910585425.1. Classification (GTDB taxonomy): domain Bacteria; phylum Bacillota; class Clostridia; order Lachnospirales; family Lachnospiraceae; genus Acetatifactor. The sequence continues at coordinate 31,196 of NZ_CAJUCP010000057.1, read as the reverse complement.
TATAATTAGGATGTCTGCCGGACGGCGGGCATCCGGAAAGGATGATGGCATGATTTACATAACGGGGGATACTCATGGGGAGTTTGGACGGATTGAGGCTTTCTGCAGGCGGTTCGGGACCTGTAAGGAAGATGTGATGATTATTCTTGGGGATGCCGGGATTAATTTCAGCGGGGGAATCCGGGATATGAGGAAGAAGGAGTTCCTGGAATCCCTTCCGATTACGGTATTTGCGATTCATGGGAATCATGAGCAGAGGCCGCAGACCATTGAGGGCTATCAGGAGAAGGTGTGGCATGGCGGCGTGGTGTACCAGGAAGAAGAGTATCCGAGCCTGCTGTTTGCGAAGGACGGGAAAGTGTTTGATTTGGACGGGAAGCAGGCCATTGTCATGGGCGGGGCCTACAGTATTGATAAGATGGTTCGGCTTATGTATGGGTATGGGTGGTGGCCGGATGAGCAGCCTTCTGATGAGGTTAAGAGATATGTGGAGAGCCGGCTGGATAAGCTGGGGTGGAAGGTGGATGTGGTGTTGAGCCATACCACGCCGTTGAAGTATGAGCCGGTGGAGGTGTTTATGGCTGGGGTTGACCAGAGTAAGGTGGACAAGTCTACGGAGGAATGGCTGGACGGGATTGAGGATAGATTGGATTATAGGAAGTGGTATTGCGGGCATTATCATACGGAGAAGAAGGTAGGGAGAGTGGAGATAATGTTTGAGAATTTTGGGGTGGTTTGTGATTAGAATTATGAGATAAGATTTCAATCTTCAAGAATTAAATCTACGAAGGAGGATGGATTGAATTGTGAAGGATTTTTTTATCAGCTATAATAAAGCAGATGGTCAGTGGGCAAAATGGGTTGCAGGTACACTGGAAGAATACGGATATAAGACGATAATCCAAGCATGGGATTTTAAACCAGGAAATAACTTTGTTTTAGAAATGCAAAATGCAATTTTATCTTGCAAAAGGACAATTTTGATATTATCACAATCTTATTTAGAGTCGGAATATTGTCAAGCAGAGTGGGCTTCAATATTTAATTATGATCCAACAGGAAAAAGGGCAGAACTCATACCTATACGTGTTGCAGATGTTAAGCCAGAAGGTTTGCTATCCAGTATTATATATATTGACTTGTTTGAGCAGCAAGAGGAGGTCGCTATTAAAAAGTTGCTTAATGGGGTTGGTTACAGTGAGAATCCAAGAAAGAAAGCCAAATTTCCGTTGAGTAAGAGTAATGGGGACTCTGGTAAACAATTAGAAAATGACAATGAAGTTCAGTTTCTTTTTGATTTAGAAGAAGAGAATAAAGTAGATAAATTTCCTATATTGACTAAGAATAATTTAAGAGAATGGTATTATAGTAATCACAAAAGTAAGTTTAAAGTGGTTATAAATGATAAACGCCAATTATCAATCTCAACTCATTTGAGTGAAATAAATGTAAAATTGAAGCAACAGGATTTAACTATAAAAGAAGAAGTTGAATACCACAACTATATAAAAGCATTAAGAAGATGTGAGCATGAAAGTTTATTAAAAGAAAAAGCTATAGATTTTTTCCTTAGGGATGAGGGCTTACAAGCTTATCTATGCATAAATAACTATTTAGAGTTATTGGATGTTGTGAAAAGTATTCTAGAATATGACTATTATGGTCAAAAAAAGCATAGAGACCCTCAATATGTTCAGTTAGATATTTTTTTGGATCCAGCACCGGAAGAATGTCATGAACATTTTGTGGTTTGTATTGAAAAGAAAAAAATTGATGAGCAATTAGGTGGGCACACTCAATATGATTTGTTCGAATCATATGTGATTGACTTAGGTGGAGACATAATAAAAGATATTGTTATAGGATATTATTTGTTTTTAAGCGAAGAAATAATAGACTATAATAACGATCAACTGTTACATAATAAAAAAGTAATGAATTTATTGACTTACAGGGCAGGACTTCATTGATTTGTGTTTATTTAGAAAAATCAAAAAAATTTTGTCCCATACTTGACATAAGCCGACGGCAACGGCAGGACAGGCAGGCTGATTCTTTTCCGGGAATGCCTGAAAGGCGGAATCGTGCCGGCAGTGATTGAGGATGCGAACAGGAATGAATATCTGGAGGCATTGAAGGATTACAGAGAGCGGGAGGACCTGGATAAGCTGGTTGGGCTGCTGCGCAGGGAGCAGGCATTTTACCTGGACAAATGCCGGTACTTCATGTAGGGCGGCCCGGCGACGCAGGTATATGAGGATGCCGGAAAGCCGATGCCGCGGGCATCGGTTGTCTGGAAACTGGAAACGGATTTTCGGTAAAAAAGGAGCGAAAAATGGGAGAGAAGCTTACGAAAGAGACAGCGCGGATCATGGACGAAAGGTTCGGCTGCGACAGCCTGCTGGCGCTGGCCACGGTGGATGAGGGGAAGCCCTATGTGCGGACCGTGGACGCTTACTATGAGGACGGGGCGTTCTACATCGTGACCTATGCCCTTTCCAACAAGATGCGGCACATCGGGAAGGAGCGGTCCGTGGCGGTCTGCGGCGACTGGTTCACGGCGCAGGGCATAGGGGAGAATCTGGGGCATGTGAAGACGGAATGCAATGCGCAGATCATGGCAAAGGTCAGGACAGCCTTCGCCGCGTGGTATGACAACGGGCACACCGATGAGGAGGATCCCAACACCTGCCTCCTGCGGGTGCGCCTGACCGAGGGCGTGCTGTACCATCACGGAACCAGATATGACATCGATTTTACGGCATGAACTTCATGACAAAAAAGCATTGTCCTTTCAGCGGAAACGGTGTATACTGGTAAAGCCTGTGGCAGATGTCAGATATTGGCAGAAGGATATCAGAGCCCAGGCCAGACAAAGGGAAAAGACAGGGAAAGAGATGAACGATAAAACGTTTACAATCAAGACCATGACAATAGAGGATTACCAGGGGCTCTACGCCCTGTGGAAGACCATCCGGGGCTTCGGCATGCGCAGCATAGACGATTCCAGGGAGGGCGTGGAGCGCTTCCTGGAGCGCAATCCCGCCACCAGCGTGGTGGCCATGAGCGGGGACGGCGAGATCGTGGGCGGGATACTCTGTGGCCATGACGGCAGGCGGGGCTGCCTGTACCATGTGTGCGTCCGGGAGGACTGGCGCAGGATGGGCATCGGCAAGGCCATGGTGGTCTACTGCATGAACGCCCTGAAGGCGGAGCATATCAACAAGGTCAGCCTGATCGCCTTCACGGCCAACGATGTGGGGAACGCGTTCTGGAAGCGCATCGGCTGGACCAGGCGGGAGGATCTGAATTATTACGATTTTACGCTGAACGAGGCGAATATTACGGCGTTCAACCAGTGAGCGGGAAATCTGTCATGGCCAGAGGAAATTGCCGCCAGGGACTTGAAATCGGGAGAGGTGTAGGGGAAACTTTATGGACAATATTTTTCTTTCGGAACTGAAGATAGAACATGTCAGGCATTTGAAGAATATTACTATCTCTCTTTCAGACAAGAAAATAAAGCACCTGATATTGACCGGAAAAAACGGCAGCGGTAAGACCTCCGTCTTGGAAGCTTTGGCCCGTTATTTGGATGAGGAGAGGCTTGTCAGACTGGCGGGAGCAAGATATGATTCAAATCACGGCGGGGGATGTCGGAATGAGGATGGCACGACTGCAGCTGCCGCGGTTCAGGCTGTGCTCAATCTGACATTTAACCAATCTCTTGATGCGATAAGCACCGGCCTGATGCGCGGAGAATTCGTCATGGCCTATTATAAAGCTGAGCGGATATTCCGGGCAGAAGTCCCAAAGCACATTGAGAAGGTGGATTTAAAAGATAAATATGCCATAACCGATGGGCCGGGGCGAGAGGTCATCAGGTACTTATTGGATTTGAAAGCCACGGAGGCCTTTGCCAGGAATAACGGGAAGAGCGAAAAAGCGGATGAAATCAAACGATGGTTCGATAGATTCCGGGATTTGCTGCGTAAAATATTCAATGACGATTCCCTGGAGCTGATATTTGAGGAAGACACTTTTTCCTTTCATATAAAAGAAAAGGACAAAGAGCTGTTCGATTTCAACACCCTGTCTGGAGGATATGGCGCAGTGCTGGACATCGTGCTGGATATGATGATGCGGATGGAGAAGAAGACAAAGCGGTCGTTTGATTTCAATGTGCCGGGAATCGTGCTGGTGGATGAAATCGAGACCCATCTGCACATAGAGCTGCAGAAAGCCATACTGGGGCTGCTGACTACGATATTCCCCAATATCCAGTTCATCGTATCGACCCATTCGCCGTTTATCCTGGGCAGCATACAGGATGCGGTGATTTACGACCTGGAAAAAAATATCCTGGTGGAATAATCTGGAAGAAATGAAACAGAAACCGGAGTCAAAAGCCGTGATGAGAAAGCTGAAGGCGCTGCTGCGAAGGGAGTCGGGCTTCGCCGCGTTTAAGAGAAATTATGTGAGGGAAAACGCCGAGCGGTTCCCGGAGCTTTTGCAGTACATAGCATAGCGGCATTTTCCGGGAAGAATACCGAATCCATGCCTGCCGCAGGCAGACGAGGACATAGTTGAGAAAGCACCCAGGGAGGTACATACATGAAACAGATAGAAGGCGGCATCACCGCGGCGAAGGGCTTCCAGGCAGCAGGCGTGGAGGCGGCTATAAAGTATCAGAACAGAAAGGACATGGCGCTGGTCTACAGCACTGTGCCCTGCGTGGCGGCAGGGACTTTCACTGCGAACGTGGTGAAAGCGGCTCCGGTCATCTGGGACAGGAAAATCGTGGAGGAATCCCCTTATGCCCAGGCGGTCGTAGTCAACTCCGGCATCGCGAACGCCTGTACCGGAAAGCAGGGGATGGACTGCTGCCGGGCGGAAGCCGAATGTGCGGGGGAACTGCTGGGGATTCCCGGAGATGCCGTGCTGGTGGCCTCCACGGGAGTCATCGGCATGCAGCTGCCCCTGGACAGATTGAAGGAGGGCATCCGGAAGCTGACCGAGACGAAAGCGGAGGGGCCGGAGGCCGGGGCGGACGCGGCGAAAGCCATCATGACCACGGACACCGTGCCCAAGCAGATAGCCGTGGAATTTGAGCTGGGCGGCAAAAAAGTCACCCTGGGCGGCATGTGCAAGGGCTCCGGCATGATCCATCCCAATATGTGCACCATGCTGGGGTTCCTGGCCACGGACGCATGCATCTCAAAGGAGATGCTCCAGAAAGCCCTGCGGGCCGATGTAGTGGATTCCTTCAACATGATATCCGTGGACGGCGACACCAGCACCAACGACACCCTGCTGATTCTGGCCAACGGTCTTGCGGGCAATGCTGAGATCATGTCTGAGGGCTCGGACTACGATGCCTTCTGTCAGGCCCTGCACTTCGTCACCACCTATCTGGCGAAGAAAATGGCAGGGGACGGAGAGGGCGCTACGGCCCTGTTCGAGACCAAGGTCACCGGCGCCGCCACTAAGGAGGATGCGAGGACTCTGGCGAAATCCGTCATCTGCTCCTCCCTGACCAAGGCGGCCATCTTCGGCCACGATGCCAACTGGGGCCGGATTCTCTGCGCCCTGGGCTATTCCGGCGCGAAGTTCGACCCGGAAAATGTGGATCTCTATTTCCAGAGCAGGAGCGGCCGGATCCATATCTATGGAAACGGCGTGGCCTGTGGCTACAGCGAGGAGGAGGCCACGAAGATTCTGTCCGACCCGGAGGTCACAGTCCTGGCGGACATGCATATGGGAGAGGAAGAGGCCACCGCCTGGGGCTGCGATTTAAGCTATGATTACGTAAAAATAAATGCGGATTACCGCAGCTAAGAAGTTCTATACTGTAGACCGCCAGGATTTACAGTGGTGTCCATGGGAAAGTGCCTGGCTGGCGGTCTGCAGTCGGATTGCACTGTAAAGTTAATCAGTGCGCAGTATAAGTTACACACGAAAGAAACGGGGAATTGCATGGACAATGCTTTTATGGGAAATAGTAGATTTTATTGGGAGGGCAAGAAATGGCAAAGACCGTCTTGACGAATATGACCATGCTGGAGGAAGACGGCAGAGTGCTGGTCATCGACAGGGTAAAGCGTTTTCAGGGAATCGCGTTTCCGGGCGGGAAGACGGAGATTGGTGAGAGCATACACGATTCCGCTGTCAGGGAATTTCGGGAAGAGACAGGACTCGCAATCACAAAGATAGAGAATTGTGGCTTTTTGTATTGGGAGGGGGAGGACGAGTACAAATATTTCGTTTTCCTGTTTAAAGCAAAGGAATATCTTGGGGAGCTGAAAGAAAATACAGATGAAGGAAGCGTCTTCTGGATGGAGAAAGCGAAACTTCGGGAATGTAAGCTGGCGCCCCACATGGAGAAATACCTGACAGTCTTTGAGGATAGCTGCGGAGAATGCTTCTGCACGTACAAGGATGGGTATGAGCCCCATTACAGATAAAACGTTTCCTTGAAAAAAGAAAAAAGAAGTAAAACACAGGGAAGACAGTGAAACAGGAATAAGAACAGGAATAGGCAGGAATAGACAGGAATAGAAAGGAAACAATACCATGGAAAAGGACATGGAGAAAGTGCTGCAGAAGGCGGAAGTCCTCATCGAGGCCCTGCCCTACATCCAGCGGTTCAACCGCAAGATCATCGTCGTGAAATACGGCGGCAGCGCCATGAGCAATGCGGAACTGCAGAAAAACGTCATCAAGGACGTGACGCTCCTGAAGCTGGTGGGCTTCAAGCCAATCATCGTCCACGGCGGCGGCAAGGAGATCAGCCGATGGGTGGGCAAGGTAGGGAAGGAGTCCACCTTCGTGGGAGGCCTGCGGGTCACGGACGGGGAGACCATGGAAATCGCCGAGATGGTGCTGAACAAGGTGAACAAGGACCTGGTCACCATGGTGCAGGAGCTGGGCGTGAAGGCAGTGGGCGTCAGCGGCAAGGACGGCGGCCTGCTCCAGGTGGAGAGAAAATATTCCGACGGCCAGGACATCGGCTTCGTCGGGGAGATCACCCATGTGAACCCCAAGGTGCTATACGATTTACTGGAGAAAGATTTCCTTCCTATCGTAGCCCCCATCGGCCTGGACGAGCATTTCCAGACCTACAATATCAACGCCGACGACGCGGCCTGCGCCATCGCCAAGGCTGTGAACGCGGAAAAGCTGGCATTCCTGACGGATGTGGAGGGAATCTACAAAAATTACGAGGCCAGGGAGGGCTTCATCTCCAGAATCACAGCGTCCCAGGCGGACGAGCTGATATCCGGCGGCTTTATCGGCGGCGGCATGCTGCCCAAGCTCAACAACTGCACCGCTGCCGTGCACGGCGGCGTGAGCCGCGTCCATATCCTGGACGGCAGGATTCCCCACTGCCTGCTGCTGGAGATCTTCACCAAGCAGGGCATCGGCACAGCCATCATAGACGATGAAGAGGCAGAGTAAAAAAGGAAGGCACGGCACAAAGAGAGGCACGGACGCGGCATAGAAGGACATGCGGCGCAAAGCACAAGCGAACAGCGGGAGCGTAATAAGGAGAGAATGACTATGAACATGCAGGAATACATCGATGAGGCGGAGCAGTCCCTGCTCCACACCTACAACCGTTACCAGATTGTCATCGAAAAGGGAAAGGGCGTCTATCTCTACGACACTGACGGCATAAAATACCTGGACTTCGTGTCCGGCATCGCCGTCTTTGCCCTGGGCTATGGCAACAAGGAGTACAACGATGCCCTAAAGGCCCAGATAGACAAGGTGATTCACACATCCAACTATTACTACAACATGCCCGCCATCCGCGCGGCCAGGAAGCTGCGGGAGGCCAGCGGATTGGACAGGGTCTTCTTCACCAATTCCGGTGCGGAGGCTGTGGAGGGGGCCATCAAGGCCGCCCGTAAATACGCCTATCTGAAGGACGGCACCACAGACCATGAGATCATAGCCATGGAGCATTCCTTCCACGGCAGGACCTTCGGAGCCCTGTCCGTCACCGGCACCCCCAAGTACCGGGAGCCCTTCGAGCCCATGATCGGCAACATCAAATTCGCCCGGATGAACGACCTGGCCAGCGTAGAAGAGCTGATAAACGACAGGACGTGTGCAATCATTCTGGAGACCGTCCAGGGCGAGGGCGGCCTGGTGCCTGCCACCGAGGAGTTCCTGAAGGGGGTGAAGGCCCTCTGCGAGGAGCGGGACATCCTCCTGATCCTGGACGAGATTCAGTGCGGCATGGGCAGGACGGGCCATATGTTCGCCTGGCAGCGCTACGGCGTGAAGCCGGATATCATGACCACGGCCAAGGCCCTGGGCTGCGGCGTGCCCGTGGGGGCGTTCCTGATGACGGAGAAGGTGGCGGCGAATTCCCTGGCGGCAGGGGACCACGGGACCACCTACGGCGGCAACCCCCTGGCCTGCGCCGCAGTGGAAAAAGTGCTTGATTTATTCGAGGAGAACCATATAATAGAGAATGTGAGGGAGGTGGCGCCCTATCTGGAGCAGCGCCTGGAGGAACTCAAGGAGAAATACGACTGCATTACAGAGAGGCGGGGAACGGGCCTGATGCAGGGCCTGGTATTCGACTGTCCTGTGCGGGACGTGATCGAGCGCGCCCTGGAGAACGGATTGCTGTTGATCAATGCGGGCGCGGACATTCTTCGTTTCGTGCCGCCCCTTATCATCTCGAAGGAGAACGTGGACGAGATGATCGAGATATTGGAGAGCTGCATCGAGCCGCCCGAAGAGGACTGAGGACAGGCGCGATGCCGATAGTACAGTAGGAGTTTGGTATGTATCTGAAAAAGAGACTGACCGCAGTGGCTGCCGTGCTGGCCATGGGGACGGCCGTTTTATACGGAAGCACCTTCGCCGCGGGGGACGCGGAGGAGACAGGAGTCCCCATGACATGGGGGAACGAAAAAGAAACGATTTATTTCTGGTATTCCGATGAAGGAATGACGAATTTCATCAATAGCGCCGCCGTGTCCTTCGGCGAGCGGGAGGGCGTGCGGGTCATCCCCGTGCCGACCTCGGAGGGCGAGTACCTGGAGGCGATCAGCCAGGCTTCCGCCGGTGACCTCCAGGTGCCGGATGCCTATCTGATTGGCCACGATTCCCTGGAGAAGGCCTATCTGGCTGGCCTGGCCACCCAGGTGCAGGATCTGGAGGGGATCTGCAACGAGGCGAATTTCCCCCAGGCGGCCCTTTCGGCGGTGACATATCAGGGGATGCGGGTGGCATATCCTCTCTGCTTTGAGACCAGCGCGCTGTTGTACAATGAGACCTATCTGCGCGAATGGGCTTCCCAGAGCGCCATGAAGGAGCTTCTGGAGACCGGCGAGGCCCAGGAGGATCCGGGGGAGGATTCATCCGGAATCCAGGTGGACGAGACATTGCTGGCCCAGAAGACGGAGGAGTATTTCCAGAGCGCGGTGCCCGCTACGGTGGACGATATCCTGCACATCGCCGATACCTTCGATGTGCCCGAGGGCGTGGAGGGCGTCATGAAATGGGATGTGTCGGACATCTTCTACAATTACTGGATCGTGGGGAACTATATGATTGTAGGAGGGGACGCGGGGGACGACAGCTCGCTGATAAATATCGCCAATCAGGAGACAATCCAGTGCCTGGAGGTCTATAAGGCCCTGAACCAGTTCTTTTCCATAGAGTCCGATAAAGTGGACTACGAGACCGTCATGGAAGATTTCTGCCAGGGGAAGCTGGTGTTCACCATCGCCACCACGGACGCGGCGGCCAGGCTGGCCCGGGCGAAGGAGAGCGGGGAGATCGGATTTGACTACGGGATAGCCGTGCTGCCCCAGGTGAGCGGGGAGCTGAAGAGCCGTACCATGTCCGTCACCACTGCCGTGGCGGTGAACAGCTACTCCAGGAACCAGGCGCTGGCCAACCGCTTTGCGGCCTATCTGGCAGGGGAATGCGCCGGGACCCTGTACGACAGGACGGGGAAAGCGCCCGCCAAGCTGGGGACGGAGGAGGACGAGCCCGGCCTGCAGATTTTCCGGCAGGCTTACGGGGACAGCATCCCTCTGCCGAAGATGATGGAGACGGGGAATTTCTGGGTGCAGCTGGAGAGCCTGTTCTCCAAGGTATGGAACGGGGCGGACGTGACGGCGCTGGTGCAGGAGCTGGCGGCGCAGATACAGCTGCAGATCGACGCCTCCAGGTAAAAGGCGCATATTTTTCCAATCATGGGAGACACTGTAAGAGAAAGCAGGAAAAGGAAGGTGGAACCCATGATTGGATTTTTTATTGCATTGATCTCCGGGGCGCTGATGAGCGTACAGGGCGTGTTCAACACACAGGTCACAAAGGCCTCCAGCATCTGGACCGCCAGCGCCTTCGTGCAGTTGTCGGCGCTGGCGGTCTGTCTCGGGGCCTGGGCCTGCACGGACAGGAGCAATCTGCTGCAGGTATTCCGGGTGGAGCCCAAATACATGCTGCTGGGCGGCGCAATCGGCGCTTTCATCACCTATACCGTCATCAAGAGCATGGACATGCTGGGGCCTGCCAGGGCGGTGATGCTGATTGTGGTGGCGCAGCTGGCGGTGGCTTACGTAATCGAGCTGTTTGGATGGTTCGGCGTGGAGAGGCAGCCCTGGGAGTGGCGCAAGGCCATCGGGATGGCAGTGGCGGTGGCCGGCATCATCATTTTCAAATGGAAAGTCTGAAAAGATTTTCTAAGCGGCCTAAATACGTCCGCTGAGAAAATCTATGTTTCACACGGAAGAATGCCCGAATCGAGGGCATTCTTCCGGGAATCTCCCCATACATATCTTTGAGGAAACATATCAGAAATATTTTCATGAAGATTTCTGAAAGCCACTTGTAAAAACCAAAGCTTTCCTATACAATAAAAAGAGTCAGCATAGAGAGGCAATCCCTTTTCGAAAATCAGACGGGAATCTGGAAAGGAAAGGGACTATGATGAAAAAAAGATATCTTGGAATCGTATGCCTGATAACGGCATGCGCGTTGTTGTGTTGCGGCTGCGGCGATAAGGGCACGGCTATTCTCATCGGAGAGATGAAGGAGTCGGCGGATGTCCCGGCGGAAGGAGAGCAGGAGGTGTCCCGGGCATCGGGACAGGCGGGGACCGCGGCGCAGTCCGCAGCTTCGGGCGAAAACGCTTCTGAAGCCCAGGATACGACGATTCGTGTCTATGTGTGCGGCGCAGTGGCAAACCCGGGCGTGGTGGAAATCCCGCAGGGAAGCCGGGTGGAGGATGCGCTGAAGGCGGCAGGCGGCTTTGGGGCCGAGGCCGGGCGGGAGGCAGTGAACCTGGCGGACTGGGTATCGGACGGCCAGAAGCTGTATTTCCCCAAAGAGGGCGAGGCCCTGGAGGAGATTGCCGCGGAGGCGGAGAGCGCCCCGGGCCTGGTGAACATCAACACCGCCGACGTGGCGGCGCTTTGTACGCTGCCGGGGATCGGGGAGAGCAGGGCGCAGGATATCATCTCCTACAGAGAGGCCAACGGCGGGTTCGGTGCCTGCGAGGATATCATGAAGGTATCCGGCATCAAGACCGCGGCATACGAAAAGATAAAAGACAAGATAACGGTAAAATAGAAATCAGAAACGGCGGGAGAGCGGCATGGCAAAAAAAAGGGCATTGGTGGTAGACGATGAGAAGCTGATCGTGAAAGGAATCCGGTTCAGCTTGGAGCAGGACGACATGCAGGTGGACTGCGCCTATGACGGGGAGGAAGCCCTGGAATACGCCCGGGCCAATCAGTACGACATCATCCTGCTGGACGTGATGCTGCCAAAGCTCACCGGCTTCGAGGTCTGTCAGCAGATTCGCGAATTCTCCAGCGTCCCCATCGTCATGCTCACGGCCAAGGGCGAGGACATGGACAAAATCCTGGGGCTGGAGTACGGCGCCGACGACTATATCACCAAGCCCTTCAACATCCTGGAGGTAAAGGCCCGCATCAAGGCGATCATGCGCCGCATGGAGCCCAAGCGCATCATGGGGGAGGCGGCTGCCTCGAAGACCGTGGAGCATGGGGACATGCGGCTGGACTGCGAGGGCAGGCGGGCCTTCATCGCCGGGAGGGAGATTGGGCTTACGGCCAAGGAATTCGAGCTGTTAGAGCTCCTGATGGCCAATCCGGACAAGGTGTACAGCCGGGAGAACCTGCTGCACCTGGTCTGGGGCGCGGATTACCCCGGGGACGTGCGCACGGTGGACGTGCATGTCAGGAGGCTTCGGGAGAAGATAGAGCCCAACCCCAGCGAGCCCAGGTATGTGCATACGAAGTGGGGCGTGGGCTACTACTTCCAGATTTGAGCGTAGGCATGTAACTTGACCGGAACCGGAGTAGGGAAAATGGTGGCAAAAATATTCGGAGAGCTGAGAGCATTTCTTTCCTTGCGCAGCCTGCAGACGCGTATCTTCCTGGTGGTGCTGGTGGCGGGGCTCGTGCCCAGCGTCATCATGCGCTACGGAATCCTGGGCAACTATGAGGAGCGCTCTGTGCAGCAGCGCATTTCTACAGTCCAGAACCAATTGATGATTGTGGGGAATCATCTGATCAGCAATAATTATTTCAATACAAAGCCGGAAGGCTATACCAGCAGCGTGTCCAGGGACGTGATCGACGCGGAGCTGGAAATGATATCGAACCTGTACGAAGGCCGGGTCATGATCATAGACTCCGGCCTGAAGGTGTTGAAGGACACCTACGGGCTCAGCGAGGGGAAGACCATCATCTCCGAGGAGGTGATCAAGTGCTTCCAGGGGCAGGTCACAAGCAACTATGACAGGGAGCACGGCTATATCGAGATGACGACGCTCATCACGGACGCCAGCAGCGATACCGGAGAGATCATCGCGGTGATGCTGACCAGCATCTCCAATGAGTCCATTATGGCGAACATGGAGGTGCTGGGGCGCAAGGCGCTGATTCTGGAGAGCCTGATGATCGTGATCATCACGGCCATGGCGATCGTGCTGTCCGTGGTGATGACCAGGCCCTTCAACCGGGTGTCCGAAGCCATCAGCGAGGTGAAGGCCGGGTACAGGGAGGAGAGCATTTCCGTGCCGGGCTACGCGGAGACAGACCATATCGTGGAGGCCTTCAACCAGCTGCTGAAGCGCATGCGGGCCCTGGACAATTCCAGGCAGGAGTTCGTGGAGAACGTGTCCCATGAGCTCAAGACCCCTATGGCCGCCATCAAGGTGCTGGCGGACTCCCTGCTGGCCCAGAGGGACGCTCCGGCGGAGCTGTACCGGGAATTTTTGGAGGACATCGCCTCGGAGATAGACCGGGAGAACCAGATCATCACGGACCTCCTGGCCCTGGTGAAGATGGACAAGAAGGCCCAGGAGCTGAACATCGCCTCGCTGGACATGAACGACCTGGTGGAGCTGATCTTGAAGCGCCTCCGCCCCATTGCCAGGAAAAAGGACGTGGAGGTGGTCTTCGAGAGCATGCGCCCGGTGGTGGCCGAGGTGGACGAGGTAAAGATGACCCTGATCATGACCAATCTGGTGGAGAATGCCATCAAGTACAATAAGGAGCACGGCCGGGTGAGGGTGGAGCTGGATGCGGACCATCAGTATTTCACATTTCTGGTCAGCGATACCGGGCTGGGGATTCCGGAGGACGCTCTGGCGCATATTTTTGAACGGTTCTACAGAGTGGACAAATCCCATTCCAGGGAAATCGGCGGCACAGGGCTGGGGCTGGCCATTACGAAGAGCTCCGTCCTGATGCACAGGGGCAGCATCACCGTCTCCAGCATCGAGGGGGAGGGGACCAGCTTCACGGTGAAGATTCCCCTGACATATACGGCCGGCAGCGCGGCTCTGGAAAAAGGGTAAGTTTTCTGGGAGGATAGGAAGTGGCGGAATGAAGAAAATAACAGGGTGCCTGCTGGCGTGGATGTGCCTATTGCTGTTCGCGGCCTGCGGGCGGGAGGATGCGGAAGAGACAGACCGGATGAAGGTCTATTATGTGAGCAATTCGGAGACAAAGGTGGAGATGCATGAGGTGGAGATGCAGGCGGAGGAGGAATCCGCGCGGCTGCAGGAGCTCATGGACTGCCTGTCCACCAGCCCGGAGATGCTGGAATATAAAGCGCCCCTGAACATGGGCTTCAAGGTGCTGGGGACGAAGCTGGAGGAGGGAAATCTGTCCATCGATGTGGATGCCGCTTACAATGACCTGCCCGTGATGACGGAGGTGCTGGTGCGGGCGGCGGTGGTGCGCACCCTGACCCAGCTTCCGGACGTGAACCTGGTGATGATAACCGTGGAGGGGAACCAGCTCTCCGACAGGAAGGGGAATGTGATCGGCTGGATGAACGCGGATCAGTTCATCGACAATGACGGCAATGAGATCAATACCTACGAGCTGGCGAAGGTGAAGCTCTATTTCGCCGGGGAGAGCGGCACGGAGCTGATCGCCGCTTACCGGGAGAAGCATTATTCCACCAATACGCCCATGGAGCGCTTCGTGGTGGAGGAGCTGATCGCGGGGCCCAGCGGCCAGATAGAGGGGCTGTACCCTTCCATCAACCCCGGCACCAAGATTGTCAATGTCATGACCAAGGACGGGGTCTGCTATGTGAACCTGGACGAGAATTTCCTGAATGTGGTGAATAACGTATCAACGGATGTATCTATCTATTCTATCGTCAATTCCCTGGTGGAGCTGAGCAATATCAACAAGGTGCAGATTCTGATCAACGGGGAGGTGCCCGCCTCTTTCTCTTCCTCTGCCTATGAGCGGAACCTGGATATCGTGACGACTCCGGAGAATTGATCCTCATTTTCACGAAAGACGGTTTTTCTCACACAATCTTCATATGAAATTCATATCACAGCGGTAAAATAGTAAACAGAATAGACGGTTCCCGGGCGGAATCCGGGGGAGGTAGACGCAGATGAAGGAGACGGCGTACAGGGTCCTGTTTCTGGAGGACGAGCCCACGATCCGGGAGGTCCTGACGGAATATATGTCCATGTCCGGATACCAGGTGACCGGGGTGGAGCGGGGGGACGCGGCCATAGAACTTCTGGGGGAGCAGGAGTTCGACATAGCAGTGCTGGACATCTGCGTGCCTGGTGCGGACGGCTTCGAGGTGCTGCGGTATATCCAGGAGAACCGGAAGAAGACGGCGGCCATTATGCTGACCGCGCTGGAGGACGAGCAGACCCAGGTGAAGGCCTTCAACCTGTATGCGGACGACTATGTCATCAAACCGGTGTCCCCCATCATCCTGCTCAAGAGGATGGAGACCATCCTGCGGCGCACCGCGGGGGGCGGGACAGAGCGGGACCGGGGCCTGGTGCTGCGGGAGGAGGCGTACTGCGCCTATTACCGGGGAGAGAAGCTTCCCCTGACGCTCAGCGAATATCTGCTGCTGCATACGCTGATGAGCCAGCCGAACAGGGTCTTTACCAGGGAGCAGCTGATCCTCAGCATCTTCAATGAGGATTACATCGGAAACGACCGGATCATCGACGCCCATGTGAAGAATCTGCGCAAAAAGCTCCCTGTCCCCTGTGTCAGGACTGTGATTGGCGTGGGCTATCAATTCGACAGGGCCGCGGAGCGAAATGCCGCGGACAGCCATTAGGCGGGAGGCATTGCCATGGGTCTGGGACGAAAGAACCTGCTGTACAGCATGGCGCTGGCGGTGGTGCTGCTGTTGTTTCTGGTGGGATATTTCATATGTATGCTGCCCTCCCTGTACGTGGACTATGTGTGCGAACAGAACCTCCGCTCCGTCCTGGCACAGCACAGGGCCTACATGAAGGACGGCAGTTACGAGGCGGTGCGGGTGCAGAACCCGACGGCCTGCTTTTCCCTGGAGATTCCCGTCAGCGGGGACTATGTGCTGCTGACGGGCAAGGCCTTTTCGGCGGAAATCAGGCTCCGGGACCACAGGCTGCGGGAAGTCCTGGACGGATGCCGGGAAGGGCTCTTTAAGGCCTGGGATGCCGGGGTGGAGGACTCGGAGGGGCTGTGGGAGGAGCTGGGGAAGAATCTGGAGGAGCTGGGGGAAATCCTGGCGGAGACCGGGCAGGGGGGAGGCCTGCCTGTCAGCGTCCGGCTGCGCTATCAGCGGGACATTGAGGATGAATTCTCCAGGGAATCCGTAAGGATCCATACCTATTCCGACGGCTGCGTGATTGTAGAAGCCGGGGTGCAGGTCCTGGGAGACCGGTATACCAACTATGTGGCCATGGAAAAGACGGAAAAGAAGATAGTTTTCTCCGTCTTGCCGGCCATCACCCCCGGGGCGGACGAAATCCGTCCCGTGGTGCTGCAGAGCCTTCCCATGCTGGGGGCCGTGATCGTCCTGCTGACGGTGCTGTTCTCAGGCATGTATTCCAGGGGCATCGTGCGCCCTATCCTGGAGCTGGTGCGGCATGCGGAGGAGATGAAATACAGGAAGGATTTCTCCGTGGAGCGGCTGGCGGGAAAGGGGGCTGAGGCGGGGGACGAGGTGCGGGAGCTGGGGGAGACACTGGACGATCTCTACCAGCAGATTAGGGAGAGCTATACGGCGCTGGAGGAGAAGAACAGGGAGCTGGCGGAGGAGAACGAGCGGCAGGAAATCTTCCTGCGCTCCTCCTCCCATCAACTGAAGACGCCCGTGGCCGCGGCGCTGCTTCTGGTGGACGGCATGCTGAACGAGGTGGGCAGATATAAGGATACCAAAGCCTATCTGCCCAGGGTGAAGGAGCAGCTCCTGTCCATGCGCAGCATGGTGGAGGACATCCTGTACCTGAACCATTGCGCCCGGGACATGAGCATCAGGAGGACGGATGTGGGGCAGGTGCTGGCGGAGCGGCTGCAGTCCTATCAGGTGGCGGTGGCGGACAGGGGTATCCATGTGGAAGCTCCGGCGGAACTGGAGTTTTCGGCGGATACGGACGAGGCCATGGTGTCCCGGATACTGGACAATCTGCTGTCCAACGCGGTGCGGTATACGCCTGAGGGAGGACGCATCCGGATCGACCTGCGGGAGGAGGGGCAGGAGAGGGGGATCCTGATCGAGAATTTCGGCGTGACCATTCCCGAGGGGCTCATGCCCCACATCTTCGAGCCCTTTGTCACCGGCAGCCATCAGGCGGACAGCGCAGGGCTGCACAGCCATGGGCTGGGGCTGTATATCGCGTCCTACTACGCGAAGAAGCTGGAGGCCCGCCTTGAGGTGCGAAACGGGGAGGACAGCGTGGTGACGCTGCTGATGTTTCCTGCCGGTAGGGAATTGCAGTGAAGTCAGGAAGTTTCATACGCTCTTCATTCCAAATTCATCCGGATCTGCTATGATGACCTTATGCAGGAAGCGCTTGAATCCTGCAGAAAGGGAAAGGAGATGTATCGTATGCTGTTATCCATTGAAAATCTGACAGTGCGCTACGGGGCGGACACGGCCCTGGCCATCGACTCCCCCATACATATCGAGGAGGGCGACCGGGTGGGCGTGATCGGCTCCAACGGCGCAGGGAAGACGACGCTGCTGAAGGCCATCCTGGGGCTGGTGCCCTATCAGGGGGCGATCCGGACCGGGCTGAGGCCGGAGGAGATGGCGGTGCATATGCAGTTCAACGAGTACACGGATGCCATGCCGGTGAGGCATATCATGGAGGCAGTCCTGGGGACGAAGATTGCCCGGGACAGGAAGCTCCAGGAGCTGATTGCCTTTTTTGAGTTCGGGGACTGTCTGCGGAAGAAGTATTCCAAGCTTTCCGGCGGACAGAAGCAGCGGTTCACCATCATCATGGTCATGATGCAGGAGGCGGCCCTGACCTTTTACGACGAGGTCACATCCGGGCTGGACTTCGAGACCAGGCAGAAGCTGGTGGAGAAGCTGGTGGAATGGTATCGGGGGAGACAGGAGAGCTTCCTGATGGTATCCCATTATTATGAGGAGCTGGATCAACTGGCCCAAAAGCTGCTGATACTGGACAGGGGGCTTGTGGTGGATTACGGCCCGAAGGAGGAGCTGTTCCGGAAATACTGCGGCAGGGCGGTCATCGTGGTGAACCACTGCGGGGAAAACGAAAGGCTGCTTTCCGGCTTTCGCAGGCTGGCGGCTCCGGCCCATCTCATAGCCCTGTCCTGCGAGAGCGCGGAGACGGAGCGGAAGATCACGGATCTCCTCCAGGAGAACGATGTCAATTACAAGCGGAGCAACAATGACATCGAAATCCTCTATACGAACGCCAAGGCCGCGAAAGGAGGGAACTCTGATGCAGAATAATGATAAACGGAAAACCGTATCGCCCCAGATGCTGGGATTTGAATTCCGCAAGGTCATCGGGAACCCCTATGTGCATATCTTCGGCGTGGGCATGCCGGTGCTGATGATGCTCATCATCACCCGGGCCGTGATGGGTCAGGTGGTCGGCGCTGCCCTGCTGGAGGAGGCCAATACCTCCGTCTTCCTGGGAATCGGAGCCCTGATTCCCATGGCCACCATTTTCATGGGCTACGGAGTGTCCAACGCCCAGGAGATGGAGAAGGGGATTCCCCAGCGGATGGAGCTGTTCGGCATCAGGGCAGGGGTGTCCATCTGCAACCGCATCCTGTCGGAAATCATGTTCATGGTCCTGGCTTTCCTGGTCTATTTCGGGGTGGGATATGCGGCAGTGGACTTAAAGGCGCCCACGCTTTCGGGAGGCCTGCTGTACCTGGTGTGCATCTTCAGCTTCAGCGTGATCCTGTTCTGCCTGGCCCATGCCATTTCGTCCCTGCTGCGGAAATTCTCGCTGACCTACTGCGTGACCATGCTGCTGTATTTCGGGATGATGGTCCTCAGCGGCATGATGGGCATCAGCTACGACAATATGCCTCCGGCCGTGCAGACGGTGGCAAAGCTCCTGCCGGTGACCTATATCAACCGGGATTTCTACATCGTGTGGAAGGGGGAGAGCTACAACTTCATGCCCATGCTCCAGTCCTATCTGCTGATGGCGGCCATCGCGGGGATAGCCATCGTCTTCACCATAAAACGCACGGAGCGGAAGCTGCATTGAAGCTGTCGGGGCGGAAAATGCACGGACGGAAGTCGTATGGACAGAGGGGATTTTGACGGAGTATAAGGGGGAATCGATCCATGAAACGGCCATTGTTCCTGGTGGCCCTGTTCCTGGTAGTCATCGCCGCCCTCCGGCTGGGAGCCGGAGGGGCGGAGGATGTGCCGCCTGGCTATGTGAGCGCGGAGCAGCTGGAGGAGGCGGAGGAGCTGTTGATTGCGGGACAGGTGTACCAAAAGGATGAGACATCTATTTATCTAAAGTCTGTAGTCATATATGATTCAAATGCCCTCGGGCAGTCTGCCGGGGATTCGGGGCAGGGAATTCGATGCGCGGAAAACTTCATATGTGAGATGCAGGGGGAGGCGGACATCCCTCTGGGGAGGACAGTGGCGGTTCAGGGTATCTTCGCGCCCTATTCCCATGCCACCAATCCGGGGGAATTCGACGCGGCGGTCTATTACAGGACGCTCTCAATCGGCGGGAAGCTGCGGAAGGCACAGATGCAGGCCTGCGGGGAGGACTGGTGGCCTGTGCGCAACGGCCTGTATGAACTGAAATGCCTGCTGAAGGAGCGGCTGTACCGGATTTTCCCGGGGAAGGAGGCGGCTGTGATGAGCGCTTTGCTTTTGGGGGATAAGAAGGACTTGGACAGCGAGCTGAAAGATTTGTACAAGAGGAACGGCATCCTGCACATCCTTTCCATCTCATCCCTGCACATCACCATCATCGGCATGACTGTCTACAGGCTGCTGCGCAGGATCGGCCTGCCCATCTGCCCGGCGGCTGTGGGAGGCAGCGTGCTGCTCCTTCTGTACGGCGGCATGACGGGATTCAGCGTGTCCGCCTGCCGGGCCATCGGGATGTACCTGATTCGGATGTTCGGGGAGGTGGCGGGCAGGACATACGACATGCTGACGGCTTTGGGGGTCATGGGGGCGGTGATGGTGGCGTGGAATCCGTACTACCTGCAGAGCAGCGGATTCCTGCTCTCCTTCTCCTCCGTGCTGGGCCTCGGCGTGGTGAGCCCTGTGCTGGCGCTTTCGCCGGGGCGGAATCCTTCGGCGTCCGCGGGGAGGGCAAAGAAACCGCCGGGAAAGACCTCGAAACCGCCCGGCGGGAGCCTGACAGAGCGGCTGCGGGGGAATCCCCTTCAGGTACAGGGGGAACCCCTTCAGATACAGGGGAATCCCCTTCAGGGAGAGGGGAGGCTCTTTCAGGCACAGGGACAGTCCCTAGGGATACGGGAGGCCGCGGGGGGAATGGGCGCGGCGCTGTGGGAGGGCTGCCGGGGGCTGGGGAGAGGATTGCTTCAGTCCGCCATGGCCAGCCTGTCCATCACCCTGACCACGCTGCCCATCCAGTTGTGGTTCTACTATGAAGTTCCGGTGTATTCTGTATTCTTGAATCTCTTTGTCTTACCTCTGATGAAGCCTATGATGATTACGGGGCTGCTGGCCATGCTGGTGCCGGGGCTGGGCGTACTGGGCGGTATCGATTATATTATCCTGCAATCCTATGAATTTGTCTGCGGCTGCTTCGACAGGCTGCCCTTCCACACCTGGAATCCGGGATGTCCGAAGGTGTGGCAGATTGCGGCGTACTATCTGCTGCTGGCGGGGGCGGTTCTGCTGCGGAGCCGCAGGAAACGGAAGGAGGAGGCGGCGGAGCGCATGGGGCTGACTGGGGATTGGGGGCTGCGGAAGGAGGATGGCAGACCGGGGACGGTGGGGAAACGGATGGGTGGCGTGCCGGGGATGGCGGGGAACCGGATAGAGGGCAGGCCGGGGATAGAGAGAAGCCGAGCGGAGGACATGTCGGGGACGGCGGGGAACGGGAAAAAGGCGTACCTGCCGGAGCCGGATGGCGCTGTGGTGGGCAGGGCAGGCGGGAGGTCCGGGAGGATGAGGAGATGGCCTGTGGAGCCTTGCGCCCTGGCGGCGGCCGTCCTGCTCTTTGCCCTCCGCCCGGCTCCGGAAAACAGCGTCACATTCCTGGACGTGGGACAGGGGGACTGCATCCTGGTGCGGACTGCCTCCGGGGAGAACTTCCTCTTCGACTGCGGCAGCAGCAGCCGCAGCGGCGTAGGGAAGTATCTGCTGCTTCCCTATCTGAAGCATGAGGGGATACAAAATATCGATGCCGTCTTCCTGTCCCACCCGGATGCGGACCATGTGAACGGCGCGGTGGAGCTGCTTAAGATGGGCGGTGAGAACAACATCACCGTAGGCCAGCTACTGCTTCCCGCTATTCGGGAGGATGCCAGACAGGAGCAACTGGGAGAGCTGGTGGCGGCTGCGGAGCAGGCCTCCCAGTCCAGCCCTGTGCCTGTAGGGTATCTCAGGGCCGGGATGAGCTTTGGCTGCGGCAGCGCGGACTTCACCTGCCTCCACCCCGGCGAGAGCCTTGGTACGGAGGATGTCAATGCCTACTCGGAATGCTTCTATGTGGAGTTTTGGGAAAGCGCCGGGGATGTCCAGGGCAGAGAAGGGGAAGCGCCAGACTGGACGCTGCTCCTGACCGGGGACGTGCAGAACGAGGGGGAGGCGGCCCTGCAGGGGGAACTGGAAGCCAGGGACATCAGGGATGTGAGCGTGCTGAAAGCCGCCCATCACGGGTCGAAGAATTCCACGCCAAAGGAACTGCTGGAGCGTCTTTCGCCCAGGCTCACCGTAATATCCAGCGGCAGGAACAACCGCTACGGCCATCCCCATGCCGAGCTGCTGGAGCGGCTGGAGGAATCCGGCACCGTGATTGCCCAGACGGCGCGGTATGGCGCGATTACGGTAGACTTTGCCCATGGCGGGGTTCGGGTATCGGCCTTTTGCGCGGAGCCGCCCTGACGGTTCGCCGTTCCCCCGTTACCATGTCACCGTCAGGAGGCGTGTCCGCATCGCATCCTTTCTGAGCCTTGTCCTGGTGAGGACATCGGGCGCTGGCTGTCTTGGAATTAACACAGCAGCGCACTGGGCGCTGGCTAGAGCGTGTTTGAAAATTCATTCCCGCCATCTGCCGGGGTAACCGAGTCCCCACATTTGCGGTATCTTTGGGTCAAATTGTGACGCACATCTGGCAGAAAGCAATTTTAAAACACGCTCTGGGCAATTGGGACTTGCGCCTGTCCCCTGTCTTGTAATACAGGGACGTTTATGGTAGTATGGATATGCATAAGACGGAGACAGGGAGGCGTTTCGCATGGGCGGACAGAGGGAAGGGAAAAGCACAGGACATATCTGCATCGGCCTGCTGGCCCATGTGGACGCGGGAAAGACTACCCTTGCAGAGGGGCTTTTATATACCGGAGGCAGGATTCGTAGGCTGGGCCGGGTGGATCATCAGGACGCGTTCCTGGACAATTTCCACCTGGAGCGGGAGAGGGGCATCACGATTTTCTCCAAACAGGCACAGCTTACCTGGGAGGGATTGGACATCACGCTGCTGGACACCCCAGGACATGTGGATTTCAGCGCGGAGATGGAGCGCACGCTGCAGGTGATTGACTATGGAGTATTAGTCATCAGCGGTTCGGACGGGGTGCAGGGACATGTGCAGACCCTCTGGCGGCTTCTGGGACAGTACGGGATTCCGGTGTTCCTGTTCGTCAACAAGATGGATCAGCCGGATACGGACAAGGACAGGCTCCTGGGGGAGCTTCGGGCCAAGCTGGGAGATGGCTGTCTGGAATTCGGACCGGAGGCAGAGGGAGGGGGCGAGGCCTGGCTGGAGGAGCTGTCCATGTGTGATGAGGCCCTGCTGGAGGAATATCTGGAGGCAGGGGAACTGGCAGACATTTCCGTGGCCGGGGCCATAGCCAGGCGGCATGTCTTTCCCTGCTACTTCGGCTCCGCGCTGCATATGGAGGGCCTGGGAGAGCTGCTGGATGGAATCCGCCGTTTTGCGCTGTGCCCAGAATATTCTCAGGAATTCGGCGCCAGGGTGTACAAAATCTCCAGGGACGCGTCAGGCAATCGACTGACCCACCTGAAAGTCACAGGAGGCGTGCTGCGGGTGAAGATGCCTGTGAGCAATGCGGGCAGCGCAGGGGCGGAGGCGGAAATCTGGGAGGAGAAGGTGAACCAGATTCGAATCTACGGCGGCGGGCAGTATGAGGCTGTGGATGAGGTGGAGGCGGGCGGAATCTGCGCCGTGACCGGACTGGACAGGACCTTCGCCGGACAGGGGCTGGGCAGGGAGAGCAGCAATGAAATCCCCGTTTTGGTGCCCGTGCTGACCTACGGACTGGTGCTGCCGGAGGGGAGCGACGCGGTGAAGGTGCTGGGGCAGCTCAGGAAGCTGGAGGAGGAAGAGCCTCAGCTCCATGTGGTCTGGCAGAGGGCGGCAAACGGGCGGTCCGGGGAGGCGCAGAACGATTCTGCATCGGAAAAAGGGGTTCCTGTGGGGAAAGGCGCGTCTGCCGGGGGAGGTCTCTTGGCCGGGAAGCGGTATGTGCCGGAAATCCATGTGCAGGTCATGGGCGAGGTGCAGATAGAGGTCCTGAAAAGGCTGATATCGGAGCGGTTCGGCCTGGACGTGGAGTTTACGGACGGCCAGATTCTGTACAAGGAGACCATCGCCGACACTGTGGAGGGCATCGGGCATTTCGAGCCACTGCGCCATTATGCGGAGGTGCATCTGCTGCTGGAACCGGGGGAGCCGGGCAGCGGCCTGCAGTTTGCCAGCGCCTGCAGCGAGGACGTGCTGGACAGGAACTGGCAGAGGCTGGTTCTGACCCATCTGGAGGAGCGCACCCATCCGGGGGTGCTGACAGGCTCGCCTGTCACGGACATGAAGATTACGCTGCTGACAGGCCGTGCCCACATCAAGCACACCGAGGGCGGCGATTTCAGGCAGGCCACTTACCGGGCGCTGCGCCAGGGCCTGATGCAGAGCAGGAGCGTGCTCCTGGAGCCCGTGATGGCCTTCACCCTGGAGGTGCCCGCGGGGCAGGTGGGCAGGGCCATGTCCGATATCCAGAGGATGTGCGGACAGTTCGACCCGCCGGAGACGGATGGGGAGTACGCCATCCTGAAAGGCAGTGCTCCGGCATCCACCATCGGGAGCTACCAGAGCGAGGTGAACGCCTATACAAGGGGGCTGGGGAGGTTCAGCTGCATCCTGAAAGGATATGAGCCCTGCCATGACACGGACCAGGTGATGGAACAGTTCGGCTATGATCCGGAGGCGGATGTGGAGAATCCGACCTCATCGGTATTCTGCGCCCATGGCGCGGGGTTCGTGGTGCCCTGGGATCAGGTGCCGGAGTATGCCCATGTGGAGAGCGGATGGCGTGGGGAGGCTGGGGTCGGCACTGGGGAAGCGGACGGGCCGTGCCAGGAAGGGAGCGGATTCGGGGAGGACGGTACAGGCAGAAACGGCCTCCGGCCTGTGGGCGAGGGGCAGCGCTATGGCGCGGGCGGCGGTATGGCCGGAGTAGAGGGCAATGAAGTTCGGCCTACCGGTGAAGGGATGCCCGGCAGGGGCGTGACAGCAGCGGGCAGGAAGAGGGCAGCGGAAGGCAGGAAGCAGTCCGCGTCCGACTACATCACCCAGGAAGAAATCGAGGAGATTTTCACCCGCACTTACGGGAAGAGCAGCAGGGACTATGAGCCCTATCGCTATCACCAGCAAAATACCGGCAGGGCGGCACCCAGGGACGGCGGGACATCGGACAGCACGGACAGCAGTGGACTTGCGGATTCCCCGCAGGGAGCGGGCAGACCGGCGGGTAGCGGGCGGTCTTCCGGTTCCGGGGCAAAGCGGGCTCCGGAGGATAGTCAGAGACCGTCCGGGCGGAAGGGAGCGGACGAGCCCGGGAGGAAAGAGGAATACCTCCTGGTGGACGGTTATAACATCATCTTCGCCTGGGAGGATCTGCACGACCTGGCGGAGGTGAACATTGACAGCGCAAGGGACCGGCTGATGGATGTCTGCAGCAATTATCAGGGATTCGCGGGATGCACGCTGATACTGGTGTTCGACGCCTATAAGGTAAAGGGAAATACGGGCTCCGTGCAGAAATACCACAATATCTATGTGGTCTACACAAAAGAGGCCGAGACGGCGGATCAGTATATTGAGAAGACCGTCCATGAAATCGGCAGGAAGCACAGGGTCACCGTGGCCACGTCGGACAGGCTGGAGCAGATGATTATCTGGGGAGACGGCGCGGTGCGGCTGTCGGCGATGGGGTTCAGGGAGGCTGTGGAGGAGGCTTCCGCACAGGTGCGTGAGCATGTCCAGCGTCAGGAGACAGCGCGGAACCGGCCTTTTGAGGGGTTGGAGCTGTAAGCTTTTAAGGGTCATGTCAGCCAGAATGAACCATGATTTTCACCATGGGCTATGGGGATTTGCTTTAATTTAGCCAGAATTCGAAAAAATTCATAGACAGGAATTCGTTCATCCGTGTAAAAAAGTTCGCCTTACTTGCTTGTAAGGCGAACTTTTTTTGTGTTGGAATGAAATGCCATCTCTCTTCAGAAATAAAGACCTGTCTTAAATTCACTGTGATTTATAACAAAATAGACAATAAAAAAATCAGAAAACCATCAAAACCACCAAAAATAATTTTAGGCTTGCATTATCAGAAAATAAGGTTTAAGATGTAAAAAGTGATAAAAAGTTCGCCTTACAAGCAAGTAAGGCGAACTTTCCGAAAGAAAAGCACAGGCCCTATGCCAGTGCGGAAAGGATTGGGTGACCCGTTAAGGGAGGTGGGCGGAATGGAACACTATGAAAGGATGCGGAAGATGGGATGCCTCACCAGACAAGACCTGGAGGAGATGGCAGGTTCCCGACAGGCCCTCCCTACCTTGTTGACGGATTACCAGAGAAAAGGCATCATCGAAAGGATACGGCGCAACCTCTATGCCGTAGTGGACTTAGAATCCCAGCGGCCGGTGCTGTCCCGCTATCAGATTGGCAGCAGGCTGTTCCCCGATGCCTGCATCTCTCATAGAAGTGCGTTCGAAGCGCTTGGATATGTGGACAGGCCGTCCCATGATATCTATGTGGTGACCAAGAGCAGGTTCACGGATTTCAAGTACAATGGCGTGTTCTACCGCCATGTGGACATGCGGGCGGAGATCAGCGCGGAATGGGTGGACGGAGCCAGGGTCACGACACTGGAGCAGACCATTGTAGACAGCATACATAATTTTGAGAAGATAGCCGGGCTGGAGGAGGTAGTGCGCTGCATCCTCCGGGCACCGAAGCCGGATGCGGAGAAGCTGTTGCTGTGTCTGGAGCGGTATGGGAACGGGTTCCTGTATCAGAAGTGTGGGTATGTGTTGGAGGAATTGCAGGAGCACGTGAACCTGCCGGAATCCTTCTACCGGGAATGCCGGGAGCATTGTGCTAGTACAGTGCGGTATATGGCGAAAGAAGCTGGAGGATTGGTTTATAGCAGGGGATGGGGGATTTATGCGCCGGAGTTGAGGAAGTGAGAAAAATGAGGTGTAGTGAAGGAGACAGAAAGCTAAGCGTGCAGATTATTGTTGCTGCACATAAGAAGTATAGGATGCCGACCGACTCCATATACATACCGCTCCATGTGGGTGCGAAAGGAAAAAAAGGCGAAGACGGTAAGCCGTTAGATTTAGGCTATGTTAAGGACGATACTGGAGACAATATTTCAGAATTGAATTCGGCTTTCTGTGAACTGACGGGTTTATACTGGGCATGGAAGAACATAGAGGCAGATTATATAGGGCTGGTGCATTACCGACGTCATTTTTCGATGGAAAGAAAGCGGAACATATGGGACAGTGTATTGACTTATGAGCAACTGAAACCTTATCTGGGTAAAATTAAGATATTTATTCCAAACAAAAGAAAATATTTTATAGAGACGCTTTATAGTCATTATGAGCATACGCATTATGCTGAACATTTAGATGAGACCAGAAAAATCATGGTACAGAAATACCCGCAATATGTAGATTCATATGATAGGGTGGTCAGGCACACTTATGGCTACATGTTTAATATGATGATTATGGACAAGAAGTATTATGATGATTATTGCGCATGGTTGTTCGATATTTTATTTGAACTTGGCAGAGTGGTAGATGATACGGGACTTTCGACATTTCAGGGGCGTTATTTTGGAAGGGTTTCAGAGATTATATTTAATGTGTGGCTGGATAAAAAGATATGTTCTGGTGAGGTTCAGAAGATTCAAATTATGGAGGTTCCCTATATCCATATGGAGAAAACTGATTGGCGAAAGAAGGGGACTGCTTTTTTTAAGGCAAAGCTTTTGGGGATAAAGTATGAGGGAAGTTTTTAGGCACAAGTCATATATTTCCAGTGAGACAATAGATAGGGATATACAGCAATGAGAAAGCTTAGTTTACAAGAAATTAAGGATTTAGAGTTAAAGCTGCTTATACAATTTGCAAAAATATGCGAAGTAAATAATTTGTACTATACGTTATGTGGGGGAACACTGTTAGGTGCAATTCGACATAAAGGTTTTATTCCTTGGGACGATGATATTGACGTTTTGATGCCGAGACCAGACTACGACAGACTATTAAATGGGGAAAATATAATTTTAAGTAGTCTTCCATCACATATGCAAATTATCCATTGGAAAAACGGAACATCAAACTTTCCTTTTATTAAATTGATTGATTTGCGTACCAGGATTGATGTTGATTATTTTGATAGTTCTTTGAGTTGTAATAAAATATGGATTGACATATTTCCAATAGACGGAAATCCAGAAGATATGAGGTTATTGGAAAAGTTATATGCAAAATCTCTTCATGCTAGAAAATTACTTTGTTTAAAAATGGCAAAGAGCGGTGAAGGAAAAACGCAGATTAGACGTATTGTAAAGCCTTTCTTTGTGAAGATATTATCGACTCTAAACTTTAAAAAAATATGCCAAAAGATAGATGCTATTTCAAAGACATATTCTTTTGAGGAGTCAAGATTCATTGGTGGTGTATTATGGGGATATGGCCCTCAAGAGTGCATCAATAAGGAAAAATTTATGCAGCCTGTTAAGGTGGAGTTTGAAAAGCACTTCTTTAATGCTCCATCTAATTATGATGAATACTTAACGGGACTGTATAAAGATTATATGAAACTACCACCCAATGAAGAACGCCAGGTACATGGAATCAATGGATATATTATCGATGAGGGGTAAATGAGTTATGAATATTGCAGTTATTTTTGCGGGTGGTGTTGGTTGTAGAATGAATAGCAAAGTATTGCCAAAACAGTTTCTATTGATGCATGGTAAACCAATTATTATCCATACATTAGAGAAGTTTGACAGACACTTAGAGATAGATGCGATAGTTATATCTTGTATTGAATCATGGATATATTATTTGGAAGAGTTAGTTAAGCAATATAATCTGCAAAAGGTTAAATCGATTGTTCCAGGTGGTCAAACAGGACAGCTTTCTATTTATAATGGATTGTTAGCTGCCGAAAAGTTGGCACATGGCGAGCGCTCTATTGTGTTGATTCATGATGGTGTTCGACCTCTGATAGACGAAAAATTAATTCATAACAATATAGAAAATGTAAAGCTACATCATTCAGCTATAACATGTGTGAAAGTTAGTGAAACGGTGTTAATGATAAACGATGCTGATGAAAATAGCATCGAGTATATTCCAGAAAGGCGAAAAACTAGGCTTGCGCGTGCACCTCAAAGTTTTTGGTTAGAGGACATATTGACAGCGCATAGGGTGGCACTGGAAAATGGAGTATTTAATTTTATAGATTCTTGTAGTTTGATGCAGGCATATGGCAGAAAAATGTTTTTGATAGAGGGTCCTTTAGAAAATATAAAAATAACAACACCAGATGACTTCTATATTATGAAAGCTTTGTTGGATGCAAGAGAGGATTCCCAGATATATGGATTGCCAGATTAAGTGTAGGAAATATGGCCTTTTTGTTTAGGTGGTTTGAAGGTGGTGCGATATGAATTCTGTTTTGCTAGAAGATATAGAAAAAGTAGCGAAAAGTAATCTTCCTTTTCTCTTGTACAGGAAATGTACTTTTTTGATTACAGGAGCAACAGGATTGATTGGTTCTTTGCTCATCAAGAGTTTATTATATTGTAATCAGCTATATGGATTAGAAATCAAAATTATAGCAATGATACGCAATACAGAAAAAGCAAAGAAAATTTTTAGGGATGAATTACCTGATACAGCACTTACATTTTTAGAGCAAGATCTTGTACTTCCGATGAAAGAAATAAAAGAACGTATAGATTACATTATACATGCAGCCGCTATTACGAAATCCAAATATATGGTAAATTATCCGGCAGACAATATAATTTTGTCTGTGGGTGGGACTATGTCTATTTTAGAACTTGCAAGAAAGATGTGTGTGAAAGGAATGGTATACATATCTTCCATGGAAGTGTATGGGGATTTAGGAGATTTGGAGTATAAGGTAACAGAAGAAAAGTTAGGATACATTGACATTGCATCTCCGAGAAGCTGTTATCCAGAAGGGAAGAGGCTGTGCGAATGTTTGTGTAATGCCTATGTGTCACAGTATCACTTAAATATCAAAAGTGCACGTTTGGCTCAGACATTTGGTCCAGGTATACTTGATGACGAAGACCGTGTTTTTGCACAGTTTGCGAGAAGTGTAATTTTTTCACAGAATATTGTACTGCATACAGATGGCACATCTGATGGAAACTATGTTTATACGGTGGATGCAATTATTGCAATTCTTCTTCTTTTGACAGAGGGATCTTCTGGAAATGCATACAATATTACGAATGAAGATAACCATATGACAATTCGTGACATGGCAGAAGTAGTTGCGGAGAAAGTAGCGTATGGTAAGATCAAGATTATTTATGACATAAAGAGTGATGTGGCATCTAAGGGATATTTCCCAAGAGTTAAATTGAATCTATGCGCGGACAAAATGAGAGAATTGGGATGGACTCCACATGAAGGTATAGTAGAGATGTATCAGCGTATGATAGCGTATATGATATCAGATAAATGTTAAGATAGTTGTATATGATTTTCCATTGATAACAGTTCTTTTTATGGGTTAATGAAAAGAAGTTTTGTATGTTGTGACCATGGAAAATGAGTGAAAGGGAAAAGATGGTCAGTATAATCGTACCTGTTTATAATGTGGAAAAATATCTAGATAAATGTATCCAAAGTATAATGAATCAAACATATTTCGATTTTGAAGTATTATTGATTGATGATGGTTCGGAAGATTCTTCAGGCAGTATTTGCGACCTATGGGCTAAAGAAGATTCCAGAATATTGGTATTTCATAAAGAAAATGGCGGATTATCAGATGCACGTAATTATGGAATAGCAAGGGCAAATGGCGAATATATTACGTTTATTGATTCGGATGATGTTGTCGGCAAAGACTATTTGAAAATTTTAATGAATCTTATCTTGGAATATGGTGCACAAATAGCTTGTGTCTCAGCACTATCTATGTCTGAAAACATGAAAGTAGAACATGACATGAATATTAAAAATGGCTGCCTTGACACAGAGGAGGCTTTAAAATATGCATGTATTCGGAAATATTTTGGTGTTTCCGCATGGGGAAAATTATATAAGAGTACTCTTTTTTCTAATCTACGATATCCTAAAGGCAGGATATATGAAGATCTTTTAACTACACCATATTTAATTGCGTCATCTGACTCCGTAGCTTACAGTAGCAGTAAACAGTATTTTTGGATTCAACGAAAAGGCAGTATAACTCATACGATTCATTCCAAAAAGGAAATGGCTTTACATTTGAAGGGATTAGAAGAACTAGTGGAATTTATAGATAAGCATTACCGAAAAATTCATACGGCGGCCATTTGTCGATATGTTGATGACAGTTTTGGCTCAATTATACATAAATTAGTCTATAGCGAAGAGTACTATGAAAGAATTGATTATGTTATTGCATGTGCAAAATCTTATTGGAAGGAAGGATTGAAAAGTAGATATATTAGAATGTCTAGAAAAATAGAGATTATACTGATGATGATATCATCTCGATTATACAAAGTAATATTTATGTCACGGGTTAAGATAAAAAATTTTTTCAGCTGTTAAAATAATTAAGCCTGCTTTTATAAAAATCTATAAATGAGCAAATTTAAAAAATTGCACAATAAGCCTATGCCACTAAAGCT
>NZ_CAJUCP010000056.1 GCF_910585425.1 uncultured Acetatifactor sp. | reverse complement strand
ATGATATCGAAAAGCTGTGCGACTTCGGTTACGATATCGTCCAGGTCCACAGCCGTCTGGGCGGCGGCTATTACATGGCGGGCAGGGAGTTCGAGCTGGCGGAGCTGAAGCTCCTGGTGGACGCGGTGCAGTCCTCCCGTTTCCTCACCACCAAGAAGTCCCGCAGCCTGATCGGGAAGCTGGAGCAGATGGCCGGGAAGCACGATGCCGGGAAGCTGCAGCGCCAGGTCTACGTGGCCGGGCGGATCAAGACGGAGAACGAGAGCATCTATTACAGCATCGACAATATCCACCGGGCCATCCAGGAGAACCGCCAGATCTCCTTCCGGTATCTGGACTGGAACCTGAAAAAGGAGCTGGTCCCCAGGGCCAACAGCGAGAGGACTGTAAGCCCCTGGGCGCTGATCTGGCAGGACGAGAACTATTACCTGGCGGCCTATGACGGCAGGGACGCCTGCATGAAGCACTTCCGGGTGGACAAGATGGGCAAGGTGGAGGTGTGCAGGGAGGCCAGGGAGGGGCTGGAGCAGTTCGAGAAGGTGGACCTGGCCCTGTACACCAATCAGATTTTCGGCATGTATGGCGGGGAGGAGGCCGTGGTGACATTGCAGCTCCCTAACCGGCTGGTGGGCGTGGTGCTGGACCGCTTCGGCAGAGAGGCGGATATCCGGCAGATGCCAGATGAAAGGTTCCGGGTCAGGGCTAAGGTGATGGTCAGCGGCCAGTTCTTCGGGTGGCTTGCGGGAATCGGGAGGGATGTGGAGATAGTGAGCCCGGACGCTGTCAGAGAGCGGTACAGGAGATGGCTGGAGGGCATCCTGTCGTCCATGCCGGACTCCGGCGGCGTGGCTGTATCCGGTGGAAATTGCCAGTAAAATCAGTTATATTTATGAGGGTTTCGGATGGAAGGATGTGACCTTTATCGGCTATCCTGCCATGGACGGCAGCCAGGGCCATGGGATGAACGCGGCAGGGGGCGCGCATATGCCATTTTCTTTCAATCGTCCCACAGGAGGGCGCCTGGAGCTTCCTGAAGAAGCTCCAGGACAGAGAGGGGGGATGGTAAGGGATTCCCGGCGAGAAAGGATAAGCTGAAAGCCCTGCTTGAGGAATCCATGGAGGAGCCTTATCTGACAGACCTTCAGTCAGGGAAGACCATGACGGATTCTCAGGGAAATCCAGTCCGCAGGTCCACAAGAGGAGAATCGTTCCTGATGCCGGACGGCAGTATCTATGAAAGGAACAGTTATGCGCCTCTGTCGGAGGAGATGGATGAGATTAGGACGCCAGGCCTGCCTGGCCGACGAGGAGGTCATGGCCATCATCCGGGAGGAGGCTGTCAGAAGACTTTGGATGAGGCAATCGGATCGGCCTGTATATGGGGGGAGAAGTGAGAGTAAGGGATTACTGAGGCCGGGCAATGCCCGGATTTAAAAGGACTCCCCGCAGTGCAGCTGCGGGGAGCTTCATTCTGACGTATTGACATTAGAAAATTGACAAAGCACGAATTTTATTGTTTCGTAAGAGTACCCTCATAAATCGCGGTGGTTTTTTGAGCAGAAGCAGAATATGCGCTCTTTTTTAAGGCCAAAGTGCCGGAGTAACTAACACTACCTATTTTTTCCTGCCAGTAAATTTGGCGAGAAGGAACTACTTTGCCATCATATGTCACTTCTCTGCTAACAAAGAAGCTATCAGAGGAAAGTTGAGTGTAAGAAGTTCCCTGAACCTCATAGCGAACGTTGTCTTCGGTATATCCATGTGTACTCAGGTGAGGTGGTTGTTCGCTGGCATGAACAGTGAGCGGAAAGAAAAGTATCAGGAAAAAGGATAAAGTAACTAAACAAAAGTTCTTCATGGTGGGTTCCTCCTCAGTAGTCAGTTTTAACTATAGTAGAAACAAATATAACTACAGGAATCAATAGTATCAATTTCTGAATCATATTCCGGGAAATAGGATATGGCGAGTATATCGACTTTGTTCAGGTAATGACCATATTCCTCATATATTATAGAGTCATAGCTTGAAAAATCATCATCTTCAACAATTCCGCTATATTCAACAATTATACAGAATAGGTCTTCAGAATTAAAGTCTTCTGTATAAGAGCCTAAATCATCAGCACTGGGATAATAGCACTCTATTATTTTAAACCTGGGCTTTGATGCAAAATCGATATACATTACTGTTATTGTAACCAGCAGTAAGACGACAGCCAGAATAGTAGTGGCCTTTTTCCAATATTTTTTTAGCAAGGTCTGAAAATCCGAATGCGGCTCACGGGCGGGAGGCACGATTTCCGCAACCGGAGCAGCGGCTATTTCGCCATCTATAAGCTCCTGTACGGATATCTGAAATAAATCGGCCAGATGCTCAAGATTGGAGATATCCGGTGTATGTATTCCTTTTTCCCATTTACAGACTGTGGTGGGCGATACGAACATATATTCTGACAACTGCTTTTGGCTTAATTGTTTTTTCTTGCGTTGTTCCTGTATAAAAATACCTGTTTTTACTGCGTCCATCTTATTTAGAACTCCTCTGTGAATTTGCAAGTATTACATCTATGTAATTTATTATATTATGAGTCATACGAATGTGCAATTGATTTAAGCTCATATTTCTTTAAAAAATGTACAAAAATGAGAGTTGTGTAGGACTCAATTGACAAAAGCCTTCAAATGAATTACGGTTATCGTAGATTTGCGATGTAAGTAGTTTAACCATTGTTGCCTGTTTTAACCGCTATGTTAAGCGGCATGCTGCTCCTGACAGGGCCTGTGATGTCCGTGGAGGCTTCGGAAACCGTGGAGGCAAGGTATGTAGCATGTCTGAACTGTGGAGGGAGAGTGGTGGATAGGGAAACGCTGGTATATGAATCGATTGGGACTCATGTTTATGAGTGTACTATAGTAGAAGGTTGTACATATCGTCTGGCGCACAGAAAAACATATATTGTCAGGATATGTGAAGGCAGTTGCGGTGAACTTAACAGACATTTGAAAAGTGATGATGGTGTTCATGGATTGCACACTAAACATCACTAAGGGTTGAAGCGTAACTAAATAACGGGAATATACAAATTTTGAAGGAGATAAGGATGAAGAAAGGAAAGATTTTTATCATCGCAGCGTTATGTATGATGGTTTTTGCACAGTATGCAATGCCGGTTAAAGCGGTGGAGGCCAGATATGTGGCATGTGTGAAATGTGGAGGCAGGATATATAGTGGAGAAAGTTTTAGAATTGAAGCAAGCGAGCCGACGTTCCCGTGCTCAAAAAGAGAGGGCTGCGTCTGGAGAAATGGAATTCGAAAGGTATATAAGGCACAGAAATGTACAAGTGGATGTAGCCTTGATGGACATGTAGCTGATTATACCCCAATTAGAACAGAGAAAGTAAGGGTACATATTTATTGCCCCACAGAAAAAATTGAATAGATTTGATATCGATGAATCTATTCAAATGAATCATAACTGAATATGTAATATATCATAGGGGAGATTGTGCTGTATGGAGCATGGTCTTCCTTATTTTGGGAGAAATCCATCAATAAATATTACATCAAAAAAGTTAGGCTAAAAATCGCGGTTGCGCAAGAGTCAATTGACAGAAACATGCAGTTTCCTGTATGATGGGCATGTAAATTAGAGGAAAAAGCATGCACCTGAAAGAGAGCGGGTCTTCGGAAGGGAGATTGGTATGTGGAAATGGAAAAAATGGTTGGGGAAGCATGGGAAGCGCTGGAAGAGAAGCGGGAGCGCTCCGGGAAATGCGCTGCGGACAGGCCTGCGGCTCGCGCTCCTGGCAATCGTGCCTGCCTTGACGGGATGCGCCGACAGCGGGGGAGAGCCGGTCTATGAGGCGGAATTTGTGGATTTGGATATTCCTGAAGCCGAAACCTATTATGATGGGATCGATGTTGACTTCTCCCTCTTCGGCGATGAACTGTATTATGTTACCCAGAGCAGTGGGGAAATAGACCCCGAGACAGGCTTTCCGGAGGCTATATATAACGCATACTGCCTGCAGCTTGGGGAAGCCGGAGAGGCGCGCAGCCTTCCCATAGAGTGGGAAAGCGATACGCTCATGGAGTATTTTAAGATTCAGCCGGATAGAGACGGGAATTATTTAGCGGCATATAAGAAGGGCAACGGGATTTACCTGGAGAAATACGATGATGCCGGAGTCCAGCTTTTTACATGCCAGGCAGCAATGAGGGAAGAAGCGGAGTCCGGGCAGTATATAAATGAAGGTATTGCAGGCATGGCCCAGGACGGGAGCGGGAATGTATACATTGCGGTGAAGAATGACATCTATCTGCTGGATGCGAAAGGGGAAAACTGCCAGACAGTCTCTCTGGAGACGGAAAGCAACTGGGACGCTGTGGAAAGCATAGCCTGTGGCCTGGACGGGAATGTGTACTGTACTATGAATCGGAAGATGTACCGAATCGAATCCGGCAGGGCCGAAGCGATGGGCCGTGTGCCCTCTAATTTCGGGATGGCGCCTGTAAACGAGACGGAGTTCCTTGTGGCGGACTATGATAAACTGAACCTCTATCGGATGGAGGAGGATACCCTGACTGACGTGGTAGAGTGGCAGGACTGCGACCTGGACACGGAGCGTCTGCTGGGATTTACAAGGCTTGAGGATGGCAGCACGGCTGTGCTGTTCTGGGAAGATCCGGGGGTGAGGATAGCCCTGATCCGGGAGACAGACGGGCGGGGAGCGCCCCGGCGGGAAACCGTTACCCTGGGCGTGGTGTCGCGAAATGACAGTCTGCGGAAAGCGGCTTTGGCTTACAACCGCCAGGGAGGTACTTATCGGATTAAGATAAAGCAGTACTGGGATAATATGTTAGGTTCAGGGCAGACAATCAAGGAAGCCAGCGCCAATCTGAACCTGGACATCGTATCCGGCAACTGTCCGGACATCGTCAATCTGCAGTATGGCAGCCTGGGCAGCTTCGCCTCCAAAGGAGTGCTGGAGGATCTGACGCGTTTTCTGGAGGAGAGCGAGCTGGAAAAGGAAGATTTCGTGGATGCGGTGCTGGAGGCTTATACGGTTGACGGAAAGCTCCTCTCCCTGCCGAATACCTTCTGCATAAGGACCGTGGCGGTGCGCTCCGACCTGGTGGGCGGGAAGACGGCATGGTCGCTGGAGGAGATGATGGAACTGGCGGAGAGCAGGCCGGAGAGCAGGCTGCTGGCATCTGCCACCAAAGCGGATGTGCTTGACTTCTGCCTGAAGATGAACCTGTCTTATTTTATGGACTGGGAGGCAGGTACCTGTAGCTTTGCTTCCGAGGAATTTGGCAGGATTCTGGAATTTTCCAACCGCTTTCCCCTGGAGGAAAGGGAGGGAGAGGATCATGACCAGATCAATGACCGCTACAACAAGGGAAAAGTCCTGTTATATCCGGTAAATCTGGTCAGTCCGGACGAAATCAGCTATGTGTATGAGGGATTCGGCTGGAAGGACGTGACGTTCATCGGTTACCCCACCATGGACGGCAGCTCCGGGCACAGGCTGGACGGCGCCGGGGGCGCATACGCCATTTTTGCGAAGTCCCCTCATAAAGAAGGGGCATGGGACTTCCTGGAGGCGCTTCAGGACAGCGAAGCGGAAGGAATCCTGACATTTGCGGAAGGATTTCCGACGAAAAAGGAAAAGCTGGAGGAGCTGCTGGCAGAATCCATGGAGGATCCCTACAAGGTGGATTGGCAGTCGGGAGAGACCGAAACGGACAGCAAGGGAAAACCGGCCCGGAGGCCCACAAAAACAGAAGCGTTCATGATGCCGGATGGCAGCCTCTATGAGAGGCACTATTATGTACCGCTTCCAGAGGAGGTGGAGGAACTCAGGAGGCTGATCGGCCTTGCCAGGCCCGCCTGGCAGGACGAGGAGGTCATGAATATCATCCGGGAGGAGACGGCCGCTTATTTCCACGGGCAGAAGTCGCTGGAGACGGTGACAGGGCTGATTGACAACCGGGTGGGGCTGTATATGAATGAGAGGTGAAGGGGGTTCCGGGAACCGAAATAAAGCTTTACACCTGGATGCAGGGCTGTTATAATGGAAGAAAGGCATTCCATGGAAGAAGCAAAGAGACACAGAGGCAATGCATTAGAAAGCGGGGTGGCTGCATGTCTGAAAAAGAAATGCTTAAGATATCGGTGGAAGAGTTTTCGCGATTGCAGGATTACATGGTAGATTCCGACAAAGAGTCTCCGGCGTACAAGAAGATGAAGCGCCGTTATATAGAATTGAAGGTCATCTTGACAGCCTCAGGAATCAATCTGACTGAGCTTGACTACATCAAAGAGTAAGTCCCGCAACTGAATAGCAGATACGAAACAGGGTGCAAAGTCTTTACCGGGTCAGGCTTTGCACCTTTTTCATTTCAGGCCTGAATCGACTCAAAAAGTCAAGTCTTTCCCCCGAATCCCTGCTATAATGGAACCACGATATCGAAAGGGGCGTGATTTGGGATGCGTCGTGTGGAGCTGCTGCTGACAGCGCTGGAATATATTGAAGGGCATCTGCGGGATGACATCCGGACGGAGGATGTGGCGGCCGCATGCTTCTGCTCCAAATCCACCCTGGAAAAGACCTTTCGCTGTGTGAACCGGATATCCGTCCACGACTATGTCATCCGCAGGAGGATGATGCAGGCGGCGAGGCTCCTAGCGGGCAGCCCGGATAGGACCATCCTGGACATTGCCCTGGAGTACGGGTACAGCACACACGAATCCTTTGCGCGCGCGTTCAGGCAGGTATGGAACTGTAGACCATCGGAATTTCGGAAGATGAAGTATGAGCTGTATCCGAGGCTTCGGATACCGGCAGAGAATGGAGGTCAATGTATGATGAGCAACAGGCATGTGGATATCAGTGAGCTGTACGATTTGTTTCAGGAGAGGAAGGACTGCTTTTTCATCTGCTGCGATGTGAAAGAGATGATGCGCATCAATGAGATTTCCCACAGGGCAGGGGATCTGGCCATCATTGAGGCCATGGAGCGCATGAGCGCGGCGGCGGGAGAGGGGGACCTGGTATTCCGCATCGGCGGGGATGAATTCTGCATCCTCACGGACAGCAGAGAGGAGTCCTACGCGGAGGCCATCGCTGAGGAAATCAGGGCCAGGAACGGGGAGAGCTTTTCCGGCGAGGGCAGGGAGGTCCCGCTGTACCTGCATACCACGGCTGTCAGGCTGGAGCAGAAGCATGTTCGCTATGACGAGCTGTATACGGGGCTGCATGAGGCGATTTATGAGGCGATCCGGACAGGGAGGGACTGAAAGCTTTCCGATGCATTCCCGGTTCTGAAGGAGGGATATGAGTGGACTGCCCATCGGGCCATACGGGATAAGGATTTCCGGAATGTGCTGTTTGAGAGATAGGGCCTTTGACGAGAGAGATTATACTATATAGATGTAATAAAATTCGCCCTGTCATACCGGGCGGATTTTTCCAAATTTTACATTGACAAGCCCGGCCTTTTTTCATATACTAGTATGTACACGACACTATATATTGGAATTAAAAAAAGAGAAACACTATATTTTGTATTTAGTGGGTGTCTTATGGATGGCTCTCTTTCCATGGAAGGAGGGCAGTGATTCAGCAAGGACAAGGAAACGGGGGCTAGGGGCAATGAAGGAGAGCGTTCATATGGAGAACGAGCAGGCAGCGAAGGAAGAAGTCAACTACGGCGAGGCATACAGACCGGCGAAAGAAGTATATGTCATCAAAAAGGATGGCAGCAAGGAAAACTTCAACGTACAGAAGGTAATCAACGCGGTGGCGAAGAGCGCCTACAGGGCATTGGCCAAGTTCACGGAGAAGGAAGAAGGCCTGATCTGCCAGTACGTGATTGAAAAGGTGGACGAGCTGGACATGGACGAGGTGCCCATTCCAGTCATGCACAATATCGTGGAGAGCGCCCTGGAGCAGGTGAAGCCCGTGGTGGCCAAGAGCTACCGGGATTACCGCAACTACAAGCAGGACTTCGTGCGGATGCTGGACGATGTGTATAAGAAGAGCCAGTCCATCATGTACATCGGCGACAAGGAGAACGCCAACACGGACTCCGCGCTGGTGGCCACCAAGCGCAGCCTTGTGTTCAACCAGCTGAACAAGGAGCTGTACCAGAAGTTCTTCATGACCACGGAGGAAATCCAGGCCTGCCGGGACGGCTATATCTATGTCCACGACATGTCCGCCAGGAGGGACACCATGAACTGCTGCCTCTTCGACGTGCAGAATGTCCTCAGCGGCGGCTTCGAGATGGGCAATGTGTGGTACAATGAGCCTAAGTCCCTGGACGTGGCCTTCGATGTTATCGGGGACATCGTGCTCAGCGCCGCCAGCCAGCAGTACGGCGGATTCACTGTGCCCAGCGTGGATCTGATTCTGGAGCCTTACGCGGAGAAGTCTTATCGGCGTTACATTGAGAAATATACGCGCCTTGGGATAGAGGAGAGAAAGGCCGAGAAGGAGGCCTACGAGGATGTGGTCAGGGAGTTCGAGCAGGGCTTCCAGGGCTGGGAGTACAAGTTCA
This sequence comes from uncultured Acetatifactor sp., assembly GCF_910585425.1. Taxonomy (GTDB): domain Bacteria; phylum Bacillota; class Clostridia; order Lachnospirales; family Lachnospiraceae; genus Acetatifactor. Next base: position 29,872 of record NZ_CAJUCP010000056.1, on the reverse strand, counting down.
ACACGGTGGGCAGCAGCAGAGGGGATTACCCCTTCATCACCGTGACGGCGGGCACCGGCACCGGGCGGTTCGCCAAGCTTGCCACCCTGACCATGCTGGAGGTGCGCCGGGGCGGCCAGGGCAAGAAGGAGCATAAGAAACCGGTGCTGTTCCCGAAAATCGTATTCCTCTATGACGAGAATCTCCACGGCCCGGGAAAGCCTCTGGAGGATGTGTTCGAGGCAGGGGTGCAGTGCTCCGCCAAGACCATGTATCCCGACTGGCTGAGCCTGACGGGGAAGGGCTATGTGGCCAGCATGTACAAGCAGTACGGACGTATCGTGTCTCCCATGGGATGCCGGGCGTTCTTATCCCCCTGGTACGAGAGGGGCGGCATGCATCCGGCGGATGATGCGGACAAGCCCGTATTCGTAGGGCGGTTCAATATCGGGGCCGTGTCCCTGCACCTGCCCATGATTCTGGCCAAGTCCCGAAAGGAGAGCCGGGATTTCTATGAGGTGCTGGACTATTATCTGAACCTGATTCGACAGCTCCACATCCGCACCTATGCCTATCTGGGGGAGATGCGGGCATCCACCAACCCGCTGGCCTACTGCGAGGGCGGCTTCCTGGGCGGGCATCTGAAGCTCTCGGACAAGATTAAGCCGCTGCTGAAATCCGCCACCGCCAGCTTCGGCATCACGGCCCTGAACGAGCTCCAGGAGCTGTACAACGGCAAGTCTCTGGTGGAGGACGGGGAATTCGCCATCGAGGTGCTGGAATATATCAACAAGCGGATAAATGAATTCAAGGAGGCGGACGGCAACCTGTACGCAATCTACGGCACGCCGGCGGAGAACCTGTGCGGCCTGCAGGTGAAGCAGTTCCGCAACAAATACGGCATCGTGGAGGGCGTCTCCGACAGGGAGTATGTGAGCAACAGCTTCCACTGCCATGTGACAGAAGACATTACCCCCATCAGGAAACAGGATCTGGAGGACCGGTTCTGGGATCTGAGCAACGGTGGGAAGATTCAGTATGTGAAATATCCCATAGATTATAACATCGAAGCGATCAGGACGCTGATCCGCCGGGCCATGGATCTGGGCTTCTATGAGGGCGTGAACCTGTCCTTGGCCTACTGCGACGACTGCGGGCACCAGGAGCTGGAGATGGACGTCTGTCCCAAGTGCGGCAGCCGGAACCTGACCAAAATAGACCGCATGAACGGCTATCTGTCCTATTCCCGGGTGCACGGGGACACCAGGCTCAATGAGGCCAAGATGGCGGAGATCGCGGAGCGGAAGAGCATGTGAGGTAGGGAAAGCATGTGAGACAGGAAAAATTTCCGGTAGCGCGGGCATGGCAGGCATGAGAATCCAAGGAATGGAGCCGTGCAGGTCCGGGAGGTTCGCCGGAGGGAAGGCCCTGTGCGCGGCATGAGATTTAAGACAGGCGGGAGAACGAAACAATGAGGTATCACAATATAACGACTGATGACATGCTCAATGGCGACGGGCTTCGGGTGGTGCTCTGGCTGGCGGGCTGCAGTCATTGCTGCAGGGGCTGCCAGAATCCCCTCACCTGGGACCCGGATGGAGGGCTGCTCTTCGACGAGGCGGCCAGGCAGGAGATTTTCGAGCAGTTGGAGAAAGATTATATCTCGGGCATCACCTTTTCCGGGGGAGATCCGCTGCACCCTGCCAACAGGATGGATGTGAGATGCCTGATGGCTGAGATCAGGGAGCGGTATCCGGATAAGACCATCTGGCTCTACACCGGGGATAGGTGGGAGGATATTCTGCATTATCCTGCCATGAAATACATAGACGTGGTGGTGGACGGGGAGTTCCATGAGGCGGAGAAGGACGTGAAGCTTTTGTGGAAGGGCAGCGCCAACCAGAGGGTGATTGACGTGAAGCGGACGCTTGCTCAGGAGAATCCGCTGGTTCCCGTGCTGCATTGCGGAAATTACGCGCAGGAGTATACGATAGCCCAGAAGCCGGGGGATGTGTGCGGGTGCTGTGACTGAGCGTCGGTCATGGGAGCTGCATAGATTCGCTTCCGGGGTGCTGAGCTTCGGATATCGGAACGAGTACGCCGGTGCATGAATTCCCGAGTAATCAGTGCTTGATTTCCGTGCCAGGATATGGCTTCCCTGCATTGCGGGGAGCCGGAGACGTATTTAATGGGATTTTGCCGTTTTGGCGATGCAGTGTTGTGGGAAAGAGGCGGGAGAACCGCCAGGGACAGGCGATTGGCCGGGGAGGAAACATGAAGAGAGTTGCGCAGTTTTTCAAGGTGAGTTTCGAGAATTTCCAGGGAGCCGTAAGAGAAGATTTCCCTCAGTACTCCGATGGGGATATCAGGGAAATATACGAGAAGCTGCCGCTTCCCGGGCGGGCCACGAAAGGCAGCGCTGGATACGATTTCTTTGCGCCGTTTACCTTTCGCCTGGGGCCCGGGGAGACGATTAAGATTCCTACGGGAATCCGTGCGAAAATAGACGAAGATTGGGTGTTGAAGATTTACCCCAGGAGCGGCCTGGGCTTCAAATACCGCCTGCAGATGAACAACACGGTGGGAATCATCGACAGCGATTATTTCAACTCCGACAATGAGGGGCATATCTTCATCAAAATGACCAATGACACCAATGAGGGCAGGACAGTGGAGGTGCCCCAGGGCACGGGCTTCGCCCAGGGAATCTTCATCGAGTACGGAATCACGGTGGACGATGAGGCCTCCGGGGTGCGCAACGGAGGGTTGGGGAGCACCACGGGGTAGAGAGATGGATGCGGCAAGACAGATTGAGCTTTATTCAATAGATGATATTTACAATTTACCAGACGGACAAAGGGCGGAACTGATTGACGGCGAATTATATATGATGGCAGCACCTGACAGAATTCATCAAAGACTTGTTATGGTGTTATCAAACAGCATTTTTAATTACATTCAAGATAAAAACGGAGATGGCGAAGTATACCCTTCGCCATTTGCGGTATTTTTGAGTGGGGACGATAGAATTTATCTTGAGCCTGATATTTCTATAATTTGTGATAAAAATAAACTCACAGACCAAGGCTACAAGGGCGCGTCTGATTGGATTATCGAAATTGTTTCGCCATCAAGCCGTTCAATGGATTATAATAAAAATTATGTACCATGGGATATGATTTTGGACATGACACAGTTGCGGAATATACATTCGCTGATAGCTTAAAAACCGGAATATATGAAGATTTCGAAATCGATTTTTCAGGAATAAATATTGAATAGTGGTGACAGTAGAAAAAGACTGGGTTTCCAGTCCTTTTTCTTTTTACGTTAAGGAAGAACAGAGGAAAACAGCTGTTTTGTGCATAGGATAGGCATAATTGTGCATTAGCCAAAAGGGAAATCTGGTTTATACTTTAGTGTATCAAGAAAATCCTGCCAGGAGGATTCGGGATGGGAAACTATGTATTAGGCATTGATATCGGTAGCGGTTCTGTGAAAGTGACGCTGCTTTCCAGAGAGGGAAGGACAGTAGCTGACAGCGGCTGTGAATATCCGACCTATTATGACAGGCCGGGCTGGGCTGAGCAGGATGTTGGAGACTGGGGAAAGGCCTTTGGAGCAGCTTTGCAGAAAATCTATCAGGAGACAGGGATTCCTCCGAAAGAGATTGAGGCCCTGGCCATCGATGCGGCGACTCACACGGCGGTTCTGCTGGATGAGGACGGAAAGCTGCTGCGCAGAGCGATTCTGTGGACTGACCAGAGATGCGCCGGGGAGACAGAGTACCTTAAGGCAGAATATGCTGCTCTTATCAGAAAATTGTGTAAAAATGAAGTGACCACGGTCTGGACGTTGCCGCAGTTGATGTGGCTTCACCGTCATGAGCCGGAGATATGGTCGAAAATCCGCCATATTTTGTTCGCCAAGGATTATCTCCGCTTTTTGCTCACAGGTATTATGGAGACAGATTCCATAGATGCCATGGGATCCATGTTCTATGATGAGGAGAAAAAATGCTGGTCTGAAACGCTCTGTCGGATTGGAGAGATTCCCATGGAATGGCTGCCTGAAATCCGGGAGCCTGCCGAAATGGCGGGAACCGTTACTGCCAGGGCGGCGCGGGAGTATGGGCTTTCGGAAGGGACAAAAGTCCTGATTGGCACGACGGATACCGTGATGGAGGTCTTTGCCGCAGGAAACGTGAAGAGGGGCCACTCAACAGTGAAGCTGGCCACAGCAGGGCGCATCTGTACCGTAAGCGACAGAGCGGTAGATTCTCCGTATATATTTAATTACAGACATGTAATCGATGGACTGTGGTATCCGGGGACGGCTGCGTCCAGCTGCGCTGCCAGCTATCGCTGGTATCGGGACAGCCTGGGGGAAATGCCTTATGAGCGGCTGAATGAAGCGGCTGAAAAGATTTCCGTGGGGAGCGACGGACTGATATTTCATCCTTATCTGAACGGAGAGCTGACGCCTTACAATGATTCCAGGCTCAAGTCCAGTTACATCGGAATCAGCGCCTGTCATACAAAGGACCATTTTACACGGGCGACCCTGGAAGGCGTGGCATTTTCGCTGCGGGACTGCATGGATACGGTAAAGAATCTGGGAATGGAAATGAATCGGGTACGCGTCATCGGGGGCGGGGCAAAGGGGACGCTCTGGAGGCAGATTGTGGCTGATGTATTGGGAGTAGCGCTGGAAAAGCTGAAGACAGATGATTCTTCTTTCGGGGCAGCCATGCTCACCGCTGTGGGGATTGGATGGTTTTCCGGTTATGAGGAGGCTGCGGCAGCCTGTGTGGAAATTGATTCTGTGACAGAACCGATAGCAGAGAATCGTAACATTTACGAAGCCTTGTTCCGAAAATACAGGGATATCCATGATGCGCTGCAGGAAATCTATCAAAGGGATTATCTGACGGCAAGGCCATGACAGGATAAGGATACGGGACTAGAGACAGGAGGATAGGATGCGCTGTGACTTAGGGGCGATTTTGGAAATCGCAGAGAAGAGGGGATGCGCCATACCGGCGTTCAATGTATACAATATGGAGACGGTTCTGGGAGTCATGAATGCGGCAAAGGAGACAAAAAGTCCGGTGATTTTTCAGATATACAGCCGGCTGTTCGATTCCCGGGAGGCCCGATATGTGGCGGCCTTGGTGCGGGAGGCTATGGATGAGCTGGAGACGCCGGCTGTGCTGCACATTGACCATGGAGCTGGACAGGCAGAGGTGATGCGCGCCATTCGTTACGGTGCCACCGGCGTGATGATGGATGCCTCGGCAAAGCCTCTTGCGGAAAATATCGCTGAAACCAGACGGATTGTGGAGCTGGCGGAAATGGTTGGCGTAAGTGTGGAAGGAGAGCTGGGACATATCGGGCTGGCCAGGGATGAAATCCTTTCTAATTATACAGATATCGAGGAAGCTGTCCGCTTTGCGGAGGAGACAGGGATAAAGGCTTTGGCTGTCATGGTGGGGACCGCTCATGGCCATTACATAAAAGAGCCGGAACTTGCCATCGACCGAATCCGCCACATCCATCGGGCGGTGGAGGCAGCGTTAGTGCTCCACGGCGGTTCCGGGGTGCCGGATGACCAGATACGCCAGGCAATCCAGGCCGGAATCAGGAAGGTTAATTTCAGCACGGATCTGTGTTGTGCCTATCTTAATGAGATTCTGGAAGCAGACAGGGATATCGTGGCGGTGGATCTGTTCATGAAGGGGCCCATGGAGGCGGTGAAGAACTTTGCGATAAGCAAGATAAAATTGTTGGGAGCGGATGCGTGATGGCGAAATTGTTGGGAATCGGTTCGGCTTTGTTCGACATGCTGATGACAGTGGAGGGGTTTCCGAAAGAAGACAGCAAAGTACAGGGCATAGAGTCAAAGGCCCAGGGAGGAGGTCCCTGCGCCGGGGCTTTGGTGGCAGCTGGCAAGCTCGGAATAGAGGCCGGTTATATCGGGACATTGGGAGACGACGCCTATGGGGACTTCATCCGGGAAAGCCTTAGCCGCTATGGAGTCGGGACAGACCATGTCAGGATAGTGAAAGGGGCGGTTTCCTATCACAGTATTGTAATCCTGAATCTTCAAAATGCCACCAGGACATGTGTCTGGAGCAGGGGGAATGTGCCTTCTCCGAAAATGGAGGATGTGGATATCCGTGTGCTGAGAGAGGCTTCCTTTCTGCATCTGGACGGCCATCATCTGGAAACAGCAATCTATGCTGCCGGAAAAGCCCGCGAATATGGCATAAAGGTCAGCCTGGATGCAGGGGGCGTCTATCCGGGGATTCGGCGGCTTTTGCCCCATGTGGACATATTGATTCCGTCGGAAGAGTTTTCCCTGAAATTCACAGGAGAGAGGGATGTCCTGCGGGCAGCGGAAATTCTGGAAGGAGCATATCATCCGGAGGTATTGATTGTGACACAGGGGGCGCGGGGAGGTTTTCTCTGGCAGGAGGGCAGGGAAGTCCGTTATCCTGCATTCCGGGTGAAGGCTGTGGACAGCAATGGGGCGGGGGACACGTTCCACGGCGCGTTCCTGGCGGCCAGGATGAAGGGGATGGAGCTTTTGGAGGCTGCCAGTTTCGCCTCCGCAGCCTCCGCCCTGAAATGTACCCGCTTCGGCACACAGGAAGGGATTCCGGGATTTGATGAGGTTCTGAAATTTATACAGGAATATCAGGAATTGGAGGAGTGAGGGATGAAGGGAAAGTCTTTTATGTCGGACATGATTCGATTTGAGTTGGAGGATGTGGTGGGAAGGGAGAATGTATCCACCACGGAAGCGGAACGGGCCACTTACAGCGTGGATTATTTCTGGATCAGCCGTATGTGGGAAGACCGTGGGGCGGAAGGACCCATGGCGGATGTCATCGTCCGGCCGGGGAGTTCGGAGGAGGTCTCCAGAATCCTGAAGATAGCCAATTACTACAAGCTTCCTGTACATACATGGGGCGGCGGCTCCGGTTCCCAGGGCGGCGCACTTCCTATGGCGGGCGGCATCCTGCTGGATATGAAGCGGATGAACCACCTGATTTCCATTGACGAGAATGCCCATTCCATTACGGCGGAGGCGGGAATGATTTTCCAGCAGCTGGAATGGTATGCCAATGAGAGAGGGTATTCCTGTATGCATATCCCCTCCTGCCTGACCTGTGGCACCATAGGCGGTGCGCTGGGGCACAGGGGAGTCGGCATTTTGTCCTCCAGGTACGGCAAGATAGACGATATGTGCATGAGCATGGAGGTGGTTCTGCCGAACGGGGACATCATGAACACGCTTCCTGTCCCGAAGCATGCGGCGGGGCCGGATCTGAACCAGATTTTCATAGGATCGGAAGGGACGCTGGGGGTGATTACGAAAGCGACATTCCGTCTCTTCGAACAACCGGAATGCCGAAGACACAGAGGATTCATGTTCCCTGACTTGACAGCGGGACTGGAGGCAGGCAGGGATATCATGCAGAAATGCCAGCCGTCTATCATGCGGCTTTTCGACGAGGCGGAGACCGTCTCCATTATCAAGAAGATTATCGGGGTGGAAGAAAGAGGGAGCTTTATGAATCTGACCCTGGAAGGGATTGCAAAAATCGTGGACATTGAGATGGAGATGGTCATCGACATTTGTGTCAGGCATGGAGGCAGGGATATGGGAAGCGAATACGGAGAAAAGTGGTATGAGAACAGAATCACTTTTTTCTATCCGGATCATATCATGGATATTCCACAGATGTTCGGCACTATGGATACGGTAGCTGATTTCAGCCATGTGGAAAAAATCTATTGGGCCATGAAGAATGCCATCGAAAGCAATTTCCCGGGCGTCCGGTTCATTGCGCACTGTTCGCACTGGTATGGCTGGGGAACTATGATTTACGACCGCTTCATCATGGATGATTCGCCAGAGGACAGGGAGGAGGCCCTGCGGCTGCACAACCAGATCTGGAATACGGGAGTGCGGGCAGCCATGGAAAACGGCGGTGTCATCAATGACCATCACGGCATCGGCCTGAAACTGGCACGTCTGATGAAGGAGCAGTATGGCCCCGCCTTCCAGGTGATGGAAGGCCTGAAAAAAGCATTGGATCCCAATGGCATCATGAATCCGTACAAACTCGGCCTGTAAGAAGCGGAACCCACAGGACAGTAAAACGGATTATAAATAAGGAGAAAAAGATGATGAGTCAGCTTGCGGATAAACACGCAGATAAATGTCGTTTTTGCTGGATGTGCCGGCATCTGTGCCCGGTTCAGCTCCAGACGGGAAAGGAAGTGAACACGCCTCGGGCGAAAGCGCTGCTTCTTTCCATGGTGCGCCGGGGCAAGGTGTATGACGAAAGCATGGCGGAGGTTATGTACGAGTGTCTTCTCTGTGATGCCTGTACGGACAATTGTGCCACAGGCTATCAGCCGCCCCTTTACATCAGGGAGGCCCGGACGGAGGCAATCCTGAACGACCTGGCGCCAAAAGCGGTGTCGGAGGTACTGGATCGCATTGAGCAGACAGGAACTATATATGGAACAGAAAAGAAATCCTATGGGAAAACGGGAAAGGCTGAAACCCTGGTCTATCTGGGAGAAGTGGCAGCTGTGGCGGTTCCCGGGATGGCGAAGGCGTTGCTGAGCCTGTTGGATAAGGCAGGCGTGTCTTATACGGTGCTGGAACAGGAACCGGCTTCCGGCGTCATGCTGGGAGATTTGACAGGCTATGTGGAGGAAGTGCGGCAGCAGGCGGAAATCTGTGCCGGAGCCATAAACGGGACGGAGGCGAAAGAAATCGTTGTCCTGGACAGTTATGACGCTGAAATCATGGTTCAGAAATATCCGGAATGGGGCATTGGGCTGAAGGGGACGGTGGTGACGGCCACTGCTTATATTCGCAGGCTTTTGAAGGACGGCAGGCTGAAAATCGCCCGAAAAGCAGAAGGGTGTGCGGTCTATCATGATGACGACCGTCTGGCCCGTACGTTTCAGGAATTCACGGAAGCCCGTGACATTGCCAGAGAGCTGGGATATGAACTGGTGGAGATGTTTCATCACGAGAGACTGGCGAAATCCTGCGGTACCTCTCTGGCAAAGGCTTATATGCCGGAACTGGTAAAGCGGATTGCGGCAGGACGCTGGGAAGATATGCTGAGGACGAAGGCGGAAATCATGCTGACGGCAAGTCCGCAGGCCTACGAATGCCTGGCGGAGACCGTGCCGGAGGGCAGGAAGCTGGTAGACCTTTTCGAAGCGCTGGATGGGGGATGCGTATGAAGCGAAAGCTCCTGGTTCTGGTTAAGGCGGTGCCGTTGGAGGCAGGTGAAGTCGCCATGAACAGCGACTTCTGCATAGCGCGGGACAGGATATCCCATCAGCTGAATCTGGCGGACATGGCGGCCCTGGAAGCCGCGTTCAGGCTGCGGGGGGAGGGGACGGTCACAGTCCTTACCATGGCGGCCGAAAGTGCGCGAGATGTTCTTGCAGAGCTTTTGGCGAGAGGGGCGGATCGGGCAGTGATGGTCAGCGATTCTCAAATGGCGGGGGCGGACACTTACGCTACTGCGGCTGTTCTTGCGGCTGCAATCAGAAAAATGGGTTTTTTCGACTTGATTCTATGTGGAAGAAGGACCATGGACGGGGAGACAGGCCAGGTTCCGGGGGAGGTAGCCGCGGCACTGGGACTTGGCTGTATTACAAATGCATCTTCGCTGGAAGCGGAATCGGAACATTTTTCCTGTACCAGGATTCTGGAACAGGGAATAGTCAGACTTGCGGTTCAGGTACCGGCAGTGGTGTCTTTCTGTGAATACGCATATCCGCTGCGACTGCCGGGTCTCAGGGCCAGAAAGGTTTCCGTCGGCAAAAAGGTGGAAATCCTTACAGCTGCAGATTTGGGGCTGGAGCCCTGTAAATGTGGACTGTCCGGTTCCAGGACAAAAGTGATGCGTGTGGCACAGCTTGAAAAAGGGCTGCGAAAAGGTCCAAAGGAGACAAATGTTACCATTGGGGCAGAAAAAATACTTTCCTTGATTCGGGAGAAGGGGCATGTGTAAGGAAATCCTGGTGATATGTCCGGAAAGGCCGGACTGGGGACTGGTAAGCAAGGCGGCGGAACTGGCGGCATGCTTTCAGGGAGAAGTGCATGTGCTGGCTTTCCGAAAGGAAAGCGCCAGGGAAGCTTTTTCCTATGGCGCAGACAGGGCGGACGTACTATTCCTGGGAGAGGATTTCATGGATGACAGTATCCTGGCCCGGTGGCTGCGGGGAAAGATATGCGGCGAGTGGAGAACCGGGATTATCCTGGCTCCGGCCACGATTCGGATGCGCGGCATGATGCCCATGCTGGCGAACATGCTGGAGGCGGGACTGACCGCGGATTGCACGGAGCTTGCATTGGACGGGGACGGAAGGCTGTTGCAGACTCGCCCGGCCTTCGGGAACAGTCTGCTGGCCTGTATACAGAGCATCGGAGCGAGACAGATGGCCACAGTCCGGCCGGGCATCTATCGGGGGAGAAAATATGACAAGGCTGAGGGGATTATCCGGGAGAACCGGCTGGAGGATACGGATGACAGGATTCGCCAGATTTCTTTTGAAAAGCTCTCGGAGGAATGTTCCCTGTGGCAGGCCGATTTGATTCTGGCGGGGGGAGCGGGCATTGGCTCTAAAGAGGGATTTTCCTGGCTGGCCCGGGTGGCGGAGCGCCTTGGAGCGGCGCTGGGCGCTACCAGGATGGCTGTGAACCTGGGATATGCCCCTTATCGGTGCCAGGTGGGCCAGACGGGAATAGCGGTTCATCCGGAAATCTATATTGCGGCGGGCATCAGCGGTGCAGTCCAGCATCTGGCAGGAATCATGGGAGCAGAGAAGATTATCGCGGTCAATAAAGATGCCCATGCGCCGATTTTTGACTATGCGGATTACGGGATTGTGGCCGATTGGCGGGAAGTGATGGAAGAAATGGAAGAGATATTGACAAAGGGCGGATACCCTGGGTGACAGCGGAGCGCCGGAACAGGAGGAGAACATGAACTACAAGAAAAGCTATATCCCCGGCAGCGGATATACGAAAATCAGTACGGCAGAGAACTCCATGCTGAAGATGCTGGAATTTGGCATAATCGAACTGGAAGAGGGACAGAGCATCCCTTTCGACACGGCGGATAAGGAGACGGCTTTCATCATGCTGGAAGGACATTGTGATGTCGGTTTTGATGGGGTGAGATGGGAACGCGTAGGCAACAGAAGCACGGTATTCGAAAACAGGAGAGCAGAGTGCTTCTACATGCCCAGGGAACAGAAGCTGACGATAGAAGCATGCGGCCATGTCAAAATCGCGGTATGCAGGTCGCCTGTGGCAGAAAGGACAAAGCCTCAGCTGCTGCGGGAAGACCATGTGACACTGTCCGTGCTCGGCAGGCAGCCTTTCCAGAGAGAGACGAGTTTCCTCATCGACCAGAACAGCAATGCCAAAGTCCTGACCATTGGAGAGGCCTATGTGACTCCGGGCAACTGGGCGGGATTCCCGCCCCATAAACACGATGAGGAAGATATGCCCAGGGAGTCTATCGCGGAAGAACTGTACTATTTCCTGTTCCAGCCGAGTCAGGGATTCGCGGTACAATGCCTTTATACCCGTGACGGAGAGATAGATGAGGCGTACAGAGTGAAACAGGCCGAGCTGGTAGAATTCCCGCGAGGATATCATACCACGGTTTCCATACCAGGCTACGAAACTTATTTCCTGTGGGTGATGGCAGGTGAGCACCAGGGTTTCAACCGCAGCGACGATCCCGATCATGCGTGGGTGGCAAAATGAACTGATGTAAAACGTGAAAACATGGAAAATCATGAAAGAGAGGATGGAATATGTTAGAGACAAGGCTGCTTTCTTCCCTGGCAAAGATATTTCCTGATGAGATAAGCGGGGAATCCCTGCCTCAGACCCTGGCCATGCGCAACGAGCCGCTGTCCTTCCAGATTGCCTACAGGAGCAGTAGGCTGGACAGAAAGGATTTGCCGTTCTATATCCAGATAGAATCGGATTTGGATTTGAAGAATCTTGCCAGTTATAAAGAGGGGTATGTTCCCGTGGTGCATGCGGCTACGCTGGAGCCGGATGACTACTATGACCGCACCAGACCGGGCCTTTATCCGGATCCGCTGTTTCTGAGGAACAGCGAGATTACAGTGGCTGATGACGGTTTCTGGTCCCCCAGGTTCTTCGAACAGAATGAAAAGAACATTTTGTCCACTGCTGTGTCCGATTCCTATCAGGCCCTGTGGTTTACGGTAAATGAGGACGGAAAGGAACTTCCGGAAGGCGGGCATTTTGTCAAAGTGGTCTTTCATCGGGCATCGGATGGTGAAGTCCTCTCTACAGTGGAGTATCGGTTTACAATTATCGGGACGGATCTCCACGAACAGGATTTGGAGTATACTTCCTGGTTCTACGCCGACTGTCTGGCGGATACGTATGGTGTAGAGGTCTTTTCCCACCGCCACTTTGAAATCATGAAGTCATTCATTGCGGCCGCGGCCCGGACTGGAATGACGATGCTCTTGCTCCCGGCATTCACCCCGCCTCTGGACACCCCTGTAGGCAGGGAGCGCAGGACGGTGCAGCTAGTGCGCGTGACGAAGACAGATGATAAATATAGTTTTGACTTTACGCTGATGAAGCGCTATATGGAAATGTGCCGGGAATGTGGTATTTCCCATTTCGAACACAGCCATCTGTACACCCAGTGGGGAGCAAGGCATGCGCCGAAAATCATTGCCACAGTAGACGGAGCGGAGCGGCAGATATTTGGCTGGGATACGGATTCTGCCGGCCGGGAATACTGTGATTTCCTGAAGGCGTATCTGTGCAGCCTGAAATCTTTTCTGGAAGAAAATCATATCGATAAGGGAGATGTTCTGTTCCATATCTCTGACGAGCCGATGAAGGAGCATCTTGCCTATTATGCCAAAGCGGTGGAGACTGTCAGGTCGCAAATCCGGGGGTTCCGGTGCGGAGATGCCCTTTCTCATTATGAATTCTATGAAAAGGGGTATGTGGAGATGCCCATCGTGGTACATGCTTCCGAGGAAATGGATAAAATTATGGAAAATTGCGATAAGTTCTGGGTTTATTACACGGGATTGCAGGCAACGGGAGGATTTTCCAACAGACTGCTGGCCACGACTTCCGCCAGGAACAGAATCCTGGGAATCCAGATGTATGTGGCAGGCGCAAAAGGATTCCTCCATTGGGGATACAATTATTACTATGGAGAATTGAGCCACGGACTGTTCAATCCTTTTTCAGACCCCTGCGGTAGCAGTAAAATGGCGGGTACTTCCTATCTGGTATATCCCGGAACGGACGGAACTGCTGTTATATCCCTGCGCATGAAAGTGCTTCATGAGGCTTTTATAGACTACCGTGCGCTCCAGACATTGGAAGGGTTCATCGGAAGGGAAAAGGTTTTGGCATATCTGGAACAGAATTTTGGAAAGATTGCTTTTTCCACCTGTTTCAGCGGGAAAAGGCTTCTGGAGATCCGGGAAGCCATAAACCGTAAGATTTTAGAATGCATGTCTGCAGAATAAGCGGATATCATGGCAGAAATGGATGGGGAGCCGAGAGGCTCCCCGTTGCAGTATCTCGAGACCTACCATCAGCTCCTGTAGAAAGAAGGCGTGTGCCCCGTATGCTTTTTGAAAAGCCTGCTGAAGTAATTCACGTCATCGATTCCCACGGCAGCGGCGATATCAGCCATGCTCATATTGGTGGATTCGATCAGCCATGTGGCCACATTGATTTTGGCCAGGATAATGTAGGTCTTCGGGGAAGAGCCGGTGCTTTCCTTGAAAGCGTGGGAAAATCGGCTGACGCTGAGATGGCACATGTCCGCATAGAAGGCGATGCTGTTGTTCTCGTGATAATTCTGGCGGATATATTTGCAGATAGAGTCCATGCTTTTCTCTACATTTAACGGAATTCCTTTTTCCGTAAATTTGGATAATCTTCCGGCCACGGACAGGAACTGCAGCAGCAATCCGGCGCACACGTCTTGGTAAAATTTCTTTTTCAGGGCAAATTCATTCTCCATTTTCGAAAATATCTGATCCAGCTGATTGCTGACGCCTACGAATATCACGCTTTTATCGGAAAGGCCGTACTCCTCCAGCAATTCTGCGCAGGCAGTTCCGCTGAAGTGGATGTAGGAAGAGATGGGATTGTCTTTGGCCAGGAAACTGTAAATCTGTTTTTCATAGGGTTTGAAGAGAATGATATTTCCGGCACCCACGCGGATTTCCTGATTGTCGAAGGTCACTCGACAGATTCCGTTTGTGATATATAGAATATGATAATCCTTCCGCCCGTACTTTCTGTGCATATTGTGGTCGCAGTCGTTCAGGAACTGTTTGCCACAGTTGTTCACTTCCAAATATTTGTCGGATTCTTTTTCGCTTGATATGACCATGATGTCCATTTCTCCTTTCCCGCCTATTTTAACAGGAATGCAATGGTTTTGCAATAGCTGAAAAGTGCTAAAAAACAGCTCTAATGTAAATATATATTACTTTCTCGAGATGTTATAATAAACAAAAATAAAGAGAACTGACGGATAGAAAGGAATAGACAGAAAATGGTAGATATTAACAAAATAGAACATGATGATTTGGGAAAAAATAGTAATATCAGACTAAACATTTGCGAGACTGAAGTGGATATGTACTGGAAAGTTGCCATAGAGGTACTGGAAACGATTGTCGAAAACAATCGGAAAAATGTCCCTACTCTGATGGTCGTCCCCTATGGGCCGTTGGGTCCTTATAGCAGGTTGGTCTATCTAATCAACAAATATCGGGTGAGTCTGAAAGACTGTGTCTTCATCAACATGGACGAGTACCTGACGGAGGACGGAAAGTATATTGATAGGGAGGATCCACTGTCTTTCCGGGGCGGGATGGAACGCATTTTTTACAGCAGGATAGACAACGAACTGAATGTCCTGCCGGAGAACCGCTATTTTCCGAACCCGGACAGGCTGGATGAGCCCATGGAATTGATTCGGAAATTCGGCAAGCTGGACATGGTGTTCGGCGGGGTGGGAATCAACGGGCATTATGCGTTCAATGAGCCGCCTTACGGCGAGGAGCAGGTTTCCAATGAGGAATTTCTGAACCGTGCCACCAGAGTCCTGGAGGTCTCCAGAGAGACCAGGACAATCAACAGTATCATGAATTGCGGAGGAGACCTGAACGGTATTCCGAAACTGTGCATCACAGTGGGGATGAAAGAGATGTTCCAGGCGGAGAAGGTACGGATGTGCATGCCCAGGGATTGGAATGCAGGTGCGCTGCGAAAAGTTCTCCATGGGGAGATTACCGCGAGGGTGCCCTGCTCTCTGTTCCAGCTACATAAGGATGCGATGTTGTATGCGGCGGAAGTGGCGCTGCAGTCTCCGGTACCGGAAATTCGGGTGTATAACAAATGAGGAATGAAGAGATTCTGATAAAGAATGGTGATGTGATTGGCGGCGGGAAATCTGTCAGAAAAGACATCTTCATCCGAGACGGGCGGATTGAGGGCGTAGATTTCAAGGGAGGCGTAGGCAGGGACTGTCAGGTGGTAAATGCCAGGAACTGCTATGTGTCCCCGGGGTTCATAGATATGCATTGCCACGGCGGTGGAGGATTCGACCTTATGGATGGCACAAGAGAAGCCCTGAAAGAAATATCCTATGCCCATCTGAAGAATGGCACCACGACAATGATGCCAACTACGGTATCCGCTCGATTCGAGGATATCCTTCGCGTACTTAGAGCATACAGAGATTATGCATCCGAATGTCCGAATTTCTATGGCGTTCATCTGGAGGGGCCCTATCTTTCGGCCTGTCAGAAAGGAGCGCATAAGAAGCAATACCTTCATCCGCCCAATGAATACGAGACAGGGATGTTGCTGGAAGCGGGAAGCGGCATCGTGAAAAGAATTACCGCTGCACCGGAGCTGGAGAATATGCCGGCGTTCGCGAAAGCGATGGTCGAAAACGGAATCACGTTGTCCGTGGGGCACAGCGATGCTTCCAGCGACGCGGTGAGGGAGGCAGTCGGGTGGGGATTTTCCCATATCACGCATCTCTATAGCGCTACACCAAGCATACGGAAAATAAATGAGCGGATTGTGGCGGGAGTGGTGGAGGCCGCATATCTGGAAAACGATTTGACCGTGGAAATGATAGGAGACGGGAAACATACAGCCGTGGACGCGCTGAAGCTGGCGGTGAAGATCAAAGGCATTGAGAAGGTCGCGTTGGTAACGGATTCCCTGCGGCCGGCGGGAATAGATGTGAAAGAGAGCTGGCTGGGGGAAAAAGCCCCCGAGAACAGAATCATCATTGAGGATGACGTAGCCAAGCTGCCGGACAGGTCTTCTTTTGCCGGAAGCATCGCCACCACAGGGATGATGCTCCGAAAAGGGGTGGAACATTATGGTTTCTCTGTGGAGGATACGGTGAGGATGCTGACGGAGACACCGGCCTCCATATTGAAACTGCCGGATAAGGGAAAAATAGAAAAGGGATATGCGGCGGATATCGTAATTTTCGACAGGTCGCTGCACATTCAGAAGGTTTTCATCCATGGCATGTTGGTAAAGTAATCATGTGTTGTGAAAGGAGGAGGAAAATGAAACAGGTTGACCGGCAGAAAGCACGGAAAAGGACATTGCTGCTGATGAAAAAGAACTGGCTGCTCTATGTCTTTCTGATTCCGGCAGTGGTGTACATTGCCGTCTTCAGCTATGCGCCTATGTACGGCCTGCAGATTGCCTTTAAGAATTTTTCGATATCCAAGGGCATCCTGGGAAGTCCATGGGTAGGATTCAAATGGTTCACCACCTTTTTTGAGACGCCGCGGTTCTGGCGGATTTTGAAGAATACATTGGGCATCAGCGTGTACTCTCTGGCGGTGGGCTTCCCGATTCCCATCATTCTGGCATTGATTGTAAATGGGGTAAAGAATACGAAGTGGAAGAAATTCGCGCAGACCATTACCTATATGCCGCATTTCATCTCCGCAGTGGTGCTGGTAGGAATGATGTCCGTTTTCTTCTCTCCTAGGTCAGGCTTCATCAATACCATCCTGTCCTGGTTCGGAGCATCCGGAGAGATATATTTTATGGGGAATGCGGACTATTTTCCGCACATGTATGTATGGAGCGGCGTCTGGCAGGGTGCAGGGTGGGGTTCCATCATTTATATCGCCGCCCTGTCAGGTGTGGATCAGACTTTACATGAAGCGGCCATGATTGACGGCGCCAATAAGTTGAAACGGGTGCTGCATGTGGATCTGCCGGCTATCATGCCCACCATGGTCATCATGTTGATCATGAACTTCGGTTCCCTGATGAGCGTGGGCTATGAGAAGATATATCTGATGCAGAATTCTCTGAACACCACCACATCGGAGGTCATCTCTACTTATGTATATAAGATGGGTCTCCAGCAGCAACAGTACAGTTATTCCGCAGCAATCGGATTGTTCAACAATGTAATCAGCTTTACGCTTCTGGTCATTGTCAATAAGATTGCGGGTAAGCTCAGCGATTCCAGTTTGTGGTAGAGGACAGGGAGAGGGTACTTATGTATAAGAGAAAAAGAAAGAAAAAGAGACAGTCCTGGGATGACAGGATATACACGGTCATAACGCAGGCGCTATTGATATTTTTTGTCATCATTGTGGCTTATCCGATTTACTTTGTGGTGGTGGCCTCTGTCACGGATCCGGCGTATGTCAACAATGGGACCGTGCTCCTGTATCCCAAAGGATTTACGCTATTGGGATACCAGAAGGTTTTCACAGATAACCGAATCTGGATTTGCTATGCCAATACGATTTATTATACCGTATTGGGCACGGGCCTGGGGACTTGTGCCACGGTCATGGGGGGTTACGCATTGTCCAGAAAGGATTTGCCGGGGCGGGGGATACTGATGAAGCTTTTTGTATTCACCATGTATTTTTCGGGTGGCACGATTCCCTATTACCTGGTTGTAAAGAATCTGGGTTTAGTGGACACGAGGCTGATTCTGATATTGGCGGGGAGCGTGTCAGCCTATAATATCATCGTGGTGCGTTCTTTCATGGAAAGCAGTATCCCGGCTGAACTCTTTGATGCAGCCACCATTGACGGATGCGGAAACGGGACATTTTTTTTCAGAATTGTGCTGCCGCTCTCGAAGGCGGTCATTGCGGTCATGGTAATGTTCATTGCAGTGTCCTACTGGAATTCCTATTTTAATGCTATGATTTTCATTACAGACAGCGATAAGTATCCGCTGCAGCTTTATCTGCGCCAGCTGCTGCTGACAGCTTCCGTAAGCAGTAACGATATGGCTGCGGGAATGGACAGAGAGGCCATCACGAAATTGGAACTGATGGTGCAGGTCATCAAATATGGTGTGATTGTGGTTTCTACTTTGCCCATTATCTGCGTCTATCCATTTATTCAGAAATATTTTGTGAAAGGTGTCATGATTGGATCTATTAAGGGATGATTTCAAAGTGAACTACAGTTCAAGGAACTGAAAAAAAGGAGGGTATATCATGAAACGAAAAACGTTGGCAATGTTGTTGACAGTAGCGATGATGACAGGGTGCTTGGCGGGCTGCGGCAATGAAGCATCGACCGGAGAATCCGGTACCAGGGAATCTGCTGTAGCGGAATCCGCAGGAGGAGAGGAAGCTACAGGCGAAGAAGAGCCGTCCGAAGAAGCGTCTGGGAATGGAGAGGGCATTGCGGTAGATGCGTATGCGGGGACCACATTGACCATTGCGGTGTTCAAACACACCTTGGATTCAAGTGATGATTTCAACGAAAAGCCAGGCTTCAAAGCTGCAGAAGAAGCCACGGGAGTTCATATCAATTGGATTGAAGTGGAACAGGGAACCGAGAGCGAGCGTAAGACCACCATGCTGACAGGCGATATGCCGGACGCGTTCCTGGGCCTGCTGGGGGAGGGCGATATTGCGGCTAACATGGATTTGTTCTATGATTTGAGCGAGGAGGGGCTGCTGGAAACTTATGCGCCGAACGTCCTTGCGGATCACGAGAGCATCGAAGGAGGCCTGCAGAACGTGACCTGGCCTGACGGATCCATCCGTTCCCTGATGGGCGGCATACAGGTAAGCTATAACGATGACCCCAGCGGCATCATGGTAATCAATAAGGCATGGCTGGATAAACTTGACATGGATGTTCCGACCACGGCGGACGAATTCTATACGGTCATGAAAGCCTTCAAGGAGAATGATATGAATGGGAATGGCGACCCCAACGATGAAATCCCCCTGGAATTCTGCGAGGGCAATTGGGCCGCTCATATATGCAATCTGGCCAATCCCTGGGGAATTGCCGGAGAACAGCCCTATGACACAGAATTCTGGAGAATGGTGAAGAACGGAAAGGTAGTCCCTACACTGACCACAGATGAGTTCCGCGCTTTCCTGGAGTATTATAACAGGATGGCTGAAGAAGGGCTCCTTGATGTGGAAGGATTCTCACAGACCAATGAACAGTATTACTCGAAATTAAAAGAAGGTGTGGTAGGATGCTATATTGCCTGGACGCCCCGGTCCAACATGACCAGAGAGGAAGCTGATAATTGGGTGGCTATGCCTCCGTTCACTGCCATAGAGGGCGTGAAACCGGTAAAGACCGGAGAAAGAGACCGCCTTACTGCGGGACGCACTGTTTTCGTGGCTTCAGCGAAATGTGAAAACATAGAGGCGCTTCTGACCTGGTGGAACTATCTGTCCAGCAGCACAGAGATGAAATATACTGTCAGCGCCGGCGAAAAGGGCGGTACCTGGGATATCGAGGACGGTAAGGTGGTAGAACGTGTTTTTACGGAAGTGGAAGAAGGGGTGGACTATGGTTATACTTACGGTGTAGGTGGTTCGCGCTGTCCTTTGATTCGGAAAGATGAACTGGCAGTACTGTCCGCAGACATGGAGAATGACAACTATTACCGTCAAACAATGGTGGATGTGGTCTGGGACTATCTGCAGACGGAATATATGCCCGTCAAATTCACCGATGCAGAGAAAGTCAACGAGCGCTCTTTTATGGAAATCGAGCTGGTCGATTTGGTGAACAATTTCATCTCCAACAGCATCGTAAACGGTATCACGGATGAGACGTGGAATACCTTCCAGGAACAGCTGGAGGCCAACCAGTATCCGGAATGGATCGCCTGGTGGCAGAAGTACTATGATGGTGAGTTTTAAGTTCGGAAAATCTCTCGGAGATTGATGCAGGGAAATAACCCTACGGGTATAAAAACTCCTTTTCAGGTCATGATAAGTGTACAAAAATTGCACAGATTATGGCGGAAAAGGAGTTTTTTTGATGATAGAAGACACAGGATTCCGTGGCAATCTCGATACAAGGACAGTTAGGTGGAACGCGGTCCTGTCAAGCTGGCTGAATTATGAGGCGGAGCATGCGGGAATCAATGTGTCCAGGGTGTTGCAGGAGGCTTTGATGAAGGTGCTGGATGTGCGGAAAGCGCGGTAGATATGCTGTTACCGGAATGGAAACATACCGTTTCCACCTCGGCGCTTTTCAAAAGCGCAGGAAAGTAGTATCATAGAACAAACGGAAGAAGAGCATTCCAGAAGAAATGCATTCCGGAAAAGCATTCCAAAGGAGGAGAACGGATATGGCATGGAACGAGAACATTAAAATACAGCGCGAGAAAAACAACCTCACCCAACAGCAGCTGGCCGACAGGCTCTATGTCTCCAGGCAGACCGTATGCAGATGGGAGAGCGGTTCCAGATGCCCGGATCTGGCCATGACTAAGAGGATAGCGCAGGTATTCGGAATCACGGTAGATGAGCTTTTGGCAGAGGGAAACATAGAAAGCGGTTCCGAAAATGACAGATTCCCTTATCCGACGAAAATCCTGGCCCTGGAAAATCGGCAGATGCAGGGAAAGAAGATACAGGAGCTGATACAGATTGGGGCAGGGATGGCCATAGGGATAGACATTCTGATTATGGGGGCGTATGACATGCAGGCTCCCACATGGATCTGTGGCCTGATGACATGCGTCAAGGCAATTCTCTTCGGCGCGTATTTCATGATTTCCAGAAGGATGCGGAAGATAGCGTAGCTGTAGAATCGGAAGAGTCGGCCTTTTATGAGGCCGGCTTTTTTGCTGCGCATAAAAATTCCCGGTTTGGCTAAGATAAGTGTGAACGGAATGAAGGATTATCGCACGAACCGCGGCTGAAAAGGAGTTTATCGAAGCATGGAAAGCATGGAAGAAAAGAGGGACAGTAAACAGAAAATCACAGGTTCCCTGCAGGCGGACATGGCCTATCTGAACCAAACCCTGGATGTGGAACGGAATTTCGACATCATCTATCGTGTCGTCCACATCGGCGGCAAAGAGGCCTGCATGTACCTGGTAGACGGCTTCTGCAAGGACGACCTGGATCAGAAGCTTCTGCAATATTTCATGGACCTGACCCCGGACAAGATGCCGGAGGACATGCACGGCATGTCGAAGCAGTTCACCCCCTATGTGGAGGTGGACATAGAGGATAAGTGGGACACCCTGATACAGTCTTTGCTCTCCGGGATGTTCCTCCTGCTGATAGACGGCTATAAGAAGGCGCTGGTCATCGACTCCAGGACATATCCCTCCAGGGGCGTGGCGGAGCCGGAGAAGGACAAGGCCCTCAGGGGCTCCAAGGACGGCTTCGTGGAGACTTTGGTGTCCAACACGGCCCTGATTCGTCGCAGGATCCGCAGCACGGACCTGCACATGGAGATGCTGAACGCCGGGGAGAGCTCCCACACAGACATTGCCCTCTGCTATATGAAAGGCAGGGTGGACGATGTCTTCCTGGATGAGATCAGGCGGAAAATCCAGGACATCAAAGCGGACTCCCTGACCATGAACCAGGAATCCCTAGCGGAATGCCTGTACCAGCGGAAATGGTACAATCCTTTCCCAAAGTTCAAGTACACGGAGCGGCCCGACGCGGCGTCCGCCCAGGTGCTGGAGGGCAATATCGTCATCCTAGTGGACAATTCCCCCTCGGCCATGATACTGCCCACCACCATATTCGATGTGATAGAGGAGGCGGACGACTACTATTTCCCGCCGGTGACAGGCACTTATCTGCGGATGACCAGGTTCCTGATTTCCATATTGACTTATCTGGTCACTCCCACCTTTCTGCTGATGATGAACAATCCCCAGTGGATTCCGGAGAGCTTTTCCTTCATCATGCTGCAGGAGGAGCCCAACCTCCCCCTGATATGGCAGTTCCTGGTGCTGGAGCTGGCCATAGACGGCCTGAAGCTGGCGGCCATCAACACCCCCAACATGCTCAGCACCCCCTTAAGCGTCATGGCGGCCCTGGTGCTGGGGGAATTCTCAGTGAACAGCGGATGGTTCTCGTCAGAGGTCATGCTGTACATGGCCTTTGTAGCCATCGCGAACTACACCCAGTCCAACTATGAGCTTGGGTACGCCCTGAAGTTCCTGCGCATCATCACCCTGCTGCTGGCCCAGTGGTTCAATCTGTGGGGGTATATCGGCGGGATACTATTGTCCCTGCTGGCCATGGGCTGCAACCGGACCGTGTCCCACAGGAGCTACCTGTACCCGCTGATTCCCTTTAAATGGAAAGCATTGAAGAGCAAGCTGTTCCGGACGCGGCTGCCGGGAGCCTTGAAAGAGGACGAATAAGACGAAATGCCGCTGTGTGAAAAAGCCCTGTCTTTCAGGCTGTATGCCAGACGGACAGGGCTTTTTGTCGGCCCCAAATCTGATTTTACACCAGTTTTACACTAGAACACCGGCCCCGGCGTCGTCATAGTATTGGGCCTGGGCATGCCACAGCGCATGATACTTTCCGGCTGCATCTGCTACAAGGGCATCATGGCGTCCCTGCTGGATGACAGAGCCCTTGTCGAAGACTAATATGTCGTCGCAGAATTTACAGGAGGAGAGGCGGTGGCTGATGTAGATGGCCGTCTTGTCCTCTATGATGGCGTTGAACCTGCTGTAGATTTCGGCCTCTGCAATGGGATCCAATGCAGCGGTGGGCTCATCCAGGACGATGAAGGCCGCATCCTTGTACAGGGCCCTGGCCAGCGCGATCTTCTGCTTTTCCCCGCCGGACATGTCCACGCCGTCCTCGTTCAGGTCCTTGCCCAGATAAGTATCCAGGCCCTTGGGAAGCTGGTCCAGCCTGTCCCCAAACCCCGCTTTCTTCAGGCAGGAGACGGCGGCTTCCCTGTCATAGGATGCGGCAGAGGCCACGTTCTGGCCCAGCGGCAGGGCTGTCAGGGCAAAATCCTGGAATACCACCGAGAATACGGACAGGTATTCCGGATAGCTGTATTTGCGGATATCGATGCCGTTTAAGAGGATAGTGCCCTCTGTGGGGTCATAGAGCCTGCACAGCAGCTTGATGAAGGTGGTCTTGCCGCTGCCGTTTTCCCCTACCACGGCTATCCGGCTCCCTACCTTGAACTTCATGTTCACATGGCGCAGGGCGTACTGCTCGCTTCTCGGATACCGGAAGGACACGTCCCGGAATTCAATCTCATACTGCCGGTCGCGGCGCTTCTCCACGGTCAGGCTCCCCTGGTACATCACATTGGGGCAGTCCATAAAGTCGAAAAACTGCCGCACGAAAGAGCCGTTGATGCGGATCAGCCCGGCAGTGCCTATCAGGGAGGAGACTCCGTCCGAAAGCCTGACGATGGAGGATACATACTGGGTCATCAGGCCTACGCCGAAAGCCCCTGCCCAGGCTTTGAGGCCCACGAACAGGTAGGCTATGCCGGTGAAGAGCACGGACACTGCCCTGGAAGCGCCGGAGTAGGCGCCCATGGGGCCTCTGGCCAGACGGGCGAAATAGCCCTGGGAGCTGAAAGTGCCGGTCTTGTCGCTGTTGAATTTTCTGCACAGGAGATCCTGGCGGTAGATGCGCATATCCGTGGCAAATTCCCGCCTGTGGCCCATGAAGCCATAGTAGCCGAAGAGCCGGTTGGCCAGTGCGTGGGTGTCGGAATTGAAGGCGAAATAGCTGTCCGACTTATTGGAGAACATAGGAGCCACATAAGTGACAGCCAGCATGACGGCCATGATGAGGACCACAAAAAGAGGGCTGTTCAGGATAGTCAGCGCCCCGGCATTATCGGGCACTCTGGCGGTGAACAGGGTCACGGTCAGCGCTATGCCGCCGGTCAGAGTGAATACGGCAGTGAAGAGGTCCTCCAACAGCCCGAAGGCCCTGTTCAATCCCCAGCCTGCGCCGCCAAAATGGCTTTGGAAGAGCTGGGCTCTTTTTTTGCTGGTCTCGGGGTCATCCATGATGCAGAAGTCCATGTCCAGTATTTTGTCGTCTATCAGCTTACGGATATAGTAATAGCGGGATTCGCTCTCCACGGCCTTGCGCTTTTTCAGGAAAGCGTCCACCAGGGAGAACAGTGCCGCCGAAAGCAGCGTGGCCAGAACCAGGCGGAGCAGCCTCTCAGACTGCCGGCTGCCGGCCAGCTCATCCAGGATAAGCGCCATGAGCCAGATGCCCGCATAAGGGGTCAGGGCGCTCCAGACGCAGGGCATCAGGGAGGTCATGATGAGTCCTGGCTGGCTTTTGTGGATCAGCCGCAAGGCCCTTATGTGAACCTGCCAGGTCTCTTTCCAGGACAGCAGCTTTTCCGCGTCCTTTTTCTTGCTGTTTTTCTTATTTTTCCTATCTTTCATTGTCCCTTTTCCCTCCTTTAGCACCCCTCTTGAGAAACAGCGCTTTCCTCCGACGGCCCGATGTCAGGAAGCTGCTCCTGCTTCTTATAATACCTGCTCTGTACCTCATAGAGCTCCGCATAGCGGCCTCCTAGGGAGAGCAGCGTTTCATGGGTTCCCTCCTCCGCAATCCTGCCGCCCTCGATTAAGAGGATGCGGTCACAGAAGCGGGTGGAGGCCAGTCTGTGGGATATGTACACGGAGGAGCGCCCCTGCGTCATATCATGGTATTTGCGGTACATGTCCGCCTCCGCTATAGGGTCCAGGGCAGCGGTGGGCTCATCCAGCACCACGAAAGGCGCGTCCTTGTACAGGGCCCTGGCCAGCATCAGGCGTTGGGTCTCGCCGCCGGACAGGGCGACAGCGTCCTCATAGACGGAGCGCTCCAGCTTGGACTGGTATCCGTCCGACAGGGACTCGATTTTCCCGGTGAGACCGGCCTTGGCGATGCAGTCCCTGACTTTCTCTTCCTCTATGTTTTCATCGGTCTGTGCCACATTGACGGCCACGGTGGCGGCCAGGACCTGGAAATCCTGGAAGACGGCGGAGAAGAGACGGTAGTAGTCCCGCCGGTCGTACTGCCGGATGTCCCTGCCGTTTAGGAGCACTTTTCCCTGTGTGGGATCCAGGAAGCCGCAGAGGAGCTTGATGAGGGTGGTCTTTCCCGCGCCGTTGAGCCCTACCACGGCCAGCTTCTCACCGGGATGCAGGGTCAGGTCGATGTGGGAGAGGGTGTCCTGCTCCGCCCCCGGATAGCGGAAGGAGACATCCTCCAGGCAAAGCTCGTATTCTGTCCGGCCCCGGGCCATGCCGGCCGCAGGAATGGGCTCGCCGTCTTCAAAGCGGAAGGGTTCCGGATACTCCAGGCATTCCCGGATATTGGAGATTTCCAGGCCCTGTTTGTGCAGTGTGAGGATATCGCCCAGGATGCCGCTTATCCATGCGCTGAAATTCCCCACGGCGGAGAAGTAGAGCAAAAACAGCGGCACGCTCAAGTCTCCGTCCAGCACCAGCCGAATCAGGTAGGCATAGGCGAAGCCGTTCTGCAGGAATGCCAGCACCAGGCCGGCGATGCTGCCCCACAGATAGACATTCTGCACCCGCCTGTGGAAGGCGCGGTAGGTCTCCCAGGTGCGGTGGAACATCTGTTCCAGCCAGGGGCGCATGCCGAAGATGCGGATGTCCTTGGCCATCGCGGCATCCTCCGCATAGGTATAGAAACGTATAAAGAGGCGGTTGCATTCCCCCTCCTCCTCCCGGTGGCGGTAACGGTACTCGGCCAGAGGCCTGTTGATGCAGTACCCCGCCAGGGACGCCGCGGCAATGACCGCGATCAGCAGAGGGCTCACAGAGGACAGGAGGGCCAGGTAGAACAGGAACCCGATTACGTCCCGGAGCAGGTCTGTCAGGGTGGTCCAGACGGCCTCTCCGGCAGCCTCATTGCAGTTCAGCGAGTCACCGGCCTTGGACACCTTTTTCAGGAGTTCATCGTTGCAGGTGTTGGGATAGGAGGTTACGGCCATCTTGTTGTTGAGCTTGCTGTTCAGGGCCATGCGCACTGTGATCCTGCCATATAGGACATTGGTCTCCAAATAGCCGGAGGCGGCATTCAGCAGGAGGTTCAGGAAGAGAAAGGCCAGGATGATGAAGAACAGCCTGGCCAGGGGCTCATGGGCCTCTACGGAACCGAGGATGACGGGCGCCACATAGAGCCCGGTGAGATTGCATGCCACCGCCAGAAGCGCTGTCAGGACGCAGAGCACGGGCACCTTCTTCTCCCGCTCCCGGATGGCCAGCCGCACCATGAAGGCGGCGGACTGCCACATGTTGTATTTGGGTTTTTGCTTTTTTTCTGCCATATCGTTCTGTCATGTCTCCTTTCGATAGGAATTTGCGGATGTAATTATTGTATCATAGATTCCCGCAATTTGGCGCAGCGGTGACGAAATAGCCGAATAGGGGGACGAAATAAGGCTTTACACCTTACCGGAGGGCTGTTATAATGAAAGCATCGGATATACAGGTGCGGCCCTTTAGAAAGTGGTGATAGGATGTCTGAAAAAGAGATGATAAAGATATCGGTTGAAGAGTTCGGCAGACTGCAGCGCTACATGAAGCTGTCACAAAAGGATTCAGACGCATACGCGGAAATGAAAGAACGCTATATTGAACTGAAAGTAATACTGACAGTGGCAGGAGTAAACTTGACAGAGCTTGACAAGATTAAGGAATAGTTGTTTTTCGACATCCCTCAGGAATCAGCCGTACCAGCATTCTGTTTTCCTGTGGGATGTTTTTATTCCCGCGGGCAATGAGCCAAGCGGCCAGCGAAGCCGCCAAGAGGATTTTGCCATGTACAGATTTGCCATATGCGACGATGTCGCCGCGGATGCGGATTATATAAAGTCCCTGATACTGGAGTGGAACCGGGAGGCGGGGCAGCCCCTGCGGATAGAAGCCTATCCCTCCGCCGAGGCCTTTCTCTTCGCATATGAGGACGACGATTCCGTAGACGTGCTGTTCCTGGACATCGAGATGAAGGAGATGAGCGGCGTGGAGCTGGCAGGGAGGCTCCGGGAAATGGGCGCGGGGCTCCAGATTGTGTTCATCACGGGCTACATGGACTATATCGGGCAGGGCTACGATGTGGAGGCGCTCCACTATCTGCTGAAGCCGGTGACAGGGGAAAAGCTGCGCCCTGTGCTGGACAGGGCCATGAAACGGCTGGCCGCCAGGGAGAATGCCCTCCTGCTCACCTGCGGCAGCGCCACCACCAGGGTGCCGCTGCATGAAATCCGGTATCTGGAAGTGCTGCGCAACTATGTCACGGTACATGCCGATGAAGAATATACGGTTAAACGTACATTGAAGGAGCTGGAAGGGGAACTGGACGAGAGCTTCTACAAAATTCACCGCTCCTATATCGTGAACCTGCGGTTCGTGAAGCAGGTGGCCAGGACCGACGTGACCCTGAAGGACGGCACCCGGCTGCCTTTGTCCGGCAGGGCCTACGAGGGAGTGAACCGGGCCCTGATCGCCTATTTCTGACCTTTTCACCGGAAAGGAGAGTCCCTGTGCGCCTGCTGGACAAGCTGATAGACAAAAGAATCGCGCAGTACCAGAGCGGCCTGCTGACGGCCCACTACGAGGAGATGGAGAACATGTACAGCCAGGTGAGAGGATGGCGGCATGACTACCGCAACCATATCCAGGTCTTGGGCAGCTATGCCCAGGCGGGCGACCTGGAATCCCTGAAGGCGTACCTGAAGGAGCTGAGGGCCGACCTGGAGCTGGTGGATACCGTACTGAAGACAGGCAACAAGATGACGGACGTCATCCTGAACGGCAAGATATCCCTGGCGAAATCCAGGGACATCACCGTCAGGGCGGACGCCCATGTGCCGGTGTCCCTGACCACGTCTGAAATCGATTTGTGCATCATCATGGGCAACCTTTTCGACAATGCCATCGAGGCATGCATAGCGCTGCCCAAGGAGGAGCGCCTGATCCGCGTCTATATGGACATGAAGAACACCCAACTGTACATGTCCTTTACCAACACCACGGCGCAGAAGAAGCAGAAAAAGGAGGCAGGGCGGTTTCGCACCACCAAGGGCACAGGCCACGGATACGGGCTGGTGCGGATCGACACCATCGTAGAGCGGTGCCACGGCTACATCAGCCGCAACAGCGAGGACGGGGCTTTCACCACGGAGATCCTGCTGCCCCAGTGAGCTGTTCCGGCGAGGAGGACGAAGCGCGGGGGAGTATACGCGCTGGTTTTGACAGGGAATCGGAGAGGGGCTCCGGATAGCGGCGCGGATTTGACAGATGAGGGGATTTGTGGTAAAGTCAGGAAAGTTGATTATATATATTCGGTGATTAAATCTTGCCGAAAACCGGATAAACGGCATGACCGGCTGTGCTATGTGGCTGGCAAGAATGAAATGCCGATTATATAGTATGGAATAGAGTATAGCAGGAGGAAAAATATGTTCAAACTCATTACCGACAGCACGGCAGACCTTCCGGTGGAATATCTGGAGGCGCACGATGTGGGCTGCCTGCCCATCAGCTATATCCTGGACGGTGTCACCTACGGCAGGGAAAAGCAGTTGGACTGGAAGGAATTCTATGCCTGTATGCGGGAGGAGGGCAAGATGCCCACCACGTCCCAGATCAATCCCGCCGAGGCGAAGGAGCTGCTGGAGGAATATATACAGACAGGGGGAGCAGAGGAAATCCTCTATCTGGCGTTCTCTTCCGGCTTAAGCGGCACCTGCGGCAATATCGGTATGGCGGCCCGGGAGCTGCTGGAGGAGCATCCGCGGGTGAAGATCAGGGTGGTGGACAGCCTGAGCGCATCCATGGGAGAGGGCCTGTTCGTCCACAAGGCCGTGAGGATGCGGGATGCGGGAAAATCCATGGAGGAGACGGCCCGGTGGCTGGAGGAGCATGTGCTGAATTTCACACATGTGTTCACGGTAGACGATCTGTATCACCTCTACCGGGGCGGGCGGGTCAGCAGGACGGCTGCAGTGCTGGGCTCCATGATTTCCATCAAGCCAAAGCTCCATGTGGACGATGAAGGGCATCTGATCCTGATTGGAAAGGTGCGGGGGCGGAAGAAATCCCTGAGCGCGCTGGTGGATTATATGGAGGAGAAGATGGGTTCCTGGGCGGAAGAGAACAGGGAGGACTGCGTGTTCATCAGCCATGGGGACGCTCTGGAGGATGCGGAGTATGTGCGGGATCTGATAAAGGAGAGGTTCGGATTCCGGAACTTCCTGATCAGCCACATCGGCCCTACCATCGGAGCGCATTCCGGGCCGGGCACCATTGCGCTGTTCTTTATGGGAGAGTCCCGCTGATTGAGGGAAGGCTCCATGGCTGTTTTTCCGGAAGGATACCCCTGGAACGATATGACAGACTGGTTTCGCGATGAAAGCGCGGCCGGTCTGTTTTTTGCGCAGACCCGCATATGGAATTTTGCTGCTATCGCAGCATGCGGGCCGCGCGGCGGGCAGGGGAGAAAGGATTCCCCTCCTCGATTGCTGC
>NZ_CAJUCP010000055.1 GCF_910585425.1 uncultured Acetatifactor sp. | reverse complement strand
GTCCCATTAAACGGACTTAAAGGTATACCGACCCAGTTACTGACTAACACCAAAGATATTGCGTCATGCATAACAATGTGCTATGATTGAGCAAGAAAGACATGGCAAATAGCAAAATTGAAAGTGGAAACCATATCAAACAATGCATGTAATGTCATGTCAAAATTCAGGACTACATAAAGTGATGAGGAAAGGGATGGTGTGCGTATGGCAAAGACGGCAAGGGCTGTATTGAGCCCGGAACAGAAAGCCTACAACAGGAAGAGGCTTTGGGTGGAGATTAAGAAACATTGGTTATTGTATGTGTTCATGCTGCCCTGTCTGCTCTCGATTATTGTGTTCGCTTACATACCGATGGGAGGCCTTACTCTGGCCTTCAAGAACTATCGGTTCGACTTGGGGATTTATGGCAGCGAATGGGCGGGGTTGAAGCATTTCAAGGCATTCATGACCTCCCCTGAGTTCTGGATTACCACCCGCAATACGCTGGTGATCAGTATCATGAAGATTGTCATCTGCTTCCCGGCCCCTATCATTCTGGCCCTGCTGTTGAATGAGGTGCGGGCGAAGAAATACAAGAGCGTCATACAGACCATGAGCTATCTGCCCAACTTCGTATCCTGGGCCGTGGTGGTGACGATCCTGACGGCAATCTTCTCCCCCTACGGCGGCATCTTCAACGATATCCGCAAGTCCATGGGACTGGAGCCCATCTTCGTGCTGGGAGAGAGGGGAGCGTTCTACCCGCTGGCCATCCTGACGGATATCTGGAAGAACGTAGGATGGGGCTCCATCGTATACCTGTCCGCCATCACCGGCGTGGATCAGGGGCTCTACGAGGCGGCCACCATCGATGGCGCCAGCCGCTGGCAGTGCACCTGGCATGTGACCATCCCGGGCATCGCCACCACCATTGGCATCATGTTCATCATGAGGATGGGCGGCATCCTGGGCGCGGACATGGATCAGCTCCTGCTGCTGCAGCAGCCCGCGAACCTGGAGCTTTCCCAGGTTCTGGACACCTACATCCTGCAGACAGGTATCCGGTACGGCAAGTTCGAGTACGCTACGGCCATCAACCTTGTCCGTTCGGTGATTTCCTTAGGGATGGTGACGATAACGAACCATCTGACGAACAAGTATGCCGAAATCGGATTGTGGTAAAGGAGGAGAGCGAAGATGAGAGAGACCAGAGGTCAGAAGATATTTAAGATATTCAACTATACATTCCTTGGGTTCCTGGGACTGGCCACGTTCTACCCGTTCTGGTACGTGCTGGTGGCATCCCTGAACGAGGGCCGCGACTTCATGCGGGGCGGCGTATGGTTCTTCCCCAGAGCCCTCACTTGGGAGAACTACGCCAAGGCGTTCAACGATGACAGGATTGCTCCCTCCCTGCGGATTTCCGTGTCGGCCACCCTGCTCGTGTTGGTGTTGAGCCTGCTGCTGACGGCGCTGGTGGCTTACGCCCTGACGGTGAAGACCCTGCCGGGGAGGAACATATTCAGCTTTTTCTGGTACTTTACCACGATTTTCAGCGGCGGCATGATTCCCTACTTCATGGTGCTGAGGGACCTGAAGCTGACCTCCAGCTTCTGGCTGTACGTCATACCCAGCCTATTCAGCTTCACGAACTTCATACTGATGCGGGCGAACTTCCAAGGCATACCCTATGAACTGCGGGAATCGGCGCAGCTGGACGGGGCGGGAGATTGGACCATCCTCACCAGGATTTATCTGCCTTTGTCCAAACCGATTCTGGCCACCCTGGCGCTGTTCGTCGGCGTGGGCAAATGGAACGACTGGTTCACCGGCGCTTACTATCAGAGCCAGGCAAAGCTCTATCCTGCAGCCACGGTGCTGCAGAGGCTCCTTGCGGAGGCTTCCGCAGGCAGCCAGGTCAAGGTGGGACAGGAGACGGCAGCCGCAGGCGGCATGACCACCTACACCTCCCAGTCCCTGCAGATGGCGTTCGTCATGATTCTGACGATGCCTATCGTAGTGGTATATCCTTTCCTGCAGAAGTATTACGTGAAAGGCGTCATGGTCGGTTCTGTAAAGGGATGATCTGAATGTCCCTTTACCCGAAATATATGGTAGAAAACCAAAATAGAAGGAGGAAACAAGTTATGAAGAAAAAGGCAATGGCATTGCTGTTGTCCGCAGCCATGGCTGCAAGCGCGCTCACCGGCTGCGGAAGCGGAGACAGTGGGAGCAGCGAGGCTTCAGGCTCCCAGGGGGGGCAGGAAGAGTCCAGTACAGCGGGAGAAGAGTCCCAGGCTGGGGGAGAGGAGGCCGAAGAGTCCGGAGATGACGGACAGGCCGCGGCCGACGACGGAGAGTTCTATGTGGACGAGGACGGGAACAAGTATAAGAAGTTCGACGACGTCCAGTTGAAGATGCTGATCTGCTGGAACGGCGGATTCAAGACCGCTGACGACCAGTACAACAACGATGTGGCCAAGGCCATCCGCGACAAAATCGGCGTCACCGTAGAGTTCGAGGGCATCAACATGTCCGAGACAGAGAAGCTGAACCAGATCTTCGCCACCGGCGACATGCCCGACATGATCAATGCACCCTACTGGGGCGGCACGGCAGGCGAGACCGGCGTCATCAAGAAGGGCGGGAACGAAGGCCGTCTGATCGACATCAAGGATATGGTTCCCAACTATCCCAACATTGCGGATGCTTATGACATCGGTGTCATCAGCACCAAGTATCTGGAGAACGACATCGAGACAGAGAGCGGCGCCAGATATGTACTGCCCACCGAGGTGGCAGGCAGCAAAGAGGATATCGCTCTGTGGGGATATGGCGTATTCGTAAGAGGCGATGTGCCTGAGGCTCTTGGCGTGGACGTCTCCACCATCAAGACCTCCGAGCAATTGATGGATTTCATGAAGCAGGCAAGGGACTACGGCTTCAAGGATATCAACGGCAATGACTGTATCGTGGCTACCACCTATCACAATGGCTGGAGCTATGACGATTACGCCCAGAGCTTCAGCGAGAAGAAGCTGACCTCCTACGCGCTGGATGAGAACGGCAAGATGACTCATTTCAACCTGACAGAGGACTATGTGAACAAGCAGCTGTTCATCTGGGAGATGGTACATGAAGGCATTCTGGACAAAGAGTGCTTCACCCAGACCGATGACCGCGGCAAGGAGAAGGTGGGCAACGGCACCGCTCTGTTCTCCTGCGCACAGTACGGCATAACTGTGGATGCCACCAAGCTGACAGGCCTGTACGATACCCATCCGGAGATGAGATATATCCCTGTAGGACCTTTGAACTACAAGGACGGCTCTCCTCTGGTACAGATTGAGTCCGAAGGAAGAAGCGGCTCTCCTGCCATCGTATTCCCTACCACCTGCTCCAACATCGACGCTGCTCTGACCTGGCTGGACTACCTGAACAGCAAAGAGGGCACCAAGCTGATCTGCTACGGCTTTGAGGGAGACACCTACGAGCTGAACGAGCAGGGACAGCCCAGGATGAACGCCGACCTCACCGCAAGATATGCCGAGAACGCCGAGGCCGTAAAGGAAGAGCTGCGCGAGAGAGGCATCATGTACATGGCCAGCAGGACCTATGTGGCGAAGAAGAACAACCTGTGGTTCGGCGAGCCCGGACCTTTCGAGGCGGATGCACTGGATCCTTATGTGGCCGACTATCGGAAGCAGAGGCCTGCGGAAGTGATTCCCGGCTATGCGATCGATGCACTGGCTCCTGGATTTGAGGGATATGACGAGTTCTCCCAGTGGGCATTCGACGGTGAGAAAGAGAAAGAGTACAAAGAGCGCGCGTTCTTCGCTGATACCGAAGAGGAAGCAAGGTCCATCCTGGAGGATTATCAGGAGTACCTGAGAACCCAGGACGGCGGCAAGATGCAGGAGTTCCTGGATTACATGACCGAGGTGTCCACCAGCAGGGATGACATCGTATATTAATCGGCCATGGGTATCTGAACCGTCCCACAGACAGTTCCAGATAGTGTTCTAATATAGAAGAAATAATCAAAAAATCGAGAGGGTGCAGCTTAATAGGTCATATACGATTAAGATGCACCCTCTTGTTCTATAAGTGAAAGTATATAAGTCTAAGTATATACGTCAAAGAAAGAGATCGGTCAAGGAAAGGGAGGCATATTATGGCATACATTCGAGAGAAGACAGAAGAGCTGACCGGTTACCAGGCGGGAGAGCGGCTGCGCCCCTCCGTGGACCTGGACTGCGATTTCGTCATGGTGTACGGAATCGACGATACCATGCCGGAGCGCATCAGGGAGTACAGGGAGCGGGGCTATGTGGTCCATCTGATGACGGGAATCGCCTGGGGCGAGTACCAGGATTACCTGGACGGCAGATGGGACGGCAGGAAGCACTGGGACGAGGGGCAGGTCCAGCGGGACGGCGGGGAGGTGAACCACAATCCCACGGTTCCCTACATGGTCCCCACGGTATCCTTCTCGGAGTATCTCACCGAGCGGATGAAGATTGCGGTGGATGCCGGGGTGGAGGCCATCCATGTGGAGGAGCCGGAGTTCTGGGACAAGAGCGGGTATTCGGAAGCCTTCAAGCGGGAGTATGAGATCCATTACAGGGAGCCCTGGAGGCCCCAGCACGAGGATTTGGACGTGCGCTACAAATCCGCCAGGCTGAAAGCCTATCTGTACTGCCGCACCATCGACAGGGTCAGCGCGGCCCTGAAGGAATACGCCAAGGCGAAGTACGGGAAGGACTTAAGGTTCTATGTGCCCACCCACAGCCTCCTGAACTACACCCAGTGGAAGATCATGAGCCCGGAGGCGGCGCTGATCGGAATCCCCTCCGTGGACGGCTACATCGCCCAGATATGGACGGGCACCAGCCGGGAGGCCAATGTCTATGAGGGCGTGTATAAAGAACGTACGTTCGAGACGGCTTACCTGGAGTACGGCGTGATGCAGGAGCTGGTGAAGGGGACGGGGCGCAGGATGTGGTTCTTAAACGACCCCATAGAGGATCTGGCAGGCTATACCTGGGACAATTACCGCTACAATTACATCAAGACCGCCACGGCCTCCCTCCTTCATCCCCATATCTGGCATTATGAGATCTGCCCCTGGCCCCACAGGGTCTTCGAGGGGAAATAT
The DNA here is from genome assembly GCF_910585425.1 of uncultured Acetatifactor sp. Taxonomy (GTDB): domain Bacteria; phylum Bacillota; class Clostridia; order Lachnospirales; family Lachnospiraceae; genus Acetatifactor. The sequence continues at coordinate 33,665 of NZ_CAJUCP010000055.1, read as the reverse complement.
CCCAGGCTCCAGCCCAGGATAGAGGAGAAGATCGAGGACAGCATTGAGACGGAGGAATCCAAGCCGATTCCTCAGACTTACGCCACCCTGCTGTCGGGCATGTTCCAGCTCTTCGGGGATATGGAACAGAAGGACATCGCCTTCGAGGGGGACGTGCCCAGCGTGGGGCTGTTCATGTCGGACAGCGGCCTGTTCCAGCGCACCTTCCCGGACGGGATCGTCACCGGGGAGCCCATAGAGGAGCGGTTCCGCAGGGCCCTGCACAAGAATTCCGGCAATGCGGTGGACGAGGGGCAGGCGGCGGCCCTGATGCGGGAGATCGAGGCGGACGATTCCATGATGAAGGACTTCATCCAGAGCCCTGCCTTCCCCCAGTTCTTCGGCATGGCCCTGCCTTTGGTGAAGTACGGCCTGCCCGTGAAGCCGGTGCAGCTGGACAATGTGAGGCGGTTCGCGGGCTATCTGAACGATTGCCGCTTCCTGATCCTGAGTTACGAGTACATCAAGCCGGAGGCGCCGGATGTGAACGCCTCCCTGATCTCCTGGGTGAGGTCCGGCGGCACATTGCTCTACATCGGGGACGGCAGCGATCCCTTCCACGGAATCTCCTCCTGGTGGAGACAGTCGGGCTATGAGAACCCGGCGCAGCATCTGTTCGAGATGGCTGGGATGGAGCGCAGCCCGAAAGACGGCGGATACGCCCTGGGCCAGGGCCGGATTCTGGTCTGGAACATGGTGCCCGCCAGGCTGTGCCTCGCCAAGGGGCTTGCGGACGAGTACAGGGAGCTGGTGAAGGACGGGCTGCGGGGCCTTGGCGCGGACTGGCAGTACCGCAACGACCTGACCCTGCACAGAGGGCCCTATATCATCTCCGCCGTCATGGACGAGAGCATAAGCGCCGAACCCAAGGTCTTCCGGGGACTGTATGCCGACATGATGGAAAATGATTATCGGATTATCGATAATAAAGAGATCGGGCCGGACGGGAACGCCATCCTCTTCGACTTCTCGAAGATCGAGCAGGAGAAGTTCCGGGTCATCGGCACTTCCGCCAGGGTGCAGCGGGCAGACCTGACGGACGGGGGCGTGCGCATGCGCTTAAAGACCGCGGATAAGATCCGGGCATTCACCAGAGTGCGTCTGCCCGAAGCGGTGACGGAAGTGAGCGCGGTGGACGAGGACGGCAGGGAGGTAAAGGTATCCGCGGAATGGGACGAGGCGACCCGGACGCTGCTAATCTCCTACGACAGCGAGGCCAAAGCGGTGGAAGTGACGGGGAGATACGGCAAAGGCTGAGATTTTCAACATACAGTATTTTTCTGTGCCGTACAGGAAAATATTTGATTGCAGACAGGTATGGAGTGTGCTATTCTTTTACTATAAAAGTCCCTGAGCCATTCTGGCACCGCGAAGTGTTTTTGCGCTTCCCAGACTTTTAGGTATGGTGGTGCGGCTGGCTGCATGGGAGTTTAGGAAAGGGATTGCAGACGCGACTTTTTCAAAATTATATGTAATAAAGGAGAGACATCATGAAATTAGTACATTCTGAGTGGAAGGACAGGGTCAAGCACTGGATGCGCACCCTGAAGGACGATCTGTATGAGCCCCTGGGAGAGATTTCCTGGGAGGCTTTCCCCACCATGGAATATCTGACGCCGGAGGAGGCTCAGAAGGGGCCTTTCCAGCCGGTGAGCCCGGGCTTCACCTGGGGGCATGAGTGGGAGTATTGCTGGTTCAGGGGGAACGTCACCCTGCCGGAGCAGGCGAAGGGCCAGCGGATCGTGATGGACTTAAGGCCCCAGGGAGAGTCTGCGCTGTTCGTGAACGGGAAGGCCTTCGGAACCTTCCGGGCCTCCTGGGTGAACGAGCCCCATCACTTCATAGAGGACAATGCCCTCAGCGCCTGCGCCCAGGGCGGAGAGCGTTATGACATCCTGATGGAGACCTATGCGGGCCATTTCATGCCCGAGGCCCCTACGGGAGGCTGCACCACAGGCCCCGTGCTGCCCGGCGCATTTGAGGATACGGCGGAGGAAGGGAAGCGGCGCGTCCTGGGGAAATGCACCTACGGCATCTGGAATGAGGACGCTTATCAGCTTTACATGGACGTGGCCACCCTCAGCGCCCTGCTGACGACTCTGGACGAGACCTCCCTGCGGGCGGCGAAGATCGCCAAGGCTCTGCAGGAGTTCACCCTGATCGCGGATTTCGAGCAGCCCAGGGAGGGACGAATCGCTTCCTATAAGGCGGCCAGGGAGGCCCTGCGCCCTGTGATGGAGGCGAAGAACGGCTCCAGCGCTCCCGTCTTCTACGCCGTGGGCAATGCCCATCTGGATCTGGCGTGGCTCTGGCCCATGGCGGAGACCTACCGCAAGACCGAGAGGACTTTCGCGGCCCAGCTTCGCCTGATCGAGGAGTACCCGGAGTACAAGTTCATCCAGAGCCAGCCGGCTTCCTATGAGATGTGCAAGAAGTATTATCCCGAGCTCTTTGCCAGGATCAAGGAGGCGGTGAAGGGCGGCCAGTGGATCGCGGACGGCGCCATGTGGGTGGAGCCGGATACCAACATGGCCAGCGGAGAAGCACTCATCCGTCAATTGGTACACGGAAAAAGGTATTACAAGGAAGAGTTCGATGTGGACAGCAAGGTGCTCTGGCTGCCCGACACCTTCGGATACACAGCGGCCCTGCCCCAGATCCTGAAGGGCTGTGGCGTGGACTATCTGGTGACCCAGAAGATATTCTGGTCCTACAATGAGGGGGATCAGTTCCCGTACCATTACTTCACCTGGGAGGGCATGGACGGCAGCCAGGTGGTGTCCTTCCTGCCCACCAGCTATACCTACCGCACGGATCCCATCGAGGCCAACAATATCTGGAAGAACCGGACGCAGATGCAGGATCTGGACGCTTTCCTGATGCCCTACGGATACGGGGACGGCGGCGGCCCGGCCAGGGATTACATCGAGTACGCCAAGCGCCAGGAGGACCTGGAGGGCAGCGTGAAGGTGAAGATGGCAGGCCCCATGGAATTCTTCCAGGATATGGAGAAGGAGGGCGGCCCGGTGAACACCTACGTGGGAGAACTGTATTTCAGCGCCCACAGGGGGACCTACACCTCCCAGGCGGCCGTGAAGAAGAATAACCGCCGCAATGAGCTGGCCATGAGGGAAGAGGAGTTCTGGAGCAGCTTAGGTATGGGCCGCGGCCTGGATTATGACCTGGCGAAGGCGGATGCCCTGTGGAAGGAGCTGCTGCTGCACCAGTTCCATGACATCCTGCCCGGCTCCAGCATCGGACGGGTCTACGTGGAGGCGAACAAGGCCCATGAGGCGATTCATTCGGGCGCGGAGGAGCTGCTGAATCAGGCGCTCGACGCGCTGACGGAGCGGAAAGAGGAAAATGCCGTGACGGTGTGGAACTCCTTGAGCTTTGACCGGAAAGCCCTGGTGGAGCTGCCCGAGGCCTTTGCCCAGGGGGCGAAGACTGTGGAGGGCCAGGCAGTGCCCGTGCAGAAGACGGCGGAGGGCGTGAAGGCGGTCGTGGACATCCCCTCCTGCGGCGCGGTGTCCCTGGTGCCCGGTGAGGCCGCGGCTTCCGGGGGCAGCGAAACGGCTGTGTCCGTGAAGGAAGACGGGGACGGCTATGTGCTGGAGAACAGCCAGGTCAGGGCCGTCGTGGACGGCAGGGGCGAAGTGGTGTCCTTTGTGCTGAAAGAGTCCGGCAGGGAGTACGCCGCACAGCCCATGAACAGGTTCCGCCTGTACAAGGATGTGCCCCGCCTGTTCGACGCCTGGGACATCGATTCCAACTATATCCTGCAGGAGGTGAAGGCCGCCACCGAGGTATCGGTGGAGAAGGTGGGCGAAGGCCTGGAGGGCGTGCTGAAGGTGTCCGGCAGAATCAGCGAATCCAGCTTCACGCAGTACATCCGCCTGGCCGCGGACAGCAGGAGGCTTGCCTTCGAGACAGAGGTGGACTGGAAGGAGCTCCACAGGCTGCTGAAGGTGTCCTTCCCTGTGGACGTGTACGCGGAGAACGGCATCAACGAAATGCAGTTTGGTTATGTGGAACGTCCCGCACATCGCTCCAGGCTCTACGACAAGGACCGGTTCGAGGTGTGCAACCATCGCTACAGCGCTCTCTGCGACGGCTCACACGGCGCGGCGGTGCTCAACGACTGTAAGTACGGCATCAGCATGAACGGCAACGCCCTGGAGCTGACCCTCCTGCGCGCCGCCGCCTGTCCTGAGATGCGGGCGGACAACGGGCAGCATTCCTTCACCTACGCCTTCACGGCATGGGAGGGGACATTTGCTGACAGCGATGTAGTCAGACAGGGCTATGAGCTGAACGTGAAGCCTGTGGTGAGCAAGGGGGCAGTGGAGCGCTTCAGCGCCGTGACCGTGGATAAGGCCAATGTGATCCTGGATACCATGAAGCCCGCGGAGGACGGAAGCGGCGACATCGTACTGCGCCTCTACGAGGCCAAGAAGGCGGCGACAAAGGCGGAAGTGAGCCTGCAGTTCGGCGCGGCGAAGGCCTATCTGTGCGATATGCTGGAGAACGTCATCGAGGAAGTGCCTGTGACGGACGGGAAGATCGTCCTGCCGTTCAGGGCGTTTGAGATCAAGACCGTCAGAGTGAAACGGTAAGACTGTGATTTATACTGCGCACTGGTTAAATTTGCAGTATATAAATAAGTAAAAAGCGAATCCTCCGGTCATGCCGGAGGATTTGCGCAGGAAGGGAAAACTATGTGCTGTCGCGTCTCTACAGCGCGTGACGGGCGGCACATAGTTTTCAGACAGGGAGATGACAGGATGAAGATAGTGACTTTTAACATACGATGCGATTATGGTCAGGACGGAGACAACAATTTCCGCTACCGCAAGCCGCTGATTTTAGAGAAGCTTGCGGAAGAAAAGCCGGACATCGTCTGCTTCCAGGAGGTGCTGCCCCATGTGGCGGCCTGGCTGAAGGAGGCGCTCTCCGGGTATTATGTGATCGGCTGCGGGCGCAGCGAGACCCTGGAGGACGAGCAGGCGGCCATCGCCTACCGCAGGGACGCATTCAACCTGATCCAGATGGAGACCTACTGGCTGTCGGACACGCCCTATGTGCCCGCCTCCCGCTATCCGGACCAGAGCATCTGCCCCAGGGTGACCACGGAGGCGGTCTTTGAGGAGCTTGCCACGAAGCAGGTGTTCCGGGTGGTGAACACCCATCTGGACCACGAGGGAGCCGGGGCCAGGGAACAGGGCATGCGGCAGATCATGGAGAAGCTGGGCCGGGCTGCGCTTTTCGCCGATGCACCCGTCGTCATCACCGGGGACATGAACGCGGAGCCGGACAGCCGGGAGATGGGGATAGTCAGGGAGTATCCTTCCTATACCAATGTGACGGAGGGGATTGGTATCACCTACCATGGCTATCTGCGGACAGAAGCGCCATGCTCCATAGATTATATTTTTGTAAAGGGCTTTGCCTGTGAAAAAGTGGAGAAGTGGGAGGATGAGAAGGGCGGGGTGTTCCTTTCCGACCACTACCCTGTGTGCGCCGTGCTGCGGCCCTAGGGCATCCTTGGGAATTCCAATACAAGATAGTCGGCAAGGAGGGGAACGCCCGCCGATATAAAAACTGCCTGAACTGGCTGGTGAATGCCGGAATGATCAAGCTGTGCGTCAATGTATCCACGCCGCAGTTCCCCCTTGTGGCCTACGAAAAACCGGATCAGTTCAAGGCCTATGTGACGGACATCGGCCTGCTCGCCTCTCTCTACGGCTATGACACCCAGGCCGCTCTGTTGAAGGACACGCTCACAGGCCCGGCCAAGGGCGGCATCTACGAGAATCTTGTCTTTGACATGCTGACGAAGAGGGGCCTTGGACTGAATTATTTCAAAAACGATAAAAATACCCAGGAAATCGAATTCCTCCTGGTGCGGGACGGCGCGGTGATTCCCGTAGAGGTAAAGTCCAAGCGTGGGGCCACGGTGTCGGTGAACCATTTCATAGAGGAATTTGCACCGCCCTATGCCTATAAGCTGGTGGCGGGGAACGTGGGGGTCAGCGATGCAAAAATTACGCTGCCGCTGTATATGGCTATGTTCCTCTGAGGGCGGAAGAGGAGCGTTTTTGGCTATTATACGGAAAACGTAGCCTTAAAGAAATCCTCTTTCGCCAACAGAAGCGGGATATAACACTTTAACACGTTAAAATATTTATATTGCTGTTCCTTGAGCATAATATAATTTTGTGTCGGAGTGTTTTTATTGCCTGCAATCATCCGTGATTCACTTGCAATAGAGTCAATCTTATTCAGCATTGCGATATAGGTATTTGTGTTCTTCTGATTTTCAAATATAATTGCCAAATGCCTGTTTAGTTCTAAAATCAAATCGGGATTGCCGTCATCTGCATTCATGACGGCAAAGGGGATAATATTTTCAGCTTCAAAAGTAGAATCTGAAATTGAATTTGAACCATTCGCATAGTTCAGACTTATTCCAGGCTGAACATTATAACAGTAAACATTGAAGCAGATTCCCTCCCCTGCATCTTCGACAGAATAACCCTCCAGCTGGACACCAGATGCCACATTGTTCTCACCTATGAAAACAGGTGTGACGCGATATAGAACATGATTGCCCGTTTCTCTAATGTACTTTGCGACTTTATCCTCAAATGGTTTCATGCCTTTTGCATTTAGGTAATTCGTTCCGGTAATCAGATTTATCTCATCGTCAATACCTGCAAGTTGATGTGCTATCAAATGGCACCTGTTATATAGATATGGGAGTTCAGAATTAACGATACCAGGATAGTTATTCTGTTTCCATCCGGATGGTTTTATGCTTCCAAGCGCTTGTCTGGAATCAGGTGGAGGCATAATATCAATGCATATATTGGCAAAAGCAACTCCACATCGTCCTTGGCTGTCTAATGGACTGAATGAAGTAAACCCATCTGTACTTTTCTTTTCTTCTGCTGTAAATAATGGTCTATTTCCATTGAGAAGTACGAAAGGCTGTCCCGCATATGCGGATACAGTAAACCCTTCAAATGCAACCTCTGTATTTACAGGATTATCAGCTATATAGTCTGAGAGAATATGCAAATAATAGAGCAGTGCAGCAAAGCTATTGCATTTTCCGCTATTACTGCCAAACCAGTTATTGAACAAGCCGAAATCAAAAACCTTATTGACGGTCCTTTGAAGAAGCTTTTTTCTGACACTCTGCGCTTTTTTTGTCGTTGCAGATTCGCTTTCCCAACTATTATGAGAACATTCCAACAAATAATTACTTTTGATATTAAGGCTCGACAAAGAAGGGATTTTATTTACTTTTTTGCTTTTCAAGAAATCTAGCTTATCCTGTCCTAGGCCATCGGATTGCTCGCTGCATAGATACAATGCATCCAGCAGCATCTTTACACTGTCATCGGATGCATAATTTAAGGCGCTATCGCCAAATAATATCTGTGTTACATATGTATTGCATTGTTCATTGCATGCAGTAGCCGTACAAGGAAGCGAAATCAACAGAACTACTGCCAATAACAAAGCTGACAAGCGTTTTATCATTTTAACTTCCTCTCAAATTTGATGCCATTAAGTACAAACATCTTTTTTACAGCGACCACATCATATATAAATTCAAGCATTTCTTCTGGTGACTCTACGACAGGGACAACTATAATAGAAACTGTGTCACCGGCGTGGTATTTGTGGTCTTTCCCTTTTTGGCTTGAAAATGTAGCTATATATTCTGAGCAATCAGCATTCTTAGGTCTTTCGACTTTTTTTACAGTCCAGTCATCCAGTGTAATTTTGCCATTGATGCCATCAACTATTACACAGACTGTGGATTTTGCTGTGATGCAGGTTGCTGGAATGGATAACTCATCCCCATCAAACGTTGTGGTGAGTTCGTTTGTATCAATTTCTTTGTTGCTTTTGTCAAACCAGAATTTGTTATCTAATGCTTCTGTTAAGAAGATTTTTTCATCATTTTCATGCAATATGGATTCAATCCGTGATTGTTCTGTGGAAGAAATATTTCTCTGGTCAGCCAATGCAAATAATAAATCACAGTTGAGATATAAAGATTCGCTAACTGGAGGCAATGCAACCTTTCGCTCTTCTTTGAGGAGTTTATTATATTGCTTGACTTCTTCCTTTTCACGTTTAGTAGCATTTTTATCAACTTTTTCCTCTTCAATATCAGAAATATAGGCGGCATTCAATTCATGTTGCTCATCTACAAGAATGTTTACATTATCAAATGCAATCTTATAGGCTTTATCCAAATATGTATTCTTCCCTGTGTCTGCATACAAATCAATATAAATTTGTGCGACAAAATAACGAAGTGCCCAATCTGTATCGATTGTATTATCAAGAACTAAGGAACAGTATTTATCGGCGATTTCAATATACTCGGCGTCATTCTTTACTTCTTTGGCAGAGATGATTGCCATAGGTAATGCTTGTGCGTAATCAAAGTCTTTGCGAAAGATACGTGTCGAAACAGACTCATACTCTGTAATGGCATTTAGACAGTTCTCATATTCTTCAGATTGATAGTAGCAGCTTGCGAGTTCAAGCCAATATGGTCCGAATTCCTTATAGGTCTCTTGACTTGTTTCTAACCAGGCTATTTTACGGGCTGGATTTGTATTGTTTTTCCACTCAACGAAATTTTGGACGGATTCTTCGTTTAACGCATAATCACCTGGTATTGAGTTGTCGCGAATCATATTAAGCATATAGGAAAATGCACTTTTTCTGCTGTTATGTAATTCTGCGGATTCAGCATCATCCAGTTCCCATCCATTCTGAAGATAGCGTAAATCAGCTTGAAATGCTTCTGACGAATAACTCAAAGCAGAATCGACTGCCATATAAATAACTGAAGCGGCCATTTTCAACAGATTATGAGACTCTACCACGCTAAGTAATCCGATTGGATTTGGAATCGCCTTTCTGAGGGCCTGGGCTCGATTCTGCTCATAAATATACTCAAGCCGTTCTCTTTTAACGGCAATCATGCGGTATTCTTCAAGAGTATCTAGAATACTGGTTATCTGAGCTTGTGTTCTTGTATCGACTGCATTTGGATAGATATAGTTAATCAAAAAATTATATGCTGACTCTAAGTAGAGCCGACTTCCTTTTGATTCATTGATTTCCTGGGTGAGGACAGTTATGTAATTCAACATATTGATTGAATTTCGCTGTGTTGATGTAAGAGAATCAGTATTGTCTTCAAAAGAATCTTCAATTTGATTATCGCCGAAATCAGTGATTTTATCTAACTGGGTGTTTTCAATTTCTGACAATTCGGAATTGGCGGAAACAGATGGAGATATCATGTCTTCATAGATATCGATTGTTCCATATTCTGAAACGATATCCACATCAGCTTCTTTTGTTTCGGCCAGGGGTGCTATATCTGCAGTAGAGGCTTCGGTGGCATCAGAAATTTCCAGATTACCACTGATGGCAATGCTGGTATCTTCTGTAGTGATGTTCTTATCAGTATTTTCGATATTTGAGGCACACCCTGCTGACGGTATAAGTAATAATATTGTTAGTAGCAGTATGAAATATTTGTTTCTAATGGGCTTATTTCCAATTTTTTCAAGCATATTTTTTTCCTTTCTTACAATGCAAATATTTCCATTTTTTCTGTTGCTAATCAAGCCGTAATTAGATAAATGTATGTATCATCAAAGCATATTTCTGTGGTATGGTTGTAGATTTGTATGATATCATCCATCTTTTCGATGAAGATACCGGTATCTGGGTTGCTGATTTCAGCAAATGAAGCGATAACATCTTTCGCCATGCCTATTGCATTTCTCTTCAAACAAATACCATTATCCTGAAAAAATTCATCAATGGGACCTTCTTTCACGATTGGAATACAGCCGATTAATTTTCCGACGGCATTACTGGCTGTTCCGATACCTTCTAACAATTGCGTCTCTATAGTGGTCTTGCTCATCTTTTCTAAAAATGAAGAACATTGCGTGAAAAGTTCTCTGTAGTCAATAGAGAGTTTTTCTATTTCGGATTTAATGACATGAATGTTCTCTTCATTGAAGTTTCCGCTGAGCATAATTTCAATCAAGGAGGCCAGTCCAAAGGTATATAGCGATAAACGATAATACTTAAATTTTTTCTGTAGATTTTTTAGTGTGGAATAGACTTTTGTCTGTGCCACGATTATCTGCTTAGAATTGAGGATTCCTACAACTTTCTTCTGATAGGTCAACATATTTTTTCTAGCTGTTCTCTGGACGTCAAGAACCAACTTATGGTTGCTGACAACGAAACATTCGTTATCCCAATTATGTTTATATTTTGTAATGATTTTTAATAATGTTTCAATATCGGCTTCGATTTCTGATTGTTTTTCAATCTCCAGAAAAGATAGGATCTGCTTTTCCATCTCAGCAATCTTTCCGAGCTGTTGTTCAATAGAAAACAAAGCAACAGCCATCATCATAGTTGCCGGATTGATGGGCATTTTGGATGTACTTGTAGCTGAAAAGGAATCGACGGCTTTCAGCTGGGCAAACTTAGAAGTACCATCAGCAGTTTTAAATGCACCCCAAAAATTACCATTCTTTGCAGCTTTCAAGACATCTCCAACACTGGAATTGGCTAATTGATACAATCCCTGTGCATCAAATGACGTAGTATGAGTAACGGTTCGAAGAACTGGGATTAGGGAGGAAACACCTGCTCCAAGAGTAGCAAGCTGAGTAATTGGCATGCTTATAGAGCTTGCCTGTGGAGTTGTTCGAATATCTGATAGAATATTGTTTGTGGCTTCTGCTAGGTTATTGCCATTCGCCCTGATTATTTCTTCCATGTCCGTTCCTCCAAAATCTAAATTGATAATTGCATGAACAAAATTAAAATCTATAATATGCAGTTATATGCTATAAATAGGATTTTTGTATCCATTTCGATTTTATTCTTTAGTGTGTCAATTCCCTATTTTCTCTTAATTTTATCGCAAATAAACGTTATCTGCAAGGGAGAAATCTTTTTCTTTACCTCGTATTTTTATTGTGTATGTTTACAGAATGTACATCTGACCGTATAATAAAAAGAAAAACAGGCCATAGGCAGGAGACCCGGTGTATCAAAGGAATTATTGGTCAGCAAAGAAAGGAGCTTTACATGGCAAGGACGGTAGGGATAGGGCATCAGGACTTTGAACAGCTGCGGCGGGCAAACTGTTTTTATGTGGATAAGACAGACTTTATCAGAGAGTGGTGGGAGAGCGGCTTCGGCCGGTATGATGTTATATTGGAGCCGCTGAACCGGGAAGACAACGCTTTTATCCTGGAATTCAAGGTGCACAATCCGGGGAAAAAGGGCGAGAAGACCCTGGAGGACACGGTACAGGCGGCCCTGCGGCAGATTGAGGAGAAGCAGTATGCCGCAGGCCTCCTGGCAAAAGGAATCCCTGCGGACAGAATCCACAAATATGGCTTTGCCTTTGCGGGGAAGAAGGTTCTGATTGGCTGAGGGAATTGGCTGTCATGCAATGAGTATCCTGCCGCACTCAACGGTTCAGCGGCAGGATGACAGGTCTGTCTCGATGTCGGATGTGTTGTAGAGCGCAATGTCCTGCCTGGGGCTTTTCTTTTTGGTAGGTATTCGTCTGCCATACATGTTCGGAAATCCAGTATTTACAAAGGCCTGTGGGCTCTGGCTGCCTGCCGGGGGCAGTAAGGCCCACCTCAATGCCGGATGATATCCGCGAATTCCGCTCCTGTCGCCCGGGCCAGATTCTGCGGATCCAGCTCCAGTTGGGAGCCGATGCGCCCGCCGCTGACGATGATTTTCTCCAGAGCCTGGGCGGAGCTGTCGATGCGGGTCACGTACTGCTTCTTCATGCCCACTGCGGTGCAGCCGCCGCGGATGTAGCCGGTGATCTTGTTGATGTCCTTCACATGGATCATCTCCACGCTCTTTACGCCCACGCTCCTGGCGGCGGCCTTTAAGTCCAGCTCCTGTGCCACGGGTATCACGAACACGTAATAATCTCTGGGTTGCTTTTCCCCCCTACTTCCTGACGTCACCAAAGTCTTGTACACCTTCTCATAGGGCAGGGAGAGCATGTCCGCAATCTGCAGGCCGTCAGTGAACTCATCGCACTCATAGGTCAGGTGCGCATAGGGAATTTTCATGGATTCCAGTATGCGCATGGCATTCGTCTTGATTTCCTTTGTCTTTGCCATGATGACCGCCCCTCCCTTACCACTCTTTCGTAAGCTCGATATCCCACCCAAGAGCAAAAGGGCCGTTCACCTGGGATTCCATGTCATGTACCAGCTCCGCGCGTTCCCCGGCGCTGCTCTCCGGATCTGTCAGGGACTCCTCCGCCCAATAGGAATAGCCGTAGAGATAGCTCTGGTTAAAGTCCTCCCAGGAGCCAAAGAGTTCTTTCGCCTTCAACGCCGCCTCCAGGGTCTTGTCCAGCGCCTCCTCATAGGTGCAGTAGCCGGACGCATAGCCGAAGCCCATGATGGTTCCCACCCGGCTTAAGTCCCAGGCAGCGATGGCGCTCTCTCCATAAGCGGCCCATGCGTCATAAGCCGCTAGAAGGCTGATGTATGTCCCCTGGTCCAGGTTCTGCCCGGTCAGCTTCGCGTCAAAGGCATCCCGGTCCGTCTCGCCCAGGCCCCCGTATTCCTCCAGGAGCTTTAGGGCATCCGGGTTATGCATTCCGTTTATCAGGCTATCCGCCGTTTCCATCAGGGCGGCAGTGTTTTCTATGCCCCAACTGGAGGACAGGGTCTCCCGGGCCTGGGATGCCAGGGATTCAAGGGTGCTTTCGTCTGCCCCACCTTCTTCTAGCATATGGTAGGCATCCCGGATACTCCCCCCGTTCACGGTGTCCAGAACTGCTGTCATGCCGTCCAAGAAGTCCCTGGTGCCCCCTTTCCCTGATGTCTCGTCCAGAATCTCCAGGGCCAGGATCTGCCTGGCATCCTCCACGTCATCGTCATTTCCCGCCATGAATATGGAATAATAGGTGTTCTCTGTCTCTAGGTAATAGCCGTAGGCCTGTCCTCGGCTGGTTCCCTGTCTGATTACGCTTTCCCTGGCAAGACACCCCAAGGCGCCTTCGATGGCAGGAGTGGCCACATCCTTCCAATCCGTCGATATGCCGGAACCCTTCGTCATCAGATTCGCGATATGATCCGCATAATCTTCCAGGCTTTCCATGCTGCCGGGGTTGCCGGGGATATTGGACTTGGGGCTCCTTATACAGAAAGCACCGAAGCCCTTTCGCTGGGAATCGCCATCCAATCCCATCACATCGGATCCGGCCAGAACCGACAGATTTGATTGTGTCAGCCCGTCAAGCAGGGTCACCTGATAAGAGCCGTCCGAGGAGACATATTCCTGGGAGGCCGGGAGGCTTTCCGCGTTCGTGGATTCCTCCTGAGCGGCGTCTCCCCCGGAACTATCGGATGTAAGCCCTATGGCTTCCTTTAAGTCATTGAGATTCCTGATATCCCCGCAGGCTGTAAGCGCCAGCCCAAGGATGATTGTTGACAATAACACGCCTTTTTTTCTCATGCGTCTCATGCTCCTTCTTTCATATATACATGCATGCACAAGGGCAAGCTTCAGATTGGTCGTCCTCTCTACAGCTGCCCGTTGACGATTGTACCATATCCTGACTCAAATTTCCACGCTTTTTTCTTGTAATTCATGCCCGTCTATGGTAAGCTGATTACAGGCAAAGAATTCAAATCTTACATCTCAAAAGGCCGGACAGGCCTTTTCTGTAATACCTGACAACAGCCCCATGGAAGGGGGTCTGTTGTATCGAACTTCTTGCTGGGCGGGAGCCTGTATCCAACGGAACATGAACTCCATAACCGAAAGCAGGAAGGGCGAATTGTATGACCTTTCCTGCGAATCTCATCTTCGAAAGGAAAGGGGACAGAATGGAAAAGACAAAAAGGGCAGAGGAGGCCGTTGTGGAGGAGATTCTAAGCTGGGCAGGAGACGGGGAGGACGACATGGCATTCAAGTATAACATCATCAGGGCCTTTGAAGATGAAAGGGCAGAAGGAAAGGAAGAAGGAAAGAACCTAAAGCTGATAGGCCAGGTCAGAAAGAAACTTTGCAAAAACATCTCCCTGGAAGAAACCGCGGATATGCTGGAGGAAGAAAAGGCTGCCATCGCGCCGATCTGCGACTTGCTCAAGAGCCATCCTGACTGGGAGGATGAAAGGATATGCGCTGAACTGGTGAAGCTGGAAAGCCAGGCTCCAGAGCGAGGTGCAGATGTAAGCTTGTAGAAAAGGGCAGAACAGCCGCATCAAGGAGACCGCCTGGCCCGATAGGGAGGCGCTCCTGCGATGCGGCTGTTCTGTCATGCCGGAGGCTATTCAAAAAAGTCGTTCTCCCGAAACTGCAGGGAGTAAAGCTGGCTGTATGTGCCGCCAGCCTCCATGAGCTCCTGATGGGTGCCGCGCTCGGTGATGCGGCCGCCTATGACTACAGCGATTTCGTCGGCGTTGCGGATGGTGGACAGGCGATGCGCCACCACCAGCGTGGTGCGCCCCTTGCACAGCTCGTCCAGGGCCTGCTGGATGAGCACCTCGGTGGTGTTGTCCAGGGCGCTTGTAGCCTCGTCCAGGATTAGTATGGCCGGGTTCTTCAGGAACACCCTTGCGATGCTCAGGCGCTGCTTCTGGCCTCCGGAAAGCTTCACGCCCCGCTCGCCGATCTCCGTATCGTATCCCTTCTCCAGGGTCATGATATAGTCGTGGATGTTGGCACGCCTTGCGGCCTCGTACACTTCCTCCTGGGTGGCGTCCGGGCGGCCGTAGAGGATGTTCTCCCGGATGGTGCCCACGAAGAGGAACACGTCCTGCTGGACGATGCCGATGTTCCTGCGCAGGGACTCCATGGTCAGATGCCGGATGTCCTTGCCGTCAATCAGGATGGAGCCGTCCTGCTCCTCCAGCTTATAGAAATTGGGCAGCAGGTGGCAGAGGGTGGTCTTGCCGCCGCCGGAGGGGCCCACCAAAGCCAGCTTCCTGCCTTTCTCCAGCCGCAGATTGATGTCGTGCAGGACTTCCTTGGAATCGTCGTAGGCGTAGGTCACATTCCTGAACTCGATGACGCCCTGGACATCTGTCAGATTCTCCGCGTCCGGCGCATCCTTTTCCGGCTCCGCATCCATGATTTCCAGAAAACGTTTGAAGCCGCTGACACCGTTCTGGAACTGCTCCATGAAGCCGATCAAAGTGTTCACGGGATTGATGAACAGGTTCACGGACACGATGAAGGTAGAGTAATCGCCGAAGGAAATCCGGCCCGCGTACAGGAACAGGCCGCCCGCGATGAGGATGAACACATTGAAGATATCCGTCACGAAGGCGGTGGAGGAATGGAACATGGCCATGGCCCGGTAGGCTCTGCGGGAAGCGTCCACGAACTGCCTGTCGCCCTCCCTGAATTTCTCGATCTCCCGCTTGCTGTTGGTGTAGGCCTTTGTCACGCGGATGCCGGTGACGCTGCTCTCCACCGCGGCGTTGATGGTGGCATTGCTCTTGCGGCGGTCGTCAAAGGCGCGGCTCATTGCCTTGCGGAAGTGCAGGGTCACCACCACCAGAATCGGTACGCAGGCGAAGATGATCAAGGTCAGTATAGGGTCGATCATTACCAGGTAGACGAAGGACAGGATGATCATCACGGAGCTGATCAGCAGGTTCTCCGGGCCGTGATGGGCCAGTTCGCTCACCTCGAACAGGTCGCTGGTGATCCGGGTCATGATGCGGCCGGTCTCGTGGTTGTCATAGAACCGGAAGGGCTGCTTCTCCAGATGGGCGAACAGATCCTGGCGCATCTGGGACTGCATCTTCACGCCGATTACATGTCCGTAATACTGCACGAAATACCGCAGCGCCATGCGGATGATGTACAGGGCCAGCACGATCAGGCCCGCGGCGACGATGGTGGTATACATCTTCTCCGGGATATAGATGTTGAGCATCTTGTTGGTGACGATGGGGTACACCATGCCGATCACGGAGATCAGCAGGGACGCCAGCATGTCCAGGGCCAGCATCTTTTTGTGCGGCTTATAATAGTAGATAAAACGTTTCAGCATGTCTTTCAGGTTTCCTTTCCTCTTTTTTCCGGTGGTACGTAGGACTTGCATTTCAGGTATTCCGATTCCGGGCAACCGATAAACGTGCCGCCACAGGGCCTGCGCTCCGTGTCCCGAAGCTGCTCCAGCCCAGCGATGACTGCGCCCAGCGCCTCCTTGTCGAGACGGTAGTGGGTGTAATAGCCCCTCTTGACCCCCAGAACCAGCCCCGCTTCCCGCAGGACCTTCAGGTGCTGGGACACCGCCGATTCCGACAGGCCGCTGCGCATGGCCAGGGCGCGGACGCAGTAGCCCCGGCCGGACATCAGCTCCAGGAGCCGGAACCGCCTGGGCTCGCCCAGGGCTTTCAGGATTTTGTCATCCATGGTTGGTCCCCTCCGATCTTTTTCGGCATACGATTTGACAGGAAGCGGGCCGGGCTTCCTGCCATCATGTATTATAGCATACTGATTTAATTTAGCAAGCGCTAAAATGCATTTCCCGAATGGGCCTTTAACTATAGTGATTCCCCCGCGCCCCGTTGCGCTGCGTGCCCCGATGCCTTACACTGATAGCACAGGGCGCATGACGGCCGGGACTCGGCGGGCAGATGAAGAGGATATCAATGAAGAAGACATATTTGAATATACTGCGGGGCATATTGTGCGGCAGGGGAAGGAAGATATTCCCCAACCAGGTGGTATTCTATAACTGCATATTCGGCATCACGAATCCCACAATCGTATCTTCGGAATACATCGGGAAGGTTTCCCGGAAATGTCTGGGCAGCAGGCAGCTCCAGGAGCAGGAGGGGCAGACCCTGGCCAGGCAGTTCCATTATCTGCTGCAGAGCGCTCTGGACTCCAACTCCGCCAATGTGGGAAAGCATATCAACAATGACAGCCATATGCCCATACCGAGGCATCACAGGGTGCATTATTCCGATGAGGCCAACCGGACGGAGATCGTGTCCAGGCTGCGCGTAAGCATGATGTTCCTGGACAAGTTCGGCGGAAGCGGGGAGGCGGCGCTGGGCGAGGCGGATTACAGGGAACTGCTGGGCGCGCTGAAGGGCGAGCTGTCCGATGCCTCCTATATCCTGGAGCACACGGCCACTCTGGACGCGGAGGTGCTGGCCAATATCATATACGAAGTGATCAGATGCCATCTTGTCAGGATCGACGAGCCAATCTATGACGTGACGGAAAAGGACCTGGGGATAAAAGTGGACCTGGAGGCCCAACGGCGGGAATATGAGAGGAAGGTGGACTGCTTCGGCAGGATGAATGTGGACAGATTCTACGCGCTGCGGAGGTTTGCTGAAACAAATGTATGGGCGGCCTATGAGCTGGCGGATCTGTACTTTTACGGCTATGCGTTCAAGGAGATAAACGAGGGGGAGGGGAATAACGGCGTATACCGGGTGGAGGCGAACCATGGCCTGGCGGTGCGCTACTATCAGAAGGCGGCGGACTGCGTCCCGCCCCTTGTGCCTGCATGCTGGTCCCTGGGGTATATGCTCTGGAACGGGCTGGCGGAGGGGCTGACGGAGGAGGAAGCGGAGGACACTGCCAGGCGATATTTCGCCCTCTGTATGGAACAGGACTATATTCCCGCCTTCAACAGCATGGGGAACATGGAGCTGGCCAGAGGGAGGGAGCTGCTGCGGAGGCAGGAGGAGCTGGAAGCCGCGGGGGGCAGCCTGGGCCGGGAAGAGGGGGAGGAGATGTACAACCGCTTTAAGCTGGCCTTGGAGTATTTCGATTACGCGGGGCGCAACGGCTGGCCCTATGGCCACATCAATGTGGCGGAGACCCTGGGCGATGACAGGATAAGGGAGAAGATCCTGCCCTGTATCCGGGACGGGCTGGAGCTTGCGGGGAGCTTAGACCCCAAGGAGAGATGGCAGGCAGCGGCGGATTGCGGCAATCTGTGGGCCACGGATCAGTTGGGCCTGGTATACCTGAGGGAAGGGAACTGGGAGAGGGCCCGTTCCCTGTGGGAGGAGGCGTCGGAGCGGAACTACCCTTCCTCGGGCCTGAACATGGCGCTGCATATCTACGGGCCCGATGGCGCCTGTCCGGATACCTTTCAGTACATCTCGTGCCTGGAGAGGGCCTCCGTGGACGGCAGCGCCAGGGCGAGCTATGAGCTGGCGCGGTATGCCGCGAAGAGGAGCGAGGAGACCTGCTACAAGTATCTGCGGATAGCGGAGCGGCAGAACTACACCAAGTATGACGACGGGCTCCACCAGGCCATCAGGGCGATGATGAATTCCCTGAAGATGCCGGAACCGGAACAATGGGACGGGACAGGAGGGCAGCCATGAGCTATATCGCGTTTATCCAACAGGATGCCCTGTACAGCGCCAGGGCGGAATTTCCGGGCACTTTTACCATAGGCTCCGGAAACAGGGACGATATCCGGGTAAAAGCGCTGGGGGACAGCCAGATCATATTAAGAGGGAGCCGGAAAGGCGGACTCACCGTCCAGGGGAAAGGCGCCCTGAGCTTTTCCAGGGAAAATGTGCAGAAGGATTCCCTGATATCCCTGGATCCGGAGGGCAGGGCGGCCCTGTATGTGACGGACGGGGAGGGCCCGGTCGCAGAGAGGCTACGCCTGCCCTTAGACGGCGTCATCCGGTTCGGCCGCAGGGAGCAGAATGATGTGTGCATCAAAAACCCCTATGTCTCAGGACAGCATTTTCAGATGCACTGCCGGGAGGGGATATTTTGGGTGGAGGACTCGGGCAGCACCTATGGCCTGTATGTGAACGGCCGCAGGGTGGTCCGGGCCAATGTCCGTTCCGGGGACGTGATCTCCATCCTGCACATCAATATCATCCTGGAGAACAATGAGCTCCTGTTTGAAAATGTGGGCACAGGGCTGTGCATCAGGGAGAGGGCCGGGAATGCCTTCATAGGGGGCGCTGCCAAGGCGGAAGAGGACGGGGGGCTGAAATACCGCCGCTCCCCAAGGACCCAGGAGGAGCTGCCCGGGGAGCCCATCCTGCTGGCGAACCCGCCCCAGGCCAGCGGCCAGACAGGGATAAGGCGCGGCCTGTTCGCCTCCGCGGTGGGCACCGGGGCCATGTTCGCGGCGAACCTGGCCACAGGGGGGCTTGCCTCCCCGGCGCTGCTTGCGGCCAGGGCGGCAAGCCTGGTGGCCCCGGTGACCTCCATTGCCGCCCAGACAGGGGCCACCAGGGAGGAGAGGAAAAAGAGAGAGGCCTACGACAGGCAGCGGATGGAGAAGTACGGCCGCTACATGGCGGAGCAGAAGGCCAGGATAGAGGCCGTGGCGGATAAGCAGCGGAAGATCATCTCCCAGGAGAATCCGTCTGCGGCTAAATGCCTGGAGAGCCTGGAGAACCTCCAGCGCAGCCTCTGGGAGAGGTCTCCCCTGGACAGGGACTTCCTCCATGTGCGGCTCGGGATGGGGTATGAGGATCTGTGCGTGGAGGTGAAGTACCGGGCGGATCAGGGCTTCACCATGGAAAACGACCGGCTGGAGCTGCTTGCGGCCCAGATCGTGGAGGAGACTGCCATCGTGGACCAGGTTCCCGCCAGGGTGGATCTGCGCAGCTATCAGAGGGTGGGCATAGTGGGCGGCAGGCAGAGGGTGATCGAACAGGTGCGCAATCTCCTGGTCTGCCTCACCACGGCCCACAGCTTCAGCGACGTGAGGATCGCGGGCATCTTCCGCAAGGAAGAAGAACGGCAGTTCTCCTCCCTGCGCTGGCTGCCCCATGTGTGGGACGATGCGGGGAAGGGGCGGTATCTCTCCTTTGAGCGGGGGCAGACCCACCGGCTCTGTGAAGCCTTCCTGCCTCTGCTGCGGGAGCGCCGGGGGAGGGAAGGGCTTCCCCACTATATCTTCATCCTGGGGAGCCGGGAGGACGTGCAGGACGAGGAGATCATGCAGTACCTGGCTGAGGGCGAGCCTCCCTGCGGGGTCAGCGTGCTGTTCCTGTTCGACGCTCTGTACTCCCTGCCCCACAACTGCCAGTTCATCATAGACGTGGACAATGGCCCCTGCGGCTTCCGGAAGGATAAGGTCAACAATAAATTCATCTACACCCCGGACGCGCCGGTGGCGCCGGAAGCCTTCGACAGCTATTGCAGGACCATGTCCGCCATAGAGCTGGAGGGCTTTGCGACAGCCGCGGAGCTTCCGGAGGGCATCGGCTTCCTGGAGGGCTTTGGGGTGAAGCGGGTGGAGGAGCTGGAGGCTTATGAGAGATGGACGGGAAACCTGCCCTACAAGAGTCTTGCCGCCCCCATCGGCTCCCTGGGGGGAGGCAAGACGTTCTCCCTGGACATCCACGAGAGGGCCCACGGCCCCCACGGGCTGGTGGCAGGCACCACAGGCTCCGGAAAGAGCGAGACCCTGCAGTCCTGGATCCTGTCCATGGCGGTGAACTATCATCCCCATGACGTTGTGTTCGTGTTGATCGACTACAAGGGCGGAGGCATGGCAAACCTGCTGACGGAGCTGCCCAATGTGGTGGGGAAGATCACGAATATCAGCTCCGGCATAGGCAGGTCCCTGATTTCCCTGCAGGCTGAGATGAAGCGCCGCCAGCGGATATTCGATGCCTGTAAGGAATACCAGGTGAACCATATCGACAAGTACCAGAGGCTGTACAGGGAGGGAAAGGCCAAGGAGCCCCTGCCCCATCTGGTGATCGTGGCGGACGAATTCGCGGAGCTTAGGAAACAGGAGCCGGAGTTCATGGCGGGCCTGGTCAGCGCCTCCCGCATCGGCAGATCCCTGGGGATACATCTGGTGCTGGCCACCCAGAAGCCCTCCGGGGTGGTGGACGACCAGATTCAGAGCAACAGCAATTTCCGGCTCTGCCTGAAGGTGCAGGACGCGGCGGACAGCAAGGAGATGATCAGGCGCCCGGACGCCGCCCGCATCACGCAGCCGGGCCGGGGCTTCATCCGGGTGGGGGAGGACGTGGTATTCCAGGAGTTCCAGTCCTTCTGGAGCGGGGCGGCCTACGGGGGCCAGGAGCCGCCTTCCGGCAAGACGGGGGACCACGGGGCCAACCCCATATGCCTGGTGGCCATGGACGGCACCAGGATGCGGATCGTGGAGGAGCCTTTGGTCGCCAGGCCGGACAGGGATGAACTGTCAGCCGTTCGGGATTACCTGCGGGAGGTGGCCCGGGAAAAGGGCATAGAGAAGCTTCCGGGGCCCTGGCTGGAGGACTTGCCGGAGAAGCTTTCGCTGGAGGAGCTGTTGGAGGGAAGATGCGCCGCCTTTGGCGGCAGGGCCTGGCCGGAGGAGGGGCTGCCCTGGATGAAGATTCCCATCGGGATGTACGACTGTCCGGAGGAACAGAGCCAGGGAACCCTGTACCTTGACTTGCCCGGGCAGGGGCATACGGCCATCTACGGCGCGCCGGGCACGGGGAAGACTACGATGCTGAAGTCAATAGTGTGGGCCCTCTGCCAGTGCTTTTCCCCGGGGGAGGCCGTGGTGTACATCTTGGACTGCGGCGGCTGGAGCATGAAGGGGCTGGAGGGCCTACCCCATGTAGGGGGAGTGGCCCTGAGCTCTGAGGAGGAAAAGATGCGGAAGACGGCTCCCCTTATCCTGGAGGAGATGGAGGCCAGGAAGCGGAAATTCTTAGAGCAGGGCGTCAGCTCCATCTCCTCCTACCGGGAGACCGGCGCGGAGCCCATGCCCGCCATCCTTCTGGCGGTGGACAATGTGACCGCCCTGACCGAAGCTTATCCGGAGATGGAGCGGCTGCTGGCCACTGTGGCGGGACAGGGGGCATCCTACGGCATCTACCTGATATGCACCGCGGCAAGCCCCGGCGGCATCCGGTTCCGGATTGCATCCGGCATGAAAAACGCCATCTCCTTTGAACTGGCGGAGAAGGGGGACTATGTCAGCGCGGTGGGGAGGCTTTCCGGGAAATCCCTGCCCCCTGTCAGGGGAAGGGGCTTCATCAGGGGCAATCCGCCGCTGGAATTCCAGGCGGCCCTGCCCTTCCCGGAAGAGACGGAGGCCAGGCAGACCGCCAGGATCAGGGCCGTGGCGAAGACCATGGCAGAGGCCTGGAAGGGCCGGGGCCCCAGGGGCATCCCCGTGATGCCGGAGCGGATTTCCTTCCGGGAGCTGGAGCCGGAGCGGTTCCCCGGGCACTGCATCCCCCTAGGGATAAGATACGGCGATCTGGCGCCTGCCGTGGTGGATCTGGGGGAGGGGTACTGCTTCCTGATAACGGGGCCGGACAGAAGCGCCGTAAGCGGATTCCTGAAGGCCCTGGAGGGCATGCTGCGGCAGCGGAGGCCGGGGGACAGGATCTGCCTCCTGGGCCCCGGAGAGGGGGAGGGGACGGCGTCCCGGCTGGAGGAGATCATCGGGGAGCTGAATGCCAGAAAGAAGGCCCAGAACAGGGCCAGGCGGGAAGCTGCGGAGGACGGGGCAGAGTTTTCGCCCCGGGAATTCCTGGCCTCCTGTGAGCAGATCGTCATCCTCATAGAGGACTTGAAGGGACTGTCCGAGGCCCTGGGCGAGGAGGACAGGAGCGCCCTGGAGCGGATCTGCAGACAGGCGCAGGGCCTGGGCGTCCTGGTCATCGCGGCGGGGAGCCGGGAGGACATAGCCGGTCTGTGTGCGGCGGACGCCCTGACAGCGGCGATCCTTTCCTCCGGGAAGGCCCTTGGGCTGGGAGGAAATGCAGACTCCTATGTCTTCCTTATGGGGGAGCCGGAGGAAGGACAGGGGAAGGCGGACCCGGCAGAGGGGGACGGATATCTGTTGGACGGCGGACGCTGGGCCAGGATAAGGCTGGCTGCCGCGGAGACAGGGAGTGATTGAACCAATTTGGGAAAAAAGAGCCGGGAGGTGTGGAGGATGGTATGAAAAACGCGATCGTGACTGTGACGGACAGGGCCCACAGCTATGCCTACGACATGGAGTTCCCGTCGGACATCGGAGGGGACAGGCTTGTGCCGTTCCTGTTCCAGGCGCTCCGGGAGATAGACCCTGCCCTGGAATACGATGCTGGGACCTATGGAATCTATCTCCAGCGGGCAAAGCATTTCGTCAATTCCCATCAGACCTTTGCCCAGGCCGGGGGCAGGAACGGCGACATCCTCCTTGTGGTGGACATGAATCCGGGCAGGACATCGTCCAGGGCAGGGGATGGGCAGCAAAAAATATTCTGAGAAAAGGAGAGGTAAGTAGATGGAAATGATTCAAGTAACGCCGGAGCTGCTGAACGGAAAGGCCGCTCAACTGCGGCAGCTTAAGACGAGCCACGATGAAGCCATGGCGAGAGTGGCCGCAATCGTAGGCGGGCTGTCGGATGTGTGGAGGGGCGAGGCCCAGGCGGCCTATGTGGAGAAATTCCAGAGCATGGGGGGCGCGATCGCTTCCTTCTCGGGGATGATTGAGGAGTACGCTTGTTTCATGGACAGGGCGGCGAATGCTATGGCAGAGACGGACGCCAGCCTGAAAGCGGGCATGGCGGCAGTGGGCCAATAAGGAGAGCGGGACATGAAGAGAGGATATCCATTATCCGCAGAAGCGCTGCTGTATTCTTTGGTATTGAAGAAAAAAGCGGGGATTTATGGAGTGGAGAACGTGCTGGCAGGCATGGGGGACGCGGAGTATCCGGCCTTTGCCAGGCGGGCGGAGGAGGAGCTTGCGGCCTGCGGGGCCGGGGAGCTGGACTTCGGCGAGGGCGTGAGCCTGACGGAGGAATTCGACGCACTGATGGATCTGTGCACGGACTGTGCAGGCGTGGTGGCAGTGGACGTGAAAGGAGAAAAGGGCCTGCGGCACATGACCTTCTATCTGGGGGCGGAGCAGGTGCCGGTGCTGGTGAGGGCAGAGCAGGGATACACGCTCTATCCCCGGTCTGAGGGGAGACAGATGCTGGAGGAGTTCCTGCAGTTGCCGGAAGACAGATTCGACTTCACCTCCTGCAGGCTGGACAGCGGGAAAGCGGCCGGGGCTAAGGCCGGCGACCTTGCGGCCCAGGGACTGAGCGGGGAGGAGGCGGCATTCCTGGAGGAGGCCCTGAAGGGCGGGCACAGCCTCTGCCAGGTCAGCCGCATAGAGGGATTCGAGAAAAATGAGCTCCTTCCCTTTGTGTACTCCGGCCGGGGCTGCGCGGAGATCAGGGTGGAATACGATTCGGACAGGGAATACCTGGTCTTTGCCGCCGCAGGCAGGGAGGAGCTGTTGGACCGGATAGACAGGATGCTGAAGAAGGAGATGGCCACCGCCTTTGACGATACGGAATATGAGGGCATAGAATATCTGCCGGAAGAGGAAGCGGCCATTGAGAGGGACGAGGAGCTGGCAGAGGGCGCGGAGGAAGGGGGAGAATGATGGGAAGTCAATCCATAAGCGTACAGGTGGAGGAAGCCAGGGGATGCCTGACCCAGATACGCCAGATTACGGAACAGTACAGAGACCTGGCCGCCAGAGCGAAGGGAATGGGGGAAGAGCTGAGCGCCTGCTGGAAGGGCGACAGCGGAAACGGCATACAGATCAAGATTCAGGAATGGATACAGAGACAGGAGGCGGAGGCGGCCGTCATGGAGCAGAAGGCTTCGGCCGCGGAGGCATACATCAGGGGCATGGAAGAGCTGGACGCGAAACTGGCAGGGATGCTGTGATAGGAGAGGCAAATGGCAGAGCAATTGATTTTATTTCAGACAGAGGAATTGAGCGGCGTGAATGCCAGATACAGGGGTCTGGCAGAGGAGCTGCAGACATTGGGGGACAATCTGAGGGCGGCGGAGGGACGGCTGAACGGCTGCCTTTCCGCCATGGAGAGCCTGGTGGGCTCCGGGGGCGGCGCCGGATATTTCTATAATGCCGCATGGGCCGGGGGGCAGTGCGAGGGCATGCGCTCCATTCTGTCGGCGATCGAAAAAGCGATAGACCTTACCGCAGAGACCGACAGCAGCCTGAAGGGACGGATCGCCGGGGCCCAGGACGGCATCATGGCAGGCCCTGTCGCAGGCTCCGGCGACACTTCGGTACAGACGGTGACGTCCACTGCCAGCGTGGCCGCTTCCGCCGCGGCGGTGGCGGGTGTCGTGGGAGGCGGCCTGGCCGCGGGGGCGGTATTCGCGGGCCTGGGCACCGCCCTGGCTGCCATAAACGGAAACGTGTCGGGCGCGGGGACCAATGCGGTGGCTGGAGCAGCAGGAACCGCGGCCGCTGCAGGAGCAGCAGCGAAGCCGAAGCAGACCACCATCGGGAAGAACATGGACAGAAAGACGTCCATAAAGACCAAGAATTCCAGCGGCAAGACAGTGACTGTGAAGGGCACCTACGACGTGGTGAAGAACGTGGACAAATTCACGCTGGATCAGCGGAAGTACGGAACCTACACCTGCACCGGCACGGCCTGGGCCATGACAAGGAACATCAACGACGGGAAGACCACGATCAAGCCCCTGGATAAATCCAACTGGGGAAGCGGCGGCTGCAAATGGCCGGGGGCCACAAAGGTGACCGGCAGCGATCAGAACATGCTCTCGGCGGCCTACAAGCAGCTACAGCAGGGAAAGGTGTGCACCGTGTACGGGAAGCATCCCGTCAGCGGCGCGTCCACGCCCCATGCGGTCACCATTGTAGGGGTGAAGCCCACGGCAGACCCCAAGAAACTGAAGATAAGCGACTTTCTGGTGATAGACCCCTGGGGCGGCACCGCGAAGAACATGTCCGATGTGAAGTACACCAAGCTTACCGGGGTGTATGTGGACAAGACCTGAGCGAAACGGCAGAATGATAGTTCGTTGACGTTAAAACGGCTGCGTCCGGGAGACCGGGGCAGCCGTGGACGAGATGACAGGACAGGAGGAGCAGAGAATGGCACTTTTAGAGGTAAGGCCTGAGGAGATGCGCAGCCGCGCGGCCACCCTTGCGGCCATAGGGGAAGAGGATCAGGAAATCATGCGCCAGATGCGGGTGATCGTGATGAGCCTGGAAGAGGTGTGGAGGGGGACGGCTCAGGAAAGCTTTGTGGCCAGCTTCCTCACCGCCGGGGCACGGATGACGGAGCTGTCCGCCATGATAGGGGATCTTGCGGCGCTGATGCGGCAGGCGGCTGCGGAGACAGAGAATGAGGACGCCGCGCTACAGGGCATGATCGCCGGGATATAAGACGGAGGGGAAGTATGGGACTGCGGATTGAGGCTGCCTGCAACTGCAATACGGGCAGGGTGCGTACCAACAATGAGGACAATTTTTATTTTGCCGGGCGGATGCTTCCGGTGGAGAACAGGGGGCTTAGCGCCGGCGTATCCATGGAGGCAGCCCTTTCCGGGGAGGTGGTCTTCGGCGTATTTGACGGGATGGGGGGAGAGAAATACGGCGAGGAGGCTTCCTTTGCAGCGGCCAGGGCCGCGAAGGAGGGCAGGGAGGGCCTGTCGGAATATGTGCTTCCGGCCAGGGACTGCCTGAACCGCCTCATGGATGCCATGAACCTGGCCGTATGCAGGCGGGCCCGGGAGCTGAAGGCCTCCCGCATGGGCTCCACCGCCGTGGTGATGCTGTTTTCCGGGAATTTCGCCTATGCGGCGAACCTGGGGGACAGCAGGGCCTTCCGGCTGAGGAACGGGGAGCTGCTGCAACTGTCCGTGGACCACACGGATGCCGCCCTTTTGCAGGAACAGGGGATTGTAGGCAGGAAGCCCGGGCTGACCCAGCATCTGGGCATATGGCCGGAGGAGATGGTGCTGGAGCCCTACATAGCCAAGGGGGAGATACAGCCGAAAGACCGCTACCTTCTGTGCAGCGACGGCCTGACGGACATGCTCTCGAACATGGACATATGCGCGCTCATGAAAGAGGAGGGGAGCATCTGCCGCCTGACGGACAGGCTGGTGGCGGCGGCCCTGGAGAAGGGCGGCAGGGACAATGTGACGGTGATTGCGGCACAGATTCAGGAATCATAAATCTACAGGGGGGCAGAGATAGAGATGAGCGAGATAAATACCTGGCCTGGCTGGGAAAACGTGGAGCTGTTGGGAGAGGGCAGCTTCGGAAAAGTATATAAGATACGCAGGCAAGAATACGGCGTGGTGAACGAAGCGGCCCTGAAGGTGATTGCCATACCCGGCTCCCAGGCGGATCTGGCGGCAGCCAGGGAAGAGGGCATGGACGATGCCAGCGTCACCAATTATTTCAAGAGCTTCGTGGAGGACCTGGCAGCAGAGTTCGCGCTGATGAGCGCGCTGAAGGGAAACAGCAACATCGTAAGCTATGAGGACCATATGGTGATTCCCAGGGAGGAGGAAGTGGGCTGGGACATCCTGATCAGGATGGAGCTGCTGATGCCGCTGCAGGCTGCCGCCGCGGAGAGGCCCCTGACGGAGCGGGACGTGGCCAGGCTGGGGATGGACATGTGCAGGGCGCTGGCGCTGTGCAGGAGCCGTGGCATCATCCACAGGGACATCAAGCCCGAGAACATCTTCCTGTCCAGGGACGGAAACTACAAGCTGGGGGATTTCGGCGTGGCCAGGGTGGCGGAGAAGACCGTGTCGGCCATGTCCAGGAAGGGCACCTACAGCTATATGGCGCCCGAGGTCTACAGGAGCGAGAGATACGGGTTCGGGGCGGACATCTATTCCCTGGGCATCGTCCTGTACAGATACCTGAACAACAACCGCCTGCCCTTCCTGCCCCCGTATCCCGCGCCGATCCAGTACAGCCACAGGGAGGACGCCCTGGCCAGGCGCATGGGCGGAGAGGAGATCCCCCTGCCGGAGAAGGGCGGAAAGGCACTGAAAAGGGCGGTGCTGAAAGCCTGTTCGTACCGTGCGGAGGACAGGTACGGCACCGCGGAGGACTTCCTGGCGGATCTGGAGTCCGCGCTGCAGGCCATGGACGGGGAGCCGGAGGGGGATGTGGCGGGCGGGACGCCGCAGGACCGTGCAGGAGGCCCGGATGGGAAAGGGTTCCTGGCGGATCAGGACAGGCTCCGCGGGGAAGAGGCCGGGGAGGATGAGTTCGACAGGACCATGAGCGCCGTGGCCCTGGGACAGGCGGCACAGATCCGGCCTGTGGACACCGGGAAAAAGGAACCGGCGGCGAAGGACGCGCTGAGGGCCATAGAGGTCTCGGAGATTCTCCCGGCGGAGGACAGCGGCGAGACAGGCTCCGGATTCGGCATAACGCCCAATCGAAAATCCGGCAGGGCATCGGGCGGGAAATCGGGCGGGAAATCAGGCAAAAAAACGTGTAAACGGAAGCTGGCACCCCTTGTGGCCCTGCTGGGTGCAGCGGCCCTTGTAGTGGTGGCGCTGGTAATCAAGACGGGCCTGGGCGGGGGGAAGCCGGGCGGTACAGACGCCCAGGCCCGGGAGGAGGAAGAGGCGGCGATGGCCCAGGCCATGCAGGAGGTCCTCGCCATGCTGGAGACGCCCACGGATCCGGCCCGGCTGGATTCCCACAGGGCAGCCGCAGAGGCCTTTGACGGAAGGCTCATGGGCACCTGGAAGAGAATAGGTGCGGAACAGAACGGGGATAACCGCGTAAACGGGCTGGAACACGATATGAACATACTGGAGACCGGAGAATTCTATCTGAAGGACAGAGGCGAATGGATGCGCCTGATGGAAGAGCAGGGCTCCCTGCCGTCCATGGCCGCAAAGGACGGAGAGACAGATTTCGTGGAGGCGGCGCAGGGCGTATATGACGATGGGGAGCAGCATGTGGACGGTATCTACACCCTTTTGCCCTCGATTACCGATCTGTCCGTGACCTACGAACTGACCGATTATGAGCCGGAGGAAGGCGAGGCCATCGCGGCATTTTACGAGAAGAGGAAGGAGGACGGCCTGACCATCCGGATTCAGGGCAGCTACCAGGACGGCCCGCTGACAGTGAAGACCATAGACACCAGCGTCCATTTCATATTATATTACTTTGTGGAAAGATGGCTTTTCCCCAGCCTGGAGGGCAGATGGACGGACAACAACGGGTACATATGGGCATTCCGGATCGCCAGGGAACCGACAGAGAGCTTTGGGGTGGCGGGGAGGTTTCCCATTACCTTCGCCATGAAGGATTCCACAGGCAAGGTATACGAGGGCAAATACTTCACGGAAAGCTGTGATTCTGAAACGGGGGCCAACAGCCTGCATATCACGTTCCAGGACGGCATCAATGTGCCAAAATACACCTTGGTCAGCTATGACGGAATGACCCTGGAGCTGGAGGGAGAGGACGGAAGCAGCCTGGTGCTGACCAGGAGCTGAGGCGTGCAGACATTCTCCGCCAAAAACAAATATTTCGGATTTCTTTCAGATTTGTTTAGAATTATAGGGACATGTATTTAAGAAACAGAGGCTATACTGAACAGAGAAGAGATGAGATGGCCGAAGCTCCCGGCGGAAAGGAGACAGGCTGGAAAACCGAAATAATGGGGAGGATGCATGGAAACGGTATACAGACAACAGACAATCGACAAACAGATAGAAAAGAACAAAAAGCTCATGACCATAGGGCTGGCGGCATTGTGCGGAGCCTTTGTGGTAATCCTGGCAAAGGCCTATCTGGACGGCCGGTTCGACTCGGTGGAGACCTTTCAGAAGTATGTGGCGGGATTCGGCCTGGCCGCGCCGCTTTTCCTGGTGGCGGTGCAGGCGGCTCAGGTGATACTGCCTGTGCTGCCCGGGCTCTTCGGCTGCGTGGTGGGAGCCATGATGTTCGGCTGCGCAGGGGGCTTCTGGTGCAATTACATCGGCATTTCCGCGGGCTCCATCATCGCGTTTTTGCTGGCCAGGAAGTACGGCAGCGGCCTGGTGAGCCGGATGTTCCCCGGGGAGAAGTACGAGAAATGGGCCACATGGGCAGCCGGGAGCAGGTTCTATACCGTGGTGCTGTTTCTGGGGATGGTGCTGCCCCTGTTCCCGGACGATTATTTCTGCTACTTTACCGGGCTGACGAAGATGAGCGCGCGTAAATTCGTGGCCATCATCCTGCTGGGAAAGCCATGGTGCATCCTGGCTTACTGCATCATGACGACGGCGATGGCGTGAACTGCGGGGAATCATGGGGCAGGGATTCTGTCATGAAACACAGGCATGGACGGCGGAGCATATTCCGCGGCGTCCATGCCTTTTTGCCCGTGCGGTCCATGCAGGCGAAACAGATTGAGAAAAACCTTGCCTACAGAATCCAATGACTTTATAATGGAAGGAGAGCATTCCATGGAAGGAGAGCATTCCATGGAAGGAGAGCATTCCATGGAAGGAGAGCATTCCGCCTGCTCATTGGGCGAACTGTTAGAGGTGAGTTGGGTGCGGAAAAGGAAGATTTGGAGGGCAGTATTCGAAAGCTGCAAGAAAACAGTTTCTATTAAGGAGAGCATAGAATGAAGATAGCACTGGCATCGGCAAAGCTGATTGACAGGGATATACCCTATAACAGGAAACAGATAGAGCGCTACGCAAGGGAGGCGAAGGCAGCGGGAGCCGGGCTGGTCTGCTTCGGCGAGACGTTCCTGCAGGGATTCAACTGCTTCCAATGGGACTTTGAGACGGACAGGCACATGGCGGTCGGCACGGATTCGGAAATTTTCCGGGACATCTGCGCCCTGTCCGCCGAATTGCAGACAGACATCCTCTTCGGCTTCGCGGAGCTGGCAGGAGAGGCCATATATTCCTCGGCGGCTTTGGTGGGGGAGGGCAGGGTAAGGCATCTTTACCGGAGGATTTCCAAAGGATGGAAGGAATACAGGCGGACGGACGGCCATTACCGGGAAGGGGACTGCACGCTGCCCTTTGCCTATGGCGGCCGGAAATTCCTGATTGGGCTGTGCGGGGATTTATGGGATTACCCGGAACGGTTCCGGGCGGAGGAGGACGTGCTGCTGTGGCCGGTCTACATAAGCTATCCTCCGGAAGAATGGGAGGGCGGCATCCGACAGGAATACGCAGAACAGGCGGCAAAGTGCTGCGGAAAGGTGCTGATGGTCAACTGCATGGCGGAGGGCGATGCCTATGGCGGGGCCTTTTTCTTCCGGGACGGCGCGGTGCAGGCGCAGCTTCCTGTGGGGCGGGAAGGGCTGCTTATAGTGGAGGTATAGGAATGCGCTTCGGATTTTCCTATGTGGGACTTATTTACCTGATCATGCTGACGCTGCCCAACATCCTGTGGACAGGGAACCGGCCGAAGGACTATGAAAAATATGCGGGCAACGAGAACAGGATACTGGTGGCCCTGGAGCGGGCAGGGGAGGTCCTGGTGAGCTGCCTGGCCCTGATTTTTTCAGATTTCAACATAAGACATTGGTCCGGCTGGAGCTGGTGGCTGGTGTTTTCGTTCCTGCTGATGGTATGCTATGAGCTCTACTGGCTGCGGTACTTCCGCAGTGAAAAGACCATGGAGGATTTCTACAGCAGCTTCCTGGGCGTGCCCGTGGCCGGGGCCACGCTGCCTGTGGCGGCATTCTTCCTGCTTGCGGTGTATGGGAGGAATCCCGCGCTGATGGCCGCCGTGGTCATCCTGGGCATAGGGCATATTGGTATCCATCTGACGCACAGAGGGGAATCGAAGCGCGGCTGAACCATGGCTGAACCGTGGCTAAGACAGCGTGTCCCGAAAAAAGTACAGGTATACCGTTTTGCAGCGGCCCCGGAGGCGGCTGTACCGGCAGGGGGCGGGAAAGCCCCAGTACCCCAGTGCATGAATCCTTGAGCAATCAGTCCTGGCTGTCCACCCCGGTACTGCGTTGTCGTCAGTGGACGATGCCCCCGCCTTGTCCTGACGCGGACATCAAGCACTGATTACGCGGGAATGCACGCACCGGTGTACTGGCAGGCAGGAGGCGGCAATCGACATAAAACACAGAGAAGAGACAAAGGAGGAACAGAAATTGACTACGGAAACCATAAATGACTACATGTCCATCTTGCACGAGGAGCTGGTGCCCGCCACGGGCTGCACGGAGCCCATCGCCCTGGCTTACGCCGCCGCAAGGCTGCGGGACATCCTGGGGGCGGTGCCGGAGGGGATACGGGCCGAAATCTCCGGCAATATCATCAAGAATGTCAAAAGCGTGGTGGTGCCCAACACCGGAGGCAGGAAGGGCATCCCCGCCGCCATTGCCGCCGGCGTGGTGGCCGGGGACGCGTCAAAAGTCCTCCAGT
The DNA here is from genome assembly GCF_910585425.1 of uncultured Acetatifactor sp. GTDB lineage: Bacteria > Bacillota > Clostridia > Lachnospirales > Lachnospiraceae > Acetatifactor. Next base: position 1,379 of record NZ_CAJUCP010000055.1, on the reverse strand, counting down.
GCATTGCCAGGGTCCCCGCAGAGAAACAGGGAGAGATTGCCGCCTATGCCCAAAACGCTTCCATGGAGATTGTCTGTGCCCACACCTCCAGGCTGCTGGACATCCGGCTCACGGGCCGGGCAGGGGGGCATACCGCTCTGGTACACATCGCCAACAGCCACAGCAACATCGTCCGGGAGGAAAAGGACGGGGAAATCCTGTTCCAGCGGCCCCTCACCGATTCCGCCGAGGACAACCTGACGGACAAGAGCGCGCTGAACGTGGCGGATATCCTGGAGTTCGCCGACACGGTAGACCTGGAGGAGTTGGCGCCTCTGCTGGGCCAGCAGGTGGACTGCAATACTGCCATCGCAAGAGAGGGGCTGAAGAACAGTTGGGGGGCTAACATCGGCTCCGTGCTGCTGACGGACTATTCCGATGACATCAAGACGGAGGCCAAGGCCTGGGCCGCCGCCGGGAGCGATGCCCGGATGAGCGGATGCGAGCTGCCGGTGGTGATCCTGTCCGGCTCCGGCAACCAGGGCATCACGGCCTCGGTGCCTGTGGTGCGCTACGCCATGCACCTGGGGGCAGACCGGGAGAAGCTCTACCGGGCCCTGCTGGTCAGCGACCTGGTGACCATCCACCAGAAAAGCGGCATCGGCCGCCTCTCCGCCTACTGCGGTGCGGTCAGCGCCGGAGTGGGGGCCGGGGCGGGAATCGCCTATCTGCTGGACGGCAGCTACGAAGCCATCGCCCACACCATCGTGAATGCCGTGGCCATCATCAGCGGGACCATCTGCGACGGAGCAAAGCCCTCCTGCGCCGCCAAGATTGCCGCCAGCGTGGACGCAGGGATCCTGGGCTACCACATGTATAAGAACCACCAGGAGTTCAAGAGCGGGGACGGCATCGTCACCAAGGGTGTGGACAACACCATCGCCAACGTGGGCATCCTGGCCAGCCAGGGCATGCGGGAGACAGACCAGACCATACTGTCCATCATGACGGAGAGGTGCGTCTGAGCAGGCCTGCAGAGCCGGGTAAGCCATGCATCCTCCCTGCGGGGGGCGTTCCTGCTCCCCCTGGGCGGTGTGGTAATAAATACAATTTTGATATAAGCGACAGCGTAGAAGAGAATAATAGAAGTAATACATGTATGAAAGGAATGAGGATATATGATTATGTATGAAAAAAAGTACACATTAAAAGACATACATTTAGGTATGATGGCAAAAGCGGAACAGCTTAGCGAAATCTATAACAAATATATGATTTTGTTATTTGATGATATCGAGTGCAAAGCAGGTAAGCTTGTGTACTGTGAGGACGAGCAGAACCAGGAATAAGTTAGATACTCGTAAGACAGTATTAGATTTGTTTTTTGGAAACGGCGTAGC
>NZ_CAJUCP010000054.1 GCF_910585425.1 uncultured Acetatifactor sp. | reverse complement strand
AGCAACTTGATTTTTTTAGCCACAAATGTTACAAAAAAGCTTGACCACTACACTTCCAATAACAAGCGCCAAGACAATCAGCCCCCAGCTGAACCTGATGTGCTTACATACAAAGAAAAAATCATTCTTTTTCCTTGCTTTCTTTTTGTCACGTTTCATCTTCTTTCCTCCTCGTAAATTAATTTCCCATCTCTGTATCCCTCAGACAGTTACTTCTTTTGCAGTTTTCCCTTGCATGAACTGCGACTCAAACCGTCTCCATTTCAAATATATGGCTTCCTGTCTGCAATACCTCCTTTTCTTTTTTGTCACAAGGTAATTTTACTTCCGCTTCACATCCAAAGGGGATTACAAGACGAATTTTTATTCTGCCATCTTGCTGATATCTCCAGCCACATTCCCACCTGCCGGCCGGAGATTCATATACAGCTTCCAGAAACTTTAAGGCCGGATTGCATACCGGGCGGAAAATCACTTTTCTGCACCCTGGAACATCCTGCGCAAAGGAAAGGCCAGCCGCATACTTGAATAACCATTCTATCACTGAACCATACGCATAGTGGTTCATACTGTTCATATCAATGCCAGTAATCTTTCCTTCATCATCCAGACTGTCCCAATGTTCCCAGACCGTAGTTGCTCCCAGCTTTACTTCATGAAGCCAACCAGGATATTCCTCATTTAAGAGCAACTGATATGCCAACTCATCCATGCCATTTTGCGATAATACATTGCAGAGCAGTGGCGTTCCGGTAAATCCTGTCTGCAATTTTCCCCCACTTTCACTGATAAGCATTTTCAGTTGATTTTTTATCAACTGCACATTTTCTGAAAGGTGATGTTCTAATGTAAGGAGCTGTGCTGTCTGCGTCCTAAAACAGCACCTCCCGCTTTCGCTGTAATATTCCCTGCGCACCTGGGCAAACAAATCGGCCGCAAGGCGTCCATACTCTGCTTCATCTGTCTCTGCACCCAATACTTTCGCCGCCTTTGCCACAAGCCCAGCGCTTACCGCATAGTAGACACTGGCAATGAATTCTTCGTCTGTTCCTCCCAATAAAACTGGTTTATTTCTGATATGTCCATCTAATGCCAACCAGTCTCCAAAGTGAAACACATGTCTCCAGCCATGCTCATCCCCATCAACTTTCCGAATATATTCAACCCACGCTTTCATGCTGTCATACTGTTCTTCCAGGATGGAACAATCGCCATATATCAGATAAAGCTTCCATGGCATAATACATGCCGCATCTCCCCAAACACTGGAAGTCTCCTTGACGTCAAAGGAAGGAACCACATCCGGCACTGCCCCATCAAGGCTTTTCTGCTCTGTCTGGAGATCAAAGAGATATTTTCGGTAAAATGCATAGCTGTCACTCAAATAAAGTGCTGTCGGCAGAAACACTTGCGCATCCCCAGTCCATCCCATACGTTCGTCTCTCTGTGGACAGTCAGTAGGCACATCAACAAAATTACTTTTCATCCCCCAACGCACATTTGAAACAAACCGATTCAATAGTTCATGTCCTGTTTCAATGCTTCCCACCTGTTTGACATCACTATAAATCGCCAGCCCTTCTAAATCTCCTATTTGCGGATGCGGAATTCCTTCCACTTTCACATAACGATAACCATAATATGTAAAATGGGGTTCCAGCCAGATTTCCTCTCCTCCCGAAATATACCAATATTCCGACTTGGCTGTTCTCAGGTTTTCATTATAAAAATTGCCTTCCTGCAAAAGTTCACTTGTCTGAATATGAACGCTCTCACCTATTGGAACTCTAGCCTTCATCCGAAAGATGCCTGCGAACTCCTGCCCCATGTCATAAACCCACTCCCCTGCCGGAGTATGCAGAAAGGAGATCGGCTTTATATGTTCCTGTACTCTTACCGGAAGACTATACCGCTCTGTCAACATTCCTTTAGGCGGATTGCACCTGACAGCTGATTCCGGTGTAAGGCTTGGAAGCGTATCATCTATCTTCTCCCCATCATATATGCTTGAAAAGATGATATTACTTCTGCGCATCGTCCAGCTTTCATCCGTACCAATTATCTCTTCACTGCCGTCCATATAGGTCAGTACCACTTCCGCAATCAGTTTCCATGCATCTCCGTAATATCCTTTCTCTTCCCGAACCCGAAATCCGAATCGCCCCTTGTACCAGCCATTGCCCAAAAGAACCGACAGCGTACCCTTTTCCCGCAAAATTTCCGTCACATCATATGTCTGATATTGGACCCATTCGTCATAATTATTGCAGTATGGCGTAAGATATTCTTCCCCAATCCTGGTATGCCTGCCTTCCACAGATGCATACCATGCTTCATAAAGGCCGAGCCCACAGATATATAGTCTAGCCTGACGTATCTCTCCCCGGGGACAGATTTCTTTTTCAAAAACAGGATGCCGTGGTTCTGTGCTGTCACAGCCAATCCACACCGCCTTCCATTCTTCCTCCCGTTTCCCTGTCTCAAACCATGCTGTTTCGCTCTGTGCCATTTCTTTTTTATCTGTGAGAACTGTCACTCTCCAGAAATACCTTGTCCGAGGACGAAGCTCAACAACAAGCTTCCATCCGAGACTATCTGCATCCTCGCAAAATCCGGTATCCAGAATAACATCTTTTTGTTCTTCATCCCCTGATACTACGATTCTGGCGGCTTCCTGCTTTTTCCCCGTAACTCCGCGTACCTTCCATGAAAAAACCACTTTGTCCATAAAATAGCCCATTGGACTTTCCACATGGTTTACCTTCATATCATAAATCAACACCATTACCCCCATAAGCTTTCCTGCTCACTGCTTTTGCAATTTTCTTATCCTGCAATATGGACACTGTGTAAAGAAATACCTGTTATGCTTTCTTCAAAAGCTTTAGCCCGATACATTCCGTTTTGCCATTCACCGCATTCCATACCCACTCCACTACCGTTTTTCCCTCAGTCCTCTGCTGCTCCGCTGCCCTTGCAAGACCAATGCAGTGCATAGTAAGCCCCTGTTCCGCCAAAGTTTCCATTCCTTTTCCGCTGACAGGGGTATCAAAAATATAAATTCCTACATCTGGTATCCTTTCTTTCAACAGCCTGCACATTTCTTCAAGATCGCGCTGAAAGCGCTTTCCCGTTTCCCTATCTGTAACAAGCTTGCCACTGTCCACATAATTCCAGTATTTCGATAATTCAAAGTCACGAATAGAACAGGAAAACAATATTTTCACCTTTTCACCATGCTTTTGCTTTAGCGCTGCCAGACTGTCCAAGGTAATATTATTACTATGCAGACACTGATATATATCACTCGGAGCTTTCCAGACTTTCTCAGCAGCCTTTCTCCAACCTCCATACAACATAAAGCAACTGTCAGGATAACAGATTACGTCCTGGCACTTTGGGAAAAGGCTCATTACATCATCTGCCAGAAGCGCAGCCCCAAATCCACCTGCACTGAAACCTGTCACTAAAAGCTTTTCCGGTTCATCCCCAATCCACTTCAGCGCTTCTTTCATAACGGCACGGTAATTTTTGTATCCATGATGGTGCAGAACAGCATCTTTCCCATCAAAATCCTTGTACAGGAAATCATTTTGCCCCACATGAAAATCCCCTGTGTTATAAAGGATACTTATTACACTCCAGTTATGAAAAGGATTCTCTTTCTTTCCCCCTGCAACGCCATGCCCTGTCACAATATCAGCTACAAATTCCGAATCACTGGCATAAAACCTCTGACCATCTGATTCCTCGTAAGTACTGTTCGGACGGGCTGCCATATACTCGTCCCAGCTGACACCGCCTCCATGAAACATTACGATCACCTTATTTTCTGTTCCGATCCGTATACTGCCGTGAGTGATATCCCCATTGGCACTCTTATATCCTGGAAGAGGTATTCGATAGAATTTCCCTTTTTGAGGTTTACTGGGTAATTCCGGGAAACGCATCAGCTTGAGCAGGGAAATCAGCAATCTTGTCTTCATCGTCATTTTTTTCTGTCTATCCATCAATATAACCTCCGTTTATTTTATGTTTGAGCCAGTTTTCTGCTGTAACCTACCCTTTATCATCACTTTTAAAAGGATATATCACCCTTTCATATCCGAAAGTAGAATCCAAAAATGCATTCATTGGATTATTGTCCTTAAATGCTATAGGATACAGACAATCAGGCGCAATGCCATCTTCTACCCATTGCTTTAACGCAAGAATACCAAGATGCCTGCAATCCTTGGGTGTGGCCGGGAATCCAAACAGAATATCCTGTACACCCGGCCCGCCGGAAGTATGTCCCATTCCCGGCGCAAGAAACATGCGGAAAAAAGAATCAACATCGCCCATTTTTTCTTTCACCTGCTCATAATAGCGTATTGAGCTGGTATAGGGAATAATGGGGTCAGCAGTCCCGTGGATTACCAAAAGCTTTCCTCCCCTGTCACGAAAAGCTGTTAAATCCGTTTGGGTTGCGTTCAGATATTCATCCAGTTCTTCATGTATTTTTTTCGCGTCTCTATGAAAATCAAAATTTTTAAAATCAAAATCCGCTCCTAATATCCACCGGAAAATATAGAAATACGACTGTTCAAACCCCGGATGTTCACATCTGTGTGCCAAACCCAAATCACATGCCTCACTGCCCGGCATCATAACAGGCTCAAATATCCGCTTACCGGTTACCGGGTCTGATACACCGCCATATATTTTCATCAATCCCTCAATTTGTCGATCCGTCAATCCGGAACCTTCAAAGGCTGCTCTTTCCACCTTAATTTTATCCGGCCGGTACATAAAGCTGTCACCAGGATGACGCTCCCCCATATGGCCATACTTATCCAGAATTATTTTTACAATCTGCTCCTCGTCCTGTTTGGTGAACAAGCCGCCTTCCGCTTTATTCACTGCCAGCCAGTCCCATACAAAACCCATATGCAAGTTGGTCCTGTCATAAGCCGGCGCACCGGCCAGTATCCCATCATAGTCCTCCGGATATCGCTGTGCTTCCGACAACGCCTGCTGTCCTCCTGTGGAAGTCCCGTTGAAATAAGAATGTTTCGGCAAAACACCATAATAGCATTCAATAATTGATTTGGCTGCCAGAGTCATCAGATGTGTGGAACGGTATCCAAAATCCCGCCAGACAGCCTTGTTGCCAATTCCGCAGTCTGCTCCTGCGGAAGTTCCCATATCAGTACTTGCCACTGCAAAGCCAAGCTTTAGGGGTCCAACCATTACAAACGGAAGTATCATTCCCGCTGCGCCACCATTTCCTATTCCAAGAAAACTGCCATTCCATGCTACTATTGGAAGCCAGACCTGAATATGAATATTGCTTCCCTCCTCCGGCCTGCAGGTAACATCAACCCTTATATGTTTCGGCACATCTCTGACCGGAATGCCAGGCACAGAGTCCATATCGCCTCCAACTATCATTTCTATATTGTCAATCTCGCCATCTGTGATAGAAACCTTCTTTAACCTTTCCTTTATCTCATTTATATCTGTCATCAATATGTCCTCCCCTTTAACCGTAAAGTTACCCGAAAAACCATCAATATTTTCATCAACCTTCACCATGTTACAAAGAATAGCAAGACTATGCCTCATAATAAAGTTTAACAGATAGTGAACAGATATAATATACTGATATATTACCTCTTATATTGGTTGAAACTTACCTTTTTATATGGTATACTGCCTATGAAGGAGGCAAAGCGATAACATCATGGAAATATTGGAGTATGAAAAACTGCTGGAACAGCTTCAAAGGCTTACAGAAGAGGAAACCCTAGGACGGGAATACTATATGCTATACAACCATAATATGGATTATGCACAATATATATATCTTATAAATAATCCGAATCAAAAAAATATCAAAGACTTGATGCAACCTAAATCCGTGCTTATCCAAAATCAAATCCGGAAACAATACAAAAAATATCATATGGGAGGATTGACAGAAAAAGACTTCTTTCCGCCTGACGAAAATATTGTTGTTGAACGATTACTTCATTACATTGACATCGCTCCCCATAAGCACGAGTTTTGCGAATGCTCTTTTGTATTTACCGGAAGCTGTATTCATAATGTCAACGGCTTCAATTTTAAGCAGCATACAGGAAACTTTATCTATATCCCCCCAAATGTGACTCATACCCTGTACCCAATAGACAGCAGTGTATGTCTCACGATTAAGGTGCGTACAAATACTTTCCGCAGAATGACCATTCCGGATTTGCTGAGTTTTACCTGTCCTGTATCTTTTGAATGCAACAATGATGATTTCATTTCCAGAATCATCCTATGTATGTATTACCAACAACAAAATAAGAATCTCTATTTCCGTGAGCTCTGCTTTCATCTGCTCCAAACCCTGCTCCTTTATATACTACAAAACTACGGAAAAAATTCGACAATTTTGATGCCTCGCATAAAAAAGAGCACTCAAATTGTTGACATCCTTAGCTATATTGCCAATCATTATCAAACTGTCACTGTAAAGGAAATTGCTGCTTTTTTTCATTACAACGAGTCATATTTCAGCCGAATGTTTCGGGAACAGACAGGACAGACCTTTTCTAATATCCTAAGACAATACAAGTTGGAAAAGGCTGCTGATCTGCTACAGAGGACATCGCTCCCCTTAAACCAGATATGTGATTCTGTGGGATATAAAGATGTCTCTCAATTCATCCACAGTTTTCGGCAGACATACCATATGACACCCGGGCAATATCGGCAACAACAAACATCCCCCAACGACTAATCATTGCCTTATTTTGAGAATTTTTAAAAAATTTACTGATTGGAGGCATATCAGTATTATCATCTGACTTTCTTTTTCGGATGACAAGATTTATCCAAAATGATAATGACTGTTGCAATATCAAACTCTTGGTATATAATATGAGGGTGAACTTATGTATAATAATCGCAAATTGAGCCTGTCAATATCATGGAAAACTATCTCTGCCATCCATGGGCAAAAGAATAAGCCTAAAATATTGTAGGAGGTTGAAAAAACATGGCAACACTTTTACTGATTGTAATCTACATCTCATTTATCGGACTGGGAATCCCCGATTCCCTTTGGGGGACAGCATGGCCGGCTATTTATACAGACTTCCACCTGCCCATCTCTTTTGCAAGCTTTGTCTCCATCATTATTTCCTCTGGAACCATTATTTCCAGCCTGATAAGCGCTAAAGTAATCAGCCGGTTCGGGACAAACAGGGTTTCGGCTTTCAGCACGGCAATGACCGCCCTTGCACTGCTGGGATTCTCTCTCTCAGACAATTTCTTTTTGTTATGCCTGTGTGCAATCCCTCTGGGACTGGGGGCGGGTGCTATCGACACCGCACTGAACAACTATGTCTCGCTGCACTATTCCGCAACACACATGAGCTTTCTTCATTGCTTTTATGGCATTGGGGTTACTGTCAGCCCGTACATATTATCGCTGGTGATTAACAGCGATGCCGGATGGCGGGGCGGATACCGGATTGCTTTCGGAATACAGCTCTGCATTGCGCTCATCCTGTTTCTTACCCTGTCCATCTGGAAAAAGGCCCATGGCCAGGATACCGGTGAGGCAGAGCAGACCACAAAAACACTCCCATTCAGGGAAATCGCCTGTATACCCGGTATCAAACTTATGTGGTGCCTCTTCATCACCTCATGCGCCATTGAATGCTCCTGCGGTGGATGGGGAAGCACCTATCTGGTGGAGTACAAGCACATGGATGCAGTAACAGCGGCAAGAATGGTTATGCTGTATTATATGGGTATGGCGTTAGGCAGATTTTTATCCGGCATCCTCGCAGCACGTTTAAGCAGCTGGCAAATCATCCGAATTGGACAATGGATTTTAGGGATTGCTCTTGTCATTCTGGTTCTTCCGGTACCTGCTGGTATTTCCGCAGCAAGTCTTTTTATGGTGGGTCTTGGGAACGGTCCCATGTTTCCGAACTTTAATTATCTCACCCCCCAGAATTTCGGGGCAGATATTTCACAATCTGTTATGGGAACACAGATGGCGATGTCCTACATTGGGATTATGCTTGCACCTGCCCTCTGCGGTGTTCTGGGACAATTTATCAACATGGGAATCTTTCCTGTTTATCTTCTTGTTTTTTATGCGGCAATGCTTGCTGCAACAAAAAAAGTGAAAACTGTATTAGGCATACAAAAGAACTAGACGAAACAGCAGCCAAAGTCCTTTCAATAAATGCCTTTATCGCATAAAGAATCTGAAAAAATTGGCACAACATTGGCACAGTTTTGCTCTTTCCCCGCAAATCCATATCTGTTATACTTTGTACAGTCAAAATTTTGCAATGCAGCCGTTTCCCATCTAAGGAAACGGCTGTTTTCATCAGAAAGGTGGTGGTTTTAACCTTGCTTAAGAGAACTTACAGGGCAACCCCTGCTGCCGACAGCCCGCTGTCCCGCTCCGGCAGTAATATAATGGAACCAGCCCGGTTAAAGAAAAAAGCATTTTCCCATGTAAAAACACCCGATATGAAAAAGCTGCTGGAAAACGACAGCGGAGAAGCCAACTACTTCAGCACGGTAGTATTCATCTTCATCACTGTCCTGCTGCTTGCTTTTATCATCGACCTGTTCGGCATCATCTCCACTAAGCAGCAGCTCGACCACTGCGCCGACCAGATGGTGAAGCAGATCCAGCTCTCCGGCGGCACCAATGGGGAGACGGATGCCCTGTTCCAGTACCTCTGCTCCCAGATTAACGGTGCAAATAACATTACCTACACCATTGACGCCTCCTACAAGTCCCCCACCCCGGGCGGCATGAACCAGGCCATCCAGCTAGGCAACCCTTTCTACATCACCATCACAGGAGACGCAAGACTTGGAGGTTTCTGGAACTTCAACCTGGTCAACATCCGGATTGTCTCCAAAGGCGCAGGCGTCAGCGAGCATTACTGGAAGTAAGGGGGAAAGCAGCTATGAAAAGAACACTTCGCGACGAGCGTACAAAACCAAAGACACTCCAAAGCAGACAATGCAGGACAAATCAGAAGCACAAGAAAATGGCCAGCCTGCTCCGCAGCCAAAAGGGCGACATCTCCATCTACACCTGCTTCTTTATCGTAGGCGCAGTGATGCTTGTGTCTTTCCTGCTGCTGTACGCCTCCGTCCGCATCACCTGCATCAACATCCGCAACGGCGCCAAGATGGAGCTGAACAACCTAAGCGCCAGCATCTATGCGGACACCTTCCGCTCCCAGAGGGAGACAAACTTCAGCGAATACCTGAACACCCTCTATTCCGACAGCAGCTATGTAGCCATGCTGGAAGAGACCGTGACGGACGGGCTGGCGAACAAGGTTCCCCTCTCCACGGATGACTATGCCATCCGGAACATCCGGCTCCGGTTCCGTATCTCCGGCAGCCGAGTGGAATATACCTTTTCCTGCGATGCCGAATTCTTCATCCGGATGTTCGGACGGCAGTACCCCACCGTCACCCGGCACATAGAGCTGACCGGGTTCCACAACACAAAATTCTGAAAGAAATTTTTCAGATTCTGTTGAAAAACCACCCGCAGATTCGTATAGGGTATATAAACAGCAAAAAAGGAGGACATACACCATGAAGAAGAACATCTTCAAGACCAAAGCTTTCCCCTCAGCCGTCCTTGCCACTGCATGCATCGGCATCCTCGCCGCCTGCTTCCTCTTCGGCAGGGAGGAAAAGCACGACTTCCAGCCGGAAGAGCCTGCACCCGGCCCCATTGCCCAGGAATGGCAGGAGGCTCCCTCCCCCACCGCTCCCGTGGAAACCCGGACAACGCCTGACTCCAATGGGAACAGCACGAGCCCTGCCAGTTCCCCTGCCGCCCGGGAACAGGCCCAGGACGACATCCTGGAGGCTTACCCAAAAGTGACCGAAGAAACCGACCAACTGGTGACCATCGACTTCACCCCGGAGACGGAAACACTGCAGCCGGAGCCGCCGGAATCTCCCACAGCCGAAGCGGATGCCACAGACCCGGAACAGCCTCCCTCCTATACACCGGAGGAACTGGAGCCGGAGCCCACTGCCCCGCCCGCACAGCCCGATACCCCGGCTGCCGGATCCGTAGGTGAAAACGGTGCCGTATATGACCCCGTATTCGGCTGGGTAGTCCCAAGCACGGTAGAGCAGTCCACCATGGACAGCGCCGGAGACCCGGACAAGATGGTGGGGAACATGTAAGCCTGTGCAAACCTGCCACACATAACGGAACAAAAACTGAATATCGTGAAACCGGAAGCTGCCTGCCCATGGCAGCTTTCTTTTATGCCATCAAAAATAATAGAAAAGAGGAGCGTGATACTATTTGAAACGGTTGACATCCCTTCTCCTCGCCCTTGCCCTGCTGCTCAGCCTCCCCGCCACGGCCCATGCCACCGGGAACGGCAACATGGACGCAGGGGGCGGCGGCATGGGGCAGGGGACTTCAGGGAACAAATGGACGCCCGGCAATGACGGCGTGCGCATCACCGTCATCGACACGGAGAGCGGCGCTGCCGTCTCCACCCCCGTGGACTTCTCCAACCAGGCCCAGACCGGCACCGTCCTCCACTTCGGCAAGGTCAGCAAGCTGCAGTACCAGAACGGAACCAGCCTGCAGCTTCAGGCCGGCGGCTCTTACAGCTGCATTCAGCCCGCCAGCCCCATGCCCACCATCGTCAGCTCCACGGGCAGGAACAGCATCGAGGCCATCAAGCGCTACTTCTGCAGCGAGTATGTCTGCATGATGGTGGCGGAGGCTGCCGGGATGGATTACGGCACCATGATTTCCGGCAGATATAAGCTGATGGTGGAGCCCATAGCCTACTTCACCCACAACGGCCAGTACTACTGCATGACCGCCACGGAGGCCGCCCTCTACGACCAGCTCTCCGGAGGGGCGCTGCGCACCACCATGCCCTCCCTGACCCACAAGAACCTGGCCCTCTCCATGTTCCTGGAGGATGACGACCTGGGGATTGGCGCATGGACTGGCAGCACCACCGGGAGGCAGTCCAACACGGACATCATAAACAGCCTGGGCGTAGGCATCATCTGGTTCAGCGACCCGCCTGCCCCGGACGACCCGGGCGGCGGCTCCCCCGGAGGAGGCATCGCCCTGCCGGATTCGGACTACCGGGTGGACACCGACGTCATCACAGCCGTCACCCTGTACACGGACACCGACCTTACCCCGGACAACCCCGCCACTGTGACCTTCCACATCCTGGGGACAGCCTATCAGGTCAACAACATCGTCATCCCAAAAGACGACTGCCAGCTGGTATGGGTCAAATGGCACACGCCAGCCACGCCCCAGAACGTGAACATTACTGCCACCGTCAACAGGGGGACCCTCTCCAGGGACACCATCACTGCCAGAATTGTCGACTTAAGCGAGCGGATCCCGCCCGACCCCCTGGCAACGGACACCTACCCCGGCTACTCCGTGCCTCCCCTGCCGTCAACCCCACAGAAGCTCTCCGCCAACTGGGGCGTATGGAGCTGCCGCTGGATTCCCGACTGGCAGTGGCATCCGGACTGGAAATGGCATGAGGACATGCAATGGCATCCTAACATGCAGTGGCATGAGACTGAATGCACGGAAGACTGCCCCAGACGCTGCGAGGGCGGACACGGCGAATGGAGAGACGATGGGGAATGGCGGGACGACGGCCAGTGGGTGGACGAGGGCGAGTGGAAAGATGACGGGGAATGGGCATACAGCTACACCGGCTATTATGCCTCCCTCTCCGGCTCCATGACGCTGCTGCCGGACGACATAGTGCCCACGGCAAACGGCAGGGACATGAAGAGCGGCTACGGCGTGAAGACCGAGGTGCGGGCCTCCCTGTCCACCAACGCACCGTCCGGGCATTACACCACCCCGCAGACTGCCCTCTCCACTTTCCCGGAGTTCCAGTACAGGACCTACCTGCGGCTCCTACAGCGTGTCTCCGGCGGGCACAATGTGAAGTTCACCTTCCGCCCCAATGAATTCTCCACTTATGGGCGGAACGTCCATTTCACCCCTGTATGGCTGCCGGACAATACGGATTACCGGATATACACGCAGGTATGGGACACCTGGACGCCTGACGGGATGCTGTCCGTGAACGTCAGCGACTGCACCACCATCCACCAGTCCGTCTTTGACGACTGGTATACCAACCGTGAGTAGCCATATTGCCGCCGTCATCCGCGCCCACAGCCTGCTGGCCTTTGTCTGCATAGCCGGGTTTGCGGCATACGACCTGCGCACAAGGCGGGTGCCGGACAGGGCACTGCTGCTCTTTAGCCTCATCGCCCTGGCTGCCCCATTCCTGGATGCGCTGGCCGCCAGCCTGGATACATGTTCATTCATGGCACAGGACGGATCAGGCTGCATGAGCATTGCCATGGCTGTGACCCCAACGGAAGCCGCCGGGATATCCCTTTCCCGGTTCCTGCAGGCGCTCCCCCCGTCCCTCCTGTCCTCCCTGGCGGGGGCTGCAACAGGCTTCCTTATCCTTTTTGCGGCGGCCATGGCATCCCCGGGCGGCTGCGGAGTCGGGGGCGGGGACATCAAGCTGGCGGCAGTCATGGGATTTGCCTACGGCCCCTCCCGCATGACAGCCATCCTGCTGGCGGCTTCCGGACTCGCCTCCATAGCCGCCCTGATTGTGAGACACCGGAAAAAACGTACCAATACGCACAAAACGCTGTCCCTGCCGTTCGTTCCTTTCCTTGCGGCTGGCAGCTTTCTGGCCACTATTGTTGAAATCCTATAACTGGATGGCTGTCTGGCGGAAAGCTGCCAGACACGAACTGGCTCCGAATGGAGCTTTTTATCCTAATCTGGATAAGCCAGAGCCACAATCCCCCAGAATACACAGGCTTTCGCTGTTATACTGCAGGCCGCCAGGATTTACAGTGATGTCTCCGGGAAAAGTACCTGGCTGGCGTCCTACAGTCGGGGTGTACTGTAAATTTAACCGATGCGCAGTATAAAATGCCCTACAGGCTGCCGCCGACAGAAGCCGGACAGGCACCACCGGCAAGACCATTAACCATCCAAATACAGAACAGGAGTGATTATAACCATGAAACTGAACAACCGCTTTATCTTCGGCCTGCTTAGCCTCCTGCTGGCAGCCGTCACCGCCTTTGTTGCCCTGCCCGTCATCGCAAGGCAGACCAACGGCAAGACAGAAGCCGTCCGCGTCACCGCCCCCATCCTGAAAGGGGAGATTGTCAGCACGGACAACACCGAGACCGTGGAGGTGGGCAGCTACAACCTCCCCTCCGGCACCGCCCGCTCCCTGGACGATGTAAAAGGGCTTTATGCCACAGCAGACCTCTTCCCGGGGGACTACATCCTCCCCGCAAAAGTCAGCCCCGTACCCATATCCTCCGATACTGCGCTGAACAGCATCCCCTCCGGCAAGGTGGCCATCTCCCTGACCATACAGACCCTTGCCGCCGGCCTGTCCGACAAGCTACAGCCCGGGGACATCATCCGCATCTACCACTTCCTTGACGTGGCAGTTGAGGTTCCCGAACTGCGCTTCGTAAGGGTCCTCTCCGTGACCGATTCCGGCGGAGTGAACGTGGACAACACAAGGGAGCCGCTGGAAGACGAGGAGAAGAAGCAGTCCGCCACCATCACCGTGCTGGCAAGCCCGGAGCAGGCCCGCACCATCACCCTCCTGGAGAATGACGGCATCGCCCATGTGGCCCTGGTCAGCCGGGGGAATGAGAAACTTGCGGAGGAACTGCTGGCAGAGCAGGAACACACCCTCCAGGAAATCTATTTCCCGGAGACGCTGCTACCGGAGGAAGACCCGGCTGCCGGAGACGATAGCACAGACACGGATACCGGCAGTGGGGACGGTGAAGCCGCCAACAGTGAACCTGCCGCATCCGGAGAAAACCCTCCTGAATCCGGCAGCCCTGATGCCGAACCTAATGATGGCAGTCAGGCAGATACTGGGCCCGCCAATGAAACAGGCAGCGGTACGGACAGCCCGGACGACAGCACATCCAGCAGAGACAGCCATTCCGCAGACAGCTCCTCTGGCGGCTCCTCTAACAACGGCAACCAAACATAAAACCAATGAGACAGGGCATAGCAATTCCGAAAGGAAAAGAAAGGAGGGATTCATCCCATGTCCAAAACAATCACAGTCTGGGGCAGTCCCGGAAGCGGCAAGTCCATGTTCTGCTGCATCCTCGCCAAGGCGCTGACCCGCGACAAGCAGAAAGCCATCATCATCAACGCCGACCCCGGCACCCCCATGCTCCCGGTATGGCTCCCGGAGCAGGCTGCAGGGGCGGAAGCCTCCATAGGGCAGGTATTAAGCAGCGTGGAGATAGACACGTCCCTGATAGCCAGCCATGTAACAGTATTGAAGAACTACCCCTTTATCGGCCTGATGGGGTACAGCGCCGGTGAGAACCCCCTGAGCTACCCGGACACTGACTACCGGATGGCGCTACAGCTCATATCCGCCGCCGGGAGCCTGGTGGACTACCTGATACTGGACTGCAGCCCCGCCATGACCAACGTCTTCACCCCCGCCGCCATCGAGTCCGGCGACCTGGTCATCCGCGTCCTGACCCCCGACCTGAAAGGCATCAACTACCTGAAAGCCCACCAGCCGCTGCTTGCAGACGGGCGCTTCCATTATGACCGGCACATGACCTTCGCCGGCATGGCACGCCCCTTCCATGCTTTCGACGAGATGGGCTACATCATCGGCGGCTTTGACGGCCTGCTGCCCTACGGCAAGGAGATCGACCGCTGCGCCACCGAAGGCGGCATGTTCCAGGCGGTAAAATACTGCAACTCCAAATATACCGCCTCCCTGAACCGGGTACTGGACACGCTGGAACAGATGGAGGCTGCAGAGCGGGAGCAGGACTGGCAGGAAGACGGCGACAGGCTGCCGGAGGAAAACATGGGACCGGACAGGACCAGCCCATATACAGATGACCCGGACACATACGGAGACGGCAGCTGCCATACAAACAACCCGGACGCTTATGGAGACGGCAATGGCTATTCAGACCGCCCAGATGCATATGGAGAAGGCAGCACACCGGAAGACTTTTACGATGATGAAAGCAGCGCCTTTCCCCGTAAGAGAAAAAGGAGCCGGAAGCCGCCGCACGAAGACAGGACCGCCAAATACAGCAGCTACCACAAATACGGCAACCAGCAGACGGCAGAACAGGGCCGGGAAACGGAAAATGACCGCCCTTGCAGCATCCCTGCCGGCTCTGGATACGAAGACTGGGAGGAGGACACAGACGAGCCATGAACAACCTGAACGACATCTTCTTTGCACCTGCGGAAGACAGTTCCATGACATACGACCAGATACTGGAGGACATACAGCGCTATTTCTCCGAGAACCACGCCTCCACAATCGCAGGCGCCGGGGACGGGGACACCCAGCGCGCCTCCTCCGTCCTGAAAGAGCTGATGGTACAGTACCTGGTCAGGCGCAGAATCTCTCTGCAGGGATTCACCACAGAGGAACTCTGTGCCAAGCTCTATGAGGACATGGCAGGATACTCCTTTTTGAAAAAATGGATCTATGCCCCCGACGTGGAGGAGGTGAACATCAATGCCTACAACGACATTGAAGTCATCATGAACAGCGGGCGCAGCATCAAGATACCCGAGCGGTTCTCCTCCCCCCAGCACGCCATAGACGTGGTAAGGCGCATGCTGAACGCCTGCGGCATGGTCATCGACGACACCATGCCCTCGGTGATTGGGTTCCTGGACCGGAACATCCGCATCTCCGTGGACAAGACCCCCATCGTGGACGCGGACGTGGGGGTGAACGCCTCCATCCGTATCGTGAACCAGCAGACCGTATCCGAGGAAAAGCTCCTGGAATCCGGCAGCGCCACGGCGGAGATGCTCCGCTTCCTCACTGCCTGCATCCGCTACGGTGTGTCGGTGTGCATCGCGGGCTCCACCGGCTCCGGCAAGACCACCATCATGGCGTGGCTACTGTCCAACGTCCCCGACAACCGCCGCCTCATCACCATCGAGGAGGGCAGCCGGGAGTTCGACCTGGTAAAGCGGGACGCGGAGGGCAACATCCTGAACTCCGTGGTGCACCTGCTCACCCGCCCCCACGAGAACCCCTCCATGAACATCGACCAGGACTTCCTTCTGGAAAGGGTGTTGCGCAAGCACCCGGACGTCATCGGCGTGGGTGAGATGCGCTCCGCGGCAGAGAGCCTGTCGGCGGCGGAAAGCTCCCGCACCGGACACACGGTCTGCACCACCATCCACTCCAACTCCTGCGAGAGCACCTACCGCAGGATGATGACCCTGGCAAAGCGCAAATATGCCATGGACGACTCCATCCTCATGCAGATTATGGTGGAGGCCTACCCGGTGGTGGTGTTCACCAAACAGCTGGAGGACCGCTCCCGGAAGATTATGGAGATCATCGAGGGCGAGGACTATCTGGACGGGAAGCTGATTTACCGTTCTCTCTACAAATACCATGTGGAGGACAACATAACCGACAGTGACGGCAATGCCCGGGTACTGGGGCACCACCAGAAAACAGAAGCTATCTCCGACTCCCTCCAGAAACGGCTCCTGGACAACGGCATCCCGCATAAGGAGCTGGAGGAATTCCTCTGTCCCGATACAACCGGGCAGAAAGCTGTATCCCCCCAGGCAGAGCCTTTGGCCCATAAGACAGAAATGCTTCAAGCAGAACCTGCCGGGCAGAAAACCGCACCCCTCCAGACAGAGCCTTTGGAACAAAAGGCTGCCCCTAAAACGCCATCCGCCCGAAAACCTGCCGAAAAGAAGCCCAAAGGCGCGGCTTCCGATAAAGAGGAATCCCCCAAAGCCATGGCTGCACAAACAGATACTGGCAACATAAGCAATGAAAACGCAGAATACGGCATAATCTCCAGAAAAGGAGGTTCCGACAGCATAACCACCGCAGAGGCAGACCCCAACAGCATCCTCTCCACAGAAGCAAAGCTGGCGGAATATATCTCTGAAAAATATATTCCCGAAAAGCCCGTACCTGCCCGGACTGGCGGCACCAAAACCGCGCCTGTCAGAAGAATCCGCGGCAAAGTAAGCCCTGTGGAAGAAAAACAGCCGGATAAGGAACGGCCTGCGGAGGCTGAGCCTGCCATACCCATATTAGATACTTCCACAGACACAGATACACCCAGACCATCCGGGTATGAACGGACCATAAACGAATGCCACAGAAAGGAGGCGGACTAAATGCAATGGATCTATTTCATCTGCTTTACCCTTTTAAGCACTGGGCTACTGGCGCTGTTCGGCGTAAGGCCAAGGGACTTCACTGATGCCATCTTCAACATCAGGCGGAAAGCCCCCACACTCACCGATGAACTGAATGTCCTTACCAGGAAGCCTGCCAGAGGCTTCTTCACCCAGGACTATGAGATAAGGCAGATTTTAAAGGACATGGGACGGGAAGACCGTTACGAGGCCGTCACAAGGCTCACCCTGCTGCTCTTCGCTGTAGGCGCCGTCCTGGCTTTGCTCATCAACAACGTGTACATGGTGCCCATCCTGGGCCTGGGCTTCTCCCTGCTGCCCGTCTGGTACCTGCGCAGCACGGCGGCAAGCTATAAGAAGCACCTGAACGAGGAGCTGGAGACCGCCATCTCGGTCATCACCACCTCCTACCTGAGGACGGAGGACCTGCTGCGCTCCGTCCGGGAGAACCTGCCCTACATAAACGAGCCGGTAAAGGCCACCTTCCGGGCATTTGTTCTGGAAAGCGAGCTGATCAACGCCAACACCACCAGCACCATCAACTCCCTGAAGATGAAGATCCCCAATCAGATCTTCCATGAATGGGCCGGCATCCTGATACAATGCCAGTCAGACCGCTCCATGAAGGACACTCTGCCCACCATCGTCCAGAAGTTCTCGGACGTGCGCATCGTGCAGTCGGAGCTGGAGGCCATGATGCAGGGGCCCAGGAGGGAGGCAGTCACCATGATGTTCCTGGCCATTGGCAACGTGCCCCTGCTGTATTTCCTGAACAGGGACTGGTTCCATACCCTGGTATACACCATGCCCGGCAAGGTTGCCCTGGCGGTCTGCGCTGCCATCCTGCTGTTCTCCCTTGCCCAGATCATAAAGCTGAGCAAGCCCATCGAGTACGGAGGTGACCCTGTATGATCCTGCTTGCACTAACTTCCATTGTCTTCCTGGGCATTGCCGCCTACAACCTGTCCTGCGCCTTTGCGGACATCCCCACCGGCAGGACGTCAAAAATGATGATGCTCGCAAGGAAACAGCAGTCTGCCAAAAAGGAAAAACTGTTGGACGTATACATCACAAAGATCGCGGTACTGCTGGCCCCGTTCCTGCGTCTGGACAAGCTGAAGCGCAACCGCCTGCAGACCGCCCTTTCCATAGCAGGGCTGGAGCTGTCCCCGGAGGTCTATACCGCCCGGGCATGGGTGACAGCGGTTGCCGTAGGAATCTGCGCCGTCCCCATGGCATTCCTGATGCCGCTCCTGTCCCCCGTCCTGGTGGGACTGGCAGTGGCACTGTGGTTCTCCACTTATTACGCCGCTTTCGACTTCGTAAGGAAGCGCCGGAAGCTCATTGAGGCGGAAATCCCCCGCTTTGCCCTGTCCATCGGGCAGAACCTGGAGAACGACCGGGACGTGCTGAAGATGCTCACCTCCTACCGCAGGGTGGCAGGCAGGGACTTCGCCGCCGAGCTTGACCAGACCATAGCGGACATGAAGACGGGCAACTATGAGAATGCCCTGCTCCGCTTCGAGACCCGCATCGGCAGCCCCATGCTCTCTGATGTGGTGCGTGGGCTGATTGGCGTCCTCCGTGGGGACGACCAGAGGATGTACTTCAAGATGATCTGCTTCGACATGCGGCAGATTGAGCAGAACAACCTGAAGAAGGAAGCCGCAAAGCGCCCCAGGAAGATACAGAGGTATTCCATGATGATGCTTATCTGCATCATGATCATCTATCTGGTCGTGCTGTGTACCGAGGTCATAAATTCCCTGGGCGTGTTCTTCGGGTGACAGGGAAGATATACTGCTTAACAGTTAAAATTTCCGAGTAACCCGACTACATAACGCAACCGAATGGTAATCCAGCCCCTTAGCAAAGGGACTCTATTACATAGATATGGCTGCACCGTCCTGCCTGCCGCCAGTGCCACAGAGGGAAAAAGATAACCTGCCCTGGCTGAAAAAGGCATCTGGCAGGCAGGCACGGCTGCCATACTTGAAACCGAAAACAATCATATTAAAATTCCAACAGGAGGTTTTCCATGAAAAAACTTAACAATGTAGTCCGTAACAGACTCAGCAGCGCCATCCGCAAGGCCCGTAAAACGCTCTCCAACCAGCGCGGCGACTTCTACATCTCCGATGCCGTGAAGATTATCATCGCCGTAGTTCTGGGCGCTCTGCTGCTGGCGGCTCTTACCGCCATCTTCAACGGCACCGTTATTCCCAGAATCACGCAGGAGATTACAAGGCTGTTTGGGTAAAAGCTTATCCCTAAAAGCATATGGCGAATGTTTTCGGAACCAGTCTGTAGGCATAGCAGCTGGTTCCACTTTCTTTTATTTCTGTAAAATCTATAAAATATTTATAAAATGCGGCACTTTTTTCTTTCAAAAAGAGCGTAATAAATAGTAAAGGGGTATTTTTATGATTAACAAAATGTACCAATTTCTGAAAGCAACCAAAGGCAACTGGCACAATGCCATACACATAAAATGCAGCTCCCTTCTCTGCCCTCACGGAAACCCGATGCCCTGCGAAGGCTTCCTGATAGCAATCGATGCAGACGGCTCCCCCATCTTTATGCCCGTGGAAACCCTGCGTAACCTTTCCGGGGAATCCATAGATCCGGAAGAATGCTGCATCACCTTAAACAAGCATACGTTTGAGGCTGCCTACGCCCAGTATGTAGAATGGCATACCATCTGCTCAGACGGCTGTTCTCTAAAACAGTTGTGTGAGGCCACCAAATCCGGCTGCCCCTGTTGAAACCATCCAACCCAACATCCCGCCCCTTGTGGCACTAACGGAGGTGACCTATGAAAAAGAAAGGTACCTATAACATCCACTGCCCCTACTGCGGAGCCCCTGCAGTCTGCAGGCCTGCAAGCACAGTCTACGGCACCGACACCATCGACCCTAAAAGTTATCTCTACCTATGCTCCAACTGGCCGTCCTGCGATGCCTATGTAAGCGCCCACAGGAAAGACCGCAGGCCCATGGGAACCCTGGCAAACAGCGAATTACGCCATAAACGAATCCTTGCCCACCGCGCCCTGAAAAAGCTGCAGACGGAACGGCACATGGACAGATGGGCGGCATACATGTGGCTCCAGGCCAACTTAAGGTTAGACAGAAGCCATGCCCACATTGGCATGTTCTCTGAACAGATGTGCGACCATGTCATCTCCCTGTGCCGGACATCTGCAGAGCCAACCCGAAACCCTGCTGCATAAAAACGAGGTGAATACCTATGAAAAAGAAAATCCGCCTGACCACCGAACAGAAAAACCTTGTGGAGTCCAACCTCTCCATCGTCTACTGGATTATCCGGCAGGATATCTCCGTAAACGAGGCTGTCTATGGCTTAGAGTATGACGACCTGTACCAGGAAGGGTGCCTCTGGCTCTGCCATGCCGCCGCCACCTATGATGCCGGACTGGCAAAGTTCCCTACATACGCAAAAAAGGTAGTCCGCAACGGCCTCCTCTCCTACTGTCGGAGGATGTATGCAGAACAGAAATACTTCACCCAGTTCTCACCTGATGAGAATGGGGAACTGCTAAATGGATACCCTGCCCGGCACCAGCCCGATACCTTTGCTTTATGTACAGGCACCATGGAGGCTCTTGAACTCCTTGCCTCTGCTACCAAAGATTTCAGCGGCGTGTCGAAACTGGGCACAGAGGCGCTTGCCCTGAAAGCCCGGGGATATACCACCTCCGAGATTGCAGCCCTCTGCCATGCCCCGCCCTCCCATGTGGGGGCATGGATCTCCAGGGCGGCGCAGAAGCTCCGGAACAGCCCTTCCTTTCTATCTGGGCTGCTATACTGAACGGATACCCACTCCCACATTGGCCGTAACCTGTGGGAACCATCGGATAAAGCAACCGTTACCTTTCAACCATACATACACTACAAGACCAGGAGGTACCCTATGAGAAGAAAATCACTGTACACTGCCATCGGACGCTTTGAGCGCAGGACCAACAGCCATGGACAGGCCTGTCCCGTCATCCTGCTGGGCGGGAACGAATACATCCTCGGCCTGCAGGAAATGGCACTCTGGACAAGCCTGAACTGGCGGATTGCCCGCAAGGAAGAAATCCCCCACCTGTATGAAAAGACCATCTCCAGATCCGGATTTAACGCAGAGCGGCCACTGAAGGCCTGCATCCATCGTCTCCTGATGCGCGGCCTGCTGGTCTGCGGCACCGGGGAAACGGACTATGATGCCCTCTATGACCTGCTTGCCGCCCTGTATGTCCTCCCTGCGGAAGGCTCCCTGCTGCAGCGGGCCTCCGCTTTCCTGAAATTCACCTTGCTCCATCATGCTCCTTTCTCCGCTGCCGGAAAGCTCTTCCGGAAAGACCGGCGCACGGAAAACGAGAAGCAGGTCATGGGCCTTGCCAGGCAGGCCCTGCTCTCCACTGCGGAGATCATCAAGTGCTTTGAGAAAGATATCCGCTCCCTGCCCAGTGAGGAGAGCATCATGGATTCCCTCTATGATGACGACCACACCACTAGCGACAACCTCCCCTTCCTGGCCTGCACCTTCCCCAGCAGCAGGGCGGTAATCCTCGCTGTAGCCAACCTCTATCTCCGCCAGCAGATTATCTTTGAAAGAATCTGATGCTATATGCGGCGATGCAAAGCCGCAGTCCCCTGTCCTGTAGGCAGATGCCATCTTTCTCTGTCTACAGGAATCTGCCGGATACATCACCGTTGCCGCTGCTACAGCCAGCTTCTATCGTCTGACATTTTCCTGGCAGATATAAAAATACAGCCTATCCCATACTAAGGAATTGTCTACAAATAACTGCTGCGAGTTTATAGCCGTTTTCGTTGTATTTCTGGGCTTTCTCCTAAACAGGTTGCATCAGTTATTACAGTTCCTAAGCCATCTATCGTATATCCTCTTCAAGTTGTCTCACATATTTCCCGTTTCCGCTATTATCACTCAATCCATACAATCCCACAAGCCAGCCAAAGCACTATATATAGAATTAAATATATTGACAGATACAATATATAGTGTTATACTTTCCTTGTAATTGATTTTTGTGCGTATCCCTTTCGGGATTACAGGCATCCCCTGTACCGCGGACATTCTCCGCATTGCACACGCTGTCAAGTTTGTACTCCAGTGCCAGTAGCATCAGTCTGCCCTTTCAGCGACAGCATCTGCCGGCACTTTTTTAATAGATACTACCGCCATTGGCAGAAAGGAGCAAGAAAGACAAATTTCATAAGCTGAGGCAGCGGCTTCAGCAGGATGCCAGGACACAGCCCTCCCAAAGCGAGGACATGCCTGAGCTTCCCGTGCCGCCGCACAGTCCCATCATACAGGAACCGCACTGGTCTTCAGGATGACACTGAAAGACTGGTACGGTTCTTTTTGCGTATGATGACAGGACAACAGGAACCCGCACACGCTCCACTCACACCTTTGTCTGCCCGAACCGGCAGATATACCGCTTGTGGAGAATCACAAAGAAAGGATGGTAACAGACAATGAAACATGACAGACCCCGACCTGGCAGCACCGGCATCCTCGTAGGCGTGGCAGTCGCCATACTGGCCTTCGCCCGAGGCCCCTGGCAGACCTGGCTCCTCCTGGGGACATTCTCCATCTGGGGCATATGGTCCCTGGCAGCTTTTCTGCGCACCCGGCCACCAAGACGGCACCGGAGACGCAGGCGCTCCCCAAAAAGGCATCACGCCGCCAAAGATGGCCCGGATATCTCTGCCTGGGTGCAGGAATCGGACAGCATGCCCGCAGAGACGGTCCTGCTGTGCCATGTGAACCACAGGATCTCCGCTTTCCTCCGGTCAGCATATCCGGACACCACATGGGAATGGGAGGAAAAAAAGCCTGAAAGGCTGGCGCTGTCCGGCGGCACCGGGCGCATCCGCGTCTTCGGCGTCCCCGACTTCGACCATGCGGACATCACCCTTGACCAGCAGGGCGGCATCGCCTGCAGCATGCTCAGGATCGTGCCGCTCACAGATGACAGCGACGGCACCCCGCCCGAAGACCCCAACCGGCAGCCGATAGACCCCCAGGTCTGGTATGAGATCCAGGGACGCGCAGTGCTGGAGGCGCTTGTGACCGACCTGAACTCCCGGGGGCACAGCTGCCTGATACTCCATGAGAACGGCGATGCCTGCGTGGAAGAAGGCCAGCAGGAAGTCCCAAAGGAGCACCTGGCAGGCTTCCCTGCAAAGGTCTACTGGCCCCGGCTGGTGGAGGTGCTGGAGGGCGACGGCCTGACAGCGCAGTCCACCCCCGGCGGCATCCGCGTCAGCTGGTAGCCGCATAAGGACAGAAAGGAAGTGAACCAGAATGAAAGCAGGATTATCATTGGAAGAAATGGCTGCCGAAATCACAAGGCAGCGCAGCCTGAAGGAGGACTACCTGGTGGACACCAGGAACCTGCAGATGGAGCCCCACAGCGGCCAGGTCTATCTCCATATATTCGATGGGAAGGACGAGCCTGTGGAGCCCGTCCAGGTCAACCTCAACGCGCACCGGCAGATCGGTACCCACTTCCATATCCCGGCGCCCTACTACGACCTGATGCTGGCAGGGGCTCCCCACCTGCTGGCAGAGAACGTGAACACATGGATGCAGAAGTCCCCCTCGCGCAGGCTGGTCCGCACCATGGGCGGCACCGCCAGGGCCTTCTTGAGCGACCGCTACCGGCGGCTGGACAACTTCGAGATCGCCTCAGCCGTCCTGCCCATCATAGGGCAGATGAAGGACGCGCGGTTCGAGAGCTGCCAGGTCACGGACAGCAGGATGTACATGAAGGTGGTCAACACCCGCATGGAGGCGGAAGTCGTCCCTGGGGACATCGTGCAGGCCGGCATGATCATCTCCAACAGCGAGGTGGGCACCGGGGCAGTCAGCGTGCAGCCCCTGGTCTACCGCCTCGTCTGCAGCAACGGCATGATCGTCAACGATGCGCAGACCCGCCGGAACCATATAGGGAGGGCCGACAAATCAGAGGAGGCATTCCTCCTGTATTCCAACGAGACCCTGGAGGCCGATGACAGGGCGTTCCTGATGAAGCTCCAGGATACCGTCAGGGCAGCCGTGGAGGAAGCCCGCTTCTCCCGGGTGGTGGACCTCATGAAGAATGCCGCCCAGGCAAAGATGGATACGGACGACATACCCGGCACCGTCAGGCTTGCAAGCCGGGAGTTCCATATCACCGAGGGCGAAGAGGGCGGCGTACTTCAGCACCTGATTGAGGGGAAGGACCTGACCCTGTACGGCCTCTCCAATGCCGTCACACGCTACAGCCAGGACGTGGAGAGCTATGACCGCGCCACAGAACTGGAGAGCATCGGGTACAACATCCTGTCCATGTCTCCAGGGACATGGCGCCGGATCAACCGGCCGGCTGCATGACAGGCTTTCCCAGCCGACAGGGCCGGGATGCCATCCCACCGCTTTATATGGGATACGGCTGCCATACGCCAAAACAAGAGCACAATCATGGAGCAGGCACCCTGCCGGAGCGAGGCATCGAAAGATGCCAGCCCCAGCATGCCCTGCTCCCCCACAAAAAAAGGAGGACATCAAATGGATTACAACCAGAACACCAACCCCACAGGACAGCAGCAGTTCCTTCTCCCTGCGATGACGATGGACAGCGGCTTCACCGCGGAAGAGCTGGCAGAGGACATGGAAGGCATGCAGATGAATTTCCCCAGGGTGAAGATTCCCTCCGGAGGCTCCCTGCAGTTCGAGATCCCCACAGGCGACCCGGACAACCCGGACTATGCCAAGACCCTCACCGGGATCATCCTCTTCAACCACCCCAACAACGCCTACTGGCCGGAGGGCAACGAGTATGACGACAATGCCACGCCCCTCTGCTCTTCCACTGACGGAAAGCTCGGTGCCGGCACCCCCGGCGGCTCCTGTGCCGCCTGTGCCATGAACCAGTTCGGCTCTGCCACGGAAGGTAGGGGGAAAGCCTGTAAGAATATGCGGATGCTCTACCTGCTCCGCAGCGGCGAGCTCGTGCCCCTGCAGCTGAGTCTGCCGCCTACCAGCCTGAAGCCTTTCCGCCAGTTCATCGGCCAGGCATTCAGCCTCCGCCGTCGCGCGACCTACGGCAGCCTGGTGGAAATCGGCCTGAAGAAGATGAACAATGGCAAGGATGACTACAGTGTCGCCACTTTCCGCCTCCTGTCCGACCTCTCCGGAGCCGAGCTGGCGCAGGTCAGGGAGTATGCCAACGGCTTCAAGGAACAGATACGGAGCATGCTCCAGCAGAATGCCGGGGCAACTGAAGCCCAGGCCAGTGGCAATGTTTACAGCTACAATGACGCTGAAGCTACCGGCATGGCCACGATGTCTGCCACGGAAGCACCTGAGCAGCCTTATTATAGCCAGCCCATTTATGGGGACTATGAGGCGCTCCCTGCGTAATAACCGCAACTGATTATTTTACGGCAGGATGCCGTATGTCAAACCTGCAGGGGATTCTTCTGGTTACAGGCCAGGGAATCCCTTGTTCTATCGATAGGAGGGAAATAAATGATGTGTGAAATACCGTTGACACCTGAACAGAAAATTTTTGCGGCTCAGAATCACGACCTGGTCTATAAATTTCTCCAGAAAAAGAATTTGCCCATCGATGAGTTTTATGACGTTGTTATTTTTGGCTATCTAAATTCGATTCATCGTTTCTTTGTCAATCCTGAATTAGCAAAACATTCTTTTAGCAACATAGCCTGGAAAGGAATGCAAAATTCATTATACAACTACAATCGGGCTAAATTACGTCAAAAACGTAGCGCAGAAGTATGCAGCATACACGCAATGTTATATCCAGATGACCAGTCTGATGACTTGCATTTGGAAGAAACACTGCCAGTATATGATGATATGATGCAGCAATTGGAAGTAACTCTCCTCATGCATGACCTCGCAAAACGCATTTCCAAACAGCAGATGGAAATCGTGCGATTGAGGTCAAGCGGCTATAATCTCCAGGATATTGCTGCACGCCAGAATACATCCTCAAAGCGCATCAGAAATCTGTTGGAAGATGTACGCTGCGTCCTTGCAGAACTCTGCCGTGAATAACCCCCATATGGCAGTTTTAGGCCTCTCTTCCTACAACAAAACAAATTCCAATCACAGAAAGGAGCTTCACACGAATGAAAGCAAACGAAGAAAAAAAGAAAACAATCCAGCTCTGCGGCAATCTCCTCTGCCCCCTTGTCACCGGACAATGTGCCGTATTCAAAGCCAACGGCGACATCTACCGCACCTCGCAGGTGATTGCAATCCATGAAGTCGGTACAAACAGTATCCGCTTCGAGACGCAGAACACGCATTACCACCTTCTGTTGAGCCCTTATCCGGCGGCAGTCATCTGCCAGTTCCCCTTAGAGCCGGCGGCATGCGCCTGACGGCATCCCATGGTAGTGCCCTGCAGCTACCTGTAGCTGCACCCAGCGCCACTCCATGGTAGTGTTCCACAAAGCACCCCTACAAGGCCGCCACTGCAACGGCAACCTTACCATGTAACTATTGACAGCGGCAATGCCGCACTCGTTTCCGGCAGGACAGGCAGACAGCCCGTCCTGCTTTTTTTAGGAGGGATACATGAACATCAAGGAATTCGCAGAAAAAATACGGGCTGCCTTGGCAGCTGCACTGAACAAGGAAGTCCAGCTCAAAGAGTCACTGAGGCTCAACAACATCCGCCGTTACGGAATCGTAGTCGTGGACTCGGAAAACGGCCTCAGCCCAATCATTTATTTGGAGAAGCTGTTCGAGGACTTCCAGAAAAACACCAGTATGGATGCCATAGTGAACATCGTCATCAGCATATACCAGAGGGACCGGCTGAAGAAGCCTGTGGACATGGAATGGGTCAGGCATTTCGACCAGGCCAGGGAGACAGTATTTTATTTTCTCATCAATTATGATGCCAACAGGGAGCTCCTCACCCAGATACCCCATTTCAGGTATCTGGATATGGCAATCGTATTCGGCATGAAATCCGGCCTTGAAGATGCCCCGGGAACCATCACCGTCTTCAACAGCCATCTTGACATGTGGGGCATTACGGCAGAGGAGCTGTTCCCCATTGCTGAGGCAAACACCCCGCTGCTTTACCCCCTGCAGGTCTCCTACATGCCGGACCTTGTCCCGGGAGAGCCGTTCCCCGGACATCCATCCCAGATGTACGTGCTGACCAATTCACACCATGCATACGGGGCTACAGCCATACTCTACAAGGATACCCTGAAAGGCTTCTCCCTGCTCATGGGGAGCGATGTCCTGCTCTTCCCCGACTCCATCCATCAGATGGTGCTGCTGCCGCTGAAAGAAGGCGAGGCCCCAGAATCCTACCGGGATACGGTACGCTCCACAAATGAATATTTCACCGGTGTCTCCGATTTCCTCTCCAACAGTCTCTATCTCTACAAAAGGGAAACGGAGCAGATTGAGATTGCGTGAGTTTTTTAGACCGGCACAGAGTGCCGCCTTTTCAAGGCGGCCCACCTGCTGCCCTATGCGCACCACTGAGTGCTTCTGCTCTGCAAATGTATGCGCTCATGAGTATATCATGGTGAAAGAGCATCAACCACCATATCAGAACCCCACAGAAAGGAGGACAAATGGACCTGCTCACAAAATTCGCATCCATAGAAATAAAGCCGGATGCCCGCATCTCCGAGACCGACCGCCTCTTCTGCCAGACGCACCAGGCCGCCTATGATGCCGCCAGGGAGGCACTACAGGAGCTGGAATTCTTCTGGGAGGACATACAGCGCCAGCAGCGGGAATTACTGGACCCTGCGGGCATGCCATCCGAGTCCTATCTCTCCACATATGGAAAGCTGGACCTCTCCGGGAATGACATCCGGGAGCAGCGCCACTCCCTCCACCCGGTGTTCATCCACAACCTGGCCGCCTATTTCAACGATGCCTACCACCTCTCCATCAATTCCGAAGACATAAAAGAGAACCTTATGCCCCAAAAGCCTTCCTACAGCTACCCACAGGATTACAGACAGAAGACAGAACAATACACCTCTGCCCTGGACAGCCTCTCCCTCCATTACACGGAAGTCCTGGAGCAGATTTTCCTCCAGACTGGCGGACAGGAGCTGGCGGAGGCAGCCGTCCATGATCTGAAAGAGAAATGCAGACAGGCCGCCTGGAACAGGACCGGTGACAAGGCAAAGTTCGCCCTGAAAAAAGGCACCCTGCTGCTTGACTATGCCTGCAGCTACCGGATTCATTACCGGAACTATGGAGCCTGGGAAATCTTCCAGCAGGCCATAGACATTCTGAAAGGAATCGCCCATTTCGAAGCAAAAGGCTTCTCCGGCGTCCCCGACAGCCTGGCACAGGTCCTCCATAGCGGCGACCACAGCGAAAGCTGCTTCACTTTCACTGGCTGCTCAAAAGTCCAGTCCATGAGACTGTACAAGAACCACCGGGTGGACATCAGGTTCCACACGGAGGAGCATGCCAGGAAATTTGTGGAGGAATACCTTGGTACCGTGCCGCCATGCTGACCTCCGGCGCATCCGCGGGATATTCAGCGGGGCATTGCCGACAGGCAAGAGCTGCTGTCCAGAAAGCATCCCATTTTGACACAAGAAAACTAGGAGAATGAAAGATGTATGAAAGATTATTAGGAGAAATCAAAAAAGCTGTCTCCGAACAGTACGGGGCCGACTATGAAGTCCGGCCCTACGAAATCATTGCCCCCGGCGGCTGCCCCATCCCAAGTGTCGCCATCCGCACTCCTTCAGAAAGCATATGCCCGGCAATCCGAATCGACCACCTGCTGAGCCCCATGAAATGCGGGCTGTCGGAACCGGAGGATGCGGCCGCTGAATTCATGGACCTGTACAACAGAATTAACGATATCAGCCAGTACACCCGGTGCATCCCACATATTGACTGCAGTTATGTCCTGGACACAGTGACATACCGGCTTGTCAATACGCAGAAGGGATCCCCACATCTCTCCCATCTCCCCCACAGAAAGCTGCTCGACCTTTCTGCAGTCTATACTGTCCCGGTTGACATCAGCAAGTCCAGGGACGAGTACATCATTGTGGACAACGCCCTCTGCGAGAAGCTTTCCATCAGCGCTGAAGAGCTGCAGGAATCCGCTGAGCTGCATACGGAATTCAAAGGATTCCGTATGACGCCGTACACTCCCGGCCCGCCTGCAGGACCGGACACAGGGACCGGCTGCAACGGCCTGTGGGTACTGACGTCCAAAAACGGCACCAATGGAGCCACAGTGCTGCTCTACCCCTATTATTTAAGAAAGCTATCCGGAAGGCTGAAAAAAGACCTCTACCTCATCGCCTCCAGCAGGGACCGGGTCATCGCCGCCCCTGCTGAAAAAGGCACAGACCTCCAGAGCCTCCGGGACATGGCAGACAGGATAAATTCTGCCTGCAGCCCTGGCCCCCAAAAGCCCCTTACCGACAGCATCTACCGTTTCCGCCGCCGGAAAGGGAGATTGGAAATCGTATAGAAAGGAAGTGGATACCGATTGAAATATTCCCACCACGAGGAGAGAATCCCCCAGGACCAACGGAAAGGCCTGAACGAGAAATCCCTGTACCTGATAGACAGCGGCTTCCCCCCGGACTGCCCCATCACACCGGAGGACATCTACAACGCCTATACCGGGGACGGCGGGCTCCACGGGCTGGACCGGGAGGACTATGATAACTACAATGCCTTCAGCCAGGCGAAAAAGGAGATCGAGAACGGCCAGTTCTTTACCCCGCACCGCCTCTGCGAGCTGGTTGCGGAATGCCTGAAGCCCTCCGAGAGCAGCCTTATAGCAGACCTGACCTGCGGCATGGGGAATTTCTTCAACTTCATGCCCACGGAGTCCAACCTCTACGGCTGCGACATCGACCCGAAAGCCGTAAAAGTGGCAAGGTTCCTCTACCCGGAGGCTGCAATCGAATGCCGGGACATCCGCTCCTGGAACCCGGGGACACGCTTCGACTACATAGTGGGCAACCCGCCCTTCCACCTGAAATGGCGGACGGAGCGCGGCAGGGAGCTCCCATCCCAGATGTACTTCTGCATAAAGGCCGCGGCTCTCCTAAAGCCCCTGGGCATCCTGGCCCTCATCGTCCCCCGCTCCTTCCTGGGGGACTCCTTTACCGACAAGGGCCAGATACAGGAGATGGAATCCGGCTACAGCTTCCTGGGGCAGCTCCTGCTCCCGGAGGACGCCTTTTCCTCCCTGGGCGTAAGCCGCTTCCCCACAAAGCTGCAGTTCTGGCAGCGGAAAAGCAGTGCTCCCGGATGGGAGCCAAAGCCCTACCGCACAGAGGAAGACAGCATCCTGCCAAAAGGCTTTGACATCCCCTCCGTATCCGCCCAGCTCCACCGGGAGATGCTGGCCTATGCCAAATCATCACTGGAGGACAGCCAGGCAAAGATCCTGCTGGAACTGGCAAAATCCCGCCCTGACAAAGGGGATTTCCGCTACCAGTCCCAGAAGCTGCTCTACCAGATCAAGGCGCACCCAGCCACCAGGCCGCTGTACGCCAAATGCTGCGAGTACCTCCACCGCTTCTATACCCAGCGCCAGCCCGACGGCATGGACTTTGACGAATGGTGCCGGGTACAGCTCACGGAGAAGAAGGTGCTCACCTACCTGCGCAAGACCCTGCGGAAACAGATCCCCGCACCGAAAAAAGAAGGACTCTTCCTTGTGAAGCGAGACAGCGAGCTCGCCTACAAGGCCTACGGCGCTGCCGCCAAAAAAACGCTGAAAGACGGCAGCCACCTCCCTGTCCCCATCTCCCAGGCAGTGCTGGACAACAACCCGGGAGCCTTCCCGGGGTACGAACGGCTGCTCCGAAAGAAACGCCGGGAGTACGACTGCCAGAGCCGCCCCTTTGCGGAGATGGCGGAAGATACCAGGATTGGGGAATGGCTCTCCGGGTTCTCCCTCTGGGACGCCTCCCTGATGGAAGAGATCCGGCTCAATGAGATACAGCTCCACGACATCAACCTGATCCTCCAGAAGCGCTACGCCCTCCTGCAATGGGAGCAGGGAAGCGGCAAGACCCTGGCCGGGATCGCTGCCGGGCTCTACCGCATGGAGCGCCAGAACATACACAGCACCTGGGTGGTCTCTTCCGCCATCTCCATCCGCAACAACTGGAACGTGGTGCTGGAAAACTATGGGCTGCCCTGCCTCTTCGTCCAGAAGCCCAAAGACTTACGGCGCATCCGGCCCGGGCATTTTCTCCTGTTCACCCTGAACATGGTCAGCGCCCATAAAAAGCAGCTGCGGGATTACCTGAAACGCATCGGATGGAACATCCAGCTGGTCTTAGACGAAAGTGATGAAATCTCCAACCCGAACAGCGCCAGGAGCCAGGCCGTGCTCTCCTGCTTCCGCCGCTGCCGGATGAAGCTGCTCACCACCGGCACCAGCACCCGGAACAACATCTCGGAGTTTGCCCCACAGCTGGAGCTGCTCTACAACAACTCCGTCAACATGGTCTCCTGGAACCGCTTCATCTACCGCCACAGCAGGAACAAAGATAGCGATAGCGACAGTGAGCCGGACAGGGATGTGAACCCATTCTACGGCCAGCCCATCCCCGCCTACAGGAAAGGCTACTCCCTGTTCGCCGCCTCCCACCTGCCGGAAAAGGTCACCGTCTTCGGCATGGAGAAGCGCACCCAGGACATCTACAATGCGGAGGTGCTGAACCGCCTCCTGGACAAGACCGTCATCACCAGGACCTTCGAGGAAGTGGCCTGCAAGGACATCAAGCGGATCCACCAGGTGCTGCTCCAGTTCCCGCCGGAGGAAAAGGCGGTCTACCGGAAAGCCATCAGCCAGTTCTATGAAATGCGGGAGAACTACTTCGCCTCCACCGGGAACTCCAGGAAAGACGCCATGATGCGCCTGGTCCAGCAAATCGTCCTGCTCCTGCGGATCGGCGCGGCCCCGGACACCCTGCAGGAATACACCGGGGATACCCCTGTCAAGGTCATGACGGCGGTGGAGATGGCGGCGGAATGGGAAAATGAGATAATCGCCATCGGGGTGCGCCACAAGGTGGTGCTGGACTCCTACGCAAAGGCAATCCGGGAATACCTGCCGGAGCGCCCCCTTTTCACCGTAACCGGGGACAGCACCAGCTTCGCCAGAAGGCGCGCCCTGCGCCAGGAGCTGAAGGACAGCGGCAACGGGATCCTGCTCTGCACCCAGCAGAGCCTCCCCTCCAGCGTGAATTTCGAATATGTGAACAAGGTCATCATCCCTGAGCTCCACTACAACAACTCCGGCATGAGCCAGTTCTACTTCCGCTTCATCCGCTACACCTCCACGCAGCACAAGGACATCTATTTCCTCACCTACGCGGGCAGCATCGAGTCCAACCTGATGCAGATGGTGCTGGCAAAGGGGAAGCTGAACCTGTTCATGAAAGGGCAGGACGTGGACCTGGATGAGATCTATGAGAAGTTCGACGTGGACTTCGACCTGCTCTCCCTCCTGATGAAGCAGGAGAAAGACGAGAACGGCGTGCTCCGCATCCGGTGGGGCGAACAGAAAATTGCATGAAAGAGAGGCAAGACGAATGAATTTCCATGAAACAAAAATGGGCAGCATCTTTTTTAACAGCCAGCTGCCGAAGCTAATCAGCGCACTCCAGGACATCGCTTCCGCCCTTTCGAAGCCTGCCCCTGCCATAAGGCCGGACAGCACGGCTTTTTCGGATCCTGTCCCTGCCATAAAGATGGACAGTATGGCAGACCCGGACTTCCTGCATGACCTCCTGTACTGGATGTATGAAACGGAAGTCTTTGGGAACAGGGAGCAGCTCGCCCCGTTTGATGCGGACGTCACCCAGGCGGAAGGAACCCTCCTGCCCGCCCTTAGCCAGTCCCGGGAGCTTTTCGAGCAGTACCAGGCCGCCGTATCCAGGCGGAATGACGCGGAGATAGAGCGTACCTTCTGCATCGGGTACCGCGCTGGCGCCCATGCGCTTTTGAACGGCCTCTGCGCACCACAGCCCCGGCAGACAGGAGGTGCCCCGGATGGACAATAATACAGCCCAGGCAGGCAGCGCCCCTGAATACCCCAGGGAGATCTACGAGCCGGTACTCGCCACATCCATGGAGCTGGACGAATACCTACGGAAGGAATTCACTATCAACTACTTCGACCTGGACGGAGACCATGAAGTTCACACCTGCTACGGAGACATCAAAAAGACCATAGATGCCCTCATGGACTACACCAACATACTCGACACGGTATGCAGGGAATGGAAGCTGGAGGGGTTTCAACGGGCCATGTACCAGTACCATTCAGACACGCTCCGCAAATTTGCCGGGAAGCTCCAGGCTGCCCTCGGCTACGACTATGCCGCCACCCTGGAAAAGTGCCGGAAAAAACAGAACCGGAAGCGGAAAGACAAAGACGAGGACATCGGTGCAGACGGGATCACACTGGCCGCCCGGCGCGGCAGGGTTTCCGGCAAAAAGGAAACAGACAACGAAGAGACCACAGGCATAAAAGATACCGAAAACGGAGCCCCCTCTGATGGCGGCAGCGAAAAGGGTGCCTTTGGCGGGAATGGAAAGACACCGGATGACAATGCCAAAGAGGCTGTATACGACAGGCACCATTCCCGAAATGAAGAACATCCAAAGGACAACCGTGCCGAAAAAACCTGCAGTGTCTCCACAGAAGCAGAAAAGAAGAATGCGTCCGGCTCCGGAAACGCCGCCCCAGGTTCACTTTCTCCAGGCGCGGAACCGCCAACAGACGCAAAAAGCACCCTTTCGTCCCCTGAACACAGCTACAAAGCAACCCTGGAAACAATAGAAGGAGGAACCCCTATGGAAAAGAACGAACTGCGCACGGCACTGGAAGGGCACCTTGACACCCTGAGACGCAACCTGGCCGTAGTGTCCCTGGAAGAGCTTAAGACGAAATACAAAAAGCCCTTTGACGAGCTGCGGCACAACATCAGCGCCACCGCCACTGCCTATGTCAAGCAGGCCACCCTGGAAGACCTGCGCATCCGCCAGGACTTCCTGGAAGAAGCCAGGCCCATCATCCAGGATGCCATAGACCAGTCTGGCCTGCTGCGCCAGATTTCCGAGGCCGCTTTCCGGAGGCAGGACATGGACGAGGTCGACAGGCTGGCCCTCGACCTGAAAGGCCGCATCAGCCTGGCACTTGCCCTATTTTATGAAAGCCACATACGCCTGTATATGAAAAAGACCCCTCCCGGCATGCAGCCCCCGCCTGCCGGATTCTACAATGAGGCAACCGGCTGCATCTGGCGGGACGGGGCGTGGGTGCCCATGGAGATCGGCAGGGATGCAGTCCTGCTTCCTGTACAGGACATCCCGAAAGCAGCGGCATAAGGAAAACCTCTACCACCGTCTAGCAGTTTTATCCTCATAATTGGAAATAAAATCATAAACTACTGAAATTCCCTTACATGGGCACAACATGGTCTACAGTTACTTTTTATACTTCAAAGGGGGGATATAGCACTTTTAGGTGCCATCCCCCAGTTAATATGCTTA
Source organism: uncultured Acetatifactor sp. (assembly GCF_910585425.1). GTDB lineage: Bacteria > Bacillota > Clostridia > Lachnospirales > Lachnospiraceae > Acetatifactor. Next base: position 5,197 of record NZ_CAJUCP010000054.1, on the reverse strand, counting down.
TTCATAATAAAATTCTGGAATTCTTTTTACTTTCATTTCAAGTATAATACTTTCCTTAAAAGTAAGCACTGCCTAATAAATAAGCTGCGAAAACTCACTCTCAAATTTCACTACTTCCTTTGAAACTAAATCATCAAGTTTATCTTGATTATATCCCATCAAAATCCAGATTATATAGCGAAACAACCAATCGAGTTTCACAGCATAAAACCCACACTGACCGCCCTTTAGCACCTTCCTTTGCTTAGCATTAACATGAAACACCTTATTTCTTGTCTTTATAATATGTCCAATCAAACTCTTACGTCTACGAAACTCTGTATTGAAAATTGGTTTTCCGTATTTTTCAATAATAGCATATACATAACAAGCAAGCGTTTTTTTACCTCTTATCGAAATAGAATAGATACATCCGCAATTTGGACAATTAACCTGTCGAGAAGAGTTTTGCTCTGGAATAACTGTTAACAAATGTAATTTTTCTAATTTCTTACCAAGGGCTTCATAACATTCTATCAACATTGAAATGCGCACGTCGGCGGTAAGCCTATTGATGCAGCTTGCAAATAAATTCATCTGATTAATTATTCCAAACTCATTCTGCAATTTTATCCACTTCAAAAAAACTTCTTATACTCCCTATCATTCAATTCTAATGGAATTTTATGCTTTGACCGAGCACTTTGAAAATATCCAAGTTCTACAGATTTAATAGTTTCTGTAACCTCATTCCCATCAGCCAAACATTTACTCATAGTATAAAATGCCCCATCAAAAAGATATTCGTATCTTCGCACATCCCCCAAATACAAATAGAGTCTCTCAAATTGAACTGGCACCTGGCTTTTTATCACAATACACTTTTCTATTTTACGCACTGAAATCTCAATGTTATACACCACATGATTTCTTTGGAATTCAAATGAATTTTTTTCAAAACAGACATATGCCCTATTCTCTCCTCTCCATTCAAGACAAGAACATAATTCACATTTCAATTGCTTATACTCCAGATTTTGTATATCCAAATAATTCACGCTCCATTCACTTTCTTTTATCTTTGTCATTATCATAGCATAATTTCTCCTATATTTCCATACAAAAACACCTTGCAAAACAAAGCTCTTATCATTTGCTTCACTCGCCGGTACCACGAGATGTTTTCAATCATCCTTTACGCGAAAATCCTGAGACATCTGACAGCCCCATCGTGAACGAAATAGGCTTGACAGAGTATAGGCAGAAGAGACAATATAAAAAGAGAAGTTTTTAATATATTTTGGGAGGAAGTTCAAATGACAGCAAACGATAACATCCATTTTGACAAGATACAAAAAGGTGCTTTTATCAAAGAATCCATTGAGATTTTACACAATGCATATTTGGTCAAAAAGCTGGTTCTGTTTGTGGGGGCAGGGGTTGATTTCACGTCCGGCATTCCCCTCTGGAAGAGAGCGATTGAAGAATTTTGCATGCATCTGAATATCAAGCCTGATGATGCAGACGTTCTGAAGATTCCGCAGATTTATTACAATTCCCGCGGAAAGAAGGAATATGTGGAATTGTGCCGGAAAATATTCCGTTTCGAGGAGGAACTCCCAATCAACAAGCTTCACAAGAAAATTGTTGACCTCAATGTAAGTACAATAATCACCACAAATTACACGGATTTCCTGGAACGGGAAATGAGGAATCGGGGACATATTTATAAAACTATCTGCCAGGACAGAGACTTGCCCTATACCCATAATGAAAAATTAGTCGTTAAGATGCATGGAGATTTTGAACATAACAATTTTGTTCTGAAAGAAGACGATTATCTGGAATATAGCAGTAATTTTCGGTTGATAGAGACCTATATCAAAGCGGTACTTGCGAAAAATGTAGTCCTGTTCGTGGGCTATTCTTTCAATGACCCGGATATGAAGCAGATTTTCTCCTGGGTGAAAGGTGTTCTGGGAAATGATTTCCAACAGGCATATATGCTTGAGAGTTACCATGATTACGATGAGAACATGTTTGAATATTACAAAAACTTAGGTGCAAATGTAATCTATACAAAACTCTTCAGTAAAGATAGTACAGAAATACAGCTGATTTTGCTGGAGATGATAAAATCGGGAATTCGGAAAAGCTTGTCGGCAACAACAGCTGCTGCAATGTATTTGAAGCCTCTTCGGGAATTGGATTATGTTTTGGCAAAATATCTGAATAAGGGACTACGGAAATGCGGCATATATTTGGACAACAGTGGCGTATTGGATGTCCATTCTGTCTCCGGCGAATCCAACTGTCCGCCACGCAAAATGTTAGATGAATTGGCTAAGCTGCTGAAAAACGAGACGGAAGCTGCCGATGATGCATACAGTATTATAGCCGATGTGCTTCGAAGAAGCGGAGCTATTTATATGCCTGTGCTTGATGCAGATGGGGCAGGACTAACACGTTTCGATATTTTGCATAAAAGAAATCTGTCTGTGGAGCTGCTTCAGACATTTGATTATGCCGGATTGAGAGCTGAAGCCGACAGAATTGACTTTTTCAAAAGGGACGATGAACAGGCTTATCTGAAACAGGCTTATATTTATTATGTTTTGGAAGAATATGGAAAGGCATATGGGGCATTATACACAGCGGCAGAAAAGGCTTTCCAAAAACATCGGTACTATACATACTATATTTCGCAGTATAATAAATTTAAAGTAAAGGAGCTCATAGGGCGTGGCTGTCTCAGTATACCGGTGGAAATACGGGATAAAATCAACGAGGATCTAAAGTCTGTCAGCCTGGAAGACATTATTATGGACATACCAGATTTAGCATCCACAGACAATCAAATCCTGAAAGATATTAGTTCTTTCCAGTTCCACTATTCCATGTTTCAGGATGCTTACAGCACTTCACAAAAGGTAAAAGAGCAACAGGAAACGCAATATTTTACTTATTCCGGGATACCGAGTTATCAGACTCTGCAATGGATGATCCGTGACTATTATCATTATATTACATACAATTGCCTCATGGTTGACAATTACCGTGAATTGCAGGAGCTGTTCCAGTTATACCTCAGAAGTATTCTTGGAAGCGCAACTGCACCGGATAAGAACAGTACTGATGGAAGTTTGCCAACAAGGAACGTTGCTGCTGCCAGTATCGGGAGCTTTGAGCTGTTCCTGATGATAAAGTATATGTCTGAGAAAGATATCCGAAATATTATTTCCCAATGTGGCATAAGATTTCTTCCTGTACAGGATGGCTGCCGCAGCTATATAAGGAATGTGCTGAAAAATCTGGAAAATGAAAAGAGCTTGAAATGTGACCGGGAACTGTGGAACTGTCTGGCACTTATTTCTTATATGGAGCTTGAATCTGACTTGGCGGAAGAGGCAGTGGACTGTATCTCCCGGAAATTCAACTATTTTTCCTACTGCTCCCATAAGGAAACAATCCGCCTACTACTCTCGAACTGCTGTGAAAAAAAATGCCTGAAACCGAAGCGGGAGGGTGTATTTTGAGCCTGAAACTTATGCTTTGGGACGTTTTCTGAAGCATGCAGTGCATCAGGCTGTGGAAACAGATGAAACCGGCATACGCGCCTACATCAATATCGTCCCATTGCTTTCCTTCTGTTACTATGACTTTTACGATGAGACATTTGACGGAAATATAGGAGGCCTTCTGCACATAGAAAAAATCTTGATACTGGCAAAAATGTATCCATACTGTGGGGATGCAAATAAAAATATAATCAGGAATTTTTTCCAGAAAGAGATAAAGGGGGCTGACTGGGTCTTTTTTGATAGGTATGGAGAAGCTGTACTAAACGGAATCCTGGTGCCTGACCGGGACTTTGAGCAGAAAATATACAATAATATAAATGTAATCAAAGAAAAAAGCCAGGGCTGTTACCCCAATACTTATCAGGACATACTCATCACGATGTTTAACCTTTATGGCAAGGGCAAAATAATAGATACCAATCGTCTGAAAAGCATACTCCGTCAGTCAGAAGATGCTATGTTAATATTCCTGAGCGATATGGAAGGTTTTGACTACAGTGTTTTTGATATAAATTGGCTGCAGTATTTTTCAGACGGGCTACTTGCCGATATTGCACAATGCGAAACTGCCAGAATGAATATATGCAGAAAATTTGCCGAACAGATAGAAAGCTACAATGTTGGTTCGCCGTTATTGAAAAAGTTTTTCAGATACTTCGTTTCATAGGAGTTGTAGCTGGATTGCCTGCGGTGCCTTCTGCATTAGAGTTGGCTAGAATTCCTGATTTCTCTAATTCTACAAATAGAGGCTTTGAATATAACCGGAAAAGCATTAGAGAAGAAAAGCTAGTGTCGCTATACAATAAAAGCGCAGGGCTGGCAAAAAACATGCCAGCCCTGCGCCATACACCGCCTTTCAGGTATGTATCCCATAGTATGCCTTTTTCAGGTCCTCCTGCCTGTGCAGGATGATCCCTCCGCACATGCCGCCCCCGTTGGCCCGCTCTTCCCTGAAGAAAAAGCTGTAGGGCACAAAGTCATCATACACCATGATCCTAACGCTCTCTTTCCATGCCAGGTGGTGGGCAAGGAACTTCCCCAGCTTCTTCCGCAGCACGGGCGTCTCCGCCACTTCCTTCAGATGCCTCCTGCTGTGGAACTCAATCTTCGGGTACCTGCCGTCCTTCATCGACAGCAGCCTCACGCACCCTCCGTCCAGGCTGCGGCTCTCCGCGATCCTTTCCCGGAAGTCATCCCACGGGAACCTCAGGATCTCCTCCGTCCCGGAAAGCTTCCCTTCCGCAGTATCGCCCAGCCAGACAAGCCTGGCCACGAGAGCATCCCCTCCTGCAGCCGCCTTCTCCAGGTGCAGCTCCGCAAAGGAACGGATGTCTGCAGATAAGACATACCGCTTCTCCTCCAGTTCCCTCAGCTCCTTCTCCAGTATGATGAACCTGTGCGGCGAACGGAACCCTCTGGATACCGTCCGTAAAGATATGCTTTCCCCTGATGCGGAAAGCTTCAGCATCGTCCTCTGTCTTCCCATACCGTCTTCCTTTCTGTCTGCCGCAGGCCCCTACGCAGCCATCTCCATGGCAGGCGCCTCCAGCACCTCTTCCTTCCATCGCTTCATGAACCTTGAAGTGTAGTCTCGGAAATCCATAAAGCAGGCATAAAAAAGGTGCCATGTGAAAAAG